>NHBP01000034.1 GCA_002168195.1 Planctomycetaceae bacterium TMED10
GTCTTGGTTTCGTAGACCGGCTTGCTGACGGTGTAGCAGACATTCTTGGTCCGCGTTTCCCAGACTGGCTTGCAAACGGTATAGCAGCGGGTCTTGGTTTCGTAGACCGGCTTGCTGACGGTGTAGCAGACATTCTTGGTCCGCGTTTCCCAGACTGGCTTGCAGACCGTGTAGGAACAGGTTCGATATTTCGTTTCGTAGACTGGTTTACACACCGTGTAGCGACATTCCCGGTAGCACGTTTCAGGTACGTATTTGACACAGTTGATGGTCTTGGTTTCCCAGACGGGCTTGTAGCATGTTTTGTAACAGGTGTACTGTTGCTTCTCGTAAACCACTTCCTTGCAAGTTTTCATTACGGTATGGCATTGCTGTTTGCAGCAACCATAGTCAGCCGAGCAAGCCGAAGGTCGGCAACAACGCAAACGTGCCGCTCCGCAGTAGCCCGCTTCTGCATCACCTGCGAGCAGGAAGGGCAGTATTGCGAAAAGTGATAGAATAAAGACTCGATACATGGTTTTGCCTCCTCGTCCTTTCGTGCGATGGGGTAGCACGACTTGTCTCGTGTGTGTCATCCTGTCGTGGTCAAAAGACCATTGCCTCATAAACGGCTTAAAGTTCATCTTTTCCTGGATCTATCAAAACTATTTAAACGCTAGAAGTTTTTTAAATGCCCCAGAGTCGGTAATATGAAGTATCTAGGGAATCTATATCGTCACAATGAAAAGGTAGCTTGAGATATAGCGGATAAATAATTTAGTAAATTAAGATAGGATTAATGGAACGCGTAATTTATAGAAGTCATTTTGAGCGCAATCTTTACGGTGACCGAATTTGATTTTTGGTTTGTAATGATTTTGATGGTTCGCGCGTTTGTATGCGTCATGCTCTGCGGTGTGCTCGAATCCTTGCCCCATCGGTGGTGCGAGCGAGCGGTGGCGCAGTGAGGCGAGCGGTGATGCGAGGGTGCGACTCCGTGGTGCGGTTTGAAAAAAAGTGGCCCCACTTCAGGGATTGCCGACGGTGTACTGTCCCATGGCGGGGATGCCTCTCGCCCGGTGGCAAAGGCGATGCGATGGTGGCAAGCGAGAGGCGCTAAAAATATGTCGCTAGTAGGAATCGAAAATGCAATAACTCCTCTAGCTCAATGTATTTGTGATACAGATACTCATATGCAAACCCATATGCAAACAGAGGCAGCAGGTTGTGAACAAATGCCACCTGCCTTAGAGTGATCCACGTGCAGGCGTGGTATGAAAACAACTTTCTGAAAGCGGCAACGATGGCGGATTCGAACCCCAAAGACCGACAAGAAATAACATTTTCTTCCGTGCCCAAAGCGGTCATCAGTCGTCTTAGTCTTTATCTGCGTGAACTTCAGCAGTTGCTGGGCGAAGGTAAACAAACTGTGCGTTCGGGGGAACTTGGTAATCGTCTTGGTTTTACCGACGCGCAGGTCCGGAAAGATTTGACCTACTTCGGTCAATTTGGCTACCCCGGAATTGGCTATCGCTCGGAGGAACTTGTTCAGGCAATACGTCATATTTTGGGAACGGATATCGAGTGGCGGGTCGTGATTGTTGGAATTGGTAATCTGGGCCGAGCGCTTCTGGGATATAAGGGATTTTCCAGCCAGGGCTTTCAGATTGTGGCGGCCCTGGATACCGATAAAAAAAAGAAGGGTACGGTTGTAGAGGGCGTAAAAATTCACTCGATCGATGATCTTGAGAAGATTGTCAGACAACATCGGGTCCGTTTAGGGATGGTCGCAGTACCTGCTCCTGCAGCCCAGGATGTCGTTGATCAACTCGTCGCTGCTGGTATCGACGGCATTGTCAATTTTGCACCTGTCACAATTAATTTGCCCGACCACGTAAGCCATGTGGGGGTCGATTTGGCGAGCGAATTGGAGCAAATCACCTTNGCAGTNGCCAAACGCCTGCAATCNCAAAGNGATTCCTGAGGGGTCCNTNAGGCCCCGAAACCNGCCAAAATCNTCCAAGTTTTNATAGCGGACTTCCCGTAAATCGCCCTCTGGGATATACANTCACAGAGTCACACTGCCCGGTGGTGTAATGGTAACACTGCGGATTTTGATTCCGCCATTTCTGGTTCGAGTCCAGGCCGGGTAACTTTGCTCTTCCAAGGGCCTCTATTTTCGGGTCGAAGCATGGATTTCTACTGCTAGCATGCCTGGGCCGTTCTCCACTGTTTTGCTTGCAGGCATCCCACTGTCGCTCGGCTTGAACGAACTATTTGCTCAACTTCGTATGTCTCGGTATGGATTGAAGGAGTAAACTGATGGGGATCGACTGCCCGGCTGACAAGGTCGGAGCAAGGCAGCTGCAGGACGGTGAGCAATGGGCGATAGTGAGGCCACTATGGAGAATGCGGAGAATGCGGAGACTGCGGAGAGGAGTCGTTTTAAAGCGAAGTTCAGACGGCACCCGTTTCTGGTGGTGGCGTTTGTTGTTGGCTTTATCCTTATCCCGGCAGTCCTCATTATCAGCGGACCGTTGATTGTAAGTCATACATCGCTTCGCCAAAAAATTGTCCCGTGGGTTGCACCCGAATTTAAAGGCACATGNTCTATTGGTACGGCGTCACTCGGTTGGTTTTCACCCATCGAACTAAGGGATGTCAATCTAAAGAACGACCAAGGTCAAACGCTTTTAACCGATGCGAGCATTTATCTCGACCGGACGCTTTTCAAACTGGTCGCCGAGGGCGTTGAGGGAGCGACGGTCACCATCTCCGATGCTCACATCCATCTGGTTGCCGATGAGCGTTCTACAAATTGGGAACAAGCACTCGAAGGAATTTTAGCTCAACCACCATCTGAAGATCCCCCGCCCGCGATCACCGTAAAACTTGAAACGGTGAAGGTCGATATTTCGACCCCCGATAAAACCGTGGGCAGCGTTACCGACTGGACGCTTTTGGCGCGTTACAGTCCGGAGGAGGCGCTGCCACTCACCGTGGAAACGTCTGCGGCAATTACGGCGTCAAAGTTTGCGGATGCAGCCGGCCAATTATCGGCTGTCTTTCGGTTTGCTCCCGCGAAAACCGAAGCAGAGCAACCGTTGGGTGAACTCACTTGGGAAACGTCGGGTGTACAGCTTGAGGCCCTTGGGCCCATCTTGACGCGTTTCCTGCCCGAGAGCAGTGTCGCAGGTCGCATCACTTCCATTGCCACAATCGATTGGCAACAAGATGCTGCTCGCGTCGAAGTGAAGTTGCTCAGTCGCGACGCTGCATTTCGTTCGCCCTCGATTCTTTCCGGTGAAACCGTGTCCATGCAGCGTGGNAACCTTGAACTGCAAGCCTCCGGCGATGAAGGNGCATTCAAGGTAGAAAAATTGCGTTTCGATTCCGACTTCGCCGAGTTTGAGTTGACGGCAGTTGGACGGAACCTGCTGCAACAAACAGGTGCCTCGGATGAGGAAAATGCTGGTGTGTTGTTTGAAGAGCTCGCGGCGCAGGGAAAACTAGATTTACCGCGTTTGGCAGCCAAACTACCATCGATGCTAAGACTTCGGGAAAATACGAAGGTTGATTCTGGGCAGGTGAAATTCTCGGTCCAATTGGCCTCCGCGGAAGACGGGCGAAAGTGGAACGCGGACCTGAAGGCTTCCGAACTATCAGCGACAGCCGATGGACGTAAGCTTCGGTGGGAGCAGCCGATTGCGGTTCAGTTGCAACTTCAGGAACCCACATCGGGCGACTGGCAGGGAACCGTTGCCTGTGCGAGCGATTATCTGATCGTAAAAGCCAAGGGCTCGCCCCAAGCAGGAACCGTTGCGCTGACTGTAGACTTGACACAACTGGGCGAGGACCTTGAACCGATTATTGATCTCGGCGGTCTGGAGATGGCTGGTAAGATGCAAGTCAGCGTTGATCTTGCACAAACCGATTTAAACCAAATCGATGTCAACGGTCAGGGTATTGTTGAGGGTTTTCGCCTTTCAATGCCCGATGGGCAGCACTTTGAAGACCCGCGGATGACGATTCGTTTGCAGGCTCAGGCTGCCTTGTCAAACAAGAAGATCGCGGCCGTCAATCAAGCAGATTTCCGCTTTGATTCGACTGGAGACCATGCGATGGTGCAGTTGACTTCTCCAGTGAAGACGCCACAGCTACTTGCTGGATTGCCACTAGAAATCCGCGCGAGCGGTGAACTTGCATCGTGGTTGAAGCGGATACCGATGGAAGGAATGTTATTTACCGAGTTGCCAAAGGGCCACTTTGATGCGGAGTTGCGTGGGCGATTTGCCGCCACAGACATTCAACTGGAGCACGCACGTATCGAAGTGCAAGATTTGAAGATTCCCTTGCAGAAGGGGCAAATCGAACAACCGAGCCTGGTGCTTACCGGAAGTGGAAGGTGGGATCGAGTCAACAATCAAATCGCAGATGTTGCGGTAGCTCTTCGTGCGCCAGCATTTGCCGTTTGGACTGAAAAATTGAATATTGATTTCCCGGTGATGGAAGCCAAACAGACCGATCGAAACGAATTTCCCTCGGCAACCGGAACACTCTATGTACGCGGTGATCTCAACGCACTGCAGCCCTGGATTGCGGATAGCGATTTTTCGTTTCAGGGGAAGGCAGAGGGTAAGTTCACGTTGCANACCAAAGATCAAATGATTGCCTTGGAGCCCGCATTGGCTATCCGAAATTTTTCGATACAGCCTGCAGCGGGTCAGGATGCAACGGTTGTTATCCGCGGAGGAAAATCACCGGTCAAGCCAACGAGCCTCGATCCTATTTGGCAGGACCAACAGCTGACAGTGAGTGGTCGAGTGGTTTACAACCATGCCGAAGATCGTCTTGATATTGAACGTTTGACAACCGGATCGCGTGGACTCGGCGTGCAGGATTTGGCGGGAAGTATCGAGGGAATTTCTCAACAGCCGATGGCACAATTGGAAGGTAAGTTGGTTTACGATCTGGCCCAGGCGACTGAACTGCTGAAGGCTCACGTAGACGATCAATTGGTGATGGTTGGCAAGGGAGTAAAACCGATCTATTATCGTGGGCCCGTCATGATCCATCGCGGGACCAGTTCAGAGCCGACCACCGACTGGTGGAGTGGGATCCAAGCAGGCGCGGGGTTCTCGTGGGATTTTTTTCAGTGTTACGGTCTCCGCGGAGGACAGGGCGTTTTTCGCGCAGAATTAGACAAAGGAATTATCCGCGGAACGCGTCTTGATATTCCTTTTGGTGGTGGCCAGTTGCAAACGGTACCGTTTGTGCGATTTGATAGTGGTCCAGCAGTGCTACTTTTAAGCCAGGACACGGTCCTTTCCCGGGCTATGATCACCGAAGAATTATGTCGCGATTGGCTCCAGTACCTCGCTCCTGTGTTGGCGGATGCGACGCGTGCCGAAGGCCAGTTTTCGATTCAATTGACCCGCTCGGTTGTTCCGCTTGAAGCACCGCGTACCGGAACGCTCGAAGGCACATTTATCATCCACGAAGCGCAGATTCGTCCAGGTCCCGTTACAAAGCAGATTGCATCGATCGCTGCTCAAGTCGATGCGATCATCAATCGACGGCCAACCGCGAATAAACCGGTGCTGAAAATTGACCCACAAGAGATACNTTTTCGGATGGTGGAAGGACGTGTTGAACACCGTAATTTTGAAGTCGAAGTGGGTGATGTTGTCGTAAGGACAAGTGGATCGGTGGGTCTCGACCACACCTTGGATATGGTTGCCGAAATACCGATCCGGCAGAAATGGGTCGACCGGGATCCGATCCTTCGCGGTCTTGCCGGGCAAACGCTTAAAATACCAATCCGAGGAACGGTCCAGAATCCGAAACTTGACCCGAAGGCAATCGGCCAGTTAAGCAAGCAGATGTTGAAGGGTACTGCAAACGGTTTTCTGAACGATGCGATTGACCGTGGATTGCAAAAAGGACTGCAAGAACTCTTCCGTTGAGTGGGTGGTAAAAAAAGCGCAAGCGATCTGGTCCACGCTACAAGTGCGCTGGATTGCCAATGGACCACGCCATGCGGTAGACTTTAGGACCTGTCGCCATTCTAAGGCATTTCCGGCATTTACTTGACTGGAAGTCATTTCCGCCTTTGGCATTCAGGTGGCTTTTTTCATCGCAATTAAATCATGTTTGACGCACTACAGGAAAATCTCTCCGGCGCCTTCCGATCGCTTCGCGGTCGGGGAAAACTTACCGAAGCGAATATGCGCGATGGTTTGGCGGAAGTCCGCGAGGCATTGCTCGAAGCGGATGTCAGTTTTTCTGCGGTTCGCGATTTCATGGCGAAGGTTACCGAGCAGGCAGTCGGTGAACGCGTGCTGAAGAGTCTCGACCCGAGTCAGCAGGTTATCGGCATTGTTCACCAGGAACTCATTGAGCTCATGGGACCCGTTGATCACGATCTGCATCTGCGGAGCGGGGTGACGGTGTTGATGCTGTGCGGTTTGCAGGGATCGGGGAAAACCACTTCTTGTGCAAAAATCGCGCAGCGGATCCTGGAGCTCAAAAAAAAGCCGATGCTTTGCGCGGCCGATTTGCAGCGACCCGCAGCGATTGATCAATTGCATGTCCTTGGAGATCAAATCGGTGTTCCCGTTTTTTCGCAACGGGAAATGAAAGATCCTGTCGCTGTCTGCCGTGCAGCACGCACCGAAGCGGAACGCCAAGAGGTTGACGTTCTTATTTTAGATACGGCGGGCCGCTTAGCTATCGATGAAGAATTAATGGCGGAGTTGGCTGCGATTGACAAGCAGGCCCAACCCGATCAAGTCTATTTGGTTGTTGATGGAATGACTGGACAGGATGCAGTCAAAAGCGCCAAAGGGTTCAACGACGCACTTGAACTCGACGGTTGCATTATGACCAAGTTGGATGGAGATGCACGTGGCGGTGCGGCTCTTTCGGTCAAGCACGTCACTGGGGTTCCAATCAAGTTCATCGGAACCGGTGAGCATATCGATGGGCTTGAGGAATTTCATCCCGATCGTTTGGCAGGGCGAATTTTGGGGATGGGTGACGTTCTCTCGCTTGTTGAACAGGCCCAAAAGAAGTTTGACCATGAGGAGATGGAGCGGCAGGAAGAGCGGATGCGAAAGGGCGAGTTCACGCTCGACGACTTCCGCAAACAACTTTCGCAGGTGACCCGTCTCGGGCCGATGGGCAAAGTGATGGGAATGCTCGGAATGGATGGCGGGATGGCCGATATGGTGGAAGGGGCGGATGTTGAAAACGACATGAAACGCTTGTTTGGCATCATTGATTCGATGACGGCTGAAGAGCGGCGTAATCCGGTGAAAGTCATCGACCCGGCCCGACGGCGTCGCATCGCTGCCGGTTCCGGTGTTTCTGCGGGCGAGGTGAATGATCTTGTCAAACAATTTGACGGGATGGCCGGCATGATGAAGCAATTGGCGGGGAAGGGTGTGCGGGAACGCATGAAAATGGCAAAGGAAATGCAGGCCCAGGCCATGGCCAATCCCGGGGGAAAACTCGCCAAAACCAAACAGGGGTCCGGAAAACGTTTATCCAACAAAGAGCGGCAAAAGTTAAAAAAACAGCGGGAAAAAGAGGCCCGGCGAAAAAAGCGATCTCATCGCACCGGTTCCAAAGACTGATTTTTCTGCCCACCCACCGGCCCGGTCCGCGTTGGTTGCTGCTCGAAGCAAAAAAGAGGCGGAGAGGGCTGACATTTTCTGCGTCAAAAGGGCACAATAGCGGGTCTCGGAATTTATGAAGCTAATAGGAGATACGTGGTGGCAGTTAGAATTCGCATGAAAAAGTTGGGGCGGAAGCATCGACCCTTTTTCCGGATCTGCGCGGTGGACAGTCATGCACCGCGCGATGGTCGGGTATTGGAGGAATTGGGAACATACGATCCGATGATTGCAGAGACCGATGCCCGAGCTGAGTTGAATCATGAACGGTTTTCGTACTGGTTGGGTGTTGGAGCCCAGATGAGCGACAAAGTTAAAGTACTTTTCAGAAAGTACGGTCCAGAAGGGACCCACGCGGAGGCTCGTGATGCTGCTTTAGCAAAGCGTTCCGGTCCGCGAGTGATCCCGGCTTTTGGTGCTCCGGCGTATGTCCCGACAGCAGAACCTGAGCCATCTGCAGAGGAATCGNCCGCACAAGAACCAGAGGTCGCTACAGAGACTGCTGCGGGGGCTGAGAACAAAACGGCAGAAACGAAAACTGCAGACACGGAAAATACAGCAACTGCGGCAAAAGAAGATNCCGCCACACCTGATGCGGCTGCTGAAGAAGATAAGAGCGAGTGACCGATCATGCGGTTTGATGTCCTGACCCTTTTCCCGGAAATGTTCCCGGGCTATCTGGGACAGAGTTTATTGCGTCGAGCAATTGACGCTGGGCTCGTTCAGGTGAAACTGCATAATCTCCGCGACTGGGCGACTGGGCCCCACGCAGCGGTGGATGACCGTCCGTTTGGCGGTGGCCCAGGAATGGTACTCAAAGCGGAACCAGTGGTTGAGGCAGTCGAGGCTGTCCAGGCCACGCAAGAAACACCGAGTCATCTGGTGATGCTGACGCCCCAAGGGCGTCGTTTGGATCAGTCAGTTGTAGAATCGTTGTCGGAGAAATCGCAATTTATATTGCTTTGCGGACGGTACGAAGGATTTGATGAGAGAGTTAGAAAAATTCTCCAACCAGATGAGATTTCAGTAGGAGATTATGTGCTCAATGGAGGCGAGGTTGGCGCGATGGTCTTGATCGACACATTCATCCGACTTGTGCCAGGAGTATTAGGAGATGCGGCGAGTTCAGAGAATGATTCATTTTCTGGATTGAATCGTCACCGAATTGAATGTTCACAATATACGCGTCCGCGGAGTTATCGAGGNTTAGAAGTTCCGGAGGTTTTACTCAGCGGTAACCATGAAGAGATCGCTCGCTGGCGGAAACAAGAAAGTCTGGATCGGACCCGTCGCAAAAGAGCGGATTTAATCGAACGCGAAAATCAAATAACNAAAAATATCGGCTAAGGATGAGTGTTATGAGTCAGCAAATTTTAGAAATGGTTGAAAAGAAAAGCCTCAAACCGGAACCCTCCGAGTTTGAGATTGGGGACACTGTCGATGTGCACACGCGGATTATGGAAGGGGACAAGGAAAGAATCCANATTTTTAATGGTACCGTGATTGCACGCAGTGGTTCGGGGACGCGACAGATGTTTGCAGTCCGTCGTGTTGTCGGAGGTGAAGGGGTTGAGAGAAAGTTCCCTGTGCACTCGCCTCGCATTGCAAAGATTGAAGTCAAACGCAAAGGCGTTGTCAGGCGAGCCAAGCTTTATTTTCTCCGAGATCGGGTTGGTAAGGCGGTGCGGCTCAAAGAGCGACGGATGGATCAGAAGTAACAGGGCGATTTAATCGAGTTGGATAGGCACGCGCTCGATGCAATGGAAGTGGCCGCGTTTTCTTTCGCGTTCCCGCACCCTCGGGCAACAGGGTGAGGCCCTAGCGGCCCGGTTTCTTAAAAAGAAGGGCTACAAGGTCGTCGCCCGTTCGCACCGCTCGGCTCTGGGCGAGATTGATCTGGTGGCGGTCGATCTGCACGACTCCCGAGGCCCCACGCTTGTGTTCGTTGAAGTCAAAACCCGGATCGGGCAGTCGACAGGGTTTCCGGAAGACGCTGTGGGTAGCCAGAAGCAGTACAAATTAAGTCAGCTGGCCGTCCAATACCGCAACGCTTACCAATTAACCGAATACTCGGCCCGCTTCGATGTGGTCTCCATCCTCTGGCCCATTGGCTCCAGGCAACCGGAGGTGACTCATTTTCAGGATGCTTTTGATTGTGCGGTGGAAGCACCGTAAGCGTGCCTCGCCGCTGCCTATGGAGAGCGGTTCGCCAGACCGCACGTGGAAAGTTTTAGACCACTTCTGCCATTCCCGTGGCACAGGAAAGTTGCGCACCTGCCTCAGCATGCGTTCTTCGCACCATGCCGAGCGCTACGACCCCTCCATCCACCAGAGTACGACTGACGCTCGTAAGGTGGCCTACTTTTTTGCCTGCTACCTCAAGCAGGCTACCCGCAGGGGGCAAGGTATCGCTTGTAGAAAATTGCAATCGACGGAGCAGTTGTTGGACTTGCCCAANCGCATCAATCCTGGCTATCGTTTCCTGGCCAAGATAGCATCCCTTATTGAAGCTGATAGCTCGGGCATCCCGATCAATCTCTTGCGGAAAGTTTTTCGGCGTGATATCCCTGCCAAACAGGGGAGAACCNGCCTGGATACGTAAGCATTCAAACACCGACGCATCGCAATCGGCAGACATTGCAGCCAGCGCGGTGGCAAGGGATTCGCAGGCGGATGCTTCCATCTGTAGGAAGAATCCAGGCAGCCCAAAAAAATCGGTTCTGCAACAGCGAAGGGTACGGTCGTCATACGTGGTCTGCGCGTGCGAAAGATTTTGTGACCCGATTTGCAGGCCAAGTTTTTNTTGGCAGAACCATTCTGCCTGTGGGCCACAGAGAGCCCATTGCTGCCAGGCACTGCTTTGGTCCAGCAACTGTACATCTTCCCGAATGAGGTAACGATCCAAATGCGGGAGCAGCACTTCAGCCTGATCTGGTGCTGAGGATAAAAGAATCGATTTGCTAAGGGCGAACGCGAATCCGTATCCGATTGTTTTCCCCTGCACATCCGGAAAAAAAAGTTCGCAACCCTCTCCCGTTTGGAGTCCCTGGATGTCGGCTGTGCAAAGATTGTGAAGGAAGGACGCACGATCATTACCAGAAAGCTCAATCAGCGTTGCACCGAGGGAACGACAAAAACCAGCAGTTTCTATCACCCTTTGGTATTCTGCTTTTCTCGAGGCTGCATCTGTATCGCCGACCGTCATGCCAACCCTTTTGCCCACCGATTCACGGTTTGGGCCACAATGCCATGTCTATCCTGGGGTATTTCCGAAGTTGCTCGGCCCTGAAAAAGATACCGGCCCTGGTCGGTCCTGTACACCCTGGAGTGGACCAGCAATCTCTGCAGCTAGCCGTTGTCCGTCCCTCGTTGAGTCAGGGATGGGTGTTTCCTCGGGCAACGGATCGTCCGAGTGGTTGAACATATGCAGCGTCTGAGTGGGAAATGCAAATTCGACATGTAATTTCTGTGCCAGTCGTAAAATGTCATTAAAAAGTCGATGCCTTTCGCGCAATTCAATGGCCCAATCGGGACATTCAAGAAAGCAGTAAAGTAGGACATTCAAACTGCTGTCGCTGAATTGATTGAAATAAACGTGGTAGTAGTCTTTCCGGGTATAGGGGTGCCGGCGAATAAGTTCACGAATCCCTTCGCAGAATGCATCCATTTGCTCGGGTGTTGTATCGTACTGTACGCCCAGAAATGTTTTGATCCGGCGATATCTCCGGGAACCCATATTATCAACCGAGGTCGTGGTAAGCAGACTATTGGGCAGGGTGATCAGCGAATTATAAAAGGTACGAATCCGCGTACTCCGAAAACCAACGGACTCCACGCTACCTTCCACTTGATTTGTAATCACCCAATCTCCGACTTCAAACGGACGATCCGCCAGTACGGTGAATGAGCCAAAAATATTGGAGAAGGTATCTTTCGATGCTAAAGCGATGGCAGCTCCCCCGATTCCCATGCCCCCAATCAAACCGGCGATGGGCAGGCCAAATGCTTGTGCCGCAGTAAGAATCCCCACGCAAATCACAAACACCTTAAGTGACTTTGACGCAAGTTGGACCAGCAGATCGTCGAATTTACTCGGCGTTTTCCGCGTTCGACGGAATAGATAGATTCGGCCGACATCGATTAGTAAAAAGCNGGTCCAGATNGCGGCGATCACCGTAAATATCTGGAGTGCGACGAGCAATACACTCAGGGCGAAGTCCGGGAGCCCGAGCAACTTGGTACCCTCGTACCAGACGTATCCTTGGGTGAGCAAACCAACGGGTCGAAAAAGCTTGCTTTCGATAGTCGCCTCATTGCTTTTATCGAAAAAACGCATCCAGCCGTGAGCCAATCGAGTAAGGACAAACCGCGTCAACCGGTCAACAAAGAAGCCGATAAAGATCAGCCCGAGAAGACAAATCCACTGATAATCAGCGAGCAAGAAATGCTCGTTCGTTAGTTGTGTTGGGAAAAGCTGTCGAAACCAGAAGGGGGTTAAAAACGGAGGCTTGACCTTGATCACGCCATCGACAGCGGGTCGATTTTTCCACCGCTCATAAAGGTCGCTTATTGCTTTCACGGTGTCTGCCGTAAACCGCCAGTAGCCATCCTTGTCAGGTGCAATCTCAATCAGAGAAGCGTCATCCTCAGCCGCTCCCTTGAGTTTGGTAGCAATTTGGCTGAGTCGAAATGGTGTTTTACTGTCCGAGTTATCCGGCACCTGGTAATACTGCACGTAAACCATGCGGTCGATTACTTCCTTAAGCTGGAAAGCATCATGAATCCCAACCGTGGAGCGGACATTGGCAGGAGTTTTTGAAAGGTTGAGGGTCAGGGCCGCATTTTTTCGTTCACCGCCCTCCTTAAAAGCACCAAAAAAAGTCTTCAATGTTTGCCGGGGCGAACTGAGTTTGTGCGCCAGCGAGGGATCGGTCGGAGCGGTCGTTTCCTCGGTTGTACCTGCATTCTCCTCAGCGAATCCTCCGGCGACGGGAATCATTGCCATTCCGCCGAACAGAGTCACGAATAGTAAAGTTTGATAAGCATTTGAGCGCATCGTACGATCTCCCGGTTTTCGGTTCGTACGAGAGTCTGCCAGACTTTCGATTGTGAGAAAAGATCGATTCTTTGAAACAGGGTCCGGCAGTCTAGCTGTCAATCCAACCGCCACCTAAAACACGGNGNCCTTCGTAGCAAACCACCGCTTGGCCGGGCGCGACNCCATAGCAAGGATCGTCGAATTCAATGCTCAATCTCTGACCCTCCTGGACGGAAACCACGGCCGGCACACTTGCGCTGTTGTAGCGAATCTGGACTTCGCAACGAAGGGGTTTTTCAGGAGGGTCAATCAGCCAGTTCGTTTGCGAGGCCGTTAGTTGCGTGCGGGCCAATTCCTCTTTTGTTCCCAGGACCACACGTTGCGTGTCTGCATCGATTCGAACCACGTAGCGCGGCTGTCCCAACGCGATTCCCAAGCCTTTTCGCTGTCCGATCGTGAAACCCTCGATTCCCGCATGTTCACCGACAACTTCTCCTTGCGTGGTTACAACTTCCCCCGCGGTTTTCAGATCAGTGCGTCGGGCACGGATGAACTGATCATGCTTGCCGGAAGGCACAAAACAGATTTCCTGGCTATCTTTTTTTTCGGCAACGAGAATGCCCATCTCTTTTGCCCGCGAGCGAATTTCTGGTTTTGTATACTTTCCCACCGGAAGCATCATTCGCTGCAGGAGATTTCGAGAGATTCCAAATAGAACATAGGACTGATCTTTTTGGGAATCATTACCGCGCAACAAAGCGCGTTGGTTTGACTCATCAGGCATTAATTGTGCATAGTGACCGGTGGCAACAAATTCCGCATCCACACTATCTGCATAATCAAAAAGCTTGCCGAATTTGATCCAGTTATTGCACATCACGCACGGATTAGGAGTGCGGCCAACGGTGTACTCTTCAATAAAATAATCAACAATCGCTGAAAACTCACGGTCCAGATTGAGAGCATAAAAGGGAATGTCCAATCGGTCCGCAACTCGGCGGGCATCCTCGGCATCGGCCGCGGTACAACAACCTTGTTTGTGGCTAGGATTGTGGTTCAGCACGGGAAGTGTGGAGGCATTCTTTAGCTGATTTTCGTTTTCAGTTTTGCCAGTTTTGCACTGTGTCGCCACCGGTGAATCCTCGCCGTGTCGCATGAACACACCGATGACCTCATGCCCTTCCTGGCAAAGCAGTGCAGCAGCTACGCTGCTATCCACACCTCCTGACATAGCGAGAACAATTCGGGACATACGTAACTCAAAACAAGGAAAATAAACCAATTATCGTAGCGGATCTTTTTAAAGATACTTCCCAAGCTATTTTCAGTCTAAGGTTGGAGTCAGAGGCCGACAAGCGACCTTGAAGGCATGGTCTTCTTTTCCGCGGGGTGGCGATTAAAATGATTTCTTACAAATCTGTTGGAAAAGGGGATTGTTGATGGACAAAGAAGTCAAAGATCGCGTTGAGGAAATACAGCAGCGAATTGTTCAGTTAAGAGACTCTCTTTGACTATGCTGGCAAGATTTCATCGTCTAAATCGATCGAGCAAGAAATGGCAACAGCCGGTTTTTGGGACAATCCCGAATCGGCGCAGGTAACTGTCGCACAGTTGAAAGCCATCAATGCAATCCTTAAACCTTTGGCTGAATTGCTTGCGGCAGGCGGGGATCTTGCTGCGCTGCTGGAAATGGCTCAGGAGGATGCTTCGCTCGAGGAAGAACTGCTTCAGGAACTTGGCAGCATGGAGCAGGCACTCGAGAATCTTGAACTCAAGTCGCTTCTCGATGGTCCTCACGATGGGTCAGGAGCGATTCTCACGATCAATGCTCGAGATGGTGGAACGGACGCGAACGATTGGGCTGAAATGGTTTTGCGAATGTATTTGCAGTGGGCTCAAAAAAATCAATATACGTCTGAACTTTTAGACCGGCAAGACAATGACGAGGCCGGTATTAATAGTGCCTCGCTCGCCATTCGGGGGCCGATGGCCTTTGGCTATCTGAAAGGTGAAACGGGTATGCATCGACTGGTGAGGATCAGCCCCTTTAATTCGGAAGGTAAACGACAGACCAGCTTTGCCTCGGTCGACGTGTCACCTGAGATTACGGACGAAACAGAGATTGAGATCAACCCGGCTGATGTCCGTGTGGATACGTACCGAGCCAGTGGTGCCGGTGGTCAACACGTCAATAAAACAGATAGTGCAGTTCGATTNACGCATCTGCCGACTCAAATCGTTGTGCAGTGTCAAAACGAGCGTAGTCAACATAAAAATCGGTCCACCGCATATAAAATGCTTCGCGCCCAACTTGCACGATTAGAGGAAGATAAGCGAGAGGCAAAACAGGCCGCTCGCTACAAAGATCAGGCCCGTGTCGGTTTTGGATCGCAAATCCGAAATTATTTTCTTCACCCGGATCAAAGAGTCAAAGATTCCAGGACAAATGTTCTTATCGGTAATTTTCAATCGGTCATGGATGGTGGAATTCAACCTTTCCTCGATTCTTATCTTCGTTGGCGCGTGAAAGAGCAATGCTAAGTTTGTCGAGAGGGCAATGCNAACATTTGATGTTATCGTAATCGGCTGCGGCGCAATCGGCAGTGCGTCGTTTCATGGTTTAGCTTCCGCGGGAGCAAGTGTCCTTGCAATCGATCAACACGAACCGCCCCACGACAAAGGAAGTTCTCATGGACAATCACGGATTATTAGACAAGCGTATTTCGAACANCCGGATTATGTTCCGCTGCTGCACGAAGCGTATCAGGGGTGGATCAACCTCGAAGAGCAGACCAACCAGAAATTGCTGCATCAGGTAGGCCTGCTCCAGGTGGGCCCTGTCGACGGTTTTTTGATCCCCGGAGTTCTGGCGAGCGCCACAGAACACCACTTGCCCCTAGATCGTATTCCCGGTCGTGATATCGNGAAAAAATTTCCAGGGTTTTGGGCAGAAGAAGAAGTGGTCGGACTTTTCGAAAAGCAGGCCGGATATTTGCGGGTGGAAGAGTCGATTCGAGCTTATCTCGAGTGCGGACAACGCGCTGGAGGAGTCCTTGCTGTGCATCCGGAACCGGCGCGGTGGCAGAGTGATGGGGCGGGTGTTCGTGTGGAATCTGGTGGCGAAGTCTTTTTTGCCGATCGGTTAGTGATCGCGACCGGAAGTTGGTCGAGTCCTCTGATGCATGCACTAGNCATCGAGTTGCGGGTCGTCAGAAAGCACGTACACTGGTTCGCCAACGACTCTNGGAAATATGGGGAGGGTAGTCCGGTATTCTTTTTTGAGACCCCACAGGGTGATTTTTATGGGTTTCCACAATTGGATCAACGAGGCATTAAGGTTGCTGATCACCGGGGCGGTGAAAAGGTGACGGATCCGGATTTGCTCGATCCGTCGGTCGATTCAGAGGATCGAAACCGCATTCGAGCATTCCTGGGCAGACATGTTCCCGATATTTCAACCCGGGTAACCGATCATCAAGTCTGTATGTACACGCGGTCTCCCGACGAGCACTTTATCGTGGATCGATATCCTGAATATCCGCATGTGGTCTTTGTGACCGGTCTCTCGGGTCACGGCTTTAAATTCGCACCCGCCCTGGCAAAAGTCATTACTGACCTCATTTTCGATCGAGAACTCAACTTGCCAATCGATTTTTTGTCGTTAGCTCGCTTTGCTCATCCAAGAGATGAAAATTCGGATCGTTAACCCTCCCTCATTGTTCGTTCGGTTAGTCCGGTTATCACGATCGTAGGGCTTCGCTCAGTTTCAGAGACGCAACGCATGTTGCAAAAAAGCATCCTATCTACCTCGTGCGTGGTAGTTTTGTATAGCGTGGATTCTCTTTTGCGCCCTTGGACTGTGAGAACAAGGGTAGGCACAACAGGATTCTGAAGCGCGGTCGGCTTTGGACTCGTTGCAGCGAATCCTCGTGAATTGGCCAATTATGCGAGGCTACGATGCTGTGCGGTACGGGGATGCTGATGCCGCACGTATTTTGGTACTCGTTTGTCGATGCATGCTGGAATTGACGGATTATGTCGGCTGCCACCAAACATACAGACAAGATGCAAAGATGGTTCGGAACCCGACGGTTCCTGATTCCTCTGGGATTGGT
Source organism: Planctomycetaceae bacterium TMED10 (assembly GCA_002168195.1). Classification (GTDB taxonomy): domain Bacteria; phylum Planctomycetota; class Planctomycetia; order Pirellulales; family UBA7805; genus UBA7805. The sequence continues at coordinate 16,809 of NHBP01000034.1, forward strand.
TCTTGCGGTCTCTGGTTGCCGAAGCTTTTATGATCAGACAACACCCCCACCCGCAACAGTGGGCGTTCCGGGTGCTGTCAATATTCCTACAGTAGATGGTATCACCCCGATCGCTACGCCTCCTCCGCCCGCTCCAGGTGCTGTCCCACCCCCTCCCTCGGCGCCACCCAATCCCCCGCTTTTCGGATTTTTTGATTCGGTCGGTATGGGGAGGGCTGCTGATGCCCGGCTGACGCTCTCACCGCAATCGATTGTTGCGCCGGTGGGAAGTGAAGTGGTACTGATTGGTGGTATTACCAACAACCAAGGGAAGGGAGCGGTGAGCGAACGCGTTGATTGGATGCTCTCACCTGAAAGTGTTGGTGAGTTCATGGCGGTCGATCAGAGTGCAAGTTGCTTTCTCTTGCGATTTCCTTCCAATCGTCCGCGTAAGGTCAATAACAGTTATGCCATCAGTAGTACAACGACTGCTCGCAAAGCAATTGGGCGAGGTACTGCTACCGAGCAGGACAATGTGGTGGTTGAAAAGGGACAAACTTGGGTTACGGTGAGTTCCCCGACCGATGGTGTGAGTTATGTAACGGCATTCGCGCCGAATGTCCCTGCCTGGGATCTAAGGAAACAGAACGCAATTATTTATTGGGTCGATGCACAATTCAGTTTTCCGGCTCCTGCCATCGCTCCCATAGGAGAGCGGCAGACATTTACGACCGTCGTTACCCGATTAAGTGATGGATCGCCGCTCGAAGGGTTTTTAGTTCGCTATCGATCGACCGATCCTAACGCCGTTTTTGCCCCCGTCGGAAATCCAATGGTTGAAATTGCAACCGATGCCGAAGGTCGTGCTTCGGCCCAAATTTATCAGCCGAATCCGGGCCGGGGTAACACGCAGATACAGATGGAAGTGATTCGCCCCGCCGGACGGAGTAATGCGGCAGATCGTCGCCTTGAAGTGGGTCGCGGTACGACCTCGATGGCCTGGACGGCTCCAGGAGTTTCACTCGATGTCAGCGGACCGGCGAGTAGTTCTGTCGGTTCGCAGGCGAGCTTTCAAGTGGTTGTGACAAATAATGGTGATATGCCACTGCAAGACGTTGTGGTTTCTCATCGTGTTCCTGCGCCACTTGAGTTTGTCAGCAGTAATATTCAGGCAACTAAAGATAGAGATAATTTGCAGTGGAACATGGGACAAATGGCCGCAGGTCAGTCCGAGACCATTGTTGTTGATTACAAGGTCCGCAGTTCCGGTAGCGCCCGAAATTGTTTTTCCGTCACGAGCGCGGAGCAAGTCGAAGATCAAGCCTGCATTGATTTAAATACAACCGAAGCCCAGTTGGAACTCAATGTTTCTGGGCCGACGACCGCAATGGTAGGTCAGGAAGTGACCTATCGCATTTCCATTACAAATCGAAGTCAAAGTGCGTTGACCGGTTTGATCGTCAAAAATACTTTTGATGAAGGTCTAAAGCATGCAGTTGCTGCGAGTCCGATTGAACGAGACTTAGGAACGCTCGGACCTGGAGAAACTCGGGATGATATCAGCGTAACCTTCCAAGCCAGCCGCGCAGGAAAACTTTGTCAAACGGTTGCAATTCTCGGATTAGGCGGTGCGGAGACGAAACAATCAATCTGCCTGACAGTGCAGGAGCAGACGTTGGAACCTGCACTAAAAATTCAAAAGCGGGCACCGAGCACCGGAAGAGTCGGCGAGACCATTATTTTTGAAAGCCTGATTAGTAATACGGGCAATGCGCCTTTAAAGAATGTCACAGTTATTGACACCTTCGAACGCGGTCTCGAACCAACGCGTGTTTCAGATGGATACAAAATCGAGGAAGATCAATTGACTTGGAAGTTTGCAGAAATTGCACCGGGTCAGACGGAGCGATTGCAAGTCGAGGTGCAATGCAAAGAAGCAGTGCGTGCGTGCAGTCGCGTGACGGTGACAGCCGATGGGGATTTGATGATGGCCGATGAAGCATGTGTGCAAATCAGTCAGGCTGTGGTCACCCCACCGGGAGTCGTTCCCCCTGTGACGGGCCCGCCGACAGTCGCACCTGCTGGGCCCCCGGCGACGCCTGGACCGGTCGCTCCCGGAACCACCCCATCTCCACCGGCGTCCTCCCAGGCAGATAACGCAGAGTCGGGGGATGTACTCTCGCTCAGAGTCACGGACCTGAGAGACGAAGTCCCCATTGGAGGAACGGTCGTGTATGAAGTGACGGTGACGAACCTCCAAAATGTGCCCGATGCCAACGTTGTGGTTGTGGTGACCGTGCCGGAAGGTTTGGCCCCCACAGCCGGCGGTGTGGGTATTGTCGCGCCTAGTAATCCGAACATCGGTCAACGTGTTATCCGCTTCAATCCCGTTGCAGAAATTCGACCTGGCGAATCGCTGATCTATCGTATTCCGATCCAGGCCGAAAAGGCTGGCCAGTTTCGATCACAAATTCGGGTAACGAGTAACGGTCAAAGACGACCACTGATCAAGACGGAAGACTCGAGTGTCTTTCAGGACAGTTAATGCTCTGTCCGGGTTTGTAAATCGCTGGATTCTGCTTCGATGCGCAGCTCAACTTCTTGCCCGATTTGCGATTGCTTTTTAATCGTCAATCGAATCGTTAGCGACTGGCCTTGGAGGATAACAACCTGTTGGTATTCGTCGTCTGAGATTTTTGTGTAGCTGCCCCAGTCGTGACGGGTGACCGTTCCTCGATGATTCGTCAGTGGCCCCTCATAGTCGAGATATTCCACGCGATGATTTGCAAGGGGCACAATCTTCAGTTGCGTGCCGACCCTGGGTGCCACTGGGAGTTCCCAGGTCGCCAGATGTGAACCGTGTTCAAGCATCAAGTCCCAGTGATTTGATCGCGGTGATTCGGGCGGCATTTCGTGATGAAGGATGACAAATCGAGGCATCATTGCAACTCACAGAAGTGTCTCTAATCTTCTAGAGAAATTTTAATAACGCATATCTTTTTTTACCGGAGCGGAGAACCACTACCGTTTCGCTGGCAAGATCCGCTGGACTTAAGCGGTAGTCAAGATTTTCAACCCGAGCGTTATTCACGTAGGCTCCCCCCTGCTCAACGGTTCTTCGCGCATCGCTTTTGCTTTTTGCAAGTCCGGACTGACAGAGGGCATCCATGATAGAAAGACCTTCACCGGTGAGCGCGTCTCGCGATAGTTTCTCACTCGGAACATCGGCGAAAATCTGAGTCAGATCTTTATCCGACATCTCGGAGATCGTTGCACCAAACAAGACTTCACTCGCCTTGCGGGCACTGTCGAGACCTTGTTGCCCGTGTACGAGCAGCGTAAGCGATTCAGCAAGTCGTTGCTGGCTAAGACGATTTTGAGGATTTGTCTTGAGATCTTCGTTGAGCATGCCAATTTCATCTTCCGGTAATTCGGTCAACAACCGGAGGCAGTTGTCCACATCGGCATCATCTGTATTGAACCAATACTGGTAAAAAGCGTAAGGGCTGGTCTTTTCCGCCGAGAGCCAGATTGCTCCCTGTTCGGTCTTTCCCATTTTGCTGCCGTCACTTTTTGTCAGCAGGGGACAAGTCAAGCCGTGCAGCGATCCTTCTCCCATACGTCTACCGAGTTCAATTCCCGCCGTAATGTTTCCCCATTGGTCACTACCTCCAACCTGGAGGCTGCAACCGTAGGCTTTTCGCAGATGAACAAAATCATAAGCCTGCAATAGCATGTAACTGAATTCCGTATAGCTCATGCCAACGTCACTTTGTTCGAGGCGGGCTTTCACCGATTCTTTGGCTAGCATTCCATTGACGGGGAAATGCTTACCCACATCGCGGAGAAAAGTGAGGTAGTCCCACTCTTTCATCCAGTCATAATTGTTCACCAGGATCGCTGGTTGTGCGCAATCAAAATCGAGAAACTGCCCGAGTTCATCCATGATCCCGTGAAGGTTTTGTTCGATTTGTTCAGCTGAAAGCAAATTACGTTCTTCACTCTTTCCGCTTGGATCCCCGATCATCCCCGTTGCCCCGCCGGCAAGTACGATCGGACAGTGGCCCGCTTTTTGGAATCGCCTGAGCATCATCAGGGGAACGAAGTTGCCGATGTGTAATCCGTCCGAGGTGGGATCAAATCCGGCATAAACTGTTTGCGAACCGTCTTCGAGCAACTTTTTCAGAATNTCCGGATCGGTCGTCTGATGGATCGACCCTCTCCAATCAAGTTCTGCGTAAATATCGTGTGATGCCAAAGTTTAACCTCGTCGTTTCAGTCAGCGCGAATGTGCGTATCTTGTCGTATGGATAACATGACCGGAAGTGGGGTAAGCGATCCATTGATCTGGTCAGGAGCGATTTTTCTAACGAAAGAGATCATCATCCGCAAAGGGATTTCCCGTGCCCGCAACCTTGGGCTTCGGGAGAATCTTGAGAATTTGCCCCGCTAATTTAAGATCTTGTCGTGTGGTAATTTTGCGATTCAAGGGAGAACCCTCGATGAGGGTTACGGGATGGCCGATGTTTTCAACCAATTGTGCATCGTCTGTTGCTATAAAACCGTCTCGCTTTGCATAAGCGTCTAAGAGCCAGTCTCGGCGAAAAACTTGTGGTGTTTGCGCTTCCCACAAAGCGGTGCGATCGACCGTTTCTTTTACCGAGATGCCCTCCGCGTTTTCTTTTTCTGCGCGTTTCAACGTGGAAGTAACCGGAACGCTAAACAGTGCGGCTCCCGACTGAACTCCAGCGTCGAAAATCGTTTCGATCCACTCATCTGCAATGCAAGGTCGCGCCGCGTCGTGAATGGCAACGAAATCAGCTTCCGGCTTCACTAAAGCTAATGCTTTTTCAACCGAATCTGCCCGCTCTGTACCTCCCTCGACCAAGTCAATGCCAAGGATTGCGACATTCGCAGCGAACTTCATTTCAAACGCTTCACGATCTTCCGTGGCGATAATCAGAATAAGTTGGATCACATCCTCGCGGTTGAGGAATTTTTCCGCAGAGTGCAACCAAACGGCGCGTCCTTCCAATACGGCAAAAGGCTTTTTGTAATGTTTGTCTTTAAACCGCTGACTTTTTCCGGCAGCGGGCATGATCACAGTAAATTTTGGCACGCCTTCAAATCTCCCCGATTGGTAAAACTGCCTGCATCATAACATGGTGTCTATCCCTTTCGGTACCCAACATAAAACGCCTCTTAGCCGTCGACGTGAGGTGTTTGGGCAATTTGATTATGCAATAAATCGGGGATGCAATTTTGCAGGCGACTGACAATGTTACCTCGCTCCGAGACTTGCTCGACGAGTCGAAATTGTCCTGCATTCAGTAGATTATCTACCGATTTGAGCCGCTGGTTTAATTCAGAAAGCACTTCTTTCATCGGTCCCGGTTCAAGTGCGGTGCTCTCTAAGCGGACGCGACGCATCTGAGGCATACGCGTGACATGCATTAATTTGCCCTGCTCTGCTTTGTAGCGNTTTCCGTAAAGGAAGACTCGACGGAGTTGATTGTATCGATTGAAGTGGTAAGCGACCTCAGGTTCAAAGAACAGACTCAATGCACCGTTTTGTCGAAAACCGAAAACGAAGGGAGCGTTAATCGTGGGAAGTGCAACCTTGCCCCTTTCCACAAGTGCTGTTGCATCAGCGAGAAGATCTTCAGCCTTATCGAGAGATCGATCCATGCGCATTATCGATGGGCAATTTATTTGGGTGATCGCGAGCGATAGCGGACCGCAGCCTCTTGAAGTACTTTACGCTGAGCCTGCGTCAATGATGCCAATCCGCGGTCGTGAACACATTGCAGAACGTCGTCTACGGCAGAGTCTGCCTGCTGATGCTGGTCCTGCTCTGTCGACGGAGAAAATAGAGTCTGCTCCGCAGAAGGGAAGGTGTCGAGCAGTTGTGGATCCTCCTCGGTGGAATACGTCTCTATGTGTTGGCTGAGTCGGTCTGCAGATTGCACCGACTCATGGTTGCTCGGCTCGCCGAGTTGAGGGCCAGGAGGCACTGACAGTGGCACTGCAGAAAAGCAAAAGCAGTAAACAGCAACAATCGTTAGAGGTAACCAGAGAGGCACGTTGCCGATCGAAAGGCCGTTAGCCTCCATCGTAATGGCAAGAAAAAGAATCCCGACAGCCGTGGCCAGCGAGGCCTTGCGCACGATGTGCCAGGCCCGCTGATCGCCCATACTCGGCCAGATTAAAGCATGGAGTATCCAGCCCCCATCAAACGGGATCGTGGGTAAGAGATTAAAGACAGTTAGCCCCAGATTAATCCAGACCGCCAAGCGAAGACCAACGACGAGTGCAGACGCGGAAAAAAAACTCTTATCGACGCTGAGCGGACCGGCCATCGGATCGTCGTCCAGTAAATACAATCCTCCGGCGGCGACCGCGAAGCCGAGAAAGCTCAGCAGTGGTCCGCTGAGCGCGACCCACAAATCTTTTCCGGCTTGTTGAGGAAACGATTGAAAGCTAAGTCCACCAAAAGGGGTCAGAACCAACATCTCATTCGTTCCGCCGATCTGCTTCACTGTAAGGCAGTGTCCCATCTCATGAACCAAAACACAGGCGAGCCAAATGAGAAGAATAAAACCGGTGTTTCCTAAAGGATCACCACCGGCCTGTATTCTGAAAAAGAAAACAAAGACGCCAACGAGCAGATAAGAGATATGGAGCCGAATTGGAAGACCGTTGTATCTTCCAAGGTTGACGCTACCTAGGGTACTGGCATTTTGCATGGGATGGTGCCATGGAATTCAAGGGATTGTCAGCAGTGCATCCTAGCAAGTACGATTTGAACCGGCAAATCAGACTTTTTTTATTTCGTCTTTAGCAAAGGTCATTGGTGTGGAGTGTTTCGATCGAGAACTGTTACAGGCGAAGAAATTTCGTGTCGTTGAGCGAACGGAGCAACGTGTATCCGGCCCGGTTCGTCAAGAAATCATTTTGCATCCTGGTGCGGTCGCCATCCTTCCAGTCGTTGATGCAGAGCATCTCTGCCTGATTAAAAATCGCCGAATGGCCGTCGAGACAACCCTGGTGGAATTGCCTGCCGGTACNCTGGAAATGGGCGAAGAACCCCATGCTGCTGCGGTGCGGGAACTTCGCGAAGAGACCGGATATACGGCGGAAGAAATCATTCCCTTTGGCGAATGTTTTATGTCGCCGGGGATTCTGCAAGAAAAAATGTTTTTCTTTATTGCCCGGGGATTAACATCGGGTGAATCTGCTTTAGAGGATGATGAGCAAATTGAAACTCAGATTGTCACGCGAAAGGAGGCCATGGCGATGGTGCTGGACGGGCGTATTTCTGATGCCAAGACGATTGTAGGCCTGTTGCTCTACGCACAACTTTCAATCGGTTGAGTGAGACCACTGTCTGGCAAATCCACGTTTCACGAATCACTAAAAAACGTCCATCGGCCGAATCGCATCGTTCCGATAAAGTTTCTCGGCCAAAAGATCCGGCGAACCGGCAATCGATTGTGGAGGGTCAAGATGCCAGTTGCGATCCGTGGGAAGAAGCGCGGGATCGCGAGGCCACGAGGCCAGAGCGTGATGTCCGAGAGCAAGTTCCAACTTGCTTGAGTCGAGCGAAACATTTCCTGCGCGAGGTGGCATCGGGCCGGCTTGATTGCGGTAACAACCACGAAGCAACTCTGGGTCGTATCCTCCAGTACAGTTGATGATCTGTGCGATTTGATAGAGGCTTAGTTTACGGGCACCACCGGCATGAAATAGTCCGCGCAGGTTTTTTCGGAAAGCGGTTTCATAGAGACGGTTCATGCAGTCGGTATAGCTGGGTGTACGAATCTCATCAAAATAGAGTGTTGCCGGACGACCGTGTTCAAANCGCCACTTAATCCAGTCGATTGCCCCCGCATGCCCGCTATAGCTCACTCCCATGGGGAGTGAAATCCTGAGGATACACGATTCGGGCCGNGCCAAGAGAATCAGTCGTTCGGCGGCGGCCATCGAATGTCCATATTCTGTCACCGGATCAGTCAAATCGCCTTCACGATGCGATCCACTACCGCTACCAGAGAAAACCAGATCGATAGAAAGATGAATGAGTCGGGTTTCGGTCCCGTCGATCACATCCAAAAGATGGCGGATTCCCTCGACGTTGGTCCGCCAAGCCAGAGATGGGTCAAGCTCACAAGATTTCAATGCGCAGTTTCCAGCACAGTCCAGGACGGACCGAAATCCATATTGATCAAAAAGCTGTTGAAGGGTTTCTTTGTCTTCTGCATCGCAGGGCTCGATATCAGGTCCGGTCAGCGGCCATTTATTCTGCTGCCGAATGCCAATCACCTGGCCTGGAAAACGTGTACGGAAGTAATGCAGGGCGTTGTATCCAGCGACGCCAGCCACGCCAGTGATCAGGAGCGGTAAAGGAAATTCTTGGCGAGAGGTATCCATTGAAAAACCGTACATCGTCGTCGTGAAAGCGAAAGCATATACATATCCGGTACATANCCGNTACATAGCCGGAACGCTGGCCAGCATAGCTTGCACTGCTACCTTTTTTCCAGAGGGAGTCGGTAGCAGTCTCACTTGACCTGCTTTGCCGCTCATCCTATCATCCCGCTCCCGCTCCGTGGCACGGAAGCCCGGATTTGCAATCTTTCGGTTGAAGGAGGAGCCGTCATGCGTTTGCCTGATTTGCTTCAGACCCGTACTCAAGACAATCGCCCTCGTCGTCTCCTGCTGCTTATTGGTAGCAGTTGCTTGATTCTCGGCGCTTGCCTCGTAATGCGATTGAGTTCCGGCTCGAAATCCGCGTCTGCTCGATCGCGGCCATCTGCAAAATCGAACCCGACAAGCAGCCAGGCAAAGTCTTCTGTGGGGCAATGGGCTGCCAACGTCAATGGGAGAACGATATCGAGAAAGCGACTTGCCGAAGAATGCCTCCGCGAACATGGTGAAAGTGTTCTCGAAACGGTCATGAATCGGCACTTAATTGCTTTGGAATGTCAGAAACAAAACATCCGTATCTCGGAACAAGAAATCGATGCAGAAATAGATCGCGTGGCCAGAAGATTCGGTTTGCCTGTCGATCAATGGCTGACGCTTCTGCAGAACGAACGCGACATTTCTGCCGATCGATACCGCCAAGAGATCATTTGGCCAACCGTAGCGTTAAGACGGTTGGCACGTAAACAACTTGCTGTCAGCGAAGAAGAGATTCAGAAAGAGATTGAGGCGCAATTCGGGCCCCAGGTTCAGGTGCGGATGATCGTCCTGGAAGACCCGCAGCAGGCCGAAAAAATTAGGTCCGCAGCAACCGCGGATCCCGAAAGTTTTGCGAGTTTGGCCGTAAAGCACTCCATTGATATTAACAGCGCCAGCTCCGGTGGCCTGGTGCAGCCGATTCGTCGACATATTGGTGAGCCGCAAATTGAGGTTGTCGCTTTTGGTTTACAACCGGACCAAATTTCGGGCGTGATTCCCATCGGTGACCAATATGTGGTCATGCAATGCGTTTCTCACTTGGATGCCAAATTGCCGAGTGATACGGAACTGCGACAGATGCGGAATGCAATTGCCGAATCCATCCGAGATCGCAAGCTCCATAAAGCCGGGACGGAACTTTTTCAGGAGTTGCAAGAGCAATCNAATGTAAAAAATATACTGAATGACGAAAACCTTCGTCGCAGCATGCCCGGCGTGGCAGCAACCATCAATGGCCATTCGATCACGACAGATGAATTGGCAGAAGCTTGTATTTCCCGGCACGGGAAAGAGGTACTCAACGGATTGATCAATCGCCAATTGATCGAAATGGAAGTGACTCGATCGGGAGTTCACATCAGTAAGAGTGACCTTGATCAGGAAGTGACACGTGCAGCCCAGGCGGCCGGNGTGACCGATGGAGAGGGCGAAGTCGACTTTGTCAAATGGTTTGAGATTATGCGGGAGCAGCAGAACGTTTCCGAAACGGTGTATCTCGAGAAAATTGTCTGGCCAAGTGTGGCNTTGCGGAAACTGGTTGAAGCAGAGGTGAAAGTCACCGAAGAAGATTTAAACAAGGCGTATGCTGCAAATTATGGTCCCCGCGTTCGCTGCCGAGCGATTGTGATGGATAATCTGCGAAGGGCGCAAGAGGTATGGGCCATGTATCGTGCGAAACCAACCGTTGAAAACTTTGCCGAATTGGCGAGCCAATATTCGATCGATCCGGGGGGGAAATCTTTGGGAGGAGTCGTTCCGCCCATTCAGCGACATGGGGGCCAAGCGGCACTCGAAAAAGAAGCCTTTCGGCTAAAACCAGGCGAGCATTCGGGCGTCATTCAAGTGGGAGATAAATTTATTTTTCTACTTTGCGAAGGGATCACAAAGCCCGTAGCTGTCGATCCGGAAGAAGTAGAGGATGTACTCTATGCGGATATTCTCGAGAAGAAACATCGCATCATGATGTCCCGCCGTTTCCAGCAAATTATCGACCACGCAAGTGTCGAAAATATCCTTTATCCGGAGCTTTCCCGTACACCCGCGTCCAAGATGAAAAAGTTGAATGCGCGTTCCGCGGCAGCCGACAATCGAGGTTAGGCAGTTACAACTTCCTCACGGTGGGTGGAAAAATTGCGGGGTCGAGTTATCCTGTGGTTTCTCATCATGCAATCTGAGAGGTTTCCACGATGTCCGTTGACAAAGCCGGTTCCGACAATCCGGTTGATTATTCACTGCCGTTTGACGTCAAAGTAGCCTCTCGGGTACACCGGCTTCCTCCCTATTTGTTTGGCAGGATCAACAAGCTGCTGCTGGAGAAGCGGCGAGCTGGAAATGATGTCATTGATCTTGGGATGGGCAATCCATCGGATCCACCAGAAGACTTAGTGGTTGAAAAGTTGGCCGAAACGGTCCGCGATCCACGGAGTCATGGTTACAGTCAAGCAGCAGGTTTGCAGAAGTTGCGGCAAGAAGTCGCCAGCAAGTACCTCACGCGATACGGAGTGCGCATTGACCCGGATTCAGAGGCAATCGTTTGCATTGGCTCTAAAGAAGGTTTTAGCCACATGTGTCTGGCACTGATGGGTCCGGGAGATACGGCGATTGTTCCCGCACCCTACTTTCCGGTCCATGCCTATGCTGTGATGCTCGCCTCCGGGAATACGATTGCAATTGAAGTGGCCGACAGCCAACAATTTCTCTCGAACGTTGCCTACACCTGCCAGCATCTCTTTCCAAAACCAAAATTGTTGATTGTCAATTATCCACACAACCCATCGGCTGTGACGGTGGAGCCTGATTTTTTTACCGATGTCGTGGCTCTTGCCAAACGCTATGGATTCTACGTCATCAGTGATTTCGCCTATGCAGATGTGGCTTTTGAAGGTTACCAGCCGCCGAGTTTTTTGGCCGCCGAGGGTGCAAAAGACGTGGGNGTTGAATTCACCACGATGAGCAAGGGCTACAACATGGCTGGGTGGCGAGTCGGATTCTGTTGCGGNCACCCCGATATGGTTCGTGCGCTCGGAACGATCAAAGCCTATTATGATTACGGCCTCTTTTCTCCGATTCAGGTTGCCGCAATCATGGCCCTCAGGCATACCGAGGCGGCTGTTACCCGTCAAAGTGAGATTTATCAAAAGCGGCGGGATGTCCTCTGTGCGGGACTCAAACGCCTCGGGTGGGACGTTGCTACGCCTCGGGCCGGAATGTTTTGCTGGGTTCCGATTCCCGAACCGTGGCGTTCACGAATGGATTCGATTCAATTTGCGACCATGCTGTTAGAGAAGGGTGACGTTGCTGTCAGTCCTGGCACCGGTTTTGGCCCTGCTGGGGAGGGCTTTCTACGGCTTTCGCTGGTAGAAAATGAAAACCGTCTCCGTCAGGCGGTTCGGCAGATTGGTCGCTGCCTGGCTGCGGATCCGGTTGCCTGAAAGAGGCCATTTTCAGCGAATTTGGTCTTTCCTCTCCCCCCACCATTTTGGTACTTACCCCCTCACTCTGTGCCATAAGCAAATCGTGTGGCGTCTAAAGGCGGGTGCACGTTCAAATCGAGAGCAATGATTAGGGAAATCCCATGAAACGTTGGATTATTCGATTATCGATCCTTGGTGGCAGCATGGTCTGCGGCTGGTTTGCAATTGCTGAAGTGCAAAGGTCNCAAGAAGACCCGGTGATTCGTTCGGTTGCTGCAAAGGATGGGGTGCCATCCCCAGGTGCAGCGATNAAGCAGTCGTCAACCGGTGCCAATTTTACTCAAAATGTCCGTCCATCCGTTACTGATCAGTCGGAAGCTTTTGCTGCGGCTGCAGACCAAGCAGAACGTGGATCGGGGGCACCAAAAACCGAGGATTCAATTACGGCGGTTCAATCCTCAATGCCTACCAACCGAGATACAGCGAATCCGAATCGACGCGATCCCTTTGGTCTTGCTCCACCTCCGACTGCTGCGGCGAAAGCCATCCCTAATCAGAACAAGAGTGTCGATTCAGGACGCTATTCACAGCCAACGGTCGGCGATCGTTATCCAAATCCCTCGGCTGGAAAAGATGCTCCAGGAGCATTGCCGGCGGCAGCAAAAACTGCACAGCCGTTGGTTCAATCGTCGCCAGCTGCAAACCGTTATCCCGCTCCGGCGACCTCGCTTTCCGCTGCGGATGAACAACCAAATCGATATCAATCGCCTCCGCAGCCTGTTTCAGCAACGCCGCATCCTTCTGCTGTTGCTTCTGCACCGCCGCCAAAGCGTTGGGGGAATATGCAGNATACTTCAGAATCGGTCGCGACGACCGGCGGAGCAGCCGAAGCGGTTGGCCGACCGGGTGGTCGCCATCAAGAAGGCCCTCAGGGACCCCAGGTAGTGGTGGAAAAAGTAGTGCCCCAGGAAATTCAGGTCGGCAAACCCACAACCTTCGACATCAAGGTGGTCAATCGCGGCAATGTCACGGCCTACGATGTGCAGGTGAAGGAAGAAATTCCCTATGGCACGCGTCTGCTCAGCACAAAACCAGTCGCGCAGTCGGTTCAGGGCAATGTGATCTGGGACCTCGGCCATTTCGAACCGGGTGAGGAGAANTTTGTTGAAGTTCGATTAATGCCGGAAACCGAGGGCGAAGTTGGAAGTGTTGCCTCAGTGACATTTGTCACGCGGGCATCAGCCCGTACTCTGGCAACCCGTCCACTTTTGAAAATAGATGCAAGTAGCGTCGGGCAAGTGATGATTGGTGATCAAATCCAAGTCAGTATCACCGTGGCTAATCTGGGCAGCGGTGTTGCTCGAGACGTTGTACTGTTTGAGACGTTACCGGCGGAATTACGGCATCCGGCGGGTGCCGATCTCGAATTCGCCGTTGGTGATNTGGCGCCGAAGGAGAGCCGNAAAATTAATTTATCGATGACCGCGGCCCGGGCGGGCGTGGTTAAAAACGTGCTGATGGCGCGCGGAGAAGGAAGTCTGTCAGCGGAAACAAATTTTGATTTTGAAGTCATTGCACCACAGTTGGCAGTTGCCATTTCTGGTCCGCGACGTCGCTATCTGGAGCGGCAGGCAACCTATACGGTCAAGGTTGCAAACCCGGGGACCGCCGCTGCGCAAGATATTGAATTGGTATCTCGTTTGCCACGAGCGATGCAGTTTGTCTCTGCGAATAATGCCGGTCATTACGATGCTTCGACGCACGCGGTCTATTGGAGTTTGCAAGAACTGCCCGAAGGTGAGCAGGGCCAGGTCCAATTGGTGACGTTGCCTACAGAGGCGGGTGACCATACGTTGCGTGTTGAAAGCACGGCTCGCGGGGAATTGAGCGATTCGAGTGAAGAAACGGTTCGTGTGGAGGGCCTCTCAGCGCTATTTTTCGAAGTTGTCGATGTTGAAGACCCGGTTGAAGTGGGCCAAGATACGGCATACGAGATTCGGGTGCTGAATCAAGGGACTAAAGTCGCACGGAATATCATTGTGGCGGCGCTGTTGCCGGACGACCTGAAGCCGCTTTCCACGGAAGGGCCTACGCAGGGAACCATCCAAGGCAATCAGGTCGTTTTCCAACCGCTTCCACGCCTGGCGCCCAAAGCAGACACTACGTTTACCGTGCGTGCTCAAGGTGTTCATCCGGGCGATCAGCGGGTGCAGATTCAAATCCAGAGTGACGATTTGAAGACGCCTGTGACAAAGGAAGAAAGCACCCGGGTTTACGCGGATCGATAAACCCACAGCGGGCGTGTGTCTGGTAGCCCGCATCCCTTACCTAGTCGCTAAAAACGCTTGGCAACCGCCCAGATTTTCCACCGTTTCATGGTGTCTCGGTTTGACCACTCCTCGCAACGCAATTATGTTGGTTTATATGTTGGCAGGGTATGTATAAATCCCTTTGATCATTCTCAGACTCGATACCCAGGACGGTGTGAATTGATGGCGACAGCTGAAGGCAAGTCGAGAACAGACGCGGAATCGGCCTCAGAGCGGCAACCGGTTGTATGTTCCTACAACGAATGGGACCCGCTTGAAGAGGTGATTGTCGGGCGTGTGGATGGTGGTGCCGTTCCTCCATGGCATGTCACACTCCAGGCGGCCACACCACAAGAATCATGGGAACTGCTGAAATTACTTTCAGGCAAACCAGCCCCCGATGCAATGGTTCAGGCTGCACAACGCGATCAGGCTGAATTTGTCAGCATCCTGGAAACCGAGGGGGTGAAGGTAAGGCGGCCTGATCCGATTCCCCAAACCGAAAGTTTTGGAAGTCCTGAGTGGGAGGTTGAATCTGCTTACAACATTGCCAATCCGCGTGATGGGCTGCTTGTTGTCGGAGAAGAGATTATAGAAACGCCCATGGCGTGGCGCAGTCGCTACTTTGAAATGAACGCTTATCGTAATTTGCTACAAGAGTATTTTAAGGCCGGTGCAAAGTGGACGGCAGCTCCCAGGCCTCGTCTCTCGGACTCTCTCTACAACGAACAATGGGAACTGCCTGAAAAAGGCGAACCGGTACAGTTTGCGATCAATGAAACCGAGTGTTGTTTTGATGCTGCGGATTTTGCCCGCTGCGGTCGAGACCTCTTTGTTACTCGCAGTAACGTAACTAATTATTTTGGAATCGATTGGCTGCGTCGTCATCTGGGCGATGATTTTGCGATTCATGAAATCAAGACAAAGTCGCGGCAACCGATGCACATCGACACCACTTTTGTTCCGCTCTGTCCGGGACGGGCACTGTATAGCCCTGATTTTTTTGATCCCGCTGATGCCCCTGAAGTACTCAAGAGTTGGGAATTGCTCCCCGCACCACCCCCGATTAGTACGATGGTTCAAATGATCGACCTCAGTAGTGCCTGGCTGAGCATGAACGTTTTGATGCTCGACGAGAAACGCGTCATTTGTGAGGCAAGTCAGGAACCGCTGATTGAGAAATTCCGGGAGTGGGGTTTCGAACCCATTCCCTGCCCGTACACCAATCACTATGTGTACGGTGGTGCGTTTCACTGCTCGACCCTCGATGTCCGCAGGCGCGGGTCGCTGCAATCTTATTTCTAATTTGCAGTTGGTTCATCCGTATTGCCTGTTTCACTCAGGCTCGTTGCTCGATTTCATTGCGGCCCGCGCTAGCCCGTCTTTTTAGCTTGGAAAAGTTTTCCGGCCGGACTTGCCAACAGAGATGGCAGGAAAAGGAGGTCGCCGACCAATGCGGCCAACAAGAGCAGGAACATCAGCAGTCCAAATTGGGAGACTGGCTGGAAGGAACTCAGGCTAAAGACGACCAAACCGAGGCCAGCGATCAGAGTGGTTTGCGTCATCGCCAGGGCACAGCGTCGGTAGCTATAGAGAACCGCTTCGGTTCGGCTCATCTGTGAGGCAATTCCTCGGCGAAACCAAGTGAGAAAGTGGACTGTATCATCCACGGCAATTCCCATTGCTACGCTTGCGGTCATCATGGAGCCGATGTCAACAATCCGATCGGTCCAACCCATCCAGCCAAAAATGACGGCCGCTGGAAAGACATTTGGAAGCATTGAAACAAGTCCCGAGGCAAAATTACGGAACCAGATGACCATCATCACCGCAATCAGCAGGAAGGCAATCACAAAGCTCTTAAAGAGTCCGTTCAATAGTTCACGTTGGGCGATATGGAACAGAGGCACCATGCCTGTATATTCCACATCGACCCCTAAGGCATGATTGGCCACCGCTCGCATGATGTTATCAAACTTTTTTTTCTGGTTTGTTAACAACACGTCATATTTTTGCTTGACCTTATCAAGACATTCCTGTTCGTTGTCGGCCCCTTTGCATACTTCGCTTTCTTCTGCAATTTTCTGCTTCACGAGTTGTTTTATTTTTTCAAAATGCTGCTCAGCTTTTTTTTGTTTTTCTTGACTTTCCGCGCTTCGTTTCGCTAAGTAACCATCTACGTGCTTTTCAATTTGTAAGATAACTTGGTCATAGTCTTTTTCGCCGGGTCGAATGCGTGCGCTAATTCGCCAAAGATCCTCTCCCGTTTGGGGCTCTTCCTCAGTGCCTTCCTTTGATTTATCCGCAACAGGAGGGACAGACGCGACTTCATTTGCGTCATTCTGATAGCTGTAGTAGTGCACCTTGTGAAAATCACTTCGATTCGCCGCCAACCGTTTATTCATGACGAATTGGGTGTAATGCCCTTCATCAAGTTCCGGGGCGAATGTTGCGGCCGAGATAGAATGGCTGATTAAATCGGATTGATTCTGCGTNAGATCTTTTTCGATTGCAGAGATGAGTCGCATNTGNCCNAGNGTGGTCAGGGTCGACTTTTTTCGATCAAAAGCGACAACGATTTCAAGTGGAATTTGATTGCCGAAACGTTCAGGGGTCGCTAACCACTCATAATCCTGAATCAGTCGATGTTGGGGATGGAAAAACCGAGCTGGCTTGACCGAGGTGTTGATATACAAGGCTCCGCAACCGAAAAAGATCAGCAGGCCAATACAGATAGAAAGCACGGGCCAGCGATGCGCGATTACCTGCTTCGCAATCCACTCCACCATTCGATCAAAGGGTCCCTGGGGGCCTGTTTGGGATATCGGCTCNACTCCNTCATTTGCCTTTTTTGCAAATTTCTGAATCAGAACAAGCAACGCGGGTAATAGTAAAAATAACACTGCGAGGCTTGCGACAATGCCAATCGCAGAATACTTACCAAAATCTTTGACGGGAATGATATTGCTCACTGCGAGCGAACCTAAACCGATCGCCGTCGTTCCCGCCGCCAGCGTACAAGGCATCCAACCGAGACGGATCGTTTCTGATGGGGCATGTGCGACGTCATGTTCGCGCACATTGTCTTGATAGTAGTTAATCAAATGTACGCCGGCAGAGAGGCTGAGTACATAAATCAAGACAGGCATCACGACCAGAACGAGATTTACTCGACCGCCGAACACCGGCACAAGTGATTGAGCGAGCAAGGCACTGTAGACGGCAACAAAGAAAATCAGCATTGCCAACGTGAAGCTGTATAAAAGACCGCGTATCCAGTGATTGGAACGTCGCCCATGCGCAAAGAAGAAGCTAGTGACCGCGCAGGTGAGTGCAATCAGCATGGAGTAGCCGACAAGAGAATCGGTTGCTCGCTGGCTTTCCACATCCACTGCTGCATTCGTAACCGCGTCGCCCGCCATGTGAATTTCATTTGCGGGAATTTGCAAATCGTTTACGAGGATGGTCCTGAGNGAATCAANCGCTTCTCGGNGATCGTCATCACCTGCTTCGGTTAATTTAATTACCGCAGCGCTCGCTTTTCCATCTTCGCCAATCAGAATGGACTGAAGCCTTTGGCGAGCAAGACTCTCGCTTAAGTCAAATGGTTTGCCTTGTAGTTTCTTTAGTAACTCAGGTCCCGTTGTAACTTTTGCAAACAGTTTTTCATCAGACTCATTTTTAAAATCAAGGGCAAGCTTAGCGAACCTGGGAAGCCGGGGATCGGTGAGCGTGCATCCTTTCCAACTTACGATAGCATATTCATCGGTGCCAAAATGCGCACGAAATTCGGCATAGATTTTAGTTTCGTCAAAATTATTTTCCGGGAGCCACTGTTTGATGTTGTTGTTGTTTGTCTCCTCAGATTTGATGACATTCACAGTGATCGGATAAATCGATATCAAAGACCCAATTAAGATCCAGATGTAATAGCGATCGTAAAAACTTGTTCGGTTAGGTTCCGACATGCCATAAATTCCAGCGATCAAGGCGCGGGGATGAAAATTGCGAGGAGGTTTTTCGGGTAGGAAGAGTTTAGGGGTTATGTAAGAAAATGTTTTTGAAACGATCGTCAGGTAGGGTTCATTCAGATCGCTTGCCCGCCACTCGGATATCATACCACTGCGTTAGATGTGTTGGGCACACAGATATTTTTACTCTTTCCCCTGGTGTAACCACAGAGCAGAGCAGTGAAAAGAAGAAACCAACCCAGAATTCTGTTTCCGAAGACTGCGCCGATTATGGCAATTCCTTGGCCGCAAGGAAATGATTACCTCATTTAAAGTCCATATTTCCCGACAAAATTGGTTGAATCGCGTTACGCGGGGGGGTATGCTGGGTTTCTGGTCTGAGAGTGCCATCCAGAGGCTTTTCTCTGACCGCTCGCAAGAAGCGCCTAGGCGAAGGATTGGTGAGATGCGTGGGTATGCGTGCTTGGATGCGCGACATGGATCGTGACACGTACCCGCGATTGAAGATGACCGAACAAGCACGTATCACCCGATCTGGCCGGCCCACCCATGAAATTCGCTTTTATAGTGCATCCTCTCTCTGAGGAAAGCAAAGCCCTGTGGCAGATGGATGACGGCGGCCAGTTGTTGTCACATTGGGAAAATGGCAACCTGCTTGAGATTTGCGATTTCGTTCAAAGCCGTATGGCCGAGGGGGTAGCCTTTGGTGGACGGGCAAAGAATAGCCCGATCGTACTGGATCATTTTTCAGGACTCAAAACCACGACGGGCTGTGTCACGGAAGGACGCGTTTACGAAATTCCATGTAGTCCAAAGCAAATTCTTGAAGATCCGACAACCGCAATTGAACAGACACAAACTGCTGTAAAGATGGCAGCTGATTGGGGGGCGGGTATTGTTGGTCTCGGATCCCTGACGAGTGTTGTCGGCGGACACGGGCAGTATATTGCCGAGAATAGCCCGATTCCGGTCACCACTGGAAACAGTCTGACTGTCTACGCCGCTTTAAAGAACCTTCAGCACGCGTGTAACGAACTGGCCATAGATCTTTCCAATGAGACAGTCACGGTAATTGGTATCCCCGGAAGCATCGCGACGGCGATCGCGAGGATGCTACGTGGAAGAGTGGGAAAGATGCTCTTGGTCGCCCGTCGCCCGTCGCAACGCGCTACCCGTATTGCAAGCGAACTTGATAGCGAACTGCTTTTTGATATTCCAACCGCTCTCGCAAAGTCCCGGTTGATTCTTTCAGCAACCTCCAGTGGAAATTGCATTGCGCAAGAGATGATTCAGACAGGTAGCGTTGTGATTGATGTTGGAGTTCCAGCAGATGTTACCCGATCGACGCGGCGTCGAAGCAACGTCCTCGTCGTTTCAGGCGGACTCGTTGATGTGCCGAAAAAGTTTTTGGGCAAATCTATGCTGCTGAGTTTTCATTTTGGTCTCGTGCCGGGGTGCCTTGCAGAAACCATTAATCTGGCCCTTGAAGATCGGGCGGAAAGCTTTTCGTTAGGTCGTGATCTCAGCGTAGAGCGGATTGATGAAATTGGGTCCATTGCAACGCTACATGGATTTTCCTTCTCCCAACTTTCCTCTTATGGTCGCCCGGTTCCCGATTCGCTCTGGGCGAGTATGAACAAAGTTGTGGGTCGGCGTGAGTCGGAAAAATTTGAGGATGCGCACGCATCGAGCAACCTTCCACAGTCGCGCAAAGGAGACCTCGCAAGCAATGGAAACGGGCAAGTTGCTGGACAAGCGACCAACGGGCATCTTTCCAACGGGCACGCGGAAAATGAAAAAGAAAATGCAGACCATCAAAAGCTAAAAAAAGGGCAACAGCAGCAAGAGAAACAAAGAAGCAATCGCCACGCTCGCACACTCTTTCAGCGGTATATCAACCCTGTTTTGGTGAATCTTGCCGAACAAGGTGGACTTAACAAGACGTTCGTGCGGGGGCAAGATTCGGTTGTTACCGATGCAGAGGAAAATCATTACCTCGACTTCGTTTCCGGATTTGGTTCGGTAAATCTCGGCCACAATCATCCCAAGATTGTTCAGGCCGTGCGCGAAGCTTTAGATGAAGGTGTTCCCGGGTTTTCACCTGCTGCGATTAATCCGCATGCAGCAACGCTCGCAGAACGATTGGTATCCATTGCGCCGGCAGGACTGGAAATGGTCTTTTTCTGCAACAGTGGTACGGAGTCTGTTGAGGCTGCGTTGAAATTGGCTCGCGTTGCAACCGGGCGTTCGGGCATTGTCTACTGCCATGGGTCCTACCATGGTAAATCACTGGGCGCGCTTTCGGTAACCGGTAATCGTAATTATCAACGACCCTTCCAACCGCTGGTCCCGGATTGTCATCCCATTCCATATGGTAATCTCGAGGTTCTCGAACGGACCCTTGCGTCGCGCAATATGGCGGCGTTCATCGTTGAGCCGATCCAGGGAGAGGGCGGAATGATCCTGCCACCGGCAGGCTATTTAGCTGAAGCAGAACGATTGTGTCGGCAGGCAGGAACGCTTTTGATTGCGGATGAGGTCCAGACCGGAATGGGTCGTACGGGGACAATGTTTGCCAGCGAGCAGGCAGCCATCGAACCAGATATTATGACGGTCGCCAAAAGCCTCAGTGGCGGTTTGGTACCGATCGGTGCGATGCTTGCTCGTCGTGATCTATGGATGAAAGCCTATGGCACGGTAGAGCGATTCGCCTTGCATACCAGCACGTTCGGTGGCGGTAGTCTTGCCTGTGTTGCTGGATTGGCAACCATTGAAACACTCGTCGAAGAACGTATGGCTGAAAATTCGGCGAAACGGGGATTTCAGATTCTTGAAGGCTTGAATGAAATTCGAGGCGAGTTACCCGATTATTTCCAAGATATTCGTGGGCAAGGATTGATGATCGGTGTAGAACTTTCACCGCTTGCAGAATCAGTCATTACGCACCTGAAGCGAACCGACTCCACCGACATGCTGCAATATATGATGCCAGGTATGGATACAATGATCGCTAGTTTCCCGGCGGTCTTTCAGATGCAAATGCTGCTTGAACATTACCATATCTACACCCAGGTTACGCGTTCCAATCCGTTGGTTTTGCGCGTTCAACCTCCGCTCACGATTGATTCAAGCAAAGCGGCTCATTTCCTTAGCTCCTTCTCGCGGACCTGTCGACTCGGTCAGAAGGTTGAAAATCTCTTTGAAGAAGTCATCACGCGATCCATTTCTGGTCAGCACGTCTCAAGCCCTGTAGCAGAGAGTCGCAAGGAGACACGGCAGACTTCCGGCCCCCCCATCACGGCGTCGGGGGTCGAAATTGACGAGCAGTATAGCCAATAAAGGATGTGCGGTTACCGCTGTTCGTTTGTGAGAAAGGTTTGCGCCGGCAGACCCCGTTCGATACGATCGACGTCAAGGATTTTTTTGGCAGATTCAATTGGGGGAATTTTTTGATTGACATAGATGTCGGCTGCACCCAGTGCAAACCCATCGACCCCTTCAATATAAATTCTCGCGTGGCACGGACCTGAAAAATCAGCGGGTAATTGCAGCGTGAATGTGTGCAGGCCTTTTTCAATGGCGTGTTGTTGCTGGTCCATTTTTTGATCATTGGCCATCGCATATGCTTCCTGGTATTTGTCGCGCTGCGCAGAACTTGAATCATAGTGTTTACGACCGGTAGGCGGTGTGAGATGCGTGCCACGTTGAACGATTAAATCCACAGTTGCCATTCCGCCAATTGGCGCATCGATTTCAACAGTAAATGCCTCTCCTTGATCGACGATCCGACGCGCTGTCACCGGCACCGGTTGCGGTGAGTTGATTTTTAATAGCGGATCGCCCAGGAGATTGAATAGTTGAATGTGTTCGTGCCGCTCCGCTGCCCGTTGAGATGCTGTGTTCCCTAATAAACCTGCCAGGCGATCAATCCAGACGCGGTTTTCGCCTCCCTGTTCCTTGTCGGCCATTTTTCTTTTTGCGTTTGTCAATATCTCGCCCAACGTTGTCCGCCGTTTTTGGAAATATTCGTCCATCAGGGCATCGCCCAGAACGGTCATGGCATACGGCATGGTCGTTCGCGATCCTCCGAAAACGGCAATCGGTCCTGCTTTACTTCGCAGCATCTCTTCAGCGAGACAATCGCCGGGTGCGTCGAACGCGGCGGCATAGCAACAAAAAAGTAAAGCAATTGGTGCTCCACGTACCGCATTCAGATGTTTTGCATCGCGATATTCAAGAATCGGGTATTTCGCGCCCGGTACGCGGACGTTGTCAAGTTTATCGACCTGTCCATGTCCCAGATAGATCCAGAACATACAACCTTCATTCAGACGATGAAGAACCGTATCTCTGAATTGTTGCGGGTCTGGGCAATAGGGACTTTTCCAGTTGGCTTGAGTCATACTCGTCTGATAGGCCGGTGGAATTTTTGAAATGAGAAATGTTTTAGTCGATCCTTCAATCATCGAATCGATTAAAGGTCCAAAGCCACCGATGCCAGCCACTAAATTGATCTGCCTTCTCCACGATGAAAAGTCACTATTGGATTCGTAGTCGATGATTCGCTTAACCAGACGAGTTAAATCCTCTGGGCGATCGATCGCCAAACGGCCTACCGGAATTTCCGCGACAGCGTCACCGTCGAGATCTCCAAAAGGGTTATCGGTCGCAATTTTTTTATCCCCTGCATAAGGCGTAATGATTTTGGCTTGGTGATAATGCGTGGGGACAAAATAACGCTGGTGCGCATCGGTAGAAACGTTGTCCGCATCTCCGACCAGCAAAATTGCTTTGAGTGGATGCTTCGTGGCGTAGGCTCTAATTTTTTGCTGTAATTCCCTTGCCGAGGGTTGGCTCGCGATCCGCACGACTTTGTATCCCTGCTTTGTACGGTATTCGATCCAGGGACCGATAGCTGTTGTCAGTTTGTCGGGACAGACGACGAGGACATCCGCTATCGTTGCTTCGGAACATAAAACTCCGAACAGCAACAGGACGGCAGGCAGTTTACGGAAAGGTGTTGCTAGCATGAAAAATGAGGGCAAATCAGGAATTCAGAGGGGGCAGTACTGTAGCGAAACGAACACGTTGGATCGATAGCAGTCCATGGGTNTTNACGCACGATTTTGCGCCTGATATTGATCAAATGGGGAGAGGTGGCCTAAGGTGTAAGGGTCGCTTGGGATATCGAGTGCAAGAAAGTTCGTCGAGCATGGAGCCTACGAACATCGGTCGGCATGGATGGTGGAATTATGATCGAATCCCCAAAAATTTTTCGTTTGGCGATTCACGACGAACCGCGTGTACCTCGATTGGTCTTTCCAGACCAATCGCAGATCGCTCGTGGAGATTTACGGTTTGCATCCTGTTACGAACTTTCGGCTCCGTTGCGACACACGATTCTCAAAGTGCGACAGGCCGTTCTTGACTGCCAACAACAAAACGGATTTTTTACTTGTCCCCAGGGCACCACACCACAGTCAATCGCAGAATTTCTGCTTTGCAGCTATTGGCTGGGATTACGGAATGAACCGTCCCTGGAATCGGTTTTTTCGGAATGCATTTACCGTCTGCTTGAATCGCAAAACGCAACCGGACAAGGGATAACTGAATGTTCTGATGACGACTCTTTCACCAGCACGCTGCTGGTTTATTTTGCTTTGAAGCTATCCGGCGTATCTGTCGCCGATGAAACGATGGTGTCGGTAAAAAANTATCTCCTTGAAAAGGGCGGTTTTCAGAATCTCAGGGGAGTGGCGAGCGGCTATCTGGCCCTGTTTGGTGAAATACCATTTGCAAGCAATAACGGAGGATCAGAGAGTAGTTTTTCTTTGAATGAGAAGTATTATTGGAATGCTTTGATGCAACGCAATGTGCATCGCCAGCTTCCCNTCTCAGAAGCGTTGGTTGAATTGCACGAGCCTCGGACATCCCANACAAAAATNGATAAGCTCGCGTATGTTCAGGGGAAAATGAAAGAGACGGTATCTGAATTCTTGAAAAAATTAAAAAGCGGGTCTCTCTATCATCGCTCACCGAAATCTCCCCTCAGCGGTAAATTTGCCTCACAAAGNTATCGNGAAAATTTTTATTCGGCAATGGCCAGCGATGGCCCAACGGGAGAATTAAATCATTGCAGCGATTTGCAGAAAATGTTTGAGCGGCTAAAACACGAAAGTCTGGATGCCGTATTGATGGCGGATATACGGCTNCAAGCCGCNTGCCTTGAGTCTCTATTGCTTTCAGGATTGCCGGTCGATTCGGTGGCGATAACCACCGCTGCAAAAACCCTCTGCCANGCATCGTTGCAAGAACAATCTCATGCCGTCAAGACTTCTACGCTACGGGCCGCGTGTCTCGTTCGGGAAGCCGACTGCTCAGANCATTCACTGCCCCCTCCTATTCAATTACTTTCCAATTGGGATACAGAGCGAACTCTCGCTGAAGGGCATTCGTGGTCGGAACTTTTAGTCAGAAGCATTCCTGATCGCGTCTGTGCTTTGCTGGCATCACAAGACAGAAAAGGTGGTTGGGAGCATTGCCCATTNGCAACGGCAGAGGCGGTTTGGGCGCTATCGTCTGCCGGCCTTGATTTAAGTCACAGAGGTATGGCCAGTGCGGTTCGTTTTTTTCGCCATGCGCAAATGACGGATGGTTCATGGAAGGCAGATACGGCAGCCAATCGCATGATGGTGACTTCGAAGGTGATTGCCGCGGCTNGGAGTCTTGGACTCGGGTTGAATGATCCATTGATCGTTCGAGGCGCAAGTTGGCTCATCGCGAATCAGCAACCGGGNGGNAATTGGTCAGCGAAAACAGTGGAATCGATCGACACCATNACCGATGAAGGCCTCACGTCACTACGTGATACTGCACTTGTACTCTGTGCCCTCATCGATTGTGGTTATGGAGCTGACGCATCTGTCGCGATCGGAATTGACTTTCTGTTGGAGAACGATTTATCGCGTGCGGAGGCGGAAATGCCAGATGCGGCTCCGCTGTCTCTTGCGCAACTTTGTCCGCTGCTGCGTGCTCTATGCCGCTGGATCGCCGTAGAGGATAATGGGCCCCAGGAAAAAGATCCTGCGACGCGTTCGTTGGAGTTGCTTTCGATATCTGATTGAAAGCCTCATCCACCGCGGTGACACAATGAATCTTGCGCAGCACTGACAACGTTTGCAACCTGCAACGTTTGCAACCTGCAAATAGTTCGGTGATTTTTACGATCGTCTGAATAGGTGTGCTTGATGGTTTGGAAACAGTGGATCCGAAGTCTTTTAGTGCAACAGGCGAAAGAACAGCTTGCCTCTCGTGCGATGAATGCGCAAGCGGANTCTGCAGATGTAACCACAGAAACCGATGCATCGGTCGATGTGTTGATTGTTGTGAATGAGGCTGCGGAAGCCGGTTCGGTGCTTGATCGGTTAACGGGCGTTTTTCGAATCCATCCGCAAGATTTTCAATTATTCCGCGNCAATCTCGATGGCCGGCGGGTGCTGGTTGCCCAGGTGGAGGGTGACGTATCGGCTGCTGCCCACGTCACTAAGGCGGTGATTCAAGCGCACAGTCCGCGATGGGTNATTGCAGCAGGTTTCTCCGTCGCTCTCAAACCCGAGTTCGGACAAGATGAGTTGATTATTGCATCTCATGTNACAGATGAAAAAGGCCAGAGATTAAAGATTGATATTCAGGATTCCCCGCAACAAAAAGAGTTTTTCAGAGTGGGNACCGTNTTAACTTGCGGNCACATCCCTGAAGATAAAAAAGCACGGGTTGCCTTGGCTACCGCACATCATGCAGATGTCGCGGATNGTACATCGATGGGCATTGCGCAGACTTGCTGTGCGGCGGGTATCCCGTGCCTTGTGATTCGTATTGTCCGCAAGCGGTTGGAGGATCAAACTCCCCAAGAGATTCAACATTCGAGCCAACAAACTTCTTTCTCGGGACGAATCGGATCATTGATTGGTGGAACGTTTCGTCGTCCGGGGACGGCCCGCGACTGGCTTCACGGTAAACAAGCGGCACTCTGCTGTGCTGATTCTCTAGCAGATTTTCTTAAAGCGGTGGTTTGNCGTTGGCTACCCNGTGGTCAGCCTATNGGAACTTCGGGTNGGTNCGATCCATCCGNGAAAACATCGGAATAACGAATCTCGCCGGTGCCCCGATTCGCTTCGAGTTACGTTGGTCTCTTGCTGGTGCGGCGATTCGGATTGCACTATGATAAGTAGCAGCGATAAGTAGCAGCGATAAGTAGCAGCATGATATGCGCCGCCGACGCGTTGGCGAGAAATTGGCGAGAAATTGGCGAGACAATAGATATGAAAATCATCTTGGCCGCGCCCCGGGGTTTTTGTGCGGGTGTAGAGATGGCAATCGAAAGCCTCCGGTTGGCGATCGAGGCTTTTCCTCCGCCGATCTATGTCTATCACGAGATCGTACACAACAAATTTGTCGTCGAACACTTCGAATCAGCAGGGGTCATTTTTGTTGAAGATCTTTCTACGGTGCCCCATGGCGCAACACTGCTCTTTTCGGCACATGGTGTTTCACCCGAAATACGACAGCAAGCCACGGCACAGGATTTAAGGGCCATCGACGCGACGTGTCCTCTGGTGACAAAGGTTCATCTAGAAGCGGTGAGATACGCCAAGCAGGGTCTCACAATTGTTCTGATTGGTCATGAAGGACATGATGAAGTGATCGGTACGATGGGTGAGGCTCCGGAAGCAATTATCCTCGTAGAGACACCGGAAGATGTGGATCGATTGCAGGTTGCCGATCCGAATAAATTAGCTTACCTCACACAAACAACGCTTTCGGTCGATGACGCGAATCGTGTGATCTCGCGTTTACGGGAACGTTTCCCTCACATTCAAGGGCCACCCAAGGACGACATCTGCTATGCGACGCAAAACCGCCAGGAAGCGGTACGAATTCTTGCCGATGAAGCGGATTTCGTGCTGGTGATCGGAAGCCAGAACAGTTCCAACAGTCAGCGGCTTACCGATATCGGTCGCGAATGCTCTACGCCGTCTCAACTGATTGACGGAGTCGGGGATATTGACGATGCGTGGTTTGAGGACGTGAGAACCGTATTGATTACCGCCGGAGCGAGTGCGCCGGAGTCGCTTGTCCAAGATGTTTGTCGGTATCTAGAACAAACATTTGGTGCCGTGATTGATGAACGCAGTATTCGCACAGAGGAAGTCACCTTTCCTCTGCCAAAACAACTACGTGGCAGCGTTAAGTAGCTGCTGTGGTTTTTTATTTAAGCGTTCTGAGATAGGCAATCAGGTCGCTTAACTCGCTGCGGGTAATTGTTTTTTCGAGACCCTTAGGCATCACCGATGTCGGAAGCGCAATCATTTCTTCAATATCTTCGCGAGCAATTTTTTCCTCGGGTTTATCGGCCATCCGAAGATGGATGGAATCAGAGGTTTCGCGGTGGATNACTCCATCCATTACGCGTCCCGAACCCGTGATGACCGAAAAGGTCGTGTATCCATTGGCAATGGTCGAACTGGGATAAACAATCGATTCGGCCAGATCACGATCGGTCCGAATGCGACCGATGAGCGTCAGTTCCGGGCCGACTTCGCCNCCTTTTCCATGGGCTCGATGGCACGTGTGACACGCGGCTTTNTTACCAAAAAAGACTTCCTTGCCTCGCTGTGGGTTGCCGTTGCCGATATGTGGCATCAGTTCAGCTAAGTGTTTTGCTTGATCCTCATTCGTGACGCGTAGTTTTTCAATCAGCGGGGTGCCTTTCTCGACAACCGGATCAGGAAATCGCGAGATCAGTTTTTCGATCCGCTCCGGCTGAAGGCTGGTCAGCGCAGCGGACTGACTCATTCCATCGAGCATGCGGTTAGCGATCTCTGGATCACGCCCGGCAGCATCTGCGGGGGCGACAATGGTAAGCCCGTTTAAAATGCCAAAATTTCCTTCCGCATCATCGCGAAAACTTTTCCAGGAGATATCAATGGTGCCGTCTTCCTTGGGCGCGATGCCCGAAAAGAGTGCGTGAGTGATACCTGCTTCATAATGTTTGTTTTCGGGTCGCAGGCCACGAATCTCTTTTGTCGCCGGACCATTTTGTCCAGTGAGCGTTACTTCCGCGCCACGTGCATTCGGTTTGGGATAGGCCGATCCGTAGTAGAAAATGTCGTACTTCAGTTCCGGTTTGAAGCCGCTGATCGTAAAGTTGTTTTCAAAAGACTGATGTTCCCCACCGCCGTCCTCCAGACCATTGTAGACAAAGTCACCCATCAATCGATCGAACCGATTAATGTTATAAGGCCGCAATTCTGCCCCTTCGATCGGACTGAGGGAGAGTCCGCTATACGCCCCATCGCTCGCCCGTAAATAGAGAAATCCTTTTCCGGTGATCGGGTCCCAGCTGTTCCAGACTGCAAGATGTTCTTGCGGTTCGTCTTGATAGGCGGCAACACCACGATGCGGTTTTGCCTTTGCTGGTTGCACGTCCACATTCACGACGACCGGTGCCGAATCCCGCTCGAAGCGTTGCAGGAGTACAGGCAGTTCAAGCGGACCGACACTCCCAAGAAGATCGGCAACAGCGAGTGTTTGCTCACGGTTTAGACCGGCAGTTGCCAGTGCGGTTGCAGCGCGGATTCGATCCAGCGGAATAATTTCTTCATCAAACTGGTCCACCAGAAGCTGGAATTCGTTATCGTCGAGCATTCCGCCATGGCGGGCAATGATTGCGAGTGCGGCGACGCGAAGAGGATCTTCATAGCGATCATCTTGACCAATTGTTCTTAAGGAATCGTCGAGTTTATCGGTGTCTTTCATCGCTACCGATGTGACAATCCGCTGGAGGGCCTCGGCATCCTCGGCGGCTATCAGTTGACGAAGCGGCAGAATGAAGGCATCTGGCATCGCTTCCAGATTGCTTTCTGCCAAGGCATCAAGGATAAGCATTTTTGTTTCCTTGACGGTCGCATGTTCTGCTAGAGCGGTGGCCATAAGCGGCTGAATGTCAGGGTCGCCGGCAAAGGTTGTGAGAACCGCTTTTGCCAGCGCCTGATTTTCTTGATCGAGATTGGGGTCACCAAGCCATTTCGCTACGACCTCAGCAATTTTTTGGGCCCACTCTTGGTGTTGGGTGATGACTTCAATCGCGGTCGTGCGAAGCAACGGATCCGCTGTATCGAGTAGCAGGATGACATCTTCATGACTCAAAGGACTGTTGGGCATTTGGTTCAGCGCAATCAGTGCCGCCTTTTGCACCCGGGGATTCTCGCTCGCAAGCCCTGCCATGGTGGCTTCGGAATTTCCAATTTGAATGAGCGCATAGGTCTGTGCATGCATCAGATAATCATCGTTGTCTTCTCGGGCAATCCCATCGAGCAAGGCCGTAACGATCGCAGAGGATGTCTCCGTATTCTCCTGAGACATTTTCCCAAGTGCGGTCGCTGCCGCCCGTCGCACTGGTGGTTCATCATCGCGGAGCAGTTGGCAAAGTTTTACGACCGCCGGTGTATCGACAAGGACTCCGAGGCTACGAACGGCAGCTTGCCGAACCGTCGGGTCACTATCTTCGAGAGAACTTCGGAGCGTTTCACGGGCTGCGTCGTTGCCGATGCGGGAAAGGGCCCAGACGGCATTTCTTCGCTGCTGTACGGTTGTAGACGGTCTCTTTTGATCGGCTGCGGTCACCAATGCCAGTGCGTCGACCGCCGCCGCTCCGCGGTGCGCCAGGGTATCGATCGCACGGTCTCGAACTACCGGACGCGGATCGTCGAGCCAACCGGCCATCTCTTGGTTCGTAGCCTCCTCCCAGTCGAGTTGGTTGCCGCGAGGGTCTTCTATTTTTTTCATGCCCTTCTGCCGCAATCGGTAAATGGCACCATAGATATTGGGCTTTGCAATTTTTGAGGTCGGGCAACCGTAATACAGCCAGCCTCCAGTATCGATCATCAACAGACTCCCGTCCGCATCTTCAAAAATGTCGGTGGGATGGAAATCGATTTCATTGCTTGTAATCCAGGGTTCATCACGCGTGGGAAGGAATGATGATCCATTACGTTCCAGCTCAACACGCATGACCTGATGCGTATCGAACTGACAGGCAAAAATATTGTTTTGGTATTCTTCTGAGAGTCCCGTGCCGCGGTAACGCATCAGGCCAGCGGGAGCGACTTGCCCCCAGCGGCAAACGGCCGGCAGCGGATGCCCGGTCTGTGGTAGGAGCGGTTTGCCCCAGACCTGCTTGGAAAGACACCCATCGACCCAGTGCATCAGTGCATCGTGTCGCCCGCCCTCATTGTCAAAAATTGCTACGGTCGTAAATAATTCGCCAGCAGGCGTGAACATGACTTCAACCGGGTTGATCGTTCCCTGGCCAAAAATCTGCAGGTCGGTTCCATCCGCTTTGCAGGAAAAAACCCCGGCTGCTGAACTGGCACCGAGTTTGCGGCCTCCGGCATCTTCCAAATCGTAGCCGAAAGCACCTCCGGTAAAATAAATTCTTCCGCAGGGACCGAGGTACGGTCCGGTCAGGTTTGGATTGCCGTTAAAGTCGAATTTGCCGACCAGCTTTTCCCGTTTGTCCGCAACGCCATCGTCGTCGGTATCTTCCAACCGCCAGAGATAAGGGGCTGAGATCACATACAGGGCGCCGTCATGCCACAACGCGCCCTCTGGCATCACCATGTTGTCTGCAAAGATGGTACTCTTGTCGAATTTTCCGTCCCCATCGGTGTCCTCTAGCATGCGAATAAAGCGATTCCGCGTTTCCAGTAGTTCTTCCTTGCGGAGATTGGCACCATCGGTTTCTGCAACAAAGAGCCGCCCTCGATCATCAAACGCCGCCAGCATCGGATGTTTTACCAGCGGCGGGCCGGCGACCATTTCAATGGTGTAGTCGTCGGGAATTTCCATTGCCGGAGGTCGGAATTCCGATTCCTGCTTATTGCAGAGACCCACCGCTGGATCAAAAACGAGCAGCAGTACAAGGAAAATAAAACCAAGCGACCAGCGACGAGGTGGAGTCAAAAGAAAAGGCACGGAATGACAATGAAAGAGCATGAATCGTTCTCCACGAACTAAACGGTCGATGTGTTAGCGCTCTGTAGGGTTACCTGCGCGGTAGGGAGAGGATCCGAGGCGGCCAAAACGATGCCACAGTTCTCAAGAACCTCTCCGTGTATTGTAACCTTCAAGCCGCCTTTTTTCATGCCGGGAACGCAACAAATTCTCTCATCGACGGCTCGTCATTTCACCGATCCGCATGTTTCTAAAACGCAGATTTGTGGTCGGATCGTGCCCCTGAAGGATAATTGTTCCGGGCGTGAGGCGAAGGCCTCGCCGAGGATTCGGGTCTGCTGGTCGACGGTCCGTCCAGTCGGTGACTTGAATTCCATTGACCCACACTGCCATATGAGGCCCTTCGCAGATAATGGTTTTGGTGAACCATATTCGATCATCGGCCAGCACACGACGAGCTGTCTGACGGCGAAAGATTGCTCCAGTGCCTGCGTTACTTGGTTGATCGCGATTTCCATCTTTGAAACCATTATGAATCTGACTCTCATAACCGTTTGAAAAATCGCCGGGAATGCTACGGAAAAAAATTCCAGAATTTAATGCTTCACCGTCGACAAACACCTCGGTTTGCAAAACGAAGTCGCCAAACGTATCGGTCGTCTCCAACTGTCCGGGGCCACTCAAGACTTGGAGTTCACCGTCAGCATTGACGAAAAAACGGCTATCTTTTTCGGGGAAGATTTTCCAACCGGTCAGGTCTTTGCCATTGAAAAGTGGGTCAAGCCCCAGCGGCCTCAGCTTGATGTTACGAAAAGCAACCGCGCCTTGGTTATGCTGCAGGCCGATATACCCCCGACCCAGCGGTCGGGGGTCTTTCCAGTCGAGTACCACTTTTCCATCAAGTGTAACTTTGAAATGCCCACCGCGAGCAACCACATGGTAGGTATGCCAAAGCTCGTCGGTGAGAGAAAACGTGCCCCGCTTACGGCCCACCAGGCTGCCAGTCGGAAAAGGACTCTCCGTACCGCTGGCAATGTTCAGTTCGTAACAGCCTGCCGTAGGCCCCGCAGGATTAGGGCTGGTACGCAGGAAAAGACCACTGTTGGTCGTGGGGCCGGCTTTAAAATCACATCGAAATTCAAAATCAGAAAATTGTGTCGTCGTATGCAGAAGGCCCACATCCCCACGCTCTGATCGAATCGTGCCATCGACAACACGCCAATCGACTTTGCTCGACGCTTTCCAGCCATAGAGGCTTTCACCATCGAAAAGCAGAAGCCATCCATCGGCTAATTCCTCCGCGGTGAGTTGGTTCAGGGCGTCTTGCGCTTGGTGGTTGTCCGCTCCATGGATCGCTACACCGGTTGCCATGCTGGTTGCCATACCGAGGAAACAAAGAAAAAAGAATAATGCACGCACGAGACGTCCTTTATGGTGAAATGGTTTTATGATTTATGAATGGTGATCTTCTGCGCTGCGCATTTCCAGGTGCACCGATCCCCGTTGTCGATCATGATNCTCAGTGCCCGGAAGCAGTATGGTAAGCCGATTCGAGGAGCGGAGCAGGGGAGTGATTTCAAATGCCGCGTATCCATCGGCAGTCCCTAATACGGTTTCATTGCAGCGAATTTCCGCTGGTGGACTCTGACGGTCGATCACAACCCAGACCGACTCGGTGGAGTCGATTCCGGTGGGTGCATGAAATGTTCTGGAAAATATGGTTTCGTTACCGGCTGTGTGCCTCTTCCAGGGGTCGCCCAGTCGAATCGTGTGCAAGGGTTTCATGGGGGGCTCGTTGCTACACGGTACCTTCGAGGGTCAGATAGACGCGGCAGGTCATNTAGAACAAAAAGCTGAGGATCATAAGGCTTCCACTCACTCGACCGATCCTTCCTCCGATTGCCGCGATGCTGATAAATANGATCGAGGCCAAAAGCACCGCACTGTAGTCGATTACGGTCAACGCGTTCGCATCCAGGCTGTTTATCCCTTTGCCTATCCAGGCCGAAAGCAACGTGCCCGAGAGCACGACCAGAATGTTGGCAATGTTGCTTCCGAGCAGGTTACCGATTGCAATGTCGTGTTCTCCGCGGCGGGCGGCCACGATGCTTGCTACCGCATCGGGAATCGACGTGCCGGCAGCCACGATCGTGAGCCCGACGAGTGACGTGTCAATTTTTAACACCGCGGCAATTGCCACCGCTCCCTCGAGGACGAGATGACCTCCTCCGTACAGAAGACCAGCACCGGTCAGGAATAGGAGCGTGCTCCAAATCACATGCGTGTGATTTTCTTTCGTTGCTTCGGGCCTTTGATTTTTAAACCGTTGTCGAATCGTAATGATGTAAGCGATGATTCCTGCGCCAAAAAAGAACACCGACCAAACCGGTAGATGCCCACGGGTCAGCAGGATGACGAGCGGAAGGGTGGCCGAAAGTACCAACGCCCACAGNTCATAGACAAACTTGGGCCAGGAAATGATCAGCCCGCTCAATAAGCCGCAGAGCCCGAATCCGATCAACAGATTCGTTAAATTGCTTCCCGAAACGTTTGCGAGTGCAAGCTCCGTTTCGCCCTGGTAGGCCGCAATGAGATTCACAATCAACTCCGGGGCACTCGTTCCGAAAGCAACCAGCGAGAGTCCCACAATCGCTTTGGGGATCTTCAGGGCCTCAGCGATTTCTGAGGCACCCTTCACGANCCAGGTGGCGCCAGCCAGCAGCAGNCCGCAGCCTAGGAGAAGCAAAAAGATATTCCAGATCATGGAAGNCTGCCAGGTTCACGGACTGATTGGTAATGTGCAGGGAGCATCATAGAATTTGTGGGCACTGCGTGGCAACGGGAACTCATCATTTTCACCGGTGGTGGTNGTGTGTGCGTTTGTGATTGGACTGNCGATCCGAATCNAGANACTATTTTGCTTTGGCAGAGGGATCCTGCCATGTGTCATCGCGACTGAAAAACATGACGTGCTGCCAGGGAAGACCATCAAATTGCCCAACCAGTTTAAATCCATTGGGTGCGAGTTCCTTGAGAATTTGCCGTTTGCTCATTTTGTGCAACGGCTTGATCGGCACGAGTGGATCTTCCTCGCGGAATTCAACGAGCGCGAGACGACCATTTTTCGAAAGTGATTTACGGATCGCNCGGAGCATTTTTTCAGGATGCGAAAACTCGTGGTACGCATCGACACAAAACACTAAATCAACTTGTCCCGCTGGAAGCTTAGGATCGCTGAGCGTTCCGAGTACCAAGTCAATATTCTCCACTCGGGTAACGCGTGCTCTTTCACGGAGCATGCGAAGCATCTCCGGTTGGATATCGACCCCGATCACTTTTCCCTGGGGAACAAGTTTTGCGATCTTGAGGGCATAAAAACCATTGCCACATCCTAAATCGCAGACGACATCATCGGGTTTGAGTTTTAATGCTTTGAGGAGCGTGCTGCATTCTTCCTCGCGCTCGCGCGATTCGCGGACCAACCATGGCGCGCCGGTAAAGTGCATGGTAACGGCGATTTCCCGGCCCATGTAATGGGTCCGACCTGCCGTGGGGTCCTCCTTGCCAAGACTTNCGCTTAGCCAGGCGGAACAACAAATTGCCAAAATAAATGCAGACAAAAAAGGTCGTCGCAGCATCGAAAATTCTCCGTATCGTTTCTCGCGAGTCNTCACCCACCTGTTGGGGATGGCTATGNTATCCTAATAGGTATTCTAATGGGCCTATAGTTCGATCGGGAGGACGGGGTCGACACGGTCAGGACGGATACGGAGGTTGCTTTGCGACTTTGGACTTATCTACTTCGCTCGTTCCGCTTNCGCTGCCCTGAATGTGGAAAGGGACGTATTTTTTATGCCTTTTCCAAAATGTTTCATCATTGCGTTTATTGCGGTTTAGTCTACGAGCGCGAACCAGGCTATTTTCTCGGTTCGATCTATATCAATTACGGATTAACCGCACTGNCCGTGACCATTGGCTACCCGCTCNTGGTCTTTGGATTTGAATTACCGAGCAACGTTATTTTCTGGTCGGCATTGGGGTTCTGTATTCTGTTTCCCATGTGGTTCTTTCGTTATGCGCGGAGTATGTGGATCGCATTCGACCAACTTTGTGACCCTGCAGAAAGTAAGTCGCGAATCCGGACAGATGATCCAGACCAAGAATAACNGGCACTATTCCCAACCCACGAATATCGGCCCTCACGAATACCAGCCCCACGAATACCGGCCTAAGAAAAAAGCCCGGAGACCGATGCACATCTACGATGGTAGCTTGATTTGCGAGAGTTCAAGCCACCGTCTTTTATGCAAGAGTGCGAGACACAGCGACAACTTGATGTTGCGGGTAAGACGTTGTCGATGCGCTCTTCTTCAACCTCCCCCTTGCGAGTACACACGGCCTCCGGGTTNCTGTATNCAATCACATTTTTCAGGCAGCAATCGATTCANCCTCCGGACGACTGAACGACACGATAACCAATTTGTGTCGATCCGCAAACGCGACTAATTCATCTTGGCCAACGATAATTGTTTTATGTGCCTCAATTGCCAGGACTCTCCCCCCCGCCTCAACAAGCGAGCGGACCGTCCCTAGCCCAATGGTTGGTACGTCGAAACGCATGTCCTGATTGGGTTTGGCCACTTTTACGACCGTAAATTCACCGCTCGGGCAGAGTTTTCCTGCGCGGCGGATACACTGATCGGTCCCCTCGATCGCTTCAACTGCTAGCACTGCTTGCCCTTTGACGACGACCGATTGCCCAATATCAAGACGTCCCATCTCTTTTGCCAGTTCCCAGCCGAAGGCAATGTCATTTTCCTGCGCCAGGCTGAGCCCTCGCTTGGTGAGTTGACCGGACCGAACGAGGAGTTCTGGTGCGTAATCGGTGGCCGGAACAAAGTGGATATTGCGCTGGGCAAACGCATCGACCAGAGCGCCGAGTAACGTATCATCCTTGCGATCTTTTCGTTCTTTTGACCATAGAGGGTTTGCAAAGTAAGGAAAAAAGTGCCGAATCGCCGTCCAGTCAGGCAGATGCCGAAACCAAACCCAAGGGCGATAGAGCAACGTCTTATGAAACTTGCCAGCCATCGTCGCCCGATAGACCGCCTGCTTTTCAAAGTAGCGAAGGGCAAATCCAAGCCGACCAATGCCCACGCTCTGATAGGAGGCACAAAGTGGTTCCAAGGCTTCCCGNTTTGCGTGGCCCTCGACGCCTAAGCAGTGAACAGCATGCCCCGTTTTCTGCAGCGAGCGGGCAACCTCANTCGGGTAATCCCCCCATGCTGCGAGCAGTCCGATCCGCATGTTTTCACAGTTTTGAGAAGGATTATCCATCTTGAAGCATTGGCCCGGTTGAATCTTGAATGCGTGCGGCGGAGTGAAAAGAGGAAAACATTCCGCTGGCAAAAAACAGTTGGCAAGAAACCGTTGGCAAAAAATCGATTTGCCATTTGCGTGGTTGCCTACGCACTACGCAGCATGCGATGACTTTTTATCGCCCTCACTTGGATTTTTGTTTTCGTTTTGGTCAATAATCCGCTGCAAGCGTTTGAGTTGTTTCCGCATTTCTGGAAGTCGAGCCAGTGCCGCGAGTTTAAAACTTTGTTCCCGAAGGGGCGTTGCCGGGATACCGGCATAGCACTCTCCGTCTGGAATGTCGGAGATGACACCAGCCATTGCACCGAGTACGGCTCGGGATCCGATATGCACGTGATCGCGCACCCCTACCTGACCAGCCATCACAACATAGTCACCGGTTGTGGTGCTTCCAGCGATTCCGACTTGCGAACAGATGATATTGTGGCGGCCTATTCTGCAGTTGTGCGCAATCATCACCAGATTGTCGATCTTAGTCCCTTCACCGATTTCGGTCGGACCGTAAGTTCCCCGATCGATCGTGGTCGAAGCGCCAATTTCAACATCTTGTCCGATGGTAACGTGCCCGAGTTGGGCCGAGAGAAGATGCCGTCCGCCCTCTGTGCTATAACCGAAACCGTAAGCACCCAGCACAGCTCCCGCATGGATAATCGATCGCGGTCCCACAACGGTATTTTCATAAAGTACTGCATTCGGGAAGAGCGTCACATCGTCACCAATATGACAACCGGCCATGACGGTGACTCCGGCATGGATCGTTGCGCGGTCCCCGATTGTTACGTCATCACCAATCGTTGCACCGAGATGGATGTCAACATCTTGTCCGATTTTTGCCGATGGACTGATAATTGCCGCCGGACTGATGCCGATCCGCTTTGCATAGCGAGGTGGCCTAAAATGTTCTACGATCTGTGAGAATGCCCCGTGGACATCCTCCACCTGAATGACCGATGCATTTGGTGGTTCACAGCCGGTCGGAACCACGAATGCGGTCGCCCTTGATTGGTCGAGTTGGTCCTGTTTTTCGGCATTATCCAGGAAGGAAATATCCCCCTCCTGCGCTCGCGCGAGGGTAGCTGCCTCGTCGATTTCAATGGTGCCGTCACCGAATAATCGGCCGTCTACAATTTTGGCAAGATCTGCCAAAGGCGTTCCCATGGCTTTCGATTCCTTTCCGCCGGAAAATGCCAGTCGTTCAATTTGCACTCTACTCTTACCTGCCGGATGGAGGCAAGAGCGAGAGGTCCCGAACACGCTGGTGCCACGCCCGCAATGCTAGCAGTTCGATTTTTTTGTGTGTTGTAATCGGTCAGGTCAGAGGATGAATCGATTCACGTCGAGCCCGATCACAAAGAGCATCAAGGCCAGGATGAGCAGCAGTCCGGCCCAGGTCAGGGGAATCACAATTTTTTCGCTTACCGGACGACGGAAGATGGCTTCCAGAAGTAGAAAAACCATATGCCCTCCGTCGAGGACCGGAATCGGTAAAAAATTGATCACGGCCAGATTTGCACTGAGCATGGTGAGAAACAGCAGCAGACTGGCAGCACCCTGCTTGGCCGACATGCCCGCAACGGCGGCGATGGTTCCCGGTCCACCAAGAAGTTTTGGAGAAACTTGACCGGACACTAACTTGTGAAGAAACCGGTAGACCATCAACATGGAATATTTTGTTTCACGCCATCCGAGCGACATGGCTTCCGTCAAATTGCTCGCCCGCATCGTGTCGGTTTCCTGAACGAATACAAAACCGCGTCCGGGAATCGCAGTGTTAGATATTTTTGCGGGGGGTACGGCAAGTTTTACTTGATTTCCCTCTCGAAGCACGGTCACTTCGAGTGCGGTATCTTTTTGGATACTCTGAGCAACGGATCGAAGCCAGAGCACCCAACTGACTCCATCCGGGGCGCCTATTTTTTGTGTATTGAGCCTTCCTTTGGGAAACAGAAGTTGTTCTTTCGCTGCCTGCTGCTCGTTTGCCGGTTTCAGGTCGATTGCCACAATCTGATCTCCGGGTAAGAAACCAGCCGACGCCGCAGGACTGTTCTTGGCAACACCTGCCACGGTATCAAGCGTTTCGTAGGCAATACCCAAAGAAGGGATTTCCATTGTCTTCAGGATATCACTTCTCCAGGGTACCGGTTCACGTTTCATGTTCAGCGTTAATTTTGTGTCCGATCGCTGAATATTGAGTGCGAGGTTTTCTTTACTTCCCCCGGAAATTCGTTGTGGCAATGTGAGTGGATCGCCAACGCTCTGGCCATCGATCGAGTCTATCGTATCTCCCGTCTGCACACCGGCTGCCGCAGCCGGAGAACCGGGCCGGATGGCAACGACTGGTCCCAATTCCATTTCCAATCCATAGCGACGAAGGAACCGAGGGCCGACTTCGACGGGAATAGTTGCCTCGCTCCCGGGTCGGGCGAAGGTGAGTGTCACTGGCTCAACGGTATGTTTTGCAAGCGCTGCGCGATAGTCGACAAAGTTATCGACGGGTTGCTCATTGACCCGGATGATCGAGTCTCCAGGCTGAAGTTTGTCAGCGACCGAAGCTGCAGGGCTTCCGGGGACTGCGGACAGCTCTTCGGCCAAGCGTAGTGTACTCGCTGGTGAGACGCCGATAATCCGTAATAAGCGTCCGTCACTTTGTCGCGGTAGAAGAGAAAATTCGAGCGTTTCTGATTCATCCTTCCGATTGGATCGTTCCACGGTGACGGGGATTCCATTTTCCAGATCACCGAGAATGACTTCCTGCCGCAGGTCTTTGAAGCGAGGTTTTTTCACGCCATTGATTTCAACAATCCGATCGCCCGGTCGGATGCCTGCCTGATAGGCCGCTTCTCCAGGCATCACGGATGCGACATCACAGCGGATATAGGGCACACCAAAGCTGGGTGAGAAGGCGACGGTTGCAAAGATCCAGGCAAAGATCAGATTCATAATGACACCGGCCGAAATGATTGCCATCCGTTCGGGCACGGTTTGTGAAACGTAACTTCGGGGGTCCGTCAGATAGTTTGTACTGTTTGCATCGTTTGGCTCTTCCGATTCAGCTTCCCCCGATTCTTGGCGTGCCTCGCGTATTTTTTCTGCTTCGCGTGACGGGTTATCATCCTGGCCGAGCATTTTGACATAGCCGCCAAGCGGGATGATTCCAATCCCATACTCGGTCTCTCCCCACTGTTTTTTCCAGAGGGCACTCGGCAAGCGGACACTATATTGCCCAAAGCCGATTTTGAGTGGCGGATCGAAGCCGATATAAAATTTTTCGCATTTCACACCACACAGCTTTGCGACCACGAAGTGCCCGAGTTCATGAACAAAAATCACAAATCCGAGTCCGGCCAGTGCCATGGCGATGTAAGGCCAGTTTTCAAAGCTGTACCAAGCTGCGAAGATCAAGTGCATATCCAACGGGAAACCTCCTCACGTGCCCAGCGGTCTAATTTTAGCAGTCCGTTGAGACTGGGCGTTGCTTCAAAAGGGTGTTGATCAAAAACGTAACGGCACGCAGGGACAATATCGTTGAATTTGATCTGATTCTCAAGAAACCCCGCGACAGCTGTTTCGTTGGCTGCATTGAGTACGACGCCACTGGTTCCTCCCAGGCGTGCTGCTTCCATACCCAGTTCCACCGCAGGAAATCGCTCTCGATCTACAGGCTCGAATTCCAGATTGAAAGCTTCGTCAAACGAGAGTTTCCGCCCACAACTCGGTTGGCGATGAGGCCAGGTCAACGCATATTGGATTGGTAATTTCATATCGGGCGGGCTCATTTGTGCAATGATGGACCCGTCGATAAATTCGACCATCGAATGGATAATCGACTGTGGATGGACAACCACCTCAATTTGCCGAGGATCTAAATCGAATAACCAGCGGGCTTCAACGATCTCAAGAGCCTTGTTCATCATGGTTGCCGAGTCAATCGTAATTTTTGGCCCCATGTCCCATGTCGGATGTGCCAGTGCATCGGCGACGGTCACTTCTTTTAGTTTTTCAGGTGTGTGATCACGAAAGGGACCCCCGCTAGCGGTGAGGATAATTCGCTCCACTTCTTTTTGATTTCCCGCATGCAGGGCTTGAAACACCGCACTATGTTCACTGTCCACAGGCAGGATTGTTGCTCCCGTTGCGGTCGCCAGCGTCATCACCAGAGGACCAGCCATTACCAGTGTTTCTTTATTGGCCAGGGCAATTATTTTTCCCGCTTCGACTGCAGCCCACGTACTTTGAAGTCCGGCGGCTCCCACAATCGCTGTCACGACGATGTCGATTTCAGTGCGACGAACCACCGTTTCTGTTTCTTTCTCTCCAATCAGTAATTCACAGTGACTCGGCAACCCTTTCCAATCCTGCTTCTCAGCTTGCTCTGGGCAGGTGGCGATTACAAAATCGGGTTCCAATCGAATGGCCTGTTCGATGAGTCGGTCTAGTTGCGTGTGTGCAGAAAGTGCCGTCGCGCGTAGTTTTCCCTCGGAATTTGCGATCACTTGCAGCGTATTTTCGCCGATGCTTCCCGTAGAGCCCAAGACAGCGACATTTTTTGTGGTGCGGTCCATGGGTGCTTTGCGGCAGCGGAAATTGTGCCAAAAAGAAGCGACGGAGCCCCCAGCTGCATCTAAAAATTCGGATCCGGAACACGGATTTAGGCTGAGGGGGTTAAGCCGGGTAAGAAAAATGAAGTTACTCGGCGATGCAATTCAAAACCAGACAACCCAAGTTCTCCTACCACAGTGGCCACATTTTAGACGGGCGGTTTGTGCCCAGCAAGTGCGAACTTTCTGCGAAAGGGCCTTGTGAGCCCCCCCAAATATTTTTTACGGGTGTATAATAGAAGGCTCCCGGACAAGTTCGTTGGCCTGCCTTGGCTTCAGGCAATGGCAGGCGGTGGATCATTTTCCAGTAGAGATCCGAGATTCACACCGGGTTCTTTCCCTGTTTTCATACTTCCCCGATTTCAAAGGGCCGGCGTCTGATGGACAATCCTCCCCGTGGTCCCGAGCAATCGGGCGAAAAAAAATCGCAGGCTGGAGGCAGTCAGGTACTGCTCTATATGTTGCTGATTGCAACGGCAGCTGGTTTTTTTGCCCTCTTTTTTAACTGGCAAAATGCAGTTGTCTTTGACTACCAGGAATTTGAAGAGCTGGTCAAGCAAAACACTCCGAGTGAAGGCGCGGACCGGGGCTATCTCGAAATCAATCGTGGAACGGAAAAAAATCCGGATCTCTGGCGCTATCGCGATCTTCGAGATATCAAGGTGGGCGATCGCGAGATTACGGGCCTTGTAAGTCAAGAA
Source organism: Planctomycetaceae bacterium TMED10 (assembly GCA_002168195.1). Classification (GTDB taxonomy): domain Bacteria; phylum Planctomycetota; class Planctomycetia; order Pirellulales; family UBA7805; genus UBA7805. The sequence goes on from NHBP01000034.1 coordinate 58,636, forward strand.
GAGGTGGAGCCAAAAAACGGCAGTCTATCCAAGACGCAGCAACCATCCGGTAAAGTCCGATTTCGCGTTAATAAATCGACGGAGATCGATATTGCTATCCGCGAACTCTTTGGAACACACGGGGTCAAGTACGAGTGGTTACGACCCGGTTTTTTTCAAACCTACGGCCCCATGTTGATGATCACTGCCATCTTTATCGCCGTACTTATTTTCATTTCTCGAAGGATGAGCGGTGCTGGATCGCCGATGGCGTTTGGACGAAGTCGAGGGAAACTCTATGCACAAGAAGGATTGGGCCTCACCTTTAATGACGTTGCCGGCATTGATGAGGCAGTCGAAGAGCTTAAAGAAGTGGTCGACTTTTTAAGTAATCCCGAGAAGTATCAGCGTCTCGGTGGCAGAATCCCGAAAGGCGTGTTGCTTGTCGGCCCGCCAGGTACGGGGAAAACGCTGCTGGCGAAGGGCGTTGCGGGCGAGGCGAGGGTTCCCTTTTTCAGTCTTTCGGGAAGTGATTTTGTAGAAATGTTTGTGGGGGTCGGGGCAGCGCGTGTCCGCGACATGTTCCAGCAGGCGCAGAGTAAATCCCCCTGCATCGTTTTTATCGATGAGTTGGATGCCCTGGGGAAGACGCGTGGCTCCGGTGTCGTCGGTGGACACGACGAGCGTGAGCAAACCCTCAATGCGTTGCTTGTCGAGATGGATGGATTTGACTCCAACAGTGGTGTGATTGTTTTAGCGGCCACGAATCGCCCGGAGACTTTAGACCCGGCGTTGCTTCGACCCGGTCGATTTGATCGGCATGTGCTGGTCGACCGTCCTGACGTCCGGGGTCGCGCAGCGATTTTGAAGGTTCACGTGAAAAATGTAAAGTTGGCTGATGGAGTCGATCTCGCAAAGGTTGCGGCGATCACCTCGGGATTTTGTGGAGCCGATCTTGCCAATCTGGTCAACGAGGCGGCTTTGCTTGCTGCCCGCGCCGATCTTTCAGCAGTGACGATGGAACAATTCAATGAAGGGGTCGAAAGGGTTACGGCAGGATTAGAAAAACGCCAACGAATCATTCACGAAGACGAAAAGCAGCGCATTGCCTATCACGAATGTGGACACGCCCTGGTGGCAGACAGTCTGCCGAATACTGATCCGGTTCACAAAATTTCCATCATTCCCCGCGGCCTCGCAGCGCTTGGCTACACCATGCAGCGGCCTGAGGAAGATCGATACCTTGTGACGCGAAGTGAATTGGAAGCGCGGATTCAGGTGCTACTTGCCGGGACCGTCGCGGAGGAATTGGTGTTTGAGGATATTTCATCCGGGGCTCAAAATGATTTAGAGAGGGCAACTGAAATTGCACGCAATATGGTCATGCAATTTGGCATGAGTCGTTTGGGTCGCGTAAATTACAAAGAATCCGGACAGAGTCCTTTTCTCGGGACCAGTGATGGAATCAGCACGGCAAGTCACAGCGGGCAAACTGCGCACGAGATTGACCAAGAGGTCAAACAGATTATCGAAGATGGGCTTTCCAGGGTCCGCCATATTCTCAGTACGCGTCGAGAAACCCTCGTTGCACTGTCTACGCGATTAATAGAATGCGAAGTGATGGATGCTGATGAGCTGCGTGAAATTGTTGATCAGACTTCGCTCAGCCCACAAATTGTCCCCGGTACGGAGAGTGACGATTTTAAGAAAGCACCAAGTGCCGAAGGTGGTGAGGAGTCGACCGACGCTATTCCACACACGGAGGACGGATCGACACAAGCGGGCGGTTAGTCGATATTCAGTGATTGTCCTGCTGTGGCGTTGAGGCATTTCTCCATGCGGCTACTGACTTACAATATCCACAAAGGAATCGGCGGACGCGACCGACTCTATCGATTGCGACGAATCATCGAAGTGATTGAAAATGAAAACCCCGACTTGCTGTGTCTTCAGGAAGTGGATCGAGGGGTGCCCCGCTCTCGCTTGCACGATCAACCCAAACTGCTTTCCGAGCAATTTTTTTCTGCAGGCTGTACGTTTCAACTGAATGTCCGGCTAAAAAAAGGTGGATATGGCAATTTGCTTCTCGCTCGATGGTCTTTCACCGAGCGGCATAGTATTTCTCTGGGGTTACCGGGAAAAAAAGCGAGAGGGGCACAAATTGGAATTATTGATTCTCCGGAAGGATCTTTTCGATTTATCAATTTGCATTTGGGACTTGGGGAGCAAGAGAGGCATCAACAGATGGGCCACCTGCTAAGCCACCATCTTTTTCGTCGGAGCCAGGGCTTGCCCACGCTGATTGCCGGAGACACCAACGATTGGAGAAACACCTTGGCTGAAGGTCCTCTTGCTGAGCACGGATTTCAGCACTGTACTCACCCGATATCCCGCTTTCGGACATTTCCTGCGTATCTACCAGTCGGTTCACTCGATAAGGTGTTTTGTAGCTCTGGTATTCGGATTTCGAATCTCCGCGTCGTACGCACCAAATCGGCAAAAGCCGCATCGGATCACCTGCCGCTGGTCATAGACTTTCATTGCGACTAAACGGATGGTTCGCAGCGACCCCTGTTTGCGAAAAAGCAGACAACGCACTGCGGTTTACGAAAGACCGTACGTTTCCTGCAAAGCGTGTTTGATCGTGCCTGTAAGATCCAGGCGACTGACCGGCTTACGGAGGACATCAAATGCTTGCGCTTTTCGAGCCTCGGCTTCGATCTGATCGTCCATCTCTGCAGAGAGAAGGATACACGGCAAGAGTGCCTTGAACCGCTTGAGTCGCCGAAGTGTTTCCAGGCCACTTTGTCGCGGCATGTGCATATCGAGCAAAACCACGTGAACTTGCTCTTGTTGGACAATCTTCATCGCTTCCAATCCATCGTCAGCTTCCAATGTCCGATAGCCACTGGGACGTAGCACCTCCAGAACCGTATCGCGGAACTGATGGTCGTTATCTGTGATTAAGATGGCGGGAGAATCGGCAAGCATGGTTTGAGCGAATAAAAAAGAGTCGAGTTACCTATTGTTCGCACCTGTTAGAAACGAAAAACGCTGGCCACACTAAGGTAGGAGTGCAATTCGGATACCAAACGATGATGCATACACGCTACCCATAGAAAAAAATTTAAAAGCTCAGCTCATAAGAAGTTAAATTGGCATTGTTGGCGAAAAGTTGGCGAAAGTTCTCCAAAAGATGAAGCATGCCTTTGACGCACATGACAGTACAGACAGTGCCGCACTGCCGATGCTGCCTAAATGGCAGAGCTTATGAATCGGCGGGCTTTTTAACAAATTCATGCACACTGCCATCCTTTGCCTCGCTGATGACTTCACTCCAGACGACGTTTCGATCGGCATCGAGCAACTCGACAACAGCTCCTTCAAGACGGTCGCCACAGCAGTCGGACCGATTCCAGATTTTAATTTTTCCGACCATTGCCGGTTGGCCCAAATCGAGTTGCCACCAAGGATAGTTTTCCACTTTGGTGTGAGTCACACTATTCTCGCCGAAAGCCTGTTCTTTGTTGCCATCGATCGCACGGCCTGCTTCGCCGCCGTATTCCTCAGATGACTGACTTGCTTTACCGTCGCTATGAAGTTTTTTTCCGGAGTCTTTCTCGATGACTGCCACTTCGGCGAGGGTAAGGATTTTGCCTTCACCCAAGTGCCGTACGCGAACAAACTGCCCTTCACCCAGGGTTTCTTTAGGGGCTTCTTCTGCGTCCTCTACCGCTTCGATTTTAACCGGTTGAAGCTCTGCACCCAGATTGACCACCAGGCCGGGGATCGCCTGCTTCAAGCGTTCGGCGCCGGCTTCGGTAACGTCTGATTCCCAGAGATAGAGTTGCTTGAGATTCTTTAGATTGGTTAATTTATCCAACCCTGCATCAGTCACCTTGGTGCCGTAAAGGTTCAGGTAATTCAGATTGGAAAGCTCAGAAAGATTCGCCAGACCTTCGTCAGTGACTGCTGTCCGCTCGAGGTGTAGCTTTTTCAGATTTTTTAAATTGGCCAGGTGTTTCAGCCCGGCATCTGTGATCTTTGTGTCTTTTAGATTGAGCCAGATGACTTCCTCGACTTGAGTGACATCGGCCAACTGTTCGTCAGTCAAATCTTTGCCGGACAAATGAAAATCAACTTCTTTAGAGTTATCGTTGGCCGCAACGGATCGGACGGTCCCACCATTTTTTTTAATGTTTTCAATAGCGGTCTGCTCGTTACCCAGGACAGCGTAAGGCAATCCGACCACCATCAGTGACGAAAAAATGACGGCGAAAAAAATGTTGCGGTTCATAGTTCCCTTTCTCATTTTTCTTCTGCACACGAAAATATCAATGATTAACGAACGCCCGTCCTTGGTTGGACGAACTCCGTTCCTGATTGTACGCCGCTTTAGACCCAGGCTCTAGTCATAAAACTTACTTCCCGTTTCCGCCAACTGAACTAAACGTTCGGTTGGTTCATAACGGGGGCCAAGTCCCTGATATCGCTCGAGTTTTTTCAAAATTTCCCCAGCACCAACCGTGTCTGCCCAGAACAGAAGTCCCCCTCGAAACGGTGGAAATCCAATGCCCAGAATAAGTCCTAGATCGACGTCCCGCGCATTTTCCACGATTTGCTCGTCCAGTACACGGGTGGCCTCCAGGAGCATCGGCAACATTAATCGATCCTGGATTTCCTCCGCCCTCAGGTCGCGAACCCCTTTTTTGTGTTTGTCAATAAATGGATTTAAGGCAGCGTCTGACTCGGCTCGGCGTTTTTTATTGCGATAGTGATAAAATCCGTGACCGGCCTTTTGACCCAGGCGACCAGCTGCGACGAGGTCTTCCACAAGCGGGGATTGCAGTACGCGGTCAGGAAACGCCGCGACCATGGTTTTCCCAGCGTAGGCAGCCACATCCAAGCCCACCACATCGTATAGTCGGATCGGGCCCATGGGCATGCCAAAACGCGTAGCGACCCGATCGACGGCTCGCGGCTCGACTCCTTCCAGCAAGAGCTCCACTGCTTCGCTCATATAGGGAAGCAATAAGCGATTGACTAAAAATCCGGGGCCACTACGAACGAGAATGGGAGATTTTTTAATTTTTTTGGCGTAAGCGAAAGCAGTCGCAATCGCGTCGTCGCTCGTTTTTGTTCCGCGAATAATTTCAACGAGCGGCATCTTCCGCACAGGATTAAAAAAGTGAATGCCAAGAAATCGTTCGGGGTAGGACAACGAAGATGCGAGCTCATCGATCGGAATGGTGGAGGTGTTAGTCGCTAGCACCGCAGTGGATGAAACAATTTCTTCCAAGTTTGAAAAAATTGTTTTCTTGACGTCCGCTCGCTCCACCGCTGCTTCGATGACAAGATCGCAATGTTTCATTTCCTCCGTCTCTAACGCCGGACTTAACAAGGGTGCCAGGGCAATGGTTTGCTCGACGTCGGGGCCTTTCAAATCGCGATTGTAGGATGCTTGCTCCAGCACGCTTTGAATGCCTCTTTGAAGCGCATCGTCTGCGGCATCATTGATAACTGTCGGTATTTGTCTGCGAATATTGGCAGACGCAATGCCTTGCCCCATGACACCTGCACCAATAACCCCCACACTTTCAATTGTAGTGGCGCTTTGATACGCCGCTGTTTGTTTTTTGTTTCGATCGGTGAGAAAGAAAACGTTTAGCAGCGCACGGTTCACGGGTGAACCGAAAAGATTGGCCATTTCCTCAGATTCTAATTCGCCGGCCGCCTGCGGATCGAGTGATGATCCACCAATGAGAACCTCCAACGCAGCCAGAGGTGCGGGATAGTGGCCTTTGGTTTGTTGCTCAATAAATCCCGCAGCAGTCACACCAAGAAAGCCGAGTTCTGTTTCGCTCATGGTAATCGGCCGGGCCCACCGTTCACGATCTTTCAGGAACGAACCCGATTCATTTTCCTGCTTGATCATGTGTACTGCCGCGTCAAGCAATTTTTCAGGCGATACGCTTTCGGTGGCGAGCCCCATCGTTACGGCTTGTCCCGCATCGACCGATTCGCCCCCGGTGATCATTTCCACTGCGTTGTACAGGCCCACAATGCGTGGTGTCCAAACGGTGCCTCCCCAACCGGGAAATAATCCGAGTTTGACTTCTGGGAAACCAAATTGGGTGCTTGATGAATCGGAAACAATCCGTCGGTCACAGGCAATGGCTAATTCTGCGCCACCTCCTACACAAATCCCATCGATCGCCGCCACGGTTACAAAGGGCAGTTCATGCAATCGTGCAAAAAGTAATCTTCCTCTACGACATAGATCAACGATGTCTGCCCGGTCGGCATCAAGCGATGCGACAAATTCGCGAAGGTCGGCACCGGCGATAAACGTTCCAGGCTTACCACTTGAAATGATCAATCCTTTTACGTCACGATCATTTTTTAGATTGTCGAGATGCTCCTCCAGTTCGTTGAGCACATGGCTCGAAAGAATATTTGCCCCTTTGTCGGGCATGTCGAGGGTCAGGGTCGCGATCTGACCACTGATATTTGATCGTGTGATGGTTTCGGGCATTGCGTATTTCTCATTCCGAGTAAATGCTGCGACCACCATCGACTGGCAGCGAGACACCAGTGATGAAGTCATTTTCGAGCAGCATCAAAACAGCATCCGCCACATTCTGAGGGCTTCCCTCTCTTTTGACTAACGTGCCTGCTATTTCTGCTTTCCGCTCCGCTTCCGGCATGTCCTGGGGAAACAGAACGGGACCAGGCAAAACAGCATTCACACGAACACACGGGTTTCTTCGCGCGAGTTCTACGGCAAAGCATCGGGTGATTGTAGGAATCGTCCCTTTGGACGGATAATAAGCTGCGTAATCACCGAGAGGTCGAATGGTACTCCAGTCGCCGATGTTGACGATGCTACCGCCATGATCCTGTGACACCATTTGCATTCCAACCTGTTGGCAACAAATAAAGGTTCCCATCGCATTGACTTCAAAATGGTGACGAACATCATCTGCCCGGATATCTTCAAGATCGCCAGACTTCCAGATTCCAGCCGAATTGACCAGTGCTTCGATATGGCCAAAGTGGTCAGACACTTTACAGACCATCTCCTTAATGGCTTTCTCGTCCGTCAAATCAGCCGTGACGGCAATGGCCGAAACGCCGTCTGCTTCCAGTGCCGCAACGGTTTTGTCCGCTTCCGCCGTCGACGCATTTGCGTGGATCGCTATTTGATAGCCTTTTGCGCCGAGTACACGTGCAATGCAATTGCCAATCCGGGGTGCTCCAGCACCGGTAATCAGCGCGACAGGATGTTGAGGGTACAGTGCGGACACGGTTGGTGTTGTGTTGGCGTTATGTTGTATGGTGAGAGTGGGCGGGTGAGAAAAGGGGGTGGGCCGCTACGTCCATGGATTGTAAACCACGTGAGGGGTCACGTGCAGATACGGCGGTGCGATAACCGACAAAACAGGCTGACCTTTCTCGAGCAGAAACAGGTTTTTTGTCGAAGTTTTTCGCCCAAAAAGGGAGAATTTAAAATGCTTTCCATGGCAACGTCTTTCTCAGCTTTTTGTTTACCGGCTTGATCGATGGTCACAAGGCGACTGCTTGCCACGCGTTCCGGCGGGCGTCACAATGCAAGCACCATAGTGGAAGCCGTTCGTGGAAGCCGTTGCTTTCGCCTGCTCTGTCTTACTATCGCGACGGCCTTGGCCGTCCGCAGTGATGACTCGGGAGTATCTTTCGTACTCCCTGAAAAACGTTGTTTGAAGTGACCTGGGAGATATGAAATAAATGCCCGCGATGAACATTCCAAATTTTGTGGATAAAAAAAAGCGTGGTGAAAAGATCACAATGCTAACTGCCTACGATTACACGATGGCGAGTTTGCTGGATAAGGCAGGTGTCGATGGTCTGTTAGTAGGCGATAGTCTTGGGATGGTTGTCCAGGGAAAAGAGAACACGCTCCCGGTGACCTTGGAAGAAATGATCTATCATGCCGAAATGGTTGCGCGGGGAGCTCCCTCGTCGTTAGTCGTTGTCGACTTGCCGTTTCCTGCACAATATCTGGGTCTTGAAAAAACAATTGAAAATGCTGCGAAGGTTTTAAAAAAATCTTCCGCGCAAGCGGTGAAGATAGAGGTTGGTGCTGACGATGCGGGAGTGGTTAAAGCCTTGAGCGCAGCGGGCATCCCGGTGATGGCCCACTGTGGACTGCGACCGCAAGCCGTGCATCAAATGGGTGGCTACAAGGTGCATCGCGACCAAAAGCAGTTGCATACCGATGTGCAGGCGATGGAAAAAGCGGGTGCGTTTGCTGTTGTTTTGGAATGCGTGCCTGCGGCAGCGGCGAGTGAGATCAGCACGCAAATCGCAATACCCACGATTGGAATAGGAGCAGGCACTGGTTGTGATGGTCAGATCTTAGTGATCTACGACCTGCTTGGAATTCCCGATGGAAATGTTCCCAAGCATGTGAAGGCCTATGCGGCGCTCGGAGAGCAGATCGTTGCCGCGGTAAAGGACTATTGCACTGATGTCCGGAACGGCGATTTTCCGACAGATGACCAAACCTTTGTTTAATCGCCTAACGGTTTGTGGATGAGATTCAATATGAGCAATCGGCTCGCAGATGCTTCGAGTCCCTACTTACTTCAGCACAAAGATAATCCGGTGGACTGGTATCCTTGGGGCGAGGCGGCCTTTGAGCGCGCTCGTGCTGAGGGAAAACCTATTTTTTTATCCATCGGTTACTCTGCCTGTCACTGGTGTCATGTGATGGAGCGAGAAAGTTTTGAAGACGCTGAGTTGGCCAAAATGCTCAATGACCATTTCGTACCGATCAAAGTCGATCGAGAGCAACGACCCGATCTTGACCACATCTACATGCAAGCGGTTCAAACCCTCTCCGGCCGTGGAGGCTGGCCGATGTCGGTTTTTTTGACCGCTGACGGGGAGCCATTTTTTGGTGGCACCTATTGGCCACCCCGTTCGAGGCATGGCATGCCCGGTTTTGATCAGGTGTTAAGCTCTGTTGCCGATGCCTGGAGCAACCAACGAGAAAAAATCATGCAACAGGCCGCTCACCTGACGGCCAGCCTTGATGCCAGCGAACTATCTTCCACCGACCCGCTTGATGTGGAAGAAATTCTCCAAGCAACGGTCGCCGCATTGGAGCATGCGTTTGATGCAACAAATGGTGGTTTTGGTGGGGCGCCGAAGTTCCCACATCCATTGGAAATCAAGCTTTGTTTGCGACTCGCAAGACATCGCGACCAAAAGCCACTTGCGCAAATGGCCATTTTAAGTCTGGATAAAATGGCTGCTGGTGGCATTTACGATCATCTGGGTGGTGGTTTTCATCGCTATTCGGTCGATGCCTATTGGCTCGTCCCGCATTTCGAAAAAATGCTTTACGATAACGCGCTGTTGGCAGGGTGTTACCTGGAGGCTTTTTTAGCAACCGGACAGATTCGCTACCGTGAAATAGTCCAGGAAACCTTGGATTATATTTTGAGGGAAATGCAGCATCCGGAGGGTGGTTTTTACAGTACACAGGATGCGGACAGCGAAGGTGTCGAAGGCAAATTCTTCGTCTGGAGCCGAGAAGAAATTGCCGACATCCTGGATGGAGATTTGGCAGAAATTTTTTGCACATTTTATAACGTGACGGAAACGGGAAATTTTGAAGGCCAGAATATTCTGCACCAAACTGAATCGTTTGAAGCATTTGCTTCGACGCGTGGTTGCGACCCGGAAGCATTGAAACACAAAATTCAAGGAGCGCGACAAAAGCTACTTGCTGTTCGTGATCAGCGTATTCGTCCGGGACTCGATGACAAAGTTCTTGCGGACTGGAATGGATTGATGATTGATACTCTCGCCCGGGCGGGAGTGGTCCTGGAAGTCCCTGAGTATTTGGCGGCCGCGCATCGTGCAAGTACGATGGTCCATGCAAAAATGCGTGACGGAGAAGGTCGTCTGATGCACTCTTGGCGAAATGGAATGGCTGAGGGCATGGCATTTCTCGATGATTATGCCGCCCTGTTGGCGGCGTGGATAACTCTCTACGAGTGCACGTTTGAAGAAGTGTGGCTAGAACGTGCTTTGGAATTGGCTGAGGCACTCCAGAGTCGATACGAGGATACCGAGCGTGGCGGATTTTTTTTCACCGCGAGCGACCACGAGCAACTCATCGTGCGCCGCAAGGAATTTTTTGATCAGGCAACTCCCAACGGGAATGCGCTTGCAGCAGAGGGGCTTTTGCGCTTGGCGGATTTGCTCGGGCGGGACGATTTGCGGCTTGCTGCACAACGGGCACTGGAGGCGGCAGTCGATACGCTTCGAAAAGCACCCCTCGCACAAGGGCAGGGCGTTCTCGCCATAGTGCGGTACGCTGCGCCCATTCGCCAATGGGTGTTGGCCGGGAAAGAGCAAACCCAAGAAACAACTGAGGTTTTGAAAAGTTTACGAGCAGCTTATCTTCCCAGCCATGTTCTCGCTTGTCGACTCGGTGCTTCGACGTTCCCGCATAGTCATCATCTCGACAAACTTTTTCTCGAACGCCCTGCCGAAGAGACGGCATGGGAACTCTATCACTGTGAGCATTTCGCCTGCCAGGAGCCTGCAAAAACAATGGCAGCCGCAAAAGATATGATTTTAAACGCGTTGGATGCTTGATCCACTGCCGTCATTGCTGCTCAAGAGGCGGGCATTTTTGCGGGTCAAACGACTGTTGTGCCACCCGATAGATTTCGACGAGCGATCTTCCGGTCGATTCGGCAAGTCGACGACAGTCTTCATATTCGGGGGAAAAGCTGATGAAGTTTCCCGGTCGCTCCGTCACAACTCCCATTACATCNCCCCAGGGTGTNGTGACCTGATGCTGTNCGCGAGGCAGNGTNGTNCGNTCNGCACACCATTTTCTCAGGCCGAGTGTNGTNGAGTGTTGNAGGATGGTATTTTCCACGNCGNTTAATTTTTCCTGATNACAGAGTGCAGTCANNAGAACNCCCGGGCGATTTTTTTTCATTTGAATCGCCGTGCAGTACACGTCGATCGCACCATGATCAAACAACTGTTCTCTCAGATACCCAATCCATTCCCCCGTCGCATCGTCAATTTGTGTCTCCACCATCCAGATGGTATTCGCTATGGAGGGTATCGCATCGGTCGTGCCGAGCATTAAGCGGAGAAGATTCGGTTGGCTCGGAAGATCGCGTTCCCCGGCGCCACAGCCAATCTTTTCAAGCGACATACTGGGAAGCGGTCCGAAGGTGTCGACCAACTCAGCAATGATGGCTGCTCCGGTGGGCGTGGTTAATTCTGCTTGCACATCAGAGTCGGCCAGTGGAATGCCTTTCAATAATTCGGCTGTCGCTGGCGCGGGAAGACTACAGCGACCATGCGCAATCTGAATGGTCCCCGTTCCCGTGGGAATCGGAGATGCACAAATCCGATCGACATTTAAGAGATCCCATCCGATTGCAACGCCCACAATATCAGCGATCGAATCGACGGCGCCCACTTCATGGAAATGGACCTTATCGAGCGTTGTTCCGTGCACTTTGGCTTCTGCTTCACCCAAGCGTGNAAAAATATTTTTGGCAGTCTGTTTTTGATTGGGAGAGAGTTGACTTCCGTCAATCATCCGGGTGATGTCAATCAGATGTCGATGGGCGTGCTCGGGCGGATGCTCAATTTTTATTTGCGTCGCCCGAAAACCATTTTTTTGAACTTCTTCTGCGGTGACTTCACAATTCTCAAGCCCGAGTGATTGAATGCCGGCTTGAATTGCATGAAGATCCACGCCCGCATCCACCAAGGCTCCCAGGGTCATGTCACCGCTGATGCCGCTCGCGCAGTCGAGATATGCTGTCTTCATAGGCAACGATTTTAAATTCCAAATCGTTGCCAAAACAGGAGGGTGCGATCGACCAAGGATGCTTCCGGATTGAAAGGCAAATCAGCGATGCGCTGGACATTCCCGGGCAGGTGTCCAATTTCTAGCGGAGGGGGCGGTGCGGTCCCTCACGGGTCACCGCCGGAACTGGATTTTGCGGGCCAATCGCCAAACCGATCCAGCCATCCTCGATCTGCTTTTGATTCACAGCCAAATTGCTTATCCGGGGATTATCGCTGATTTTTTCCGGGACGAGCGGAATCTTCGTTCCCCGTGAGAGTAATTTGCTGAAAACACCGCGGAGTGCAATCTGATCGCGGGTTCTCAATTTCTTTCCTTCCAATCGGATTGATTCCTGACGGGTGAGATACGCCTTGATACCCTCGGTTTCAATTCCATACCGCGCTGAAATGCGGAGGTTGGACCACTTATANCGGCTNCCTTTGGTGATTCGTTGCACAGAAACCGTCAGCGTGACCACGCCATCGTCACAGTGTACGCGGATCGGATCTTTGGCAGCGAAGGTGATTACCACATTTTCCGGCATCGACTCAGGAACCTGGTCCACGGATCGGCCGATTTTGGTCATGATATGCAGATGCAAATCGTGCAGGGAAAAAGTATTTCCGTCTAACTCAAGTCGTTCCAAGCCATTATTGATGGCACTCTCGTGAAATTGCATGCTGAGCATGCTGTTGGAAAGCGCCCGTGGCCTTGCCGAAAATCCTGTAATTTGATCGGCACTTCCAAGCCGTAGACGACCCGTAGCGCGTTCTTCGGTTGTCGAAAGTTGCACAGCTGTCGGATCCAGTCCGAGTTGGTCGAGTGGTTTCCACAATTCGTGATAAAATCCGTTAATGCCTTTTCGCAACCGCGGATCGAATTCGCGGTCAAAAGTCTGTTTCGCTTGAGACGCCACACGGTATTCCATTTCACTGAGTGCATCATCGTGTCCCTCAGCGTGTTTTCGTCTTGCGGTTTTACGGACCCACGAACCGACCAACGGAATACTATCGTAATCCGACTCAACGTCGATCAATTCACTTTGGCTCATTGCTTCAGCAACACTCGGTTTGGCTTTCACCCCTTGATGATTAATGAGAATCAATTTTCGCACCAAGAATCCAGTTTCTCCCTCGTTGTACATGTAGACATTCCGACTCGAGGCGACCGTATCGGAGAGAACGAGGCCCCAAGCTTCCATGCCGATGCGAATGCTTTGCGGATCGGGAATCAGACGTGTTTGAAGCCGTGTTCGAGTGCGACTATTGCCCCAGACCGGAACCCCTAAAATGTAGTCATCAATTCGACTCGCCTCATCGCGTGAAGCTGGCAGCAGACGGTTCATTAAATCACCCGTCGCAACGATTCGAATATTTGCGTTGCGGTAGTGTCGGTCCATGACTTCGCCCAGTGCACGTTGAGCGGCATTCTCCGAATCAAGCAGTGGGTCGATCACACTTGCAATTTTAGCCGCATCACTACCGAGCCTGGAAAATTCGTATTGTTCAAGCGCCGCCAAAAGCTCAGAAACATCGATCGAAACGCTGGTCGAATCACTCGGCGTCCGATTGTGTCTTAAACAAGAGCCACCGAGGAACGGTTGGTTGAGATTGACGATTCCTTGCGGAAACGCGTCAGATAGATTCTGTCCGGAACGCCAAATGGCGAGTCTGCGTTTTAAATCGTAGCAGGTCGCATTGAAATGATAGGTGAATGGCGACCGATCAAGTTGTGTGACGATCAAAGGCGCCTCGTCCAGAGCATTTTGTAAATGGTTAAAAACGCTCGAGGTTTTTTCGTCCGTTAGACTTTTGCATTGCTGCAAGCAGTTCAGTTGTGTTCGGACGTGTTCGGCCCAATCGCGCGTTATCGCCACCTGCTCAAGCGCATCGATTTTTTTTAGAATCGCGTGAGGACTGGGCCATGTCGGGCGTTGGTAGTGGGGCGGAGGGTCCGCGATGCCGCAGTATCGGCGGTAGGTTCTGGAGAGACCTTCCACTTTGACGAGAGACTCAGTCGCCGACTGCAAGTCAATTCTCCAGTCAGATATCGAGGCGTGGTCTGTGGGGACATTGCTGGTCGGCGGGGTCACCTGCGCAAGTCGAGGGTGAAGCGGTTCGATCGGGTGCCGACCATGTTTACGATGCCAGGACAGCGGCACAAAGATGCCGAGGATAAAAACAAACGCTAGAAGAAGAAAATGCGACCATTTCAGGCCATGCTGCCCATGCATTACCGATTCCCTCCAGCGCAATGGAACGGACCGCNGAAGCGCGGCCCTNTAGCATAGGATCGGTTGCCGGTGGCTTGTCGGTCGAGCGTTTAAAGTGCGGAGAAAAGCGAAAGANGCTCAAAACACCATGAATTTGAACCTCCCTGTAAATTTGTACCGATTATACGGTTATTTTCTGCGGCCAATTTTCGTCGCAAGTGCTTGGTGCAGGGGAGATCCTCTTCAACGGTTTCTTAAGATTCGAACGAAATTGCTCGAAATGAATACGCAGCGAGCATTTCTTCGGTCAGCATCACCGTATCTTCATGCTCGTAGGCAGGCGCGCAACAGCACAGAAAGATGAGCGGTTCGCTTGCTTCATTAATAATCTGATGGGGTATTCCTGGTGGAATGGCAATCGCGTCACCGGGCATGACTGTCCGTTTTTCGTGCGCGAGAATCATTTCGCCCTGCCCCTCGATGATGTAGTAGATTTCTTCCGCCTGAGGGTGAAGATGTGGCATCGTTGCCCGCCCCGCCGGAAGTCTTGCCTCGGCCAAACTCTGATTGCGGATGCAAGAATTACGATGGGCCAGCAACTCTCGTATTTCCGATCCATCTTTTGTCGTAAACGCAGCAGCGCGGTCTATGTTATGAATATCCATCAAGTCACTTCTCCTTATTTACGAAAGATGGAGACGGTAGCCGGAGGATAGTGACGCACATCCCAACTTGTATGCTGTGGAAGTAATTCCGATTCAAAACGTTCATCCGACTCAACCACAATGCAACTCCCTTCTTCCGCCGCCTCAATGCACTGCTTGATAAGTTGCAACATCGCTTCAGTCTCGGAGACAAAATAATCGTAGGGCGGTGCACAAAGTACGAGCCAGGGGGCGGGGGGGAAGTGCGACGAGTCGCGGATCCATGCAAAAACGTTCGCACGCGCCAGATTCGATTGATCGTCCACATCGAGTTGATCAATATTTTTTTGAATACCATTCGCACTCGGGAAGTGACGCTCCACGAAAGTTGCACTTTGTCCGCCGCGGCTCAGGGCCTCAAGTCCAAGTGCACCGGTTCCGGCGAACAGGTCAATCGCATGCAATTGCCGGACACCGGGTCCCACAAGATTAAAGATTGCCTCCCTTACGCGATTTTTCATCGGCCGTGTGACCGGATCGCCATGATAGCTGATTTTATGCCCGCGAAATTTTCCACCCACGATCCGCAGCGGTATCTCTGTAGGCGCAGCTGTCACTCGCTTTTTTTTCCGTTTTGGATTNGCCACCGTGTGTGCCACTCTGGTTGGGTAAGGGGAATTTTTTTCGCAGCTTTTCTATTGTACAGAGCCTTGCATCGAATGTTAGACGATAGTTGAATAGGGGTGTCACTATCTGATTGGCATTGTGAGAACTCAGTGAAGGGGCAGGTCGTGGCCAGGGATAAAAAAAATTTGATTGGATATAGGAAATGAATTTTTTGCATGCTGGAGTTTTCTCGATATTTCTATGCTGCATCGGGGGAGATGCGTCAACAGAAGTGCGACCGTCGTATACAGAGTCGCTTCAGGCCTGGAAAGCGAGCATCAAGAATTTACAGAGCATTCGTGATCGTTTGACCGCTGCGGAAGGGGATGATCTAGCTAGTTTGCGAAAGGCTTACTTGAAAGCGGTTGTCGATGCAAAACCATCGCTACGAAATTTTACGACTGCTGCAGAGGAAGCATTGGCAAGCGGAGGTGAATATCAAAAAGAGGCCGCAGCTTTTCTGAAGGATCGGATTGGTGGCTTACTCGATACCGACGATTTTGAGCGGGCATTCCGGATCGGCGAGCTTCTGCTCAAAAAGGGTTACACAGATCGGACGGTCCTCGAGGCGACCGGCATTGCGGCTGCGATGACTAATCATTCGCAGCAGGCTCAAGAGTATCTACAGCAGGCAGATCAGAAAGAGCCGCTATCGAACATCGGTCGCGAAATGTTGACCACGATTCCCGAGTTGGAGGCTGCCTGGAAGAAAGAACAACAGATTCGCGAGGCCGAGAAAAGTGCGGATGATCTACCGCGTGTCCAATTTTCGACGTCCCAGGGTGACGTGGTCGTCGAATTGTTTGAAAACGAATCGCCAGAAACGGTTGGTAATTTTGTCCAGTTGGTCGAACAGGGGTTTTATGACGGTTTGGATTTTCATCGCGTGATTCCCCACCGTGTCGCGCAAGGTGGCTGCCCGAAAGGAGACGGCACTGGAGGTCCGGGCTATTCCATCCGCTGCGAGCGGCTCGATGGTGACTATCGCCACCATTTTCGTGGAAGTTTAAGTATGGCCCGTACTGGAGATCCGCATACGGCGGGNTCACAATTCTTTTTTTGCATGGCCCCCTTAAGTGATCTTGATGGTCAATACACGGTCTTCGGCCGCATTATCGAGGGAATGGATGTACTCGCAAAACTACAGCGGCAGGACGGAAAATCCGAAATGCTTCCCCCTGCCGATCGTATTCTAAAAGCAACGGTTGATCGTAAAAGAGACCACCAGTACCGTGCAACACCTTACGTTTCAGAAGCGGACCCAGAAAAAGTTTCGGAAGACGGGTGATCAACTTAGCTCGAGCATGCGGTCAAGTGCAACAAGCGACCACTCGGCTATTTCCGGGTCGACTTCTATTCTTCCGACGGGTGTCTTTGCATCTAAATTTTCAAGGGACCAGCAAAGATGTGCTAAATCAATGCGATACATGGTTGCGCACATGCAGACCACGGGTGAGAGGAAATGAATATCCTGCTCAGGATGTTCCTCTCGGAGTCGATTGACCAAGTGAAGTTCAGTGCCGATCGCCCATTGGGTGCCTGCCGGTGATTGTTGAACGATGTCAATGATTTTTGCCGTCGATCCCGACGCATCAGCCGTTTCGAAAACATCTTGTGGACATTCCGGATGAACCAGGATCTTTATCCCGGGAAACTTTTCTCGAAATTGTGTGACGTGCGCGGCGGTAAACATTTGATGAACACTGCAGTGCCCTTTCCAGAGAAGTACGCGGCTCTCTCGTAAGGCGTCCGAGGTATTGCCTCCCCCTTCATCGGCCGAAGGGTCCCAAACGGGCATGCGTGCCACATCGATACCCATCGAGATTGCCGTGTTTCTGCCTAGGTGCTGGTCGGGAAAGAAAAAGACCCGCTCCCCGCGTTCAAGCGACCAGCGAAGTACCTTTTCAGCATTGCTGGACGTACAGACAATGCCATTGTGTCGTCCGCAAAATGCCTTCAGTGCAGCCGTTGAATTGATGTAGGTCACCGGGATGATTTTCTCGGTGTCGAGCCATTCGGAAAGTTCTTCCCAAGCGGCTTCGACTTGATCGATTTGGGCCATGTCTGCCATGGAACACCCGGCTGCCATATCGGGCAGGATTACCGAGACACGTTCTCCCTGACGCTCGATCACTTTTGCGCTTCGATTGGCAAGAATATCGGCCGTCTCCGCCATAAAGTGGACGCCGCAAAACACGATGGCACGGCACTCATGGCTATCGGCCGCAAGTTGACTGAGCCGCAAAGAGTCACCACGAAGATCACTATGGGCAATGACTTCGTCCTGCTGATAATGATGACCCAGAATCACCAGACGCTTTCCCCAGTCCTTGCGAATCGCGTCGATTCGATCCGCCAGAGCTGAATTGTCAAGCTCTTTGTACGGGGCTAAAGAAAACGTAGGCGTCGGTTCGCTTGTGACAGGCATGAGACGAAATTTTTTAGTTGGAGTCGCTTCGTTCAAGGTTTGCTTCACTTCATTGTACGCTGGACCAATCGCCTTCGGCTAGCGGCTTCCACGGAATTCGCAACCAATCGTAAAAGGCTTTGGGCACGTTTGATTCGCTGTTTTCACCGATCATTTTTCAAGAGAAAATCCATCCTGAGTGCAAAGCAGCCGGAAAGTATTCATTACCGCCCTGGCACAACTTTTCTTCTGCGAGATAATAAGCTCTTCGTTGCAGCGGAAAATTGTGTCGAATACACTTTTGTGTTCCGCAAGACAGAACAAGGGTCAACTGTCACCCAGGTGAATTTGAGCTGAACAATGATCTTGTTGATCGATAATTACGATTCGTTTACCTACAACCTGGTGCAGAGGCTCGGTGAGCATGATCCCGAGTTGGATTTGGTTGTGCGGCGTAACGATACGATATCGGTCCAGGAGATTTTGTCGCTTGCTCCGAGTCACGTCATTATTTCTCCAGGACCATGTACGCCGAACGAAGCGGGCATTTCCTTGGAAGCGGCAGATCAGCTCGCCGGCAAAGTTCCACTACTGGGCGTTTGCCTCGGACACCAGTCGATAGCGCAAGCGTTTGGTGCGAAGATTGTTCGGGCAGATCGTCTGATGCATGGCAAAACCGACGAAATTTTTCATGATGGGTGTCACCTGTTTGCCGGTTTGCCGAGTCCCATCACTGCAACGCGGTATCACAGCCTGATTGTCGACCCTGAAACATTGAGCCAAGATTTTGAAGTGACGGCTTGGTCGCACACTCCCGACGGAACGAAGGAGATCATGGGAATTCGCCATCGAGAGCAACCGATTTTTGGTCTTCAGTTTCATCCAGAGAGTTTTTTAACTTTGGATGGAGCAACAATTCTTAGTCAGTTCCTGTCAGTCAGCTTATAGCTTTGACGCGTTTTGGATTTTACACATGGCGTCCAGTGCAGTCGGTCATATGATCTCGGTTGAAGAGGCAATTGCCGCGATCCGCACGGAGGTGAACGCAAAATCGGCAGAGCGTCTCGCCTTGAGTGATGCGCTGGGATGTGTGCTGGCTGAAGATGTGTGCAGCGACCTGGACGTGCCGCAAAACGACCAGTCGATTGTGGATGGCTACGCAGTTCGGGCCGCNGATTTTGCTTTACGGGCGATTCAAGCAGAAGGTACCGACGTCGAATTGGAAATTCTTGAAGAAGTGACTGCGGGAAACGTGCCGTCATCGACGGTGAAAAACGGGCAGACTGTTCGGGTGATGACCGGCGTAGCCATGCCNCCGGGTGCGGATGCTGTGGTGATGATTGAGGAAGTCGAGTGCAGGGATGAAGCGAAAATGCCAATGGGCATCGCGCGTTTTTCAAACACGCAAGTTGCTCCCGGGCAAAATATCATGCGCCGCGGAAAATCATTGCAGCGNGGGCAATTGGTTCTTGCAGCAGGGGCACCGATTGGCGGTGNGGAGATGGGGCTTCTTGCGCAGGCNGGCTGCAACGNTGTACGCGTTATTCCCAAGCCGACGCTTGCGGTGCTGCCGACCGGCGACGAACTCATTGATCCTGGTTTTGATCCCGCGCCCGGAAAAATCCGTAACAGCAACGGTCCGATGCTGATGGGCTGTGGTCGCCAACTTGGACTGGATGTGCTGGATTTGGGTATCGGTCGAGACGATGTAGACCATTTAAGGCATGCCATCGAGCGGGGNCTATCGGCAGACGTGCTTATTATTTCGGGTGGTGTTTCAGCAGGCACACGTGATCTCGTGCCCCAGGTCTTGACCGAACTGAACGTTCGAGCCCGCTTTCACAAAGTAAAGGTGAAACCGGGCAAGCCACTATGGTTTGGTGTTGCGGAGAATGNGCAACAGACGAAAGTGTTTGGCCTCCCGGGAAANCCTGTAAGTAGTTTTGTTTGTTTCCAGGTGTTTGTCAGGCCAGCGTTAAAGCAATTGGGCGGGCAGCAGATTGATCCCGCCACTTCCCTGCCCTTTGCCCGTTTGAGCAGCCGGTTTGAGGGAGTTGGAAACCGGGTCGTCTATCATCCCGCCCAGCTAAGTTGGTCTAAAGACGGACCAGAAATCGAATGTGTTCTCTGGCACGGGTCGGGTGATTTACGTGCACTTTCTCGGGCCAATGCCTTGGCTATTTTCCCACCGGGTGATACCGCGTGCGAGGCTGGACAATCTGTCGCCTATCAGAGGCTTGACTGAAAAATCAGTCTTGGCCGAAACCGCTCTGGCAACAAGATGCGTTGCCACGTATTGTTCAAAGCAGACCGATTCCTTCGCATCGCACAGATCGCTACAGCATTCCAGAAAAACATCTTCAAGCCAAACAAAAGGGTATGCCCGACGTGTTCTCCTCGCAGCCTATCACTGACCGCATGCGGTGGTATGACTCCACGCTGGTGCTGGGTTTGTTGAGCGCAGGTTTGATGTGGCTTGCGGTTCCTCCAGTCGATATGGGACAGCTCGGCTGGATTGCACCTGTAGGTTGGTTGCTACTGGTGAAACGTGCGCACCTCACCGGATGGCGACCCTATGTCGTACTGTATGGGGTGGGTTGGCTATATTTCGGCGCGACATTTTACTGGATCATGTTGCCCCACCTAATGGCCATTCTTGGTTGGATTGCATTAACGACGTACTTGGCTTTTTATTTACCTTTGTTTATTGGTTTGACGCGTTGTGCCGTTCGGCAATTACGGATTCCCTTGCTGTTTGCCGCTCCTCTGGTCTGGACAGGATTTGAGTTTTTCCGAGGTCACCTCATTACCGGTTTTCTGATGGCCGCCCTCGGGCATACGCAACATGGTTGGTTAGAAATTATTCAATGTAGTGATCTCGTAGGTGCCTACGGGGTGAGCTTTCTGGTGATGCTTGTGGCCGCGGCCGTCACTTCGTTGATTCCTTACGATGGATTGCAATGGAAGTTGGGACCGCTGTTCATTGCGGCGTTGATCATGCTTGCTGTTTTCTTCTACGGTAAGTATCGATTAGAGAGTACACCGGGTCGATTCGGTCCTCGNGTGGCACTGATCCAAGGAAGTATCGACACTCAATTCGATCGGGATCCGCGAGAGACACAACAACGCATCGACGAGGAATATTTACGATTGACTCGAGAGGCTTTGCGCGATCCTGGAGAGGTCCGCATGATCGTCTGGCCGGAATCAATGTCCATCGTTCCGCTGATCAAAGCGGACAAAGACGGGTGGCTGCCGGCTAGCGAGATTGCCGACTGGAAGATCGTAGCACCTGAGGATGCGGTGTCGCTCGAACGAGCGAAGCGATTGCCACAAGTTGTGTATCAACTCCAGGAATATTCAGCAAACAGTTTTGCAAAGCTTGTGCAGAGCCTTCGCCAGATTCGCAATGCGACCACAGACGACCCTTTTGTGTTGGTTCTGGGCACCGAGGTAGAGCACTATCGAGCAGGAAAAATAGATCGATACAATTCGTCTCTGGCGCTTGGCGACGAAGGTCAAATAGCGGGCCGTTACGATAAGATGCACTTGGTGATGTTTGGTGAATACGTACCGTTGGGTGGACTCATTCCGGCACTCTACGATTGGACGCCGCTGATGGGAGGATTGACGCCCGGAGCGCAGGCAACGATTTATGAAGTGGCGGATTGCCGATTTGCACCCAGTATCTGTTATGAGACCGTCTTGCCACATGTGATTCGTCGACAGCTTCTAGAGTTAGAGGGTCGCCAGAAATCACCGGATGTGCTGCTGAGCCAGACGAACGATGGTTGGTTTTGGGGATCTTCGGCTCTTGATATGCATTTGATCTGCGGGATTTTTAGAGCGGTCGAATTTCGCACGCCGCTTTTGATCGCCGCCAATACGGGTCTTTCGGCATCGATCGATGGGCGTGGTCGCGTCGTGGCTTTGGGGCCNAGGCGAGAATCAGAGGTGCTGCTCGTGGCACCCCATCTCGAACCTTTGCAGAGTGTGTATCTGAAGGTAGGTGATATTTTGGGTGGCGGTTGCGCGGTTTTTGTAGTCTTTACCGGTCTGTGGGCACTTTTTTCTTGCAGAAAACCGGATGGTGCTGGCTGAGAGTGACCCGATCCGGAGCGATTTTAAAATCGGTTATCGTTTTCGCTGAAGGCTATTTTNTGGCCGATTCAGTGATTCTGGCCGATTTGGCGATTCCCCCACCACTCGAAACCGGCAATCCGCACAAAAGGGCATATTTTATGTAACGGTTTTGCGGTTTATAGGGATCGGGGGTCCGATTAGAATTTCTAGCACTTTTGGTTTGTTTGACAGTCGATTTAAGACATAACTATAATTTTTTACAGGCGATAGGGTCTGTTCTGGTTTTTTCCGGCCACGTCTGTGCCGGTATGCGGACGAGCAAGGAGGGGTTCGATGAACCTCGTGGGTAAAATATTTGTCTTTTTGATTTTCTGTATGAGCGTTGTGTTCATGTCTTTTGCAGTCATGATCTACGCCACGCATAAAAATTGGAGAGAAGAAGTACTCCGCACCGAAATTGGTCCGCGCGGACAAAAAATCGGCTGGAAGAAGCANCTCGAGGATGAGCAGCAGAAGAATGTCGAACTGCAATCGCAAAAGAAAGAACTGCAAGGTGAAATTGCCACCCAGCAGGCCGCCAAGCGGCAAGAAATTGCCAAACTCGAAGCGGAACTCAATGAGCTGACAACGCAGAATGAGTCTCTGGAAGAAACCTACAAGGCCAGCGTCAAAGAGCTTAGTGACTTGCTCACGAAGGTGAAGGATCAGCAGGATATTCTTGATTCGCTGCGAGAAGAAAATGGTCAGATGCGCGGGGACATCAAGGAAACACGTGGTGTCATCGATAAGCAGCTTGAAGAATATATGAACCTGACAGAAAAGCTTCATCAAAGCGAGGGAGAACGCCGTCGGCTCGAGGAACGGCGTGGACAGTTACTTGAAGAACTCACGCTTGCCGAGCGGGTTTTGAAGGCAAATGACCTTACTAAACACACGCCGACCGAAGGGACACCGCCACCCATCGATGGGGTCATTACGGCGGTGAAGCGGATGAAAGATACAATTTTTGTTGAAGTCACCGTCGGTAGTGATGATGGCATTCGGCAGGGAAATACCATGGAGGTTTTCCGAGGCGGAAGGTATCTCGGCCAGATTGAGATCGTGCGGACGACCCCGGATAAGTCGGTTGGTCGTGTGGATCGCAGTCGTCAGCAAGGAGAGATCCGGGCCAAAGACCGCGTGGAGACGCGTCGCAACCTCAAGTTTTCCGCAGATTTATCTTCATCCGGTTCTTAAGGTTTGGTGTCTTGCTGTTTTTTCAGACCCATTCAAAAATCTCAAAGATTCAACGATTGAATTAACGGAGGAGTGATTCTGTGAGTGCGAAAGCCAAACAACGAGCGACCATCTATACGATCATGTTGATCGTCTCCTTCGTCGCGTTGGTCCTGGCGAGTGTGCTGATGTACTTGGAACTCAAAAAGTATGAGTTTGATATTGAGGCCAAGGAATACGACCGTGCGGAGATCCACCAACCGGATGGATCGTTCGGGCAGTTCAGCCAACAAGGCATCGCCTGATCAATCGGGCAATGAATCCGGCTCCGCCCCTTTAGTTGCTTCCCAGTTTCGTCCCGCTTCTTTGCGATATTCTGCGCGATGTTACGCGCACGCCTCTCCCGCTAGCAACGCCACCTTCCGCTAGCATCTTTGCCCTGATTGCGGGCTGATCTCTTATGGAAACTCGGTATTTTCTTTAACCGACAGCAACGCTGTGACAGGTAAATTGCGCATAACCCATTTGTTCGGAACCTGATGGGGGAATCGGTTTCGGAAAGCACCCGTGAAATACTTGACAGCCGTTTTTATTGCAATTAGCTTGACAGAAACGTATCGGAATACTTTTATCAGAGTATTTCTGGATCCTGAACAATACATACGCGGTTTTCAGCAACGCCTCCTTCTTCCTTATAGGGTACTGACGTGACTATTCGAACTTCCATCTGCTGGTTGCTTGTCCTTACTGTCTCGACCATTGCACCCGGTGCGCTTGGCATTGCTTCGGCAGACACGGTTGTTGAATCTGAGTCCGCCGCAACTCCGCAGTATATCGAGCGGACTGTGATGCGTCCGCAAATGGTGACGGAGACCAAGATGTGTACGGTTACCGAGTACCGGAATGAAACGAGAGAGCGAGAATATACGGTTTATAAACGCGTTGCCGAGACGTCTGCCCGTTCCTGTGATGTTACCGTCATGGTCCCCGAGCAACGAACGCGCGTCGAAAAATATACCGTCATGCGGCCCGTTACCCGCACCGTGACGCAAACCTACAAGGTGCAAGTTCCCGTCTGGCAAGAGGTCCCGCAATCTTACACGGTTCAGGTTCCACAGGTGGAAGTGCGTCAAGCCTATCGCACCACTTGTCGCAAGGTGCCAGTCACTGTCATGAAGACCGTATGCCGCGATGCCGGTTGTTGGGTCAATAAAACTGCGCAAGTTCCCGCGTGTGATCCTTGTGGTCGCGCCGTGATGCGAACCGTGTGCCGACCTGTTTATGTGCCGAAGATGGTTTCCGAGCAGGTTCCGGTAACGCGTTACAAGACCGAGCAGGTGCAGGTGCCTTACCAATACAACGTGACGGTTTGTAAACCCCAAGTGCGTACCCGAACGGTAAGAGTCTGCAACTATCGAATGGAGACACGCCAGCGGAATGTTCAGGTTTGCGAAACCGAGTGTGTGCCCATGACCCGCAACGTCAATTACACCTGCATGGTTCCGCAAAAGCAGCAGCGGTCATACAACGTAACGACTTATCGGATGATCCCCGAAAAACGAGTGCAGACCTACAAGGTCTGCGTTCCGCATCAGGTTCAAAAGCCGGTACAGGTCAAAGCCTGTCGGATGGTCCCCGAAACGGTTCGCGTACCGGTATGCGATCCCTGCGACGCTTGTAACGACTGTTGCTCTTAATTGCGTCGCTCGGCTTCCTTGGCAGTTCCGCTAGCGCATCACTTCTAATGGTGGGGTGTGTCGGCAGTTCCGCTGTCCGCGGTTGTTCGCTCAGCGGTGCGAAGAGACGCTAAGAGGCGTTGTTGTATTCGTTCTGAGTCGCCGCTTCTATTTGCGCGTAGTATTCTTTGGTCTGCGCTGGCGAAATGGCCAATTTACGTGCAAAGTAATAGCAGCCGATCGAAATACCAACCACCGCGAAGGTCGCCTGGGTTTCGGTCAAGGCTTGGCATCCACCGTGCCCGCCGCACCATGTCATCAACACGATGCCTCCCAGAAAGGGAAGCAGCCAAAGTGCCGAACGCAGGTCCATCGATTGGCCGCGAATAAGGTGTGTCGCAATGTAAAGGCTACCGCAAGCAGCAAATACAACCCCCAACTTCCAGACAATTGTCCAACCCGTCCAATAAATTAAAAGTCCACAGATCACAAATGCGAGTGGGCACATAATCGCTGCTGCCGACAAGCGAAATGGTCGTTTTAAGTCGGGTAGTTGTTCCCGAAGCGCCATCACACTTAGTGGACCAATGGCGTATGCGAGTACGACGACCGAAGTGAGAAATGCCACGAGATCTTGCCAGCCCGGAAAAGGCAGAAAAAGAAAGAGCCCGATCGGAAACGTCAGAATAATGATCAGATAGGGTGTNCCATGGCGACCACTTCGACTTAATCTCAAGGGGATATAGCCATCATGACTCATGCCTTGTGCGATCCGCATGCTNGATCCCAGGTTGATAAGCCCCGCCCCCAGTGGCGATGCAATGGCTCCGCCCAGGACNAGATAAAATAGCCAGACCGCACCGAGCATTTTCACCAAGCCCGCGATCGGTCCCACTTGATCGGGAAAACGAAGTTCACTCCAGGCTGCGGGGGAAGAAAAACTGACGTGCCTCAAAGCGCCCAAAAAAGCAAACTGGAGNGCCAAATAACAAATGAGGCAGAATAAGATCGATAAGAGAACGGCAAGCGGAACNTCGCGATGGGGGTTTTTCGATTCGCCNGCCGCGATCGCCGCNTGCTGAAAGCCGGTAAACGCATAGATCACACCCCCATAGGCGAGGGCACGAAAGACNCCGCTCCAACCGGCGGGAAAAAANCCGCCCTCTAAGGGGTCATCGAACACTTCCCANCTGAATGAAAGNGCAAAGAGCGCNACGGTCACGATGACCACCAGCCCAATTTTTATCCATGTTAATCCGCTGTTGATCCGGGCGAAAAAATGGATTCCCCGCAAGTTGATCAAAGAAAACATGATCCAGAGCATTGCAGCACAAATAAATCCGGCGGGAAAACTGAGCGGGTGAGTCGTTGCTCCTCCATCGACTGCCGTTACGTTTTCTGTAATCCATGGAAAATAAATCGAAAGATATTGCAGTACTGCCTGGACTTCAGCAGCAACGATGACCGTGAAGGTCAGCCACGCCGAAAGCGAGGCAACGAATCCTACCGTTCGGCCGTAAGAGAGTAGGGCATAGCGTGTGATGCCTCCGTTCAATGGAAGCATTGCACCTAATTCCGCAAAGTTCAACGCAATGATCATGATCGCGAACCCACCAATGAGCCAGGCAATCAATGCGGCGGGCCCGGCCAATTGAACAGCATAGAGGGGCCCGAAAAGCCAACCGGAACCTAAGATTCCGCCAACGGAGACAAACAGCAAAGCGATGAAGCCGATGTTGCGCTTTTTTTCAGGCACAAGAGAATCTCATGGTGAGCCGGTAATTTTCCTATCCTACGAGAAAAACAGCTTGTTGGGCAGGCTGTGAACTTAGTAGTTTTATATTCCAGAACGGGCATCTTCTTCAAACAAACGGAATCAATAACTTGTTCCCTCGTATTTTCCGGCCAATAATGAATCGTATGCGATTCAAAATACACACTCATTTTTTTGTACCGGTTTTTATTCCGGTAGTGATGGCCCTGCTGTCGGGTACGGTCACCGCGGAGAAAGAAAAAAATTCGGATTCATCCGTAACCCGGATTTCTCCGCCCGCAAANTGGGATGACGAGGCAGAACGTCTCTTTGAAGGTGATCCACGCCAACGATTGCATGGAGAACGTCCAGACCACAACGCGTTCATCGACGAAAAAAATGTTTCACCAGNAACCGAGGTGCAGAATGTCTCCTGGGACGATTTGATTCCTGCCGAGGCGGTNGAGGATGAAATCAAAAGCCTTTATATCGACATGGGGAAACCATTGGCCCGAATCGGCAGCTATAAAAGTGGCGGGCATCAAGAATTAGAGCAACGATTTGCCTGGGTTGCTGCGATGTTTGGAATACTTGCCCAGCATGGTGAGGCCAACAGATGGAAAGAAATCGCTGCCCCCGCTGCCGCACATTTTTCGGCGGCAAGTCGAGAGGCACAGGTGAATAACCTCCAGGCCTTCCATAACGCAAAAAGTCGTTACGAAGATCTGGGCCAACTGATTCGAGGCGAGAAAGTTGATTTTGATCGTACCGCCTCTTTGCGNTGGAATGAAATAATCGAGCGGCCANAACTGATGCAGCGACTTCAGCAAAGCTACGAGCAACGGTTAAAGCGTTGGGCAACCAATCAAGGGGAATTTGAGAAAAATCGATTACCTCTTATTCATGAAGCACAATTGCATGCCGCGCTGGCAGAAATGATTCAACAGCCCTCATACGCGTTTTCGGACGACGACGATTATTTGGCGCATTGCAATCAATTGAAAGCACACGCGCAGCGCGTTTCTCAAGCAGCGGAGGAAAGGAATTTCGAGCAGGCCCAGCAATTCTTAGGTGAACTCAGCAAGACGTGCAGCCGGTGCCACGAAGCGTATAAGTAATGAGAGGATGTGTGTTGCGGAGATCTTTTCATAAGCAACGGCCCCTATTATATTGAATCGCAGCAATATGAACGGCATCGATTGCGGTGCTCTCAGCTTTGAGAGATCGCAATAGACCCCTTAAGATCTCTCCTGGCATTCTCTTGATAAAGTGGCCGCGGGCCTCACTGAGTGAAACTGATGGGAATTCGCTTTTATTGTCCTCAGGGGCATAAACTGAATGTAAAATCTTTTCTTGCCGGAAAGACGGGCGTTTGTCCGCATTGTGACGCACGGGTAAAAATTCCGTTGACTTCAACGCGGCCCAGTAGCAAGGCGATCAATCAAGGCTTTGATGGGCAGCAGGAAGCTTTGCCTCTTGCAAGTCCTTTGGAAGATGTGGATCAGGTATTGGCAGTAGCCGACGTTGACAATGCCGGAGGCGCGGCGTTGCCNATNGAAAANCACGAANCAGNGGCNCCGGTCNCACCGACTCTGCAACTGGCGCCGATCGCGTCCGGGAACGCCGCAGCAGATCCGCCGCCTCTCGCAGCGTCAGATCCTCTCTCGGAGTCTCCCGATGCACAGTGGTATGTGTGCCCCGAATCAGGCGGAAAAAATTATGGGCCGGCCAATGCGGAAGTAATGCGACAATGGATTGGCGAGGGCCGCATCTTGGCAGATCATTTGGTCTGGAGAGAAGGCTGGCAAGAGTGGCAACGGGCTGGCAATTGCTTTCCTCATCTTGACCGTGAGACAGAGCAGAGTTAATTCAGATTTAATACAGAGTTAATACAACGGACGGTGGTTGCGATGAATATCCAGCAATTTCTGGCACATCATTCTTTAATTGCCAATCCTTTTGTCGAGGAAGACGCGCAGACCGACCAGGTGTTCAAGGAATATTGCCTGCGCGAGACGTTTCACCCGGCATGGGAAAAAATATATGGAAANCCCGTAGATCCATCCACTTCCATCGTGTTTGGCGAAAAAGGCTCGGGGAAAACGGCGATTCGATTACAGATGTTCGAGCATCTGCTCCTTCATAATTCCGAGCATCCGAGCAACCGCGTGTTTGTCGTCGAATACGTTGATTTCAATCCTTTTTTAGATCATTTTTGGGAAACCTTGCCGTCGCGTCGCCGAAAGCCGGATCGTTTGCTCAGTGAATGGAAACTCTGGGATCATGCGGATGCGATTTTATCTCTCGGTGTCACCCAGTTAGTCGATCGCATTCTGGGTCAGTCATCGGCAAAGGCAGATGAATCTTTTCACGTCGACTTAAAATCTTTGGATCATCATCAGGCGCGAGATCTTTTACTGCTTGCTGCCTGCTACGACCGTTCGACGAAGGATACCTACAAAGGAAGATGGAACCGCTTGCGCCGCAAATTGCGATTTCATACATGGAAGAGGCGCTGGGATTTAGCGCTCTGTTTTCTTGTTCCTGTGATTGTGCTGACCATCATTTTTTCTCAGGGATGGGAAGCAGGCTTACGGGCACTCAATACACCCTGGCCGTACGTGGCGATTGGCATTGGCGTTTTGCCACGCACCTTCCGGATGGCCAAGAGTTATCTGAAGGCACGCAAGATCGCGAAGCACCTACGAACGATTCCGACNCAACGAAGTGCGCTCGGTCAACTGCTACTTCATTTCTCCGCGTCTGAACTTGATGGACAACCACTGCCGAATAAAGACCGCACGGATGATCGTTTCGAACTGTTACGGAAACTACAGGGCGTATTGCAGAGCCTCCNGTTTCCGGGCATTGTGATTCTCGTTGATCGCATCGACGAACCGCATCTGATCAACGGTCGGGCAGATTTGATGAAAGCGTTTCTCTGGCCATTGCTGGATAATAAATTGCTTAAACATCCGGGAATCGGTTTCAAGTTATTACTGCCCATCGAATTAGAGGACTTTCTTGATCGGGAGGATCGCGATTTCTTTCAGCGGGCGCGACTCGATAAACAAAACATGATTCCTTCCCTGGAGTGGACCGGAGAAGCCCTTTACGATGTGGCCTCCGCACGGGTGCGTGCGTGTGCCCGCGAAGGCACGGAACCGATGCTGCGAGACTGGTTTGAGGAGGGCATGAGTGAAACCCGGTTGGTCAAGGCATTTCGCGATTTGCGAGTGCCAAGGCATCTTTTTAAATTTATGTATCGCCTGCTGATCGAGCATGGAAACGCGTATACCGATGAAAGTCCCGCCTGGAAGATTCGTAGCGAGTTGTTTGATTCGGTCTTAGCGGTGTATCTTCGCGACCAGGAGCAGGTCGACCGNGGTTTGCGNGCCGGNTAGTGGCTCAGCAGCGGTGACGGGTCTAGGAATGTCGTTCAGAGGTCGTATACTNGGCCCGGTTTTGCGCCCANNGNNNTTACCGAGGAGATAAAAAAAGAGAGTTCCTGCTCGCCGGGACAGGAACTCTCCAATTGGCTGTCCGAAATTCCAATGGGTTGGAAATTCGGAGACCCACAGCCGTACTGCAACTATCGGTGCTATCGGTGCTAGAACTTTACTCAGCNATAAANNCTGGGGAAAAAATTNGCNAAGAAGGGTNAAAAGCGTAACTACCTGCGGTATAAGCCGCACGTTTTGACATTTGTCNTACCAGATTCGGGAAAATGATACGGGGTTTCGTGTGTTAGAAAGCCAATCTGCCAAACTTGCGCTTGAGGATGGGACCGTATTTGAGGGAAAGTCATTCGGTGCTGATGGCGAGGTGGACGGAGAAGTCTGTTTCAATACCTCCATGACGGGGTATCAGGAGATTTTGACCGATCCAAGCTACCGTGGTCAGATTGTTACCATGACGTATCCGTTGATCGGGAACTATGGCGTCAACGAGGAAGATCGCGAGAGCGAGCGCCCGCATCTGGCCGGTTTTATTGTGCGTGAAAATAGCCAGATGCACAGTAACTTTCGTGCCACCAGCGACCTGCCTGCCTATTTGAAAAAATGGGGTGTGGTGGCGATCGAAGGGATCGATACGCGGGCTCTGGTGCGACGCATTCGCCGTGAGGGTGCGATGAAAGGCGTGCTTTCAACAACCGACCTGGATAATCAAAGTCTGATTGCAAAGGCGCAGGCCAGTCCCGGTCTCGTGGGTCGTGATCTGGTCCAGGAAGTGATGCCTACCGAACCGAAGCGTTGGGATGAGTTGTTGAGCGATTGGTCGACCCTTCCGGTGGCGGATAACTCAGCCACCGTTGCAGATTCAAAAGGCCATATCGTGGCACTCGACTTCGGTATGAAATGGAATATTCCGCGGCATTTGGCCAGTCGCAACTTTCGCGTGACGGTACTGCCGGGCTCCGCATCCAAAGCNGAGATTCTCAGCGAAAATCCGGATGGCATCTTCNTGTCCAACGGACCGGGAGACCCNGAACCGTTNACCGGGCCGGTGCAGACCATTCGCGAGCTTTTGGGTGAAAAGCCCATTTTTGGAATTTGCCTCGGGCACCAATTGCTCTCACTCGCTTGTGGAGCAAAGACCTTCAAACTCAAATTCGGTCATCGCGGTGCCAATCAACCNGTGCAGAATCTGCNNACCAGTCGCGTGGAGATTACCTCNCAAAATCATGGGTTTGCNGTCTCGGAGGAGACNCTGCCCAAGGAGTTGGAGGTNACNCACCGGAATCTNAACGATGGCACGATCGAAGGTGTTTCNCATCGCGACCTNCCGGTNTTNAGNGTGCANTATCACCCGGANGCCTCGGCCGGTCCCCACGANAGTGATTATCTTTTCGACCGATTNGCAGAGTCGTTAAGCTAANNCGAGCAATNNAAAAAGAACNAACNGCCCGTNTNTNCATGNCGTCACGTCCGGCGGTTCCCGTTGCGACATCACGCTAGCTAGTTGGCGTCAGCAGGGATCGGTTTCAATCGCATGGCATACAGGGCAGCCAGACCGTTAAGGCCAGCAAGCACGAGAATGGGCCACAGCGAGTGCTGAAAGTGGGCAAGGATCCCGAGTGCAAAGGCAAACAGAACCGCCACGCCGCCGACAAGCGTATCGCTGACCGCAATGTAGTAGGGCCTCGTTTCCGCACTGGCCAGGGTGGCGACATAAATCTTCCGGGTCGATGCGATGCCTTGATCCGCAAGTGCGATGAGAAAGAAAACCATGTCGTAATAAAACCAGTGGCTCTTCGGATTTCCATAATGACTAAGTAAGGCAATGACGGCTGCTGCCAGGGCAAATATTCCCCCCAAACTCATAATCCGCCGCAGTGGCCACGGTGATAACCGCTGCCAGAAAAAGCCCCCGATCATCAGTCCCAGGCTGGTTGCAATCACAAATCCGCCGAGGGCATCCTCAGTTTTTTCATGTTCCTGCGCGGCAATGATCGCATAAAACGGCATCGCCAATTCGATCGAGAGAAAAAGGATCCGTGCGATCACAAACTGCCGAAACCACTCTACCTGCCTGACGTGGTTGATTCCCGCGCGAAGCGTGGCCAGAATGCCTTGCCGGTCTCCACTGTTTGCTCCCCGCTGTTTTTTTTCAGCAACCGCTGACTCTCTGATCAGCATGCTCAAAATGCCTGAGAAGATGGCAACGGCAATCCCTACCCACAAGAGGGCCAGATGTTCTTCGTCGGCTTCATTAAAATATAGTTTTTGGCTTGCCCAGGCGAGGATGATTGCCAGAAGTCCACTGAGGCCAGTCTGTGAAAAAAGTAAGTTCCGCCGCAATTTACGCGGCACAACGTAGCCGAGCATGTTTTGAAACGCGAGACGACTTAAGCCCTGGCCAAGACCAATGATGGCGGCGACGCCCAGGAAGATGGCCGTCAAAATAACAAATTGCCGAGCATCCTCGGCCGTATCTGCAGTGAGGGCAATCACAACGAGAGCAGTCGATGCGGTCAGGATGCCGAGGCTCATGTACCATTTGCAAATTTCGGCAGCCGAAATAAATGGCGCAGATACGATTTGACCGATCATTCGTGATATTTGCACGATGGGGATCAAGAGGCCGGCAAAAATCGCGGGAGCGCCAAAGGAGATATAAAGAAAGGGCAGCACCAGCCGAGGGCTCGAAAGGGTTTGGCTCACGTCAAGCAGTACCCCTTGTCCGAGCAAAACGCGAAAGTTCCAGCGCGTTGTATTTCCTTTGGGCATCTGTCGCCTGCGGCCTGTGTGGATCTTAATCCCGTT
>NHBP01000035.1 GCA_002168195.1 Planctomycetaceae bacterium TMED10
CACTGCCACCATGGTTCCAAACAGAGGCACCCCCGAAACAAAGGATTTTGTCCCATCAATCGGATCAAGAAGCCAGCGAAACGCCGACTTGCCGGGCTGGCTCCCAAATTCCTCTCCCTCGATTCCATCGTCAGGAAATGATGCCTCAATCCGCTTACGTAAAAGCCGCTCCGCCTCGCGATCAGCGATGGTAACAGGACTCAGATCCTCTTTTTGTTCAACCTTAAGATCTCTGCTGCAGAAATAGGCGAGTGTGCCATCTGCCGCCTCCTGGGCGATCTGACGCGCCAATTCGAGCCGTACTTCGATTTCTCTTTCCCGGGCCAACATCAAATCCAGACCTTCAGCAAAACGTCTTTTTCGGACCGGCAATGAAGAGGGCCGTACTCCGAAAGTCAAAAACAGGGAACGATTTAGAGTCTAGAGCGCTTACCGAACGGCAACAAGTCATCTCCGCAGCGCCAATCTGCCGCCCCTAAACAGTATGTTTGGAAAAATCGTTACCAAACGCTTATCTGGTTTGACTACACAGAAAAATATCCTAACCTTCCCGTGATGGAACGATGCTACCTTTTTTTCCGGAGAATTTCATATGTCAACATTAGCTCATTTCAGTAGCATCGCAACGACGCACGGCGCAAACCCNCCTAGCGTTTCTCCTAATGCCTTTCGCATCGACGCGTCCGTTTCACCGCATCCTTCGAGTGCAACTGCCAAATACGAGGCCTCGGTGACTGATGCGGCACATCGTGATTTGACACCCGACGCTCAGGAATTGGCTCAGGAGATCGATCGATATAAATTCCGTCATCGGCGACGATTTATCAACTATGAAGAGATTCTTTCCGTTGTGAAGGCGCTCGGCTATCGAAAAGATTTCGCCTAGTACCTGCCGCTCCTGAAAATTGCCGCTTATGTCTCCACCCTAAAGAGTGGGTCACAAAGAAGTTCCGGGGTAATGAAGCCGAGTGTTTCGTCGTGTTGACCGACGATCCGGCCCAATACCTCATCGGCCCTCTGCAATTTCATCAGCGAAGAGAGATGCGTTGCCCGATGCGCGATATCAACAAGCGGGTGAATACGGATCGGTTGCGTTGTCTCTTCCACATATAATTCCGGCACATTCAGATAGCCGATCCATTGGCTTGGATCATCTGCCGCATGAACCGGCAGAACTGCCTGCTCAAATTGACGAGCCTGCGCAATGATTTTTTCGCGATCCGTTCCCTCGGCAATCGAATGAAAAACTTCCGGGGAAAGTGAAAACTCGGTGATCGGTCGGCTTGCGAGCGAAAAAATACCCTGCGCAAGTTGTTTTTGACACGGACGCAAAATACCCGCCTGATGCCCCTGATCAAGCATACTGGTCAGTTCCGCTCTGGCTAAACGCCAGCTAAGCCGCTGCGGCAATGCACCACTCCAGTGCTGTAGCATACGCGCCAGGACGCTCAGCAAACCGCTAATTGGCGCAAAAAGCACCGCAAAAAAGGCCAACAACGGAGCCCATTTTCGCAACAGCCGAAAGGGCATATGGAAAAACAGCGTCTTCGGCAAAAGTTCACCGTAGACGAATAAAATGGGGGCAAAGACGATGGGAGCAACGACTTGCATCGCTGCACTGTTACCAACCCAATGCTCGACCAGCATCACAATTCCAAGTGCCGTGCAATAATTTGCAATGTTATTTCCGATCAGTGTCGTTGCAACAAAAAGTGTCGGATAATTGGTCAACCAAAGCAGCCCACGAGCAACCACGTCGCCTCCGAGAGCATCGAGACGGAGTCTCACACGTGGAATGCGATAAAATCCAATTTCACTTCCACTAAATAGTGCGCTCAGCGCAAGGCCACTGATTAAGAGCAAGATAATTCCAGTCATACGTCGGCCTCCGCACTCTCGATGACCGTCAACTCAAGCATCATCTGCCCCCTGTCCGGGACATCGCTAACACGAAAATGAAAAGGTCCCCAGTTACATGCATCACCAACTTCTGGCATGCGGCCTAACATCTCTTGAAGTACCCCGCCGACAGTCATATTTCTTGTAGCTGGTAGTGTTTTCTGAAAACGTCTCTCCAAACGCCTGAGCGTCGTCATNCCTGTAACCTGCCAACAATCTTTCGCTAAAGACCTTAACGAACGCTGTCTCAGCAATCGCTGGCTTCGACTTGCTTCGGTCGTAAAGATAGAATCGAGGAGATCATCGAATGTGAGAATGCCAACCGTTTCACCGAATTCATTGACCACCGCAACCACTTGCAATTGACGGGATAACATCTGTTCGAGAGCCTGACTGCCGCTCGCACACCAAGGCATATAAAAAACGCGTTTTGCATATTTCTCCAGATTATCCCGCGGAAAACTATGAATCGATTTCATCGGTACGGCCCCAACCACCTCTTCATTCTCCGGATCGGCAATTAACAGGTAGCCGCTGGGTGTCATGCGACCTTCCAAATCAGCTAACGACACTGGCGGCCGGAATGATAGAAACTGAATACGTGGACGCATCATTTCATCCAAACGCACAGTCGAAAGCGCCACCATATTCTGCAATACGGTCTTTTCTTTTCGAAGGAGCGCAGCATCGCTTGTCGAGACAGCCACTGCCCGCTCTAGGTCAGCGACTTCCAAATAAGCTTCGGGTTCAAAATGCGGCCAGATCAAACGTCTAGACAACAAATTCACCCAGTGGAAAATCGCCAACAAAGGATCGACAAGTCGTAGAAGAAATGCAAGCGGAAAGACCAGCAACACAGCAGTCCACTTCGGCCTGAGGACCGCCACCGATTTTGGCACAAGTTCGCTGAAAAAGATGATGTAAAGCAACGCGGCGAGCGTAAATATTCCGGCCCACTGCGGTTGATGCAACTGCCGCTCCCAGCGTAGCGCAACGATCGACACGATCGCAAAATATGTCACATTGAGAACAAGATTCCAAAACAGGATCGCCGTCAACAAGCGATCCGGATTCGATAAGAGCGAAGCGACGAGCCGCTGCGCTCGATTCCCTGCGGCCAATGCTTTTTGTTCGGGCAAGCCTAACAGGAAAAAAGCAGCTTCACTGGCCGAAAAAAAACTCGAGCCAATACTAAGGACGATCATCGCCAGAAACCATGGAGTGGATTCCATCATTTTTTAATGAAACCTCTTCATTCTTCAGTCATCCTGCCACTGGCAAGATCGAATTCTGAAATTGCGGGAATCAACATCGTCAATGTGGTGAAGAGATACGTTGCGGAGGCCACAAGAAATGGGGCAAGTGTTTGCGCCTGCAAATAACTGGTAATGGCATAAAATGTGAGAAACGGACAGGTGAAAGCGGCGCAGAATATTGCGGCAGACGCGTTGCGGGCACCAAGTGACACATAAAGCCCAACGCCCCCACCAAGCATAAAAGCCAGAAAGGGNGCCAATTGATATCCAAAGGATCCACTGAAGGCAACCATAATACGCATGCAAGTCGCAATCCCCACAAACAGAAAAAAGACTGTTCCTAAACTTGTCGCAATCGAAATTCGACTGTTTTCATGAATCAGCCCGCAGTGCAAACCCAGAACTGCCACAAACAAATTGATCACAAATAAACCCAGGCTCATATAAATTGCATCTTCGACACCAATCGCGCCCCACCAAAGCAGTAGACCACAGGCAATGATCGGTAAAGCAACCATTTCCTTCGTATTAAAAAAGACCCCGATCAATTTTCCGAAAATGAATTCTCGTGGCGTCAAATCAGTTACCAGCAACAAATCCAATGTTTTCATGTCTCTTTCAGTCGAGATCGCCGTGACTGCTTGAGAATTGACCAGAAACATGCTCATCAGGAAAAACGGCAGCATCACGATCGAAACATTGTCAGTTGCGATCAACGCATGTGCCCCCCAGAGTGCAAAAAAAGCGAGGAGTAAGTATCCAAATCGAACTGCAAGAACTCTCTTCCCATAGGCCCAGGTGTGCACTTCGCGCCAGAGTACCGGGTAAGTTCCCACTTGCCTATGTGCTTGCTGCACATTTTCTCGTTCTCCAGTTGCATCTATTTTTAAGTTGGCAGAACCCGCAGCAGTATCACCGGTTAGCTGCGTCTGCCGGATGGTCCGTGACGGATTCCACAAACGAACCCGATAAATTGCAACAACGTTGATCACCAAGGCAAAGAAAAGACACCCGACGAGAAACAACAATTCGGGTCGAAAAGCAATTCCCCAGATCGACAGTTGTGCGGCAGCTGGTGAGGTGGCCAGTACCACACTCCGCCAGGGACTCAGTATTTTTGCCCATACTGCCAGGTCAACACCACCGAAAATCTGGCCGCTACCTAAATAGATCAGCGCCTCTGAAGTTGCAAACAATGCCACAATGGCCAACGCCGTCATCGCCAATGCCTGAAACGTCTTTTCGCGCCAAAGGGCAATCGTAGAACCCAAACTTCCTGCCGCGATCGCGCTGGCAACCGTCACCGCAAAGGCGCCTATGATTTGACTGACGTTCACCCCGCCCACCAGCAACAGACTCATAAAGACTGGGAAAGCCGCAAGGATAAGTACGATTACCGTCAGTAAACTTGCAAATAATTTTCCGACCACAAGTTCAAAGTTGGATAGCTCCGTCATTAACAAGAGTACGAGAGTTTTACGATCTTTCTCCTGACTNACACTGCTTGCCGTAAACAGTGCGGAAAAGAAAATTGCGACTGCCAACTGCAGCGGGGCTAAAATCTGAAAGAGCATGGACCCGAATCGCGCCAGATCACCATAATTCCGAATGGTCTGACTTCCCGCCAGCACTAACCAGGCTGTCCCCATGAGCATCAGCAGCGCAGCAACGTAAACACCACGGGCGACGTAATGTTTCGTCCGACGTGGGGCGGTCACTAATTCGCGAGCAAAGACTGGGCTGACTAGCAAAAATTAAGCTCCGAATAGACGCAACGCCTAAAAAAGACAACGGGCTGCCAAGTTAGCATTTTAAAGGGCAGACGGCTTGCAGAGAAGCACAAAAGAAATAGGGCAGAATAAGCTTATTTTCGCCCAGAAGTCCGCACAGGCCGAACCATAAAAAAAGAGCGAAGACAGCGATCCTGAACGACACTGTCTTCGCTCGTATATTGGGAACAGTCCGTGTTCCTCATTAGCCAAACCGGTCCATCGGTCTGGTATACGCTCAACCCTATGCATCGCCTAGTCGAAACCCCAGTCAAAACCAAAGTCAAAACAAGGCGAGGCAACTATGTCATCGACGGAGCCGCCAACCGCACTTGAGTGGAAATAGAGAGATTGAAACGTAGTCNACCGTACAACCGNTTCAACCATTAGAACCGTGCACAACTTGTCCGTCACCGAACCCGCCTCCCCCAAGTCAGGCCGGCGACGAACAAGTGAGCAATCGATTTCGCGTTCCAGAAGGGCTGGAAGCCATTTGTTTAAAAGTCGTTTTGAATTGTTCCAAAAGGTGGCTTATGCGCGAGCGGCAGGCAAATGAAATTCATTTATTTTTGCCAGATACCCCCTTTTTTCCGACCACTACAATCGGAAGGTGACGAGCCGAACTCCCTTTAGTGACTTCCTTTGGTATCATGAAGTTGCTCATGAGCCTAAACCCGCTTCCAAGTTCGGCCTGTAACGAAAAAATTATCTGTAACGATGCTTGAGATCATTGTGTCTGTGTTCCTCGGTGCTTGCTGGATATTCTCGCTAATCGGGATTCGGAAATATGTTGCCAACACCACATTGATGGCGCCGTGGATTTGGGCAATCGCTGCATCGATTGCGGTCTTTTCGGTAACCCTCTTTGTCAACGCGGTCGACAACATCGCAGACGCAGGGGCACCTCTGCTCCACTATNTGGCCGCCNTTGCGACATGTTGCCCGGTAGTTGCACTGCTGGGGGCCAAAAAACCGCAAAGTCGCGCTTGGCAGTGGATCGTCGGTGCACTTTGGATCGTGCTCTCGCTGCCCGCAATTACGGCCATCACCTTCACCCACACGACGCTCCAATTAGGGGGAGTGTGGACGAGCCTGTTATGGATTCTGATTCTCTTACCGGTGGGCAACTATCTTTCGACGCGTTATTTCTTTCCNGCGCTGCTGGCGGCCACAGCACAAATCTTTCTTTTCGTTGACTGTGGTTCCATTTCACTATGGGGTGCCGCGTCGCTTGTAAGTGAGTATTCTGTCGTGAGTCCGACCGCAACCGCTTTATTTCTTGCCCTGTTTGCTACCTTGACTGCGGGATACATGACGCCGAAGCAGTCGCATCTTTTTAAGGGCGGTGATCAAACCACTAATCTATGGATNGAGTTTTCCCAACTTTATGGACTCTTATGGAGTCGACGTGTTGCAGATCGCGCAGAAAAACTCCTGGATCAATCGGGGATTCCTGTTCGCGTCGGCCCATCGCACTTTTACGCCCAGAAAAAGGATGGTACGCGGCAGCCCATCCTTGGCGATGAACTTCCGCCCGAGGTTGCAGTCACGTTAAAGAATTTACTCCTCAGGTTTGTCTCGCAGCATTGGATAGACGCAATGACATCACGAGCAGTCAGCACACGGAAAAGCATGCAGGAGTCGAGAGCCGATTAGAGAATGGTTGCGGATGCCGGGTCAAGGCATATGCCACCCGTAATCAGTGTCCATTTCTCCGCCACGCCGAGCAGAGCGGAAGGATCGAAACATGAATTTAAATCTTCTTCGTTATCCGAAAAATCGCCCGTGAGTCGCTCGAAGTGGAGAAGATCAATCCGCGCATCGTATTCGCCCAGGCTTGCAAGTTTGGCTAAGTCTTCCGGGTCTTCTAAAACTTCTTTCATTTCAGTTTGAATATCAAGAATTTGTTCTCCGATTTGNTCGTCCTCGGTGAAACTCATATCGATGGCTGAAAACGCTTCCTCCGCAAAGACCGTGGCAGACTCAAAGTCTCCATTTTCATTGGCCACAAGTTGCTCAATCTGATAACTACCACGAATACCGGCGATCGCTTGACGAATGCTATCGGCCGACGCCCGCTGATTTTTTTTNTGGAACAAGAGATACGTTTCCCGCCAGCGATACTCTGGATTATCAAATAATGACATCAGGCTTCCCAATCCTCTCCGGGCGTTTCTAGGCCACCCTGCCAGCGGTCCAAGGCTTCTAGTGCCTCGTCCCTCTCCTCGATTTTGGCCCAGACTGCTTCGCCCTGTTCAAGTCGAATTTCGTACTTCCCCTCTACAAGACAATCTTCTTCACCACAGAAATGGGGGACAGAGGCCACCCACATGATGCGATACAAAGGAACATGCTTATCATCAACCGTACAGAAAATTGACATCACCCGATCCCCTCGAAGCATAAGCTCATCAATAACCCGATTGCTCAAGAGACTTCACTGTCTCATGATAACCGCCTGGATATTCTTTAATGTGGTCGACGAAGACCATTTGGGCAATGGCAGAAAATTTATTTTCTCTATGCGCAATCTATGCGCAATCTGAGGGCAATCTGAGGGCAATCTGAAAATCGACCCGAAGTTGAGCACGAATATGTAGTTCCGCAATACGGCTTATTTCTACCGGTTCCATGCCTCATACGAATAAGTACAATGACAGGATTAACACGCATTTAACAGCTTTACAAAAGCCCCAGTTACTCTGAGGCGTGGGAAGGTTTTCTCGCATGCGGACTTTTCATTGTTCTTTCGCACTCTTTCTGGCCATGTTTTGGCTGCACTCCTCCGACACCTTTGTTCGCGCCCAAGAATGGAAAAGTGGGATCACCTGGAAAGTGCCCCGATCTGTGGAGCCGGGTTCTTCAGGNGGGCCCCCTGAGGATGCAATCGTCCTTTTTGATGGCAAAGACATGTCTGCGTTTGATGGTGGCGAAAACTGGAAAATACGCGATGGATATGT
The DNA here is from genome assembly GCA_002168195.1 of Planctomycetaceae bacterium TMED10. Lineage (GTDB taxonomy): Bacteria > Planctomycetota > Planctomycetia > Pirellulales > UBA7805 > UBA7805. The sequence goes on from NHBP01000035.1 coordinate 7,885, forward strand.
TTCGGCAGATAAGAATGGCATTACAAGTCGCCAAGCTTTTGGCGACTGTCAACTCCACCTCGAGTTTGCCTCCCCTCCGGAAGATAAAGGAACAGGGCAGGGCAAAGGCAATAGTGGAATTTATTTAATGGGTCGCTACGAGGTCCAGATTCTAGACTCNTACAAAAATGAAACTTATCCCGATGGCCAAGCGGCAGCGATTTATAAACAAAGCCCTCCGTTGGTCAACGCAAGCCGTGAGCCTGGTGCATGGCAGAGCATGGATATTGTGTTTCGTGCGCCCCGTTTTGCAGACNGTGGAAAGGTTTTGCGACCAGCCGCAGTCACCGTTTTGCATAATGGCGTGGTGGTGCAAAACGATTATGAATTAGAGGGAAGCACTGCATGGGACAGCCCACCTGCTTACCGACAGCACGCTGACAAATTGCCGCTGCATATCCAGTATCACGGAGATCCAGTTCGTTTTCGAAATATCTGGATCCGTGAAATCGACCAGACATCACAGAAGNTGAAAGACAATAAGACCTCGCAACCCGTTAAATCGCCTGCAACGGAGCGCGTCGAACTCTGGAAAGGTGCACCACCACACGCCCAAGGGAACGCTGAAAAAGACCGTCCTTTTCTTGAAGCCTACCTGCCTCAACCCGAATTGGCAGTCGGAACCGGCGTCGTCATTTTTCCCGGAGGTGGCTATGGCGCATTGGCCAAAGGGCATGAGGGTACTGAGATTGCGCGGTGGCTAACATCACTCGGGGTGGCCGCTTTTGTCTGTGATTATCGGCATCAAGGGAAAGGTTATGGACACCCAGCACCTCTAGAAGACGCGCAACGGGCGATCCGTATGGTTCGCCAACGCGCATCGGAGTGGAACCTTCAACCAGATCAGATTGGAGCGATGGGGTTCTCGGCTGGAGGCCATTTGGCATCGGCCATCGCGACTCATTTTGATGACGGAAATCCTTCAGCCACGGACCCCATAGAACGCAATAGCAGCCGCCCCGATTTTCTGGTGCTCGGCTATCCTTTAATTGCTTTAGGTCAACCTTTCACGCACGCTCGCTCTCAACGAAACCTGCTCGGAGAAAATCCCGACGCCGAATTGCTTGAAAAACTATCGAGCGAAAAACAAGTCTCTGCTGAAACACCACCCGTTTTTCTCTGGCATACCGGTGAAGATAAAGGTGTGGTCTCGGAACACAGNATTGCCTTCTACCAAGCTCTCCGCAAAGCAGGGGTGCCTGTCGAACTCCATATCTACGAACAAGGGCGCCACGGNCTCGGGTTGGCACATTCGGTACCCTCGGTGGCAGACTGGACAACACGTTGCACAGAGTGGATGCGGAATCGCGGCCTACTCGATCAGAACGAATAGACAGCTTAGTTCTGACCAAGTTCTGCGCTTCGTTTCGCGGCAGCCTGAACGGTTGCTTGGAGGACTTGCTTTAGATGTCCCGCATCCATTGCGGCAAGACCTGCAACCGTGGTACCGCCGGGACTACTCACGCGTTTTATTAACTCGGTGGGCGTTACAGCGGTCTGCTGCAGATAGGAAGCGGTTCCCTGCATGGTCTGCAGGGCAAGCACCGTGGCAAGTTCGTGCGACAAACCGCATTGCTCCGCCCCCGCAGCCAAAGATTCCAAAATGGCACAAAAAAATGCCGGACCGGATCCCGACAACGCGGTAACCGCGTCAAGCTGTTGCTCATCGACGCGGAAGGCGGTGCCGACACTGCAAAGCAGACGGTCGACAAACGCGGCATCTTCAGCGGTCGCTCCTCGACCGAGTGCATAGCAACTTACGCCTTGCCCGACGAGACAGGGTGTATTGGGCATCACACGCACAAGACGCGATTCATTTGTCATTCCCTTTGCCAGCCATTCGAGTTGGATGCCAGCGGCAATCGAAATGACCAGATGCGAAGAGTCGAGTACCGAATCGATTGACAAGAGAACATCTTTCATCTGCTGGGGTTTCACTGCCAAGATAATCGTCTTGCACTTGGCGACCAGATGCGCATTTTCATGATGCACTTGCGCAGCAGACAAAAGCTCCAAAAACGCACTCTGCGCTGTGGGGTTCGGATCACTCGCAAAAATATCATCCGCTGGAAAAAGCCCCGAATGGACCAAACCCTTCGCGAGTGCCTGTGCCATCTGTCCCGCCCCAATAAAACCGATCATCGAATGCTTCCTGTTTCAAATATTTAGGTGTCTTANNTCCGCGATGCGAAAACCCGTCAGCCAAAATGTANCTGGTGCCGTTTTTTGTCGTTAAAAANCGCATCGTGCGTTGCCCAATGCTAAGCAAAACTGAAACGCTGTAGAACCCACCCTTGCGGTGAAGTCCATGGGGACCGCTGCTTTTTAAATGCCCTAGCAAGCAATGCCGTCACAGATGATCGGTTCCTGTTAAAAACTAGGCCCATTCATAGCCAATTCCCAATGAAATGCCCTGGACTCTTTGAACCGGTTTTGAGAGACTCCGCACCCCAGAAACCACTAAAATGNCCTTTTTGCATCACAAGGGGATCGAACAGGGATTTATCTTGAGGAGACTCCAACCGTGAAATTTCGTCCATTATCCATCTTCGCTTTATTGGTGTTCCTGCTTGCTTTCGAAATTCAGGCCCCAGGTGCAGCGGAGGATTGGTCCATTCGCAAGATTAATCCTTTTGGGAAACGAGCTGCAGGAAAAAAGGTTGCAAAAGAGCCGAAGCAGAAAATAAAAAAATCGTCGCCAAAGCAAGTGAAACCTAAACGAGCGAACACAAAACAAGACGATCAAGCAATCACCGATGAATCAACCACTGCATCAACTACAAGGGAAATCAGAAAANGTTTTTCCCGGTTCGGGCAGGAAACTGCAGCTGCTTTTGTACGAACACGCGATGCCCTGACCCCAGAATTTGATTGGCCGAAGTGGGAACCTTTAAGAATCAAGTTTCCCCGCTTGATGTCCAATGCCGATCCAGAAAAAGTTGTGAAATAAGCCCGCTTATAAACATCCCTTTCACCTGAAATTCGTTGTGGCTCCTCTCCATTTATCGCATCTGATTCGCATGACAGCCATTCGCCATATTTCCATTCAGCTATTGGGGGCGCAGTTCGTGCTTCTGGCTGTTTTAGGTGGATGCAACGGTCCGGGCGGTGCCCTTAAAGGTTTTTCCGCCGGGAAAATCGTAGACGGAAGCAAAGATGCAGAGATCCGTCAGGCTGCCATCGAAGATAATTCTTTTCCAAGCGCAACTGAACCGGCAGCAACGAAGTAACAGCCAGTCACAGTCCAAGGTTCAAAAATCCCCGGGGCCTCCTGAAGTCCCGTGCCATCTCTTAGAATGGCAGGATGCCTACCCACCTCATTCTCGGCACTGCAGGTCACATCGACCATGGGAAAACAGCTTTAGTCCGCGCGCTGACCGGAACGGATACAGACCGGCTACCTGAAGAAAAAAAACGTGGCATTACGATCGATCTGGGATTTGCCGAGCTGAAGCTGGGTGAATATAGCCTGGGAATCGTTGATGTCCCGGGGCATGAGCGGTTTGTTCGTAATATGCTGGCAGGGGCAACGGGAATCGATATCGCTCTGTTTGTGATCGCGGCCGATGACTCGGTCAAACCTCAAACGCGCGAACATCTCGAAATCCTTCGTCTCCTTAATCTCTCGTCCGGGGTGATTGCACTGACCAAATGCGATGTCGCCGAAACGGAATGGATCGATTTAGTTGAAGCTGAAGTCCGTGAATTGGTTCAGGATAGTTTTTTAGCTGACGCGCCGATTGTACGTACAAGCGCCCTATCCGGAATGGGAATTGAGAACCTTAAAGAGCAACTGCTTCAGAGTATCAAAGCCAACGTAGAAGTTGGTAAATCACGAACTTCAGGGCCGTTCCGAATGGCAGTGGATGGAACGTTTTCACTTCCGGGCCACGGCACAATTGCTCGCGGCAGTGTTTTGCGCGGGGTGCTTCAAGTTGGCGATGAACTGCATGTCTATCCTAGCGATCGCGTGGCACGTGTCCGCAGTCTCCAGACGCACGGTCGTGATGTGACGCAAATCGAACGCGGACAACGGGCTGCCGTTAATCTTGCTGGCATCACGCACGAAGAAATATTTCGTGGAAGTGAACTGGCAAGCCCGAATCTGCTCAGACCGTCCCGATTGCTTGGTGTTGAGGTGGCACCGATTGCTGTGGAAAGAAATTCTCTTAAACATCGCAAACGAATTCGGGTGCATCTGGGCACGACAGAGGTAATCGGGCGTTTACTGTTGCGAGAATCTGATCCGATCCTTCCCCCACAGCGACGCGTTGCACAATTGCTCCTGGAGAGGCCCGTGACCACAGCTTGGGGCCAACCGTTTGTGATTCGCAGTGAATCCCCTGTCAAAACCATCGGGGGAGGAAGAGTCTTAGCACCTGAAATCTGGAAGTTTCGTCGCAACCGTTCTGAAGACTGGAACCAACTTGAAAATCTCTGCCAAGATGATGTCTTTATGAGGGCAGCAGCGGCCGTCTATTTCTTTCGTTGGCAAAGCTGGCTCGCAAAAGATTTGAACCGTGCAGCCGGAGTCAATGAAATAGAAAAAGTTCGCGATCAATTGCTGAATGATCCCAAACTACTGGAATGTTTTGAAGTATCGCCGACTCGACAAGTCGAGGTCCACCATCGCCAATTTGAGCAGCTAGGGCAGGATATTGTTAAGGCATTAGCAAAACTCCATGATGAGCATCCTCGAAACCTTGATTTCCCGCAAAATCAACTCGAGGAAAAATTACGTTTTCTTGGGGATCGAGCGACCGCAAAAGCGGTACTTGCGCGGTTGGCTGAAACAGATATGATCTGCGTCAATGCCCGTGGCGTCGCCTTACCCGATCGGGGACCGAAATTGTCTGCCAAAGAAGCACAACTTCTAGAGGAATTAACGCAACAATATCGTGATGCTGGCTTTCGCCCCCCCTCAATGAATGAAATTCAAAACCAAGCTTCTCATAATCGCCAAAGCGTTCCGCAACTGATCAAGCTGGCTGAGGCCCAGGGCAATCTCATACGCCTGAATGATGCATTGCTACTACATACCGAGGCCGAACAGAAAGTGCGTTCACAACTAAATCATCGCTTCGGAGATGGAACGGGTTTTACCGTCAGTGGGCTTCGAGAAGAATTGGACATTTCCCGAAAGTACGCCGTTCCGATCTGCGAGTACTTGGACCGCATCGAATTCACTCGGCGCGATGGTGACGTGCGCGTCATTATCGATCGGGAAAAGAATACTAAACTTTAGCGATCACTCTGAAGCGTCTTCGATTTGCTCTGCTGACCGTTTTCGACGAACTTCAAGATAAAAGAAAGTCCCGAACGTTCCCGCAATCGTAAAGGGCATCGCCATCATGAAGAGAATACTCCAGAAGTAACCTCTTACCATGCGTGCGTGCTGGGGATCGTTTTCAGAAAGCGCATCCTTACAACCCGGACATGCTTCTGCGCATTGGACTCCAACGAGCAAAAGCAGCAGCAAGATGAGCAGCAGTTTCACCGAGCGCACCGACCGCACCGAGTGGCTAGCATTCCCTAACTGCCGCAGGAATTTAGACATGGTGAACGATTCCTTGATCCGATTTTTAGCCGAGTTGTCTACCAAATTATAGGACTCCCATGGTGAGAGGTCCAGGGAATAACTGCGAAACCTCTACAACTGACCGGGCGGATAAACCTGATAAAGCAATACGTAGACCACCACACCTGTCACTGAAACATAAAGCCAAATTGGAAACGTAATTTTTGCCCATTTTCGATGTTTCGCACGATAAGCTCCCTGTCCAGAAGATTCACTCTCAGACCGTAGGCCGTAATAAATCGTGATCATCGCGCCGAACGGAACATACATCGCAAGCACCACATGCGTTGCCAGAATGACATAATAAAGATAACGAACCAACTGTGGTGGATAATCCGGAAAGCGTGTACTGCCGGCTAAATAGTGGTATGTCAGATAGCAAATCAAAAAAATAACCGAGACCAAAAAACAGGAAAGCATCGTCCTTTTATGGCCACGTTCTTTGCCTTGTTTGATCAGTACAAAACCAACTACCAACAAGATGGTCGCAAGAAAATTTAGCGTTGCGTTAACCAGCGGAAAAATTCCTGCATCAAGATTCATGCCGCTTGATCTCCATCGGTAGACTCGGGCGCAGGACCCTTGTCAGGCGTATTTCTTGATTTATCTTTTTGGGCTGGGTCCTGGCTACCTGAAGGCTCTGCCAAAAGAGTCGGGAGTTCTGCCTTCAGCCGCGCAATATCGGCCGCATCGTTATAGCGAAATTGACCTCGCGGTTTCCCCTCCTTGTCAACCAACACCAAACTTCGCGAATGCGTCTTGAAGGCTGCGGGAACATCGATTGCCCGACCAAAACGTTGTACTTGAGGCAAGTCGCTGGTCAAAAAAAACCATTTGTCCGGGTCCGCGTTAAACAACTCCGCGTACTCCGACAGCGTCTGCGGACTATCGACATCGGGATCGACTGACACTGAGACAAACTGAACATCCTTAAAATCCGGGTCGCGATTCAAAGCACTAATCGTCTGATTGAGGCTCTTGCACTCATGCGGACAGGAGGAAAAGAAGAGGCTTGCGATCCAGACCTTTCCTGCTAGGTCTTTAAAGGCAAATTGTTCAGCTTCCTGAGAAGTCATCTTAAACGCATCGAGATCAACAGGCTTCAGGGGCCTATCTCCAGGAGCCTCTGTGCCATTTGTGCCATTTGTGCCATTCGCAGTGACATCCTCTTGATCAGTACGACGCTCACTCAATTGATTTGAAATCTTAACCATTGAAAACAATGTGTAACCCGCGAGTGTGACAAGTAAAATTGATACCCAAATTTTTACAGACTTACTCATGAGAGAAGATCTCCCTCTGTTGTGCGACGAGCTGACCATGCGGCAATCATCAGGCAGAAAACAGCAAAGCCAACAGTGACAAATAAACAAACCGACGTGCTCGGCAATTCCGGAAAGGGCAACCCATAGAGCAACCTTCGCAGTCCGGCGACCGCGTAGGTGAGTGGATTAACTAAAAGAATATAGGCGAGAAAATTGTCGCTTGCCGGAAAGAATGCCCCGGAAAGTAACCACATTGGAAGCAGGAAAACACTCATGATGGCATGAAATCCTTGCGTCGAATCAAGCCTCCAGGCCAGGATAAATCCCAACGCTGTCAGGCCCACGGCAATCACCAACAGGTACGCCACAATCGCAAGCAATTGCCAAGGGGAGAAACTGATGCCGATCGTAAGACCAAGGAACAGAAAAAGGACACCCTGTGCCAGAGCAATCAAACTGCCCCCCAGTACCTTCCCAAGAACAAGTGCAAAGCGAGAAACAGGAGCCACCAAAACCGCCTGCAAAAAACCCTCGCGACGGTCTTCGATAATCGAAATGGTCGCAAAGATCGATGTGAATAAAATGATAAGCACCAAAGTTCCAGGGAAATAATATTGGAAATAGTTCATTGCTTGACCATTTTCCGTGGGCATCCGAAAGGAAGAACCGAACCCTGAACCGAAAAGCAGCCAAAATAAAATCGGCTGGCCAAAAGCTCCGATCACGCGGTTCTTTTGACGAAAGAAACGGACCAGTTCCCGCTGACAGAGCGTCCAAACAGCAAGCGCAAATCCTGTCAGAGAGGCAGTTGGGACAGTCGGTGTTGAAGGGGAGGGCGTCATAAAATAAATCGCTGATTCATCCTGTTAATTTTTTTCAGTCTCTCGAATTCGATCTTGCCGGTATCGATGTCCGGTGCGATCAATAAACACATCTTCAAGCGAAGGACGCGCGTACGTGATTGCTTCAATACAGCCAGGAAATGCCTCGACAATTTTGGCGATCAAACGATGGCCTTCCGGCTCTTCGAATCGAACTTCATCCTCCAGGACTTCGACCGAAAACCCGAATTCTCTTCGAATGTCTTCCGCTAATTTTGGGCTATCTTTACTCTGAATCGTGATCGCATCTCCGCCAACAGTCGCCCGCAAAGTATCGGGCGTATCGTTCGCTACCAATTGACCTTCATTTAAAATGGCCACCCGATCTGCTTTCTCGGCCTCTTCAAGCAGGTGCGTCGTTAAGACGACGGTCACTTGCTGGTTTTCCTGCAACTCGCGTAAATAACTCCAGAGATCGTTACGCGCAGCCGGATCGAGACCGGTACTGGGTTCATCAAGCAGAAGCAATCGTGGTTGATGCAGCATTCCCTTTGCCAATTCTACACGTCGACGCAAACCGCCGGAAAGTTTTTCAACCAAGTCGCTACGACGATCTGCAAGACCAACCTGCATCAACAGTTCTTCACGTCGCGCACGGAGATGACTTGCCGAAAGACCATAGAGATGCCCCTGATGCCGCAAGTTTTCTTCCACTGTCAATTTCTTATCAAGACTCGGCGACTGAAAAACGACGCCGATTTCGCGTCTGATCGGACCGACATTTGTCGCGAGGTCATAACCCAAAACGCTCGCTTTCCCCCGTTGCATCGGCATCAGTGTCGAAAGGATACGGAAAAGTGTGGTCTTGCCACCTCCGTTCGGTCCCACGAAGGCAAATATTTCTGCGCGCGCAATTTCGAATTCGAGGTTATCGATCGCACAACGGTCACCATAGTGGTGTTGTAAGGCGGAAACCGTAATGGCAGGTGCTGCATTCATCTAGATTATTCCATTCATCCTATCCCTAAGCACGTGACCCAGCGTGCCAGTCGTCGCTTTAGGGATGGCCGTTTGTACCCTGGGCAGCAGCGGGGGCATCTTCGCTCGGGATCGTGTCCGAGACATGCTCGTCGTGTACTTGTTCAAACGCCATATGCCGACGACGTTCTTCCGAGACCCGATTCATCCGCATACCCACGTCAGGGACCAACATGAGGACAAGAAAGATTGACATGAACACCATCGGAATCGTGAGTACATATTTCCAGTTCGCTTCATAAAGCAGGTGCATGAAAAATAATACAACCAAAAGTGCTTTGGTGCAGGATACCGCCATCATAAAGGCCCAACCTGCCTGCGGAGAAAAGTTTTCCCGCCAGAATTCACTGTAAGTGAAAAAAGATGCCGTTGTCAGTAGACAGAGAGCAAGAAATACAACGACGTAGGTCTTGATGCTCCCTCCATGATGCGCATCGTGCTCTGACGACTCGTCTGGCGTATTCGATTCGACTTCTACTTGTCCGGACATCGGCGTCCCTTAAAAGAGATACAATAAAGGAAAAAGAAAAATCCAGACCAAATCGACGAAGTGCCAATAAAGTCCAATATTTTCAATATGGGGTGCTCGCTCTCTATCGAGTCGGATAAATAAGTACAAGGCAAAAACGATCAGCCCGACCACCACGTGAAGCGCATGAAAACCGGTAAGCAAAAAGTAAGTACTCGCCCACATATTACCGCCCGGAATCACCATCGGCAAATGCAACCAGTGATACTTTTCATTCAGCCCGTTTTCTGCACCTTCAAGAATCGATATCGCGTTCAAGCGACCTTCGACTGCGGTCGCTTCGCCTCCGAGAGTAGCCACCTTTTTATTCAGTTCCGCTAACTGTCCTTCTGCGGCCCCGTTGCCTTCACCCTGAGCTTTTAATTCTTTTTGCTTTGCTCTCAGAGGACTTAACTCCGCACCAAGACTCTCCCGTTGTTTCTCTAAATCTTGCTGTTCCTGCTTGAGTAACTTTTGCTGCACCTGTTTTTGATCACCGTGAGGCATGATCGCTGCAGCCAACTGATTGAGTGCAATTTGCCCCTGCTGAGTGCCCGATTGGGCGGCTTTTAATTCAGCCGGGCGGGCAAAATAGCGCAGCAGTGTCCCGGTGACTGCCAATTGATCCAATTCATCCGTTGATGGCTCTTCCACTCGAGCTAGTCGAACCTGATACGCCTCAAGCGTCTGCCGGACCATGGAAGCATACGCCAGATCGGGTTTCTCGTAGATCAGACTATGTGGCTTTTGTGGATAAATTCCGTGCGAAAACTTTGCTTTGTATTCGTAAGCTTTCACTCCCAGAAAAATACAGCCCAGCACCAGGGTCGTTGCAATCCACGCTTTCGCCTGACCCACTCGATTCAAGCGGGCTGCCTCCAGCGCTAAGACCACTGACACACTTGAACAGATAAGCACAAAGGTATTGAACGCGCCAATCGGTTCGCTTAGATGCACTTCGTGGGGAAGCGGCCATGCCGGTGCCCCAAAACGGAGCACGATGTAGGTACCAATGAGACCGGCAAAAAACATGATTTCTGTGGATAAAAACAACCACATGCACGTCTTGCCATTGGACATTGGCATGCCCGGATGGTACTCAAGTTTAAGATGACCGTGATGCTCGTCGGACATTACAAAAAAACGACTCCTCTCAAATCAGCAAAATTATAACCAGGGAAAAATAAAGGGACTCAGCCATAGCATTCCAAAGACGGCAGGTAAGTAAATGAGCGACATCCGGAGCATTCTTCGTGCAGACCGATCCGTGGGACGGAACAGAAAATCGATGGCAACCGCCAACTGAAGCAAAGAAAGCGTCATTGCGAGAAAGAAATAAAATGGCCCCGCCTTCATCATGACTGCCGGAAGCACACTTAACGGTAACAGAATAGCAGACGATGTCACTGCCTGTAATCCAGCGACACGACCAGTCGGTTCAGTCACTGTGAGCATTTTGAATCCGGCCCGCCGATAATCTTCTCGATAAATCCAGGCAATCGCCATAAAGTGCGGAAACTGCCAGAAAAAGACGATGCCAAATAGAATGGCCGCGAGCAACAATCCTCCTCGAGTACTTCCATCGGACAAGACTGCCGACGCGCCCATTAAAACCGGCAATGCTCCGGCAATCGCACCCACCAACGTGTTTGCGCTGGTTCGCTTTTTGAGCGGTGTGTAAATGCAAACATAAAGCACCCAGGTGACCAGCCCCAGTACCGCTGTGATCCAATGCACCAAGACGGCAAGGTACACCGTTCCCAGGACCATCGTAATCAATCCGATCGACAACGCCTCCCGGTCCGAGACTTCGCCGGAGGGAAGCGGGCGATCGGCAGTACGAAGCATCTGAGTATCTGAAGATCGCTCTAACCATTGATTCAGCGTACTTGCACTGGCGGCCACAAGAGCCGTACCGATCAGGGCATTTACAATCAATACCCAATTTCCAGGAATCCCCGAACAGGCCACACAGGCGGCAACCCAAACGGTTAACAATTCGAGTACCGCAATCTTCGGCTTGGTCAGTTCCAACACAGCAGCCAGATGCGGTAAAAACCGAGTTCGATCCTGACCTAGCGCGAGGGATGGCAGATTCATACGGTGACTCCGATCGCAGAGTAAGTTCCACCTTTATCCGCTTCCACACCTTGCCGTGGTGTTTGCGTCGCACCCCGGTAATAACGGAGCGTCGCCCAGACGCTTGTACCAAGAATAAGCGAGCCGACAGCAACATGTCCCGTGACGATAAAAACCTGAAGTGGACCACCGGCGGTATTGGTCCAACCGGCTAGCCCCGATGTCTCGGCGAAGAGTCCGCCCGGCCACGCATATTTAAGCACCCAGGTACCAGCACCTAGAAACAACTGCACGAAAAGAAGCCCCAGCAGCAGTCGGGGAGGCCGAAGTAGTGACGAGAAACCCTTAAAATGCCTCTCGGATTGCCACCAAAAAAGCATCGCATCACCAAGCAATATTACTGCGAGAAATAGATGGAAAAAAATTGCCGCTTTGAAAGTGGCTCCCGTGGACATGGGAGAAACGTGCCGCAATTGTGCGCCCAGCACCAACTGCGCGTAAGCTATGCCGGCGGTAAACACCGCGAGTCGTTGAAGCCGTCGACTTGCTGGCGAATGCGTGACGTTCCGCGCCTGCCACCACCGCGAAGTGCAGACCGCAATCGCCACCACGATCGCCAAAAACAGAGGCGCCACGCAACCGTGGATTTTTGCAATCCGCACATCATCAAATCGCACTCGCAGGCCACCGAGGATACCCTGAAAAATAACCAAAGCTAATGCCATGACCGTCATCCACCTTAACCAACCCCGCGAATCCTTTCGCCAGGTGACCACACACAACCCAATCGCGATCAGACCGACCGTTGCGCCGAAAAGACGATGTCCATGTTCAATAAATTTATCTTTTGCGGCCTCAAACAACGGATAGAGAAACATGTTCTGGCCATCGGACGTAGGCCAGTCCTCGAACGCCATCCCTGCGCCGAGGGTCGTCACAAGGCCTCCGGCACATATCTGCAACCAAGTGGTAACCAGCAGAGTGACTGCAATTCGATGCGGCCAGCGAGAAAAATCGCTGCATTCATGGTCCACATTCGGAGCGACCCCCTGTGAGGAATCTCCCTGTTCCGACATTTCAAATGTGTGTTGGCGAACGATTTCTTGAAGCATTGCTGCACAGGCCGAACTTATCATTCGACACAACGATCCTTTAGTTGGAAGCGACAGGTTCCGCCTCCGGCACGTCTACCGGGGCATCTTTCTTAGGCGGCGGTTGCGTTTGTGGATAAAAATCAGCATCAACATCAGGCGAGGCATATTCGTATGGACCTCTGTAAACAATCGGCTGGAAATCGAAGTTACCATGGCCCGGCGGACTCGGCGCGCTCCACTCAAGGCCATTTGCACCCCATGGATTTCTTCCGACCTTTTTACCACGGAATATGCTGTAGAAGAAATTCGCGAAGAAAACTGCTTGTGCCGCAACCATCCCGATCGCACACCACGTAATGAATTCGTTCATCGGCTTTAAATTATGAAACACTTCGTACTGGTAAGCATCCGCTAAACGGCGGGGGAAACCAACAACCCCTAGGATATGCATCGGAAAAAAGGTGCCGTTCAGAAAGATAAACGTAAGCATGAAATGCACCTTTCCCCAGCCTTCGTTCATCATCCGCCCAAACATCTTGGGGAACCAAAAATAGATTGACGCGAACACGCCCATCGCCGTCCCGGCAAATAAGACGTAGTGAAAGTGAGCCACAATAAAATACGTGTCATGAATAAAAATATCTACCGGTGTGGCAGCCATGAAAATTCCCGATAGGCCACCAATGATAAACATGGAAACAAATGACAAGGCAAATAGCATCGGCGTCGTAAAAAGGAGCTTTCCACTCCAAATCGTTCCCAACCAATTGAATACCTTAATGGCACTTGGCAGCGCGATCATAATCGTAGCCACCATGAACGTCATNCCAAGGAACGGATTCATGCCGGAGACAAACATATGATGTCCCCAGACAACGAACCCCAAACCGGCAATCCCTGCAATCGAGTAAACCATTGGCTTGTACCCAAAAACGGGCTTTCTTGCGAAACAACTGATGATGTCAGACACCATTCCCATCGCCGGTAGAATCATGATGTACACAGCAGGGTGGGAATAAAACCAAAACAGGTGCTGCCAGAGCAGCGGTTGCCCACCACCGGTGGCGATCGGCATGTTATTGGCGGTAGCCCCATCGGGCAGAAAGAAACCTGTCCCAATCAAGCGGTCTGTCAACTGCATCACGCCAGCCGCCGTCAACACGGGCAAGGCAAATGCCTGCAGAATCGCTGTAATGAACATTGCCCAGATTGTCAGCGGCAGGCGAAACATTGTCATTCCGGGTGCACGCATCTGAAGAATGGTCGTCAGATAGTTGACCGACCCCATCATGGAGGAAATACCAACCAATGTCACTCCCACCAGCCAGCAAGTCTGTCCCGCGCCACTTCCGGGAGCCGCTTCGGTTAACACCGAAAGCGGTGGATAGGAAGTCCAACCGGCAGCGGGCCCACCCCCTTCGACGAAAAAGGCGGCTGTCATCACAATAAATGCAGGCCACATGAACCAGTAACTGAGCATATTCAGCGTCGGAAACGCCATGTCATCGGCGCCGATCATTAACGGAATCAAATAGTTTCCAAAAGCACCCGCGAGAATAGGAATGATTACAAAAAAGATCATTACCGTGGCGTGCATGGTAAAGAGCATGGTGTAAAACTCGGGTGAGATCTGGCCACCCTGTTCGGCAAAGAACAAATTCCCCAGGATTGGCATTCCTTGAATACCAAACGGAGCGCCCTCACCCCACGGCCAGGCTATCTGCCAACGCATGGCCAAGGCCAAAAGACCACCGACCAAAAACCAGACCAGCGTGGAAAACAGAAACTGCAGACCAATAATCTTATGATCTTTCGAAAACACATAGGTCCAGATAAAGTGACTGAAGCCACTGGATGTGTGATTATGAGAGTCTGTCGTTGATGCGGTACTCATGATTCGTCTTCTCCAACGGCCATCGCCGAGAGGTGCTGCTTTTCTGCCAACGCGGCTAAATAGGCGTTAAAATCTTCACGGCTTTCCACGCGTAAAAGCCCCTTCATTTTGTAATGCCCCCAACCACACAGTTCGGCACAAACCAAATCAAACACTCCTGTTTCAGTAGCACGGAACCAGACTGGTATCTTCATGCCCGGTACAGCATCCTGCTTCACCCGCAAATTGGGGAGAAAAAAGTCATGGAGGACGTCGGCACTCTTGAGGTGAACGAGAATGTCTTCATTCACCGGAACATGCAGTTCATTTATTGAAAAAATATCGTCTGGCGTATCGAAACTTCCGTCGGGACCTGGATAACGCAGACGCCATTCAAATTGTCGGCCCATCACCTCCACGGTCATTCCCGGGTTATCCGGTTCGCGAACCTTGGTATCTGCCCAGGCGTTCAATTGGTAAATCGCGATAAATAATAAGGTAGCCGCCGGAATAATCGTCCAGATGACTTCAACATTGTGGCTTCCGTGTGTGAATTTTGCCGGCTCATTACTCACACTCGCTTCGTATTTCCACATAAACCACACCAAGGTCAGCTCCGTGCCAATAAAAACGATACCGGTCAGCCAGAGAATGACCATGAACAGGCCGTCAATCACGTGACCATATTCCGAGACGTCTCTGGGAAACCAGTGGTTCAACAGCGGCTCACTATGCTGGTCGTAGGCCACCACAAAAAGCGCCGTTCCCAACACAGGCACCAGCAAGAACAATAAACTCCAATATCTCGCCACTTGGCACTCCAGGTTCTTCGCCCACCTCTCGACTTGAAATACAATTTTTCAAGTTGAGAAGCGATTTAATATTTCAAATATCCACAACACGGTATTTTCTATTTAACAATCACAATCAATCACAAACGCTGTCTGCTTTTCGCACTTCTTTCTATCGCGGCGTGTACTTCGACCCCTGACGCTGCGGCGGTCCTTGACTGAGCGGTTCGTAGGGGAGAGACAACACATAACTTACAACATCCCAAATTTGCTCTCTGCGAATACTTCCTCCCGCCTCATCATCGGGCACTTCATTACCCCCGATTCCACTCGCTGTCCCCTGCGCCGGCATCGGGCCACCGTTGATTCCAGAGTAAATGCGCCGATAAACATCAATGGGACGGCGACCACCACGATAGACACCGAGTCGTAAATTTCGCGGATGGATCGTCCGAGGCTGCAGTGCTCCGACTTCCATGAATTGATGCACCACCCGTTCGATCTCCGCCGGATCATCGTTATTGGTGCCAAGATCTTCTCTCCATTTGAACCAGACGGTGTACTTGTCGCGCTGCCCATCGCCCTGAGCAGAGTCCCCATGACAACTATTGCACTGCAGATTTTTTGAGTAAAAGAGCTTTTCGCCACGTGCAATGGAGGCCTGCATTGCCTCTGAACCGGGCTTGGAATAATCGATCGGACTTGAAACCGGATGGATCTCCTGAAGTGGCGCTGAATCCCACTGATACACCACCGACGCAACGACGTTTTCTTCCTCCGGTTCCTCTTCGGGAATCCCTTCGTCGTCGAGTGCAAGCGGAAAGCCACCCGCGATCTCCGCGATCGATCCGGGCATCTCGCCCTCCGCCGCCAGATATTCAATCACCCTGACTTCCGTCTCACCCCGGACACTCAAATACCGCACATATTCAACCAGGGCCTCAATTTCGTTATCCGGTAATGTCCTGAAAGAGGGCATTGAGGTTCCAGCCACACCATGAATCAAAACGCGTTTGAGATCGTCGTGCGTCGGTTTCGCCGCGCCGAAGGTTGATTTGTACTTGAATACACCCTGTCGATAGTCGCGGGGATAAGGATTGAGAAACGGTGCCGTTGGCCCGTCGCCACCACCACTNACCCCATGGCAATGCGCACAATGCAGCCTGTANAGTCCGTGCTGATTTCCCTGCTGATCGCGATAGGCGGGACCAGCGGCAATTTTTAATTTCTCGACATCAAAGCCAAACGTTTTCAGTGGGCTTACTGCGTCAACAAGTTCGTCATCCTGAGGAAACGGGTTCGCGGGGTGGTCCGGCGTCCCAAACATCGCGAGCATCGTTTCATTGATCGTACGCTGCTGATCTTCCGTTACGGGTTCGCCCGCATCCTGCTCGATTTCAATTTCGACTAGATTCGGGCGAAAATAGGGAGCCTCTGACTGACACCCCGAAAGTGTCATGGCGGCAAAGAACACCACGAAGGCAGCGGCGCAGGAGATACGCACGTCCCGATCTTTCCCAGCGGCGGGAAAATCACCGAAACCACGATACTGCGATGTCCTTACGACTTTTCTTTTTAACCGTCTCATATGCACTGTCTCAACCGAACCTCGTGTGATTACTCTAGTACGGACGCCGGAATTTCAATATCCAACATCACGGTTTCATCTGGCTTCAAGTTCAAAGCAATCCGGCCCCGTTTCCAAGTTGCCGGCTCACCGTTCACTTTGATCCCGTCAAAATTTTTGCCTAGTTTTTCCTGCCATGCCTGCACCGAGAGATCGACACCCGCTGGCAAATTGGCAATTTCAAACGCTCCGTCCTGTTCTGTTGCTGCGAAATAACCGTTGTCCCGCGGTAGAAGATAGGCCTTCACCCAGGGGTGTTCCGCACAACTGACACTGATTGGCTCCT
>NHBP01000036.1 GCA_002168195.1 Planctomycetaceae bacterium TMED10
GGTGCGTTCACTCGGCGAACGATCGCCAGCAATCAATCGACCCCTTTAAACGATAAGAGGAGTGTGCATTTGAAATCCTCGATGGTTCGCGAATGGATGATGTTTATCGTGTTGGTTGCAATCGGGGCTGCCGGACGTTGGTTATGTAGAGACATCCCGAATTTCACGCCTGCGGCGGGAGTTGCCGTCTTCGCAGGGCTTTATTTTTCGACTCCGGCACTTGCCATCCTGACGCCCTTGGCCGTAATGGTCGTGAGTAATATTGGCTTGCAATCTTATGGCAACTGGGGGATGCTCGCCGTTGTCTATGCGGCCCTGCTCTTTCCTGTCTTTCTGAGTCGCGTACTCAGCCAGTCTGAAAGCGGTCGTCGCCGTTTACGTCCGACCGGCATGCTTGCCTGCGGAGTGCTACCCTCGATATTCTTTTTTCTGCTTACCAATTTTGCGGTATGGTTCGGTGGCGGACTGTATGCCCCCACCCCGACGGGACTGCTGAACTGCTACATCCAAGCCATTCCCTTTTATCACTACACGCTCATCAGCGACTTGTTGTTTATCGGAATTGCCATTCTCAGCTATGAACTGATCGTCTACTTCGATCACTTAAATCAAGCAATGGCCGTCGAGAACTGACAGAAAAATCACGTTGCGTGCCGGATGGGATGACACACAATCCTAACGCGTCGCCAACGTTCAATCTGGCGATCGATTCAAACTTCTTGGTACGCCTCCGTCAACCGGATGAATTTCTCCGCACCGTCACGGACCACATCTTCGATTCGTTTGCGATCACTTGATACAGTCAACGTTTGAATCTGACCGTCGACCGTTTTCAGTGTGTCCACCAATTGTTCCAGCGACTTGCCTTCCTCTGCCGGCGCTATCGCCATCAACCCATTCCCGGAATCTTCCCCGCTTCCTAAAAGGGCAGACTGCACAGCCATGAGCCGCATGCGAAGCCGATCCGGTGAAAAAGAGGAACGGGGACTTCTTGCGGCCGCAAGCTCTTCCCAGCAAGCGTCTGCCGCCAGTTGTGCCAAGCCTGCCCCAAAGCGACTGATAGTTGCAGGTGTGAGGCCTTTCAGTTTTAACTGACCTATCGCCTCTACTGCAGCGATTCTCAAGNGCACTGGCTCATTTCCAGCTTCGATAACTTTCAACAGAAANTTTTCCGTATTCGGCAANGCTAACTGACCAAGAATATCGATCGCCTGACGACGGNTCCAAAGTCCTGCGGCCGGATTTCTTCCCGAAACAATCTGAGGATTCACCAGTTTCAGAACGACTTTTGCGATTCGTTTTTTTTGTTCTGAATCGAGCGATTCGTGCGTATGGCGCTGCATTCCCGTGAGTGCCCCCACAAGTAACGTATCAGTCAATATTTCCGGCGACTCTAAATATGCAATCAAATCCATT
The DNA here is from genome assembly GCA_002168195.1 of Planctomycetaceae bacterium TMED10. Classification (GTDB taxonomy): domain Bacteria; phylum Planctomycetota; class Planctomycetia; order Pirellulales; family UBA7805; genus UBA7805. The sequence continues at coordinate 1,417 of NHBP01000036.1, forward strand.
TGAGTATTCAGCCTCGGCTCTGCTGTCTCTGGCCTTCCTTTNCGCGGCTGCTTATCATTCAAGTCTCCGAGCACCAGCATTGCATTGAGCTTGACGGCGGGATGAAAGTCGNTTGCCGAGGGCGCAAGTTCAGTGATTTCGTTCCGTTCNATCANATCGCCTGNCAGGTTGAAAATTCGGTCANCGGATTTCAAATCANCCATCGTTCGCACAACACGCAATTGATTATTACTATCTCGTACGCTTTCCTGAATAACGATAACGCTCTGNTGATCGCCACCGGTCACCGTAGCATCNAAAACNCCGTTACAGAGAGCGTGNATCACCGAACTTGTGATGCGATTCATTTCTTCCCCGGCATCTGACGTGTCCTTGCTCCCCGTCCAGCCACACCTTTCTCGTGTTTCTAACCGGTACTGNGGCAATTCGGANAAGTTCCCCTCGACGGTCATTCGCGCAAAGAAATATCNACGCAGGTAATTCTCNAGGATCNCTNTATTTTCTGCGTTAACCGGCTCTNTTGGATTGCGCAAAATATTTCTTNCATTCCGTTCGTTTTTACTCTGCTGCGCTTTGTCTACTTGGAGCGTAGCCCACGTTTTCCGTGGCGAGGCGTTGTTCGCTGCTTGCGCTGACGCATAACGGGGTGCACTNATCGCGGTCATCCAGACGAGAAGAAGGACGCTTATGAGCGNNCGCGATCGTTTCGTTCGAAAAANCAACATCGCNAGCGAACCACANATTTTGCTGCACTTCTAAAGACANTATCTTAACCCTTACATTTTGATTGCGATCTCAATCNGACAGCCGACAAATCGTTCGCCAAGACGGCCAGGAGAGCATATTGCCTAAATTACTTACCGCACGCCACGGTTGTCAAGTTAAGCACGACTGTTGCTGATAAAAAGAAAACGATTCCCCAAAGAATACTGAATTCAATGGCCGGNGATCCTCGTGCGTTGACCGATCGAAGGTCATTTCCAGAAAGTCTTAAAATGNGTGACGATAGCGCGATCCGGGTCGGGAACGGCAACTGAAATGCGNGAACTGAGGCTTCCCGGCGACGTGCCTTCCCGGACATCGGCAAGGTAATTTGCTAATTCCTGCCGCGCTGCAGGAGGACCATGCAACATGAAGTGNACCCAAGCCCAGGCATGGCGATATTCGTTTCGGCCCATCTCAGTAAGTTGCTGTTTGGTTTCTAATTCTTCCATGGTTTGTCGCTGCCACAATCGGTAGCTCCATACCGTTGCATTCCGATGCGGATTCTGCAACATGCGCTGTTGNGGAGGAACCTCATAATATTCAGCGAGTCCTTCGTCGAGCCAAAGCGGTACCATCGGCAAGGANGCGTGAAGTAAGGCATGCGTGCATTCGTGCCTTAGGTCGGTGTCTAATTCGTCCGAGAGGAAGACTAAAACTTTTGCCCGCCCGTTATTTTTTATAAAAAGCGCTCTGCGAGAGGGGACATCAGGATACCAGTGCTGAAGGTATCGATTGTATTCTGTACGTCCTCGAAAAAGGTAGATTTCAATTTGTTCCCGACCGGGTGGAATACCGAGTCGCTGATAAAGATCTCTCTGAATATCGGCAAGATCATCGAACACCTTTTCGCGACCGCGGAGCGAAAAGTCAGCTCGGCAGACAAAAGGACCAAAAGCGCGATGATCGACCCAATTAGCGGCGCGAGTATGCGTACTCGCCCANAGCATGCAGGTCCCGATGCACAGCAAAAACAGNGCTCGCTGAGTGCCGCCAATTGCGTGCATCGTCGTTAACGCGCAATGAATATTTTTCCGCATGCCTTTACATTTCCTTCGGATTTACCGAAGCACAAAACGCGCTGCAATGTCTGATGAATAAAGAGAAATCGATTACGCTGCTGTTCTCCGCGAAAACCATTTGCGAAAACCACCTCTGGCTTTCCCGCGAATGCCATCGGTAACATCTTGCCCTTTGACGATGCTCATCGGGTTTCGACAACAAACCTCAAGAGCCATATCTTCCCCAACGAGCTTTACGGCCCGCTTATAGGCCCGCTGCAAAAGGGGCCGTCGACGCTTCGAACTGTGTGCATCGGTCGAAATAAAATGAACCAACCCATTGCAGAGTAAATCTTCGGAACATTTTTGAACTTTTTCGCCAAACGTACCAACCAGGCTTCCGGCAGTAATTTGCATCAGGACACCCAACTCAACCAAGGGCTTCACTAGATTTGGTTGATCGAGAATACCTTGGTTGCGTTCGGGGTGAGAAAGAATTCCCGTGATTCCTTTCGCCTTTAAGTTGCCGTGGAGACCCTCCAGTGGAAAATATAATTCGTGTGGAAGTTCAAGCAACACATGACGTCCCTGGTCGGCGAGCGAAAGAATATTGTCCGCTTGGAGTTCAGCAATAAGATCGGATTCAATCCGCACATCAGCGCCTGGAAGAACCTGAAGCGGAATTTCCGCGTCATCCAGCACCTGCTGAAGTTCGTCAACGCTGCGACGAATTGCGTCACTGCGATTGCAGGCATAATTGCCACACTGATGAGGCGTGCAAACAATCGTCGAAATCCCATCAGCAACTGCCAGGCGAGCCATCGCCAACGATTCTGCAATATCTTTAGCGCCGTCATCAATGCCCGGGAGAAGATGGCAATGGATATCGACAAATGGTTCCGCTGCCATGAAAAGCCTCTAGGCTGCCTTGCGAATACTTGCTGCGTCGCTTTGGTGATCGGCGTCTTGCTTGACTTGGGAGAAAGGCACAATCTCGGGCCCAACCTCGGCCTCAACCTCCTCGTCGCCAGATTTCATGCCCGAAGCATTCTGATCCGACCGTCTACTTACCCAGATTGGGACATGAAAAGAATGAAAACAATGGCGGCATTTTACCGGCTTCATCAAGAAGATTGTTGCTAGAGTTTTGTGAAGAATATTGGCGTTGGCAGACTCGATACGCCGTGACCAGCAATTTGAACATTTCATATTCTATCTCCCAAAAAAACGCATCAGCTTTTTCATTCCAGCCCCGCTAATGCGACCAAAATCAAGGCCGACATATAGCAATCCATGAGGCCAGGCACCAGACCATTTTAAAAGTAGACTTGCTTGTATCGTTGCAACCGCGTGTTGGGGCAGTGTCAGGCAAATTCATGCAACGACTCCCATCGGCGTTCGTGCTGGCAGTGCTGTGCCAGCGTACCTGAGCGCGGTTCCTCTTTGAAACCGATGCAATCCGTGATGCATCAGGAAACCTTCAGCCAAGCAACTGTCTTTTAGACATTAGGCCAAAATGCGGCGTGTACTTTGCTTATCGCCTCGGCGACCTTATCGAGGATACTTTGATCGGCAAGCAAAATCGGGTGATGCAGCAGAATAGTTGAATCAGCAGCTTTCTCACTAAACGGGAGCGCAACCGAACGGCGACAACGACGCTCGCTCCGCTTTGAAAAACCACGGAATCCACTGTCGATTGCTAACCCCTCCGCCTGCAAGGCTTGCAAAAAAAGCTCCCGCGATGGTCCTTCCCCTGTATCTCCTGAATAAAGCCATCCCAGTTTGTAATAACTCGACTGCGCGTTCTCTAGATGTACCGGGGCATGCAGATTCGTCCAGTTGCCTCCTGATTTAAGCAGATAGGTTACCGCTTGAGCGCGGCGGAGATTGAATTCATCAAGCACCTCCAACTGCGGCAAAAGTACGGCGGCCTGTAACTGACTCAATGGAAAGGCATCGTTGCCCCGATGGCCAAATATTTTAGCGCGTTGATAGATATCCTCACGATCAGTCAAAAGGGCTCCTCCGCGACCTGCAGTCAGAAGTTTACTGCCTCCGAAACTAAGCACGCTCACATCACCAAAGGAACCGACTATGCGATTGCCAATCTTCGCACCCGGAACCTGGCAAGCATCTTCAATCACGGCAACGCCTCGCGCATGGGCCCACTCTTCAATCTCGCTGATGGGTGCAAGTGTGCCGTGAAGATGTGAAATAATTATCGCCCTTACGTCCGAACTGTACACCGCATCCAGTCTTTCCGGATCGATCGACCAGTGATCCTCTGCAATATCGACCAATACCGGACGGGCACCCATTTGTTCAATCGCACGAAAATTGCCGGGGAAATCATAAGCGGCAAGGATAACTTCATCTTTTTCCTCAACGCCAACGCCGCGAAGGGCCGCTTCGACGGCGTAGGTTCCGGAACTGCAGGGAAGCACAAACCGCCTATGGTGACTCTGGCATAAAGCATCACAGAGCCGCTCGATCCAGACCCCGTGGTAGGTCCCCCAACTTCCATCGGACCATGCCGCGCGTAACACCTCACCGACGCCCGGATCTGCAGATGGCCAACTTGGTGCGCCCTCCGGGAAAACAGGAGTTCCCCCGTAAAGCGCCAGTGTCTGAGCGTGTTCCACTTTTTTATTTGCCGGTTGCATTGATAGCCATCCTAATTTCTAGACCGTGTGCTGACAACGCAGTCGGTGCTAGGTCAATCAAATGGCATTTACGGCAACGGCAGTTAATCACCAACCAGAGAAAACGATGTTCGGTGAATTTAATGCAGGCGTCGACGACGACTTTCCTCACAGAGTAACCTGCGTTCCAGGTTGGATCTGCCGCCGATTGTCGGCACGCACTGAGCAACAAAAACGCAAAGCTACTTGCTAGCACCATGCATTACCATTGGCCGGCCGATGCTCCTAGGATCTACAGCAGCATGGCGATCCGAGAAAATATAGCAAAGCAGATAGCATCATTAAATATTTTGCTTTTATTGCCTAAGTGAAATCCTCAATCGGCCGATAAGATATATGGTTTGTATGGATTGTAAGGCCAGAGAAGGCTTATCAGTTCATTTTTGCAGGGGGCTGCAATCGCACAAAGATACCGTCCTTTGCACATGGTTTATTCATATCGCATTTGTCTGCTGTTGCTCGTCGTGGGCAGTCACCTTTTTTTTGGAATGGAAAAAACATTGGCGGAAAAGATAGTCCGTCCCGTTAAACCTGCTGAGCCTTTTGAAGATGTCACCTTGGACCCGTCAGGAAATTTTTTCTGTTGCTTGCGCAATGAACAAAAAAATTGCAAGACGATGGTACGACTCTATCAGGATGAAAAACTGATCGCTTATATAGAAACAAATTCACAACAAGCCTTTGCGTTCTCGGGCCTACGACCCGGAACCTATCAGGTCTATTGGGACTGCCCTGATGATAGCTACCACACAAAGATGGTTCGTATCTGGAAACATGACCAAGCTCCACCAGTCGCGAAAGATTACCTCTCGCTTCAAACCGTCGCGCCTCCGGTGGTCCGCGGCCAATACGGAAGCGGTGACTCGAATGGCGGATCAACGTCACCTGTCGGCATGCGTCGCATATTTCGCAATCCGTGGATTTCTGCGGCAATAATCTCTACTGCAATTGCAGTACCTATTGCGGTCGCCTATGACGACGACGCCAGTTAACAAATGCATATCGACACACGGAAAACGCATCCAAAGTTGACGCTACTTTCGGGGAAATGGGTTAGGATGAAAAGCAAATTCAACAAAGTCTGTTTAATCTGCGGATTGGTCTCTGGCATATGGGGAACCATTGCGGTTCCCACCGCCCTTGCCGGCAAACCTGCAAAGGAAACGCGGGCTAGACCAACTGCGGCGATCGTGGATGTTGCCTTAAGTGACCAGGCAACGCTAACCGGTCGCTTGACCACACCAGATGGCACGCCCCTGAACCAGCGAATCGTTACCCTATCTTCGGGAACGACTGTTTTAAAGACAACCAAATCAGATTCGAATGGTTATTTTGTCTTCGATGCAGTATCTGCTGGCAGCCTTGCCGTAGCGAGTGATGATTGTTCACAGCACCTGCGGGTTTGGACCAAGGCATCGGCACCGCCGATTGCCCAGTCCGAGGCAAAACTTGTCTGTGGTCCCACCGTTGTTCGCGGACAATTTGGCAACACGATTGGTGGACTCACGGCACCGTCGATCCATCCCGCGCAATACCTTCGTCATCCGGCGACCGCCTTTGGAGTGATCGGAATGGCCATTGCCGCTCCTCTCGCTATCCATGAGGAAATTGATGATGTGCCCGCAACGCCCCTCTATTCCCCATCCCTCTCCTACCTTCCGCAATATCCAATACGCATCACTCCCCCTACTCCCCCTCCACCATAGCATTGGGCGGATGAACTTTTTGTTTTGAAAATTCCCTGTCGCGATGTTTTAAATTCCTGGGATTACCAGACGCTAGGCAACACATGCGAGAAACCAGATTTCAACGCATCGTAAGGCAACTTGGGATTGCCTGCATGCTTGTTGCTTTTCTCTTTCAGCCCCTCGCGACGCAGATCCTCAGAGCCGACGATTTGATCAGGCAACAGGGCAATGCGACGGGCAATGCGACTCAGGCCCCCGTAACGATCGACCTCCGCCTCGGCAGCAATACTACCCTCCGCGGACGTTTGATCACTCCTCGCGGCAGTGGTGTTTCTGCGGAAGCTCTGCAACTTAATCGGGGACCCGAGAATGTCCTCACGGTAAAGACCGATCCACTCGGCTATTTTATCATCCCCTCGCCATCGCCTGGAGTCTATCAATTCACCAATGGCACGTGGGTCCAGTCCGTCAGGATTTGGACATCCGGTACCGCTCCGCCAGCAGCTAAAGACCAAATCCTTATCGTCGCGAAAGAGCCTATTATTGCCGGTCAGGTCTCGCCACTTCGCTATTGGATGGCAAATCCGAACGTGATGCTTGCCACGGCAGCCATTGCGATTGCGGTGCCCCTTCTCATCTATCGACCCGCTTCTGACTGATCATCGCCTTCACGCCCAGCGAGGGCTTAGGAAGAGGGCTTCAGGATCGTGACGCCCAAAGGTGGAATAGTCAATTCTAATGAATAGGGCCGTCCGTGCAGCGGATTCCGTGTAGCGAGAACGCCCTTGCCATTGCCGACATCGCTTCCATCGTAATAGGTTGAATCGCTATTGAAGATCTCTTCGTAGCGGGTGAATTCCGGGACACCAATGTGATAATTATTGCGAACGACTGGCGTAAAATTACAGCAGACGAGTAAAAAATTACTCGGATCGCGCGCTCGACGGAGATAGCAAATGGTGCTGTTTTCATAATCGTTGCAATCAATCCATTCGAAGCCCTCCGGATCAAAATCAACCTCATGGAGCGCCGGTTCGCTGCGGTATATTCGATTCAGATCAGCGACGCACGCTTGCAAGCCTTTATGGCTATCCCACTGCAGTAAATCCCACTGAAGACCATCATCGTGATTCCACTCATTCCACTGACCAAAATCGCTACCCATGAAAAGTAAATTCTTCCCGGGATGCGTCCACATATAGGTATAGAGCAACCGTAAATTTGCAAATTTTTGCCAGAGATCCCCAGGCATTTGATCGAGTAACGACCCTTTTCCGTGAACCACCTCGTCATGCGAGAGGGGCAAACAGAAGTTTTCGGTAAATGCATAGATCAAGCTGAATGTAAGCTCGTCGTGATGAAATTTGCGATGAATCGGCTCATGGTGCATGTAACGGAGCGTATCATTCATCCAACCCATATTCCACTTCAGGCTGAAACCGAGACCACCCAGATACGTGGGTCGCGAAACACCGCCCCAAGCGGTCGATTCCTCGGCAATCGTCAATACTCCAGGATATTCAAGGTGGACTTTTTCATTAAATTCCTTCAGCAACGAGACGGCGCCTAGGTTCTCTCGACCACCAAATTCATTTGGAATCCATTCACCCTCCTCGCGGCTGTAATCGAGATACAGCATGGAGGCGACCGCATCCACACGCAAGCCATCGATATGGTATTTGTCGAGCCAAAAAAGTGCGTTGGCCAACAGAAAATTCCGAACCTCGTTTCGATCGTAATTAAAAACCATCGTCCCCCAGTCAGGATGCTCGCCCTGCCGTGGATCGGCGTGTTCATAGAGTGCGGTGCCATCAAATTGACGCAACCCGTGGGCATCGCGAGGAAAATGGGCAGGAACCCAGTCTAAAATGACGCCGAGTCCGTGCTGATGGCAATAGTCGATAAAGTACATTAAATCCTGAGGCGTACCATACCGGCTTGTGGCGGCGTAATAACCGACAGTTTGGTATCCCCAACTTCCGGTAAAAGGATGTTCACTGACCGGAAGTAATTGCAAATGGGTGTACCCCATACGGGTGCAATACTCGACCAGCCGATGCGCCAATTCGCGGTAGGAAAACCAGCCGTTTTCATGATCTTCGTCACGTTGCCAACTTCCCAAGTGCACTTCGTAGATTGAGATTGGCGCATTCAATCCATTGCTTTGAGCGCGGGACTGCAGCCAATCTGCATCACCCCAGACATAGCGGTCTAAATCAGAAACAATCGATGCGGTACGCGGTGGGATCTCAGCTGCAAAGCCAAACGGGTCGGATTTTTCTAAAGTATTTCCACCGCTTTGAAGGCGAAATTTATACGCCTCCCCTTCAGAAGCTTCCGGTATAAATAACTCCCAGATACCACTGGGAATCAGTTTTCGCATTTCGTGAGCCGAGCCCGTCCATGCGTTGAAGTCCCCAACCACCTGTACAGAATCAGCATTTGGCGCCCAGACTCCAAAATGCACGCCCTCGACTCCGTCAACAGTCTCCAAGTGCGCACCCAGTAACTGATAGATGCCCCAATGGGTACCTTCTCCAAGAAGGTGGCAATCATAATCACTAAAACCGATGTTGCTCATCTGCGATTTGGACATCTTGGATTGGAAGTCCCTGGAGAAAAGGGCCGTAAAAATGCCGCGATCAATTAGGTTGCATCGAATACACCATGCAAACAAACTCAACCGCCACCAAGCCTACGCAAAACTGCCTATTGCAGTCTCAAAAACCATGCCGCATGAACGCATACTGCGAAACGGTTTAGCAGGCATCTACGGTAGTATACCTCTTAAATTGCTGGGGTCGAAACCCACGGTGACCAGCAAGACCACTAGATGGCAGATCAACGCGCCATGAATCTGCGCAATGTGCGGGTGAGGAAATCTGTTCCGGCAAGGCTAGGCGGTGGACTCGAAGCGGGGGGCTTTGACCGGTTATCACCATCGGTTGATCAAAACGTTGATCCCATTCAATCGAACGAAGCCGATGATACTGCAGCACGTGATCGATTCGCCGCCATAGATCGGCATGTTTAATAGGCACCATTCGGCCAAAATGCTCCCAACTCCAGTCGTTTTCACGCCATTGGCACAACCCGTGCCGGAGACCCTGCTGTGCATAGCGGCTATTGGTTACAAGCGTGACTTCGGCCCGATGTGCGATGGCTTCAAGGCCGCGAAGGATCGCCAGCAGCTGACACCGTTCCGGCGACATCCCCACCTCTGAATCGCTCACCTCCAAGCGGTATGCTTGCTCAGGTGCGGTCAGCAAAAATCGCCAGTAACCGGGCTTTTTTGCCGAGGATTCACAGTAAAGCTGATAATAAATCGTTTTTGCGATGACCATCCATCACCTCCGGCAGGTTGTTGAGCACGCTCGATTGACCGATAAAACAAACTTCTTGGCCCTTCACCGAGCGAAGAGAAAAGAAGTTAGAGCACGCCTATGGATTACCTTATCGGAAGATTTTACCTAAGCTATCCATATTTACTTTTACGAAACCAATAGGTTTTTGAAATCCGTATCCCTGCAACCGATATAACCGCTACGCTGCCCACGCAACGCTGCGGTTGTTACGATGCAGCTTGTTGATGGCCACCAGCAGGAACATTTTTATGCCGCCCCCCAAAATCCTTATTCAACTCGATACCGATCCCCAGCCAAGTTCTTTTGACAGCATCGTTGCTGCCGATGCGGGAGTCGATCACTTACTACGCTACTGCTCGATCACACCCCAGAACATGGTGCCTATCCTTCACGGTGCCATGTTTACCCGTGGTGGAGATTCGCTGAAAAATACGGCAATTTTCATTGGTGGCTCGGACATCACTGCGGGTGAAAAGCTGCTGCAGGTGGCGCGAGAGACTTTTTTCGGCCCGGTCCGCGTATCGGTAATGCTTGATTCAGGGGGGTGCAACACCACGGCCACAGCCGCCGTGCTTGCTGCCGCCAACCACACATCACTGGCTGGGACAAAAGCATTGGTTTTAGCGGCTACCGGGCCTGTTGGTGCGCGGGTCTGTCGGTTGCTGGCCGGTCAAGGTGCGTATGTGCTTGCTGGTTCCCGCCGTGAGGATCGAGCCGCGATGGTTTGCAATCATATTACCGAAAGCGTGCCCGACGCCCATGTTTCGCCTACCCAAATCGACTCTCTCGATCGCCTGCAACAAGCGATGGAAGGTGTTCAGGTTGTGATTTCCGCGGGCTCCGAAGGAATACAGCTTTTGCCGGCGGCCGTTCGTGAGGCGGCATCAGATTTACGCGTGGTTATTGACTTGAATGCGGTTCCCCCACTTGGTGTCGAGGGCATCGAAGTGCATGACCGTGCCGTGCCCTACGGTTCGGCTGTCTGTTACGGCGCGATTGGAGTGGGCGGTACGAAGATGAAAATCCATAAAGCCGCCGTGCGCAGCCTGTTTGAGAGAAGCGATCTATGCTTGGATGCGGAAGAGATTTTTCAACGCGCTCAGTCGAGCGACTGAGTGTTGATTAGCTATATTTTGCCGACTTTAAGCAGCAGATAGTAAATCAATACAACGCCGCCGGTCAGAATCAGAATAATTCTTCGTCGCCAACGGCGCCGCTGTTTTTCTTCTGGACTCACGCGACGCAATTCGATCACTTTCCCCTGATAGACGATGGTCTTCGGGCGATCTTCCACCAGGACCTCGGCCCCCGAAACGTCGGTAAGATCATCTGTAGCAGCGAGAGGCGGTTCCACACGGTCTGGCGACACCGGCGTCATCGGGTCGGGGAGCACAAAATCTTTACGAGTCCCCTTCGGACTGGTTCCACTTGGCACAACCTGGGATACGTGGTGAACCGGTTCGATTATCGCATCTTCGGTAGAAACGGTATTCGTCTCTGGCGGCATCTCCATCGGCCCGCGAGAATCCTGCCCGGCAATCACTCGGAGCAAATCGTCAGCGGAGCCAGAATCAGCAGCTGGAATCTGAACCGTTTCGTTACAAAGCGGGCATACCACGGTTCGACCCAAAGCCTCCTCTTCCACGGCAAATGGATTGCTACAGCACGGGCAGCCGTATCGAAATGTACGCATCCAACCCCTTTCCGCGTATCGCTGACCGTCGCCTCGGACCCAACAACCACGCATCGTGCCCCTCTGAACCGACACGCCCTATTTTCCTTATACCTTTTGTCGGGCTTTTGCATCAACTGCTTGGCCAGCCGTCGAATCATACCAGTCGCCCGTTCACCTTGCCGGTGCTAGACAGCCGCATTGGATTGAATCAAGATTGCTGAAGCCAAGAGATTGTTTGTTTCCAATTGTTTCCAAGCGAATTCGCTACAGCAGGTATTTCCATGTTGGCAAGAACGCTCGGCGGGACGGGAATATCGGTTTCCCCGATTGGCTATGGCACAGTCAAAATCGGGCGCAATCAAAAAACAAAATATGGCGATTTTTNNATTCCNACTGANGNNGANGCNANAAATCTTCTCCTCGGNATCCTCGATCTCGGCATCAATCTCATTGATACCGCGCCCGCCTATGGACTGAGCGAAACGCGAATCGGCAACATCCTTGCAGACCACCGCAAACGGTTTATTTTATCGACCAAGGTAGGCGAGACCTTTGTGGATGGAAAATCATATTATGACTTTGGAGTGAGCGCCATTGAAAATAGTGTTGGCGAAAGCTTGCGGCGATTGCGGACCGATTATGTCGATATCCTCCTAGTGCACTCCAATGGTCAAGACCGCGAAATTCTGGACCAGTCCGATGTGATAGAAACGCTCCAGCGACTCCGCACGAAAGGATGGGCGAGGGCTATCGGTTTTTCAGGCAGTAACNTCCAAGCGGAGCGCACCTGCCTGGACTGGGCCGATATCATGATGATCGAATACCACGCTGAAAATACGACCCGCGGGGAACTTATCGACCGGGCGCAGGCTGCGGGAGTTGGAGTTCTGGTGAAGAAAGGGCTTGATTCGGGCCGTTTATCACCCACCGAGTCGGTCGGTTGCGTGCTAGCAAAACCGGCGGTCAGTTCCATGGTGATCGGCGGATTGAACCTGGNGCATTTTGCACAGAATTGTGCATTGGCGACACAACAATCACACACGGAAAAACGAAAAAAATAGGGCCGCGTGATTCGTCGGTCTTTAATCGCCCTTTCGCTTGAAGTGACCACTTCGNCCACCGATCTTTTCTTCGAGTNGAATTGCCTCAATCACCATGCCACGATCCACCGACTTACACATATCGTAAATCGTNAGNGCTGCGCCACTCACCGCNACNAGGGCTTCCATTTCCACTCCCGTTCTNCCTGCNACCGCCGTGAAGGCCTTGATCTCAACCCACGCTTCTTCAGCCTCCGGTTGGTCGATAAAGACAAACTCGATTTCGACGCGTTCAAGCGCCAAAGGATGGCAAAGCGGGATCAAACTGGCCGTCTGCTTCGCCGCCATAATCCCCGCTAACCGAGCGACAGCCAGCACATCACCTTTGGCGAACTGGTGATTACGAATTTGCTCACAGGTTTGCTTTCCCATGCGAATCCGTCCACTCGCCTGGGCTTTTCTATCTGTGATCCCCTTAGCAGAAATATCCACCATNCGGGCGGCACCCTGCGCNTCAAAATGATTACTCGATTCCATAGCCAATAAAATCCAACGGAGGAAAATACGCGGAAAGCAGGTGGTCACTTATGAATCATTGTGACCCACNGGACTTCATCTTAAGCCAGAAGAGGAGCAACTCGAAGAGGTCCTGAGAGAGTTAAANAACGATAATCTCTGCAATCGNGTCCCCTGTTCCGAACGTAGAAAGCAAAAAAACCCGGCAGAGTGGTTAATCTCTGCCGGGTTCGGNTGAGTCATCTTCGAGGAATTCTCCTAAAGAATTCCTCCGAGGATAAATCCGTTAAACCTCGTGCGGAACCAACTGGTTATCGATCATCTGCAAAAGCTTTGAGATGCACAGTTTATTCATGCTAGTGTGCCTTTCATGGGCTTCAACGCGAAGCGATTCATGAAGACTTTTAGGCATCCGCACCGTGATCACACGGGTCGGCTCCTGGTCACTGACTTGCGTTCGCCCTTTTTCACGGAGCTTTGCAAGCATCTGTTGAATTTCCCCATATTCGTCTGTCTTTTCGAAATCTGCCAACGCCTGGGCATCGGGATAGTTGCGACGGATGATCCCGTTGATTCCTAAAATTTCACGATAAAAAGTCACCCAATCTGGTTCCTGTGTAAACCGTTGATTGGCCTGACTACGAATCGCTTGTCTTTTTTCAATGGGATTCTGAATAGTTGCATACGCACTTGCAGTTTGCGGCTGAGCCTCGAGCATCACACGTCCTCCTTCCATGAACTACATATAAAACGNCTNCAGGTATCCGTTCCTGAAGCCTCCACGGTTCGGTACTTTCTGAAATCGACGCTCTCACGTCAAGACCAGCATGGATGTCATGGCGTTACCAGCACTTTAAACGGCTGATTGCCGTTGCTAGCCATTCAAGCAGTGCTGCTTGCAATGAGGGCACGCCTGATTTGCCACATTATTGGGCAGTGGCTGGTTACTGGCCGAACAAAAAGATCCAAAGAAATTTCGGTATTTTTTTGGGGCGCAATCGGGCCGCTGAAGCAATACCCGATCACCTCGTACCCCCAATCCTTAAGCCATTGCGGATTATGCCTCGATAAAGCACTGTAAATCATTATATAGAAATGACTTATCGTTGACTTTTTAGTTTTGCAAACTTAGAATGGAAGCGAGAAAGTGATTGCATCATGCACGATCCAAACGATGAAAATCTCGCTCATGCCCCTTCGAAAGGTGGCGATGAGAAACCGGGAGACAAACCGTCTGACCCATCCAAGTTGGACGATGCAACTGTCCTTTCGTCAGGCGAAAGCGCGAATCGGCCCAACGGGAGCCACCCGCAGACATCCGACCTCGGCCGTGTACTCGCAGGCCAACAACTCAATCATTTCCGACTCGACGCCTTTGTGGGTGGGGGTGGGATGGGTGCGGTCTTTCGGGGAACCGATACCGCGTTGGGGCGGACCGTGGCGGTCAAAGTACTGCTTCAGCAGTACAGCGACGATGAGGAAACCACCCAACGCTTTCAGAATGAGGCCCAAAGCACTGCCCGATTGGATCACGAAAATATTGCTCGGGTTTACTACGTCGGACAGGATCGTGGCTGGCACTATATCGTATTGGAATTTATTGATGGAGAAAATCTTCGCGATTTGGTTTATCGCAACGGTCCGTTATCTCTCGAAGATACGGTGCACTATACGCTACAAATTGCCGATGCGCTCCAGCACGCCAGTAGCCGGGATGTTGTGCATCGGGATATTAAACCCTCGAACGTGCTGATTGGCATAGATGGACACATCAAACTGGTCGACATGGGCCTGGCCCGTCTCCATCAGGTGGACAATTCACAGGAAGATCTCACAGCGACCGGAGTCACGCTGGGAACGTTTGACTATATTTCTCCGGAGCAGGCCAGGGATCCGCGTAATGCGGACGTGCGCAGCGACCTTTATTCACTCGGTTGCACTGTCTATTTCATGCTGACTGCGGAGCCTCCGTTCCCCGAGGGTACGGTGCTGCAAAAACTGCTCCAGCATCAGGGGGACACTCCCCCCGATCCACAGGTCATTCGGCCAGACTTGCCTTTAGCAATCTGCGACATCACCCGAAAACTATTAGCAAAAAATCCTCGAGATCGATATCAGAATCCCCTCGAACTCTCAGCCGATTTATTACTGCTGGCAAACCAACTCAACCTTCGACCAGCGCGAAATAGTTCGGTGATCGTTACCCCTCACGGGCTGAATACCTCTTGGACCGCAAGGCATCTCCCTTGGATTGTTCCCACCGGTCTACTGTTATTAATCGGGTTGTTCATCCATTACACAAGCCGGCCAGTCAATACTTTGACGCCATCGCGATCGCTACAGGCAAACCAGCCGGCTCCTTTTGAAGACGATTTTGCGACACCCAATAACTTCCCCACGAGGCAAAATATTGGCCAACATGCCGAACAAAACAATGTGGCTGACAATTCCACGATCACCAGCAAACGCGCTGGCGAAATTCCGTCTATTCCACCCTCAATCAACGAAATAGAAAAGACCACGCCGCCTCAAAAGCCNAACAATGCGATTCCGAATGCAACGGTAGCCAACCCCATTCCCCCCCTACCTTCTCAAACACAAAAAAAAGAGAGCGGCACAGAACAACCGCTTCGCGTGGGCAACTCCATGCGACGAGGCTCTCACGCATCGCTAGCCGACGCGTGCCGGAAAGCCGCAAGCGGATCGGTTATCGAATTGGATTACACGGGACGGTTGGCAGAACCAGAATCTCCGATTTTGCTGGCGCAGCGTAAGTTGACGATTCGCGCCAGCGAGGGGCAACAGCCGATTGTGTACTTCCGTCCGCTCGGACCCGACCGAGCGATCTATCCACGCAGTATGATTACGCTGGCCGGCGGCTCTTTGACCTTAGTTAACGTCCACCTCGAACTGGAAATCCCAGCGCACGCAAGATCCGAGGGCTGGACACTTTTTGAGACCGTGCTCGCCGACGATTTAAGACTTGAACGTTGCACACTGACAATCCGAAATACATCGGGAGACTTTTCTGCCATGTATCGNGATGTGAGTTTTTTCAACGTCAAAGCCCCCCCCGGAAAAGAGCTCTCACGGGAACAAGACCCCATCGCGGTGCCGCCCCGAATTGAAATTGAACTGCGGAACTGCATTGCGAGAGGAGAAGCTGTTTTTCTTCGGGGTGATGCTCTGTATTCAGCGGATCTTCAGTGGGAAAACGGTTTATTGGCAACCACTGAACAATTTGTCCAAATTGATGGCCAAGCGACTCCGCCGCCGGAGGATCAACAATTAACTATCGACCTGAAACATGTGACGGCCTTGGTGGAAAATGGCTTCTGTCTAATGGAAGGCAGCAGCGATCAACGTCGTCTGACCCCGGTTCGCATCGACTGCACCGATAGTATCCTCATTACGCAGAACGCTCCACTGCTCAAACAAGTTGGCCCCCGAACAGAAGAAGAATTCCGCAAGTTGGTCAAATGGAACTCCGACCGATGCTTCTATGAAAACTTTGATATTTTTTGGGAAATCGATAGCCTGCAGAACGCAGGCATCAACACCTGGGAATGGAATCAATGGCGAACCTTCTGGGAACCGGCGCGAGAACGAAGCGAGCGACCGGCTCCCGTCCTTTGGAGCCGTCGGTCACGGGAACCCCGAGCTATTTCGAATCATCAGTTGTCTGATTACCTCCTCCTGCCGAACGATAACAACCCAGCCCGCAGTGCTGCAACTGACGGCATGTCTGATGCGGGATTTCAATTTACAACCCTCCCGGAAACACCCGTCCTTGCCGAAAAAATTGCAAATCCAGATTGGTCTCCGNCAGACGATTTGCCGATACCTGATCAATGATTGGCAACTCCATGGTTGACATGGTAGTCTGAAAAGGTCTAATAATTGGTTAAATCGTCTGTTATCGTCTGTTTTAGTGCCTTTCAATTTCCAGCAAGTCCAATCAAAATAGTCGTCCGCGGTGTTGGATTTTCCGGTCACTGCGCCCACCTTTGAGNACATCTGCTTTGACACGAGGAATGAAATCAAATGAAAAAGATTGTCGCCGCCTTTTTAACCATTTTGATTACACAGGGTTTTTTCAGCCCTAAGCAGCAACAAGCGATTGCACTTCCCGACTACAAGAAGGAATTTTTCAATCTGTATGTCGATAAAACTGCAACCGAAGANAATGCAAAAGCGTTTGCCGAGGCGGCCAATTCCAAGACCGGTAAATGTTACGTCTGCCATGTGAATGTAAAAACACTCGATGAAAAAGGGCTGAAGTCGAAATCGGTCCGGAATAATTATGGCAAGGCAATTACCCAATTCATCTCCAAAGATGATTTCAAGGAAATGAAAAAGGCAGACAAAGAGAAAGCGTTGGCAACGCTACAGGATGCAATCAAAAAAGCCGGNGCATTAAAATCGGATGCCAATGATCCGAATGCACCTACATTCGACGCACTGATCGCTTCCGGAAAACTTCCGGGCAATGGAAAACCNGATCCCGAAGATCTAGAAAAGGCGAAAGCCGTGCGAGACGCAAAGTAACTCNCTGCCACGCACCGATTTTAAACCCAGTTTTTCATTCTCCGGGTTCATCGACAGTGCACTCGATCGCCTGAATGAGTTGNCGCCGGGTTGACGGCGAATATTCCATATCGAACCACACGATCTTACCTGTAGCGTCCACGACATATGTCCGCGGAAGATAGCGTGTCGCCACCTGCGCCAGAGCCTTGCCCTGCGGATCCATCAACACCTTTTCTGAAAAGTCGGTCTGCTCGGTCACCTTGCGGATTTCTTCTGCCGATTGTCCATAATTAATCNAAACAACTTCCAAACCCTGCTCTTTAAACGGATCGACAATTTCCGGGCCCGTATCCTGAAGTTGTTGAACCGCCGATGGCGATTCACCTGACCAGAAGCAGACCACTGTCACACGATCTCCGAGTAACGAATGCAGCGAATGCGATTCACCGTTTGGATCCGAAAGTTGCATATCCGGCAACAGATCACCCTGCTTGAGCAGGGAAGCCGATTCATGCTGCTCCGAAAGATGCACCGCGGGAACGGTCGGCTGTAACGGTGCCTCTGGCTTCGGTGCTTGCTCGACGACACGCCCCACAATGGTCGTCTCAGATTTGAGAGGGCTCGGACGGGGTTGGTTCTGCGCTGTCGTGCGCGTACTTTCATTACCACAACCCAGTGCGGTCAGTAAACAAGCAACAGCGGCGAAAACCAACATTTCTCGGAAACCGTGAGAATCCGATTTTTTTTTATTTCCCGACAGATCCTGGAACGCACTTTTTTGCAACACGATTCGCTTCCTTTCGTGAACGCACGTATACGAAACACCTATAGCGTAAGTAGTGTAAGTGTACCGAGTGTACCGCAGAACTTTTGCAATCCCATCAAAAGGAAATGTTCTGCCGAATGTCCCCCTAGTCTCTTCCAACTCGTCATTCTGGTCAACGGCGAATCTTGAGCCCCAACTCTTCCAACTGCCGGGAATCGACCGCTCCTGGAGCGGCGGTCATCAGATCCGACGCCCGCTGTGTTTTGGGAAAAGCAATGCAGTCGCGGATATTATCGAGTCCCGAGAAAAGCATGACCCACCGGTCAATACCCAGCGCGATGCCTCCATGGGGTGGGGCTCCAAATTGCAATGCCTCGAGCAAAAANCCGAATCGATCTGCTGCCATTTGTTGATCGATTCCAAGTAATTCGAATACCTGCTGTTGCAAAGCTTGATCGTGAATCCGGATCGTTCCCCCTCCCGCTTCTGAACCGTTGATCACCAAGTCATAGGCAACGGCCCGGCAGGCACCAGGATCGGATTTTAAAAGTTCCACATCTTGCGGACGCGGTGCCGTAAACGGATGGTGCATTGCCGCCCAATGCTTTTCGTTTTCGTCATACGCAAACATCGGAAATTCGACGACCCAGGAGAAATGCATTTGACCTGGATCGTAAAGTTCCAGTTCTTTCCCGAGCCGCACACGNAAGCCGTTCAACGCACGCGAAGTGACCTCAAAAGAATCAGCAACTAAAAGCAAGAGATCACCCGGTTGGGCATCAAACGCAGAGGCAACCGCTGCAAGTTCCTCTGGCTGGAAATTTTTTGCGATCGGCGAAGCCAGATTTCCATCGGCCTCGACCTTAAACCAAGCTAATCCCTTTGCCCCAAAATCCTGTACGACGTATTCGGTCAACTCATCGATACCTTTACGGGAATACTTACCGCTTGCTGCCTTGGCATTAATTCCCCGCACGCGGCCTCCCGAGTCTGCCACCCCCTGAAAGACGCGAAAGTCCGTCTTCCCGGCCCATTGAGTGACATCGACTATTTCCATATCGAATCGCAGATCCGGCGCGTCGTGACCGTAACGCTCCATCGCCTCATCGTAAGTCATCCGAGGAAGTGGTAGCTGCACATCAAGTCCCAAGATTTCTTTTGCTAACTTCACCACCAAGCCATCGATCATCCCGGTAACATCATCGGCCGTAACAAAAGACATTTCCATGTCGAGTTGTGTAAATTCCGGCTGACGATCCGCCCGTAAATCTTCATCGCGAAAACATCGGGCCACCTGCACATAGCGATCATATCCAGCGACCATCAGAATCTGCTTGTAGAGTTGCGGAGACTGCGGTAGCGCATAAAAACTCCCTGGATGGACTCGACTCGGAACCAGATAGTCTCGTGCACCTTCCGGGGTACTGCGGCCTAAGACGGGTGTTTCCACATCGATGAAATCATGCTCATCAAAATAGTCCCTCATGCTTTTAATCATCCGGTGGCGCAACAGCATCGTTTGCTGCATCCCGGAGCGTCGCAGATCNAGATAACGATATTTAAGTCGTAAATCTTCACCCGCCAAATCNCCCGTTTCTTCGCTCGCATCCAATTGAAATGGGGGTGTTAGACTATCGTTTAAAATTTCCACCATGGTGGCTCTAATTTCGATAGCGCCGGTCGGTAACTTCGGATTTTCATTGCCTTCGGGTCGCCGCGCGACCTGACCTTCGATACGGACAACCGTTTCNCCTCGCAACTTCCGGGCAAGTTGAATCATCGTATCCGGGGTATCCGGGCCGAAGACCACCTGAGTCAGTCCATAGCGATCACGAAGATCTATAAACAAACCGCCTCCATGATCCCGGTAGGTATCGACCCAGCCACAGATAGTTACCTGCAAATC
Source organism: Planctomycetaceae bacterium TMED10 (assembly GCA_002168195.1). Lineage (GTDB taxonomy): Bacteria > Planctomycetota > Planctomycetia > Pirellulales > UBA7805 > UBA7805. The sequence continues at coordinate 21,368 of NHBP01000036.1, forward strand.
TAGGTCTTCCGCAGAGAGTTCACCACAAGTGTGCGTGCGTAACAAAAGAACCTCGCTCCTTTACATGATCACGGTTATTGCGGTACCACTTTGCCACCGCCTGGAATCGTTCGCCTGAGTCCTCCAACGGGCTCACCGCAGCGTGGCATTCTAAGACAATCCGCTCCCTCAGAAAAGCAGGACCTTTGACGATACCCCGCCTGTGGGTCGTCCCCTATGAGGCCGTGGGTGCTAATCATCCCCCGCAGAAACCTTGCTGGGACCTTTAATTTGTATTATTTCCTGCGTCACTTGAGCAATATTCATTGGCACCTGTAACTGAATCATCTGACATTCTGCAAGCGATCGCAACCAAATTAATTGTCGTCGCGCAAGCTGGCGGGTACCGGCCTGTGTTTTTTTGATGGCTGTTTCCAGATCGATTTCGGCCCCGAGCAGTGCCCGTATTTCCCGATATCCAACTGCCTGCATCGCAGTCCGTCCCAGAACTTCATGTTTCTCTAAAATACCACGCACCTCTTCGACCCAACCGCTACGAAACATCTCCTCGACGCGAGCGTTGATCCGTGAATGCAAGATATCCCGCGGCCAATCGAGCGCTATCACTCGGACCGAATCGGCGTTTGGCCCGGCTGCAAAATGCTTCTGTCCGGCACTGATCCTCTGACCTGTCTTTTTATAATATTCCAGGGCCCGGATAATGCGTCGCTGATCGTGCGGATGGATTCGCTCGGCCGCTTGCGGATCAACTTTTGTTAACTCCGTATACAGTGCTTCTTTCCCTCGAGCCTTCGCCTCAGCCTCCAGTTGTGCCCGCAAATCCCAATCTGCTTTGGGTCCATCATCAAACCCACTGAGCAGTGCCTTGAGATAGAGTGGTGTCCCTCCAACGAATAAAACCTTTCGATTTTTTTTTCGAATCCCATCAATTGCTGCGTGCGCTGCCCGCAGATATTCCGAGATACTGAAGTTCTGATCCGGTTCGACAAGATCGATTAAATGGTGCACAACCTCAGACCGCTCTTCAATGGAGGGCTTCGCGGTACCGATATTCATTTCCCGGTAAACCGCCATCGAATCCATCGAGATAATTTCTGCATCGATCTGCTTGGCCACCGCAATAGCGACTGCAGATTTACCCGATGCGGTGGGCCCTGTGAGAAACCAAACATTTTGGACGGGTGGAAAGTGCATCGCTTGACTACTGGTTGACTGCTACTTGCTAAGACAAAGTGAGTACATCAGGAAACAACTAGTGATATCCCTGATTCCTCATTCGCCCACTGCCTCCAGGGATTCCTCAATCAGACCAGATAGGTCATCGATCTTTCGCATCTGGTCGATCAACTGCGGATCAACAAAAAAACGTACCTGCTTCACATAATCGTCAAATTGTTCTTGCGCCAGGGCGCGAACCACTGGAGATACGAGCCCAAGATTTTGATACTGCTGCTGTTTTGCATGATAGACATCAAGATTAAACTCGACCTCCCTTGAGGAGGGGGGGGCGTCAATCAATATCTGAGAACTTAGAACAGAAATCCCCAAACGCTTACTAAGTTTTTCGGCCAACTGATCACCCACAGCAAGCAACCAGTGATAAGGGCGACCTGCCATCCGACGGTAGAGATCCGCATTTTCAAATAAGCTGAATTGTCGCAATCGCTTGTAGAGGCGACGACGCGGACCGAACAATCCCTCAAACAGCGGCGCCGCCGGCGTGCCCTTCGCGGCAACCCGCAATTCATGGATCATCGATGTTTCGCTTGCGCGGAACAGCACATCCAGGTCCACTGATTCATAAATGTGATAAAAACCTCGTTGCAACATTGCGGTTGCGCCGCGGACCGCATGGTGCCAATACACCTCACTGAACATCACGTAACGTGCAAACACCATCATTTCAGCCGCTGTCTTTCCTTTCTCGCCAATCGCAAGGGCAGTTCCCTCGGCATTCAAGCAAAGGCTCCCGATGAGTCGTTGTTCATCAAAATTTCGGCCGTAAGGTACACCAGCATGCAAACTATCACGAGGCAAGTAATCCATCTTATCGATATCAATTGGCCCCGACAGCATACTTGCGAGTATCTGATGAGATGCCTGCTGAGACTCACTCCCCAACAAACCCGCAACGTCACGAGCATGGATATCCCAATCATGAACAAGTAATTCAGCAATTTCACCCTCAAGTAAAAAACTGCTGGCAAAGAACTCGTGACGGGGGACCCGTGGCAATTGAATATCTTCGATCGCGTGACAGAAAGGCCAATGCCCCAAATCATGAAGCAGTGCAGTGACAATCAGTAGTTCTGCATCCTGTTTATCTATCAGTTTTGCAAACTGCGGATCGTGGGCGAGCCGCTTCAGATACAGCAAGGCAAGACGATACACACCAAGAGAATGTTCAAACCGCGTGTGGTTAGCTGCGGGGTAGACCAGACTCACTAACCCTAGCTGACTGATGCTTTTGAGCCGCTGAAATTCGGCCGTGTCGATTAAGCGGCAAACCCGTGACGTGACTGGAACATCGATTTCGGCTGGAATTCGAATCAGAGAAGTTTTCGAATCGATCAGCCGAATCTCAGGTATTTCTAAAATACGCGACATTGCTCAGGCCCCAAGCAGCGGCAGACCCATCAGCAGCCCCAGGAGTGCTGTCACACCTGCGTAAAATGTAAAGTGAAAAAAACCACTCCCAAAATCAAGATCGAAGCAAGCAAAGGATGCGGTTGCGCCCACAACTCCTAAGGCCGGGCCAAGAAATGCCCATTTCCAAAATTCGTCTTTCCATTCCGGAGGGATCAAGTATCCATAAGCGGCCCAAGAAAGAATATAAATCACGCAACAGATGCCAGCACGAATCCACAGACTCGATCCCCGATACGGTTCTAAATCATCATTCTTCAAAAACCAGTATCCGGCTACAACGAGCGGAGGCGCAAGCAAAACAACACCAACGTACGCGATCAGTTGGCGGACTTCGATCGATGCCATGCCTCGTAGCACCAGCACCAGCACCAGTAACGCAACAACAATCCCTCCAATCACTCCCCAAGCCAATTTACCAAGCTGCGTTGTCTCACGAGAGATCGGCTTGAGTACCAATTCGCCAGATTTTCCCCGGGGCCCTTGCCGAGTTTCTTCCGCCGAGTGGACCTTCACTTCCTCTTCTTTGAGTGGCACGCGCAGGACCGTCTTGCATTTGGGACAAGGGCCCTTTTTGCCAGCAAACTTGTCGCTGACTTGAAATCGCTGTAAACAATTCTGACAGACAACGATGATCGACATATTTCTACTGCCTGCATGGATGCGATTCAGTGACTCGCCGTAAATCGATAACCTGAATACCCAATTCGGCAATAAGGTTTCGAACAACTGTCAGCTATTGCTGATCGGAAAGATCATCTTCGGTCAACATCGTGAACCCTTTACTGCTGAGCGTATCTTGTGCCATCTCGATATTGTCTACCATCAACGCAACCGCATCGCGATCCAAAATCGGATACGCCTGGACAATGTTGACTTCTGCCTGCAGAAGGGCCGTACAAATCCTGAGCAACGGCTGCGGTTCCTGGGGAAGCATCACACCAATTAAATCGCTCTCGATCATCGCCAAACCAGCTCGCTCGAGGATCTCGCGACCTTGTTCCGGTCGACTTAACAAGAACCGCACGAAGGCACATTCCGAGGAGTCGCTNATCGATAGCGCGCAAATTCGGACGTTGCTGCCCTCAAACCGCCGGACAACTTCCAGAAGCTGCCCAAGCCGGTTTTCAAGAAAAACGGTGAATTGACGGATAGCCGGNTAATCACGACCTCGCATCGTGGAAAACTCTNTTCCGGCGCCTTCTCCGGTGCTCATAGATTCGACTAAGCTGTTAGCGGATTTGGAATTGGATCCCTCCGAACTCGCCGCTCGGACAGTTACTATAGAGAATCCGCTGACCAGCGTCAACAAACCGAAGCAAGAAGATGATCAACGAACACAATACGGAAATACGCGTAAGATACAGTGAGACCGATGCCATGGGACGCCTGCATCATGCCAATTACTTGAACTACTTCGAGATCGGGCGCACTGAGCAACTGCGTGCCCTCGGACAAACTTACCGAGAATTTGAAGCATCGGGTCTTTTTCTGGTCGTCACGAAAATTGCGGTCCAGTACCATCGGGGCGCAAAATACGATGACCTTTTGCAACTCAAAACGCGAACCATGCGGGTCACGCTCGTTCGCATCGATCACGAGTACGAACTGTTTCACGATGAACTTCTGATCGCCAAAGCGGCGAGTACACTCGCTTGNGTCGATACCAAGGGCCAAGTACAGCGGATTCCCAGTTGGCTTTTAATCGAACCGACCGATGCGGATTCAGGAAAATGAATTCTCCCGCATAACGTTCAACTAGAACCGGTACTCGAGACCCAAATTAAGCCCCTGGGCCCAGAATGCGGTATCGGCATAAAGGGGCCTCGGGTCACGTGGGCCGGTTCCAGTCGGTGTTGTCGGAAAGGGATTGCTGTCCGGAAAGAACTCTGAATTTACGTTGAAATCAATCTGCTCCCCCGGGCGGGCGACCCGCATCCAATAAAGAAACGAGTAGCCCACCGTGAACGCCAATTGATCCGTAATCCGATAGCCGAGTTGCGCGTCAAGCTGCGGCAGGAACGAAAACTGATCTCGGGTACTCGTACCAATATTGGTGCCTTCCAACGCCAATAGCCCACCGGCTTCGTNGCTGGCAGGTCCAGCGATTGGCGTCGCAAGTGTGCTTCCAGTGACCTGAGTTCGCTGGTGTACATTCCCNAACGCNAGCCGCGGCCTTAGATCAAAAGACCAACGACAATGATGATGTGTGTAATGCAGACCAATTTCCGCGCCATTAAAATCGTTGACTGTGCGGAAATGATCCTGGACATCAAATCGTCCTAACCCCGTAACGGTCACATTCTCAAGGACGGAAAGCTGTTCATCGAGACGGGCATAACGGTAGCCGCAGGTAAAATCGAGTCGAATATCTCCGCAGGGTAGAAATCGAAATGACGCCGGCACCGAGCGACAGGGCTTGGCTCTGGCAGGGCGAAAGAACCCTAAATTCCATCGCCAACTGAGTCCCGCCGCATAAAGATCGCTATCTGCGACGACCGTAACCCCACCTTGGCGGTCCGCGTTGGCAACGACTTCTGAATTTTGTCCCGGTGTCGAAGGACTGGTATCGAAAAACGGACGAGCAATCAAAGGATCACCGGTGGATGAAACAGAAAATTTTTCATGGGGGCCATTCAGACCCCATAGGTCGCCCTCGATGCCTTGGGAGTGTTCCACATCCCACCAATGGCCGAATCGAATCCTTCCCCCCGAACCGGGAGATTGAAAGAGTGTTGCCGTGGGGAACAACACCCTAGTCGTACTCTCACCGATGCGGCCTCCCTGCGACTGATCACTGCTGGTTGTCACCAGAGGCGGCGTATTTTTCATTCCCTTGACCCACCAGTGCAAATACTCTCCTTGGACCCACCATGCTTCGGGGGGACCGACCGGGAGTAAAATTGTTGCGACCGGTGCGAAAATGGCCTGTGGATCCCCCTGCATCGATTCAAACGATTGCAATTGGATGTCACTGGACGACGCGGAATTTCTCTGGGCAACGATCGGTGAGGGGACCAATCCNGGCGGCANCCGCTGATAGGCCGGTCGCCGCTCTGCATCGCTACGCCGCTCATCAACCCATTGGCGAGGCCAATTCTCAAGCAGATCGATCGTCGATTTTGAGTCGTTCTCTGCCCCGAGGACAACCGGCACCGCCAGTGTCACTGCAAGAGAGAGCACGACAACCATGCGCAACTGCGGGAGCAAGGAACAAAACGACATAACGATTCTCTCGCGACGAATGTACCGATTGAAAGCGCGGAAAAAGAACCACACACTCTGAATATCGAACCGTTAGAACCGCGATATCCCGAAAAATCGCTACTGTCGATAAATGCCCCCCAAAGCACCCATCTTAACTCTCAGGCACCCTGCCACGCTCATTGAATTGCCGAGGGCGAGGAGTCGCGGGCCTGGATTCTGGAGAGTTCTGTAAGTGTGCGGACGATCTCGGCCGGATCCTGCGTTTGCTCGTAGATGCTTCGCTGTCTTTCGGACCAGCTTGGTCGCGAGGCAATATCGAGGCATCCCTCCAAGTAGTCCTTGCAATCGAGTGCTTCCGCTTCAGGCCTNAGCCGTCGAACGAGCTGTCCAACGCGTTCCTTCGCTGAGAACGCCTCGTAGGTATAGGTGTCGACTAATCTCGCATTGAGTCCATAGCGGCACGATCGCCATTTGTTTTGCAACACCATCATGGGATGACAGTCATGCTGATAGGCACCCTGATCAATGTCATCAGAAAGAGCTTTGACCAAGCACTGGATGAGTGCAGTAATGGCCAATGTATCCTGCAAATTACCCGGCATATCACAGACACGTACTTCCACCGTACCAAAGTTATGATGCGGACGGACATCCCACCAGATTTCCCGAATGCTATTGATNAATCCGGTATCGACCATGTGGTTAACGAGCCATACATACTCACTCCAGTTACGCATGAGGGTCGGCAAACCGGCAGTGGGTAATCCCTCCATGATCTTCGAACGATAGGANGCCAAACCCGTATCGCGCTGTTCCCAAAACGGACTACTGCAGCTAAGCGCAAGAATCGTCGGCAAATGGTGCATAATTCGATCACAGACCATCACCGCCTTATCGCCCGTATCCACACCCACATGGACATGCAGACCGAANGTGACCAGCCTTCGTGCCATATCTTGNAGTAGATCCACCAACCGCTGGTAGCGTTCATCTTCCGTGACTTTTTGTTCATCCCAGCGGGAAAAAGGATGCGTTGCGCCCCACCACAATCGCAATCCCATCTGATCGGTAACAGATTCCACCAAAGCAATCTGCTTTTTGAGAGATGCCTCGGCATCCGATACCTTATGACATACATCCGTGTTGACTTCTAACACACACTGCATCAGTTCAGGTTTGATCTGNCCNCCTTCATCTGTGGAATCNAGATTTGCCATGAGANCGCTNAGNGAGCTACTCAGTTCCATGGTTTTTTCNTCCACCAAACCGAGTTCCACTTCNACGCCGATNGTGTGTGAATCGTTTCCCCGGAATTCAATTTTGCTCATTGAATAANCTCCTCNGCAACGGNCGAACAATCGCCAATTTTNTTNGGATCAGACCAGAACACCGCACTNCGAGCAAGAATTTTAGCCGCCACGACGATGATTTCTTCAGCAATATCGAAGTTCGAGGAGTGAAGGGGAATCTGCCGTTCTTCTGTCGCCGTCCCCAACCGAAACATTGCCCCTGGAATTTCCTTCAAATAGACTGAAAAATCTTCGCTTCCCATGCTCGATCGCGGGATAGCTTCGATCTTATTTGCGCCGATCACCTCTATTGCCGATCGGCGAATCACACGATTAACTGCAGGGTCGTTCACAACCGAATCAATTTCCGTCTTGATATCCAAATCAATGGCAACACCCGTTGTTTCACTGACTCCATGACAGATATCCGCAAGCTTTTTTTGAGTCTGTATGCGGATCTCGCGACAGAGTGTACGTAACGTGCCACGCAACTCTACCGCTTCGGGAATGACGTTGGAATTGGTTCCTCCCGCTATCCGCCCGAAGGTGACCACTACCGAATCCTGACTGTCGGTGGTCCGTGGCACGTGTAGATAAATCGCCTGCACTAATTGAGCAGCAGCGCTTAATGGATCGACCGCTTCATGGGGCCGTGCCGCATGCCCCCCGACACCCCGCAGTTGCACGCGAATTTCATCGCAATTAGCGGTACTCACTCCATCGCGCAAGCCAATCGATCCGACCGCGCGTTTCGGATCCACATGCACACCCAAAATAGCGTCAACGCCTTCTAAGGCTCCAAAACTGACCATCTCTTTTGCCCCTTGCGCGGTTTCCTCTGCCGGCTGGAAAATACCGCGTACCGATACAGGCCAGGGAAACCCGTCACTTTGTACCACTTGCTGCAACCCGTAGAGTGCGCCGTACAAAATCGCACAGTGCGCGTCGTGGCCACACGCGTGCATCACGCCATCGTGCGTGCTCCGATAAGAAACATCTTTGGCATCTTGAATCTGTAATGCGTCAATGTCGGCGCGCAGCCCGATCCGAGCCATTTTTTCCTCGCCTATATCGGCGATAACGCCACGCTTCTGGGCAGGACTGCGACAATCGCATCCGATCGCTTCCAAGCGTTCCAATAACAATGCCGTCGTCTGATATTCATTACCGCTGATTTCCGGATACGCGTGCAGATGGCGGCGCAATGCAATCAGCGATTCACTGCGCTCTTCGATTGCCTGATCCAAACGTTGTTGCCAATTCGCATCCATCTCACTGACTTTCGAAGTACCCCGAGCGTAAAACGCGCAAACCCGGTTACCCAGGTTCATTTTCGACGGGTATTTTTTTATTCATTTTTTTGTCAACCATTGAATCAAGTCTACCACGACAAACCGATCGCGTCATTCAGCCACCCTTTCTTCAACGGGTCGATTCGAGACGCAAAATTGATGGAATTGGCTATTTGTCGGACAATGAATGATCATTATCGCGTGCTTCAGAGCGACTCAGCAGTCGTCCCCAGACGATGTAATGCAAACAAAGAAATCCGCCCAACGCAAGCACAAGAAGTAAAATGACCGGACTCCCGCCACTGCACCCTACAATCAAGACCGCCAGGAGACCCAAACCCAGCAACGCAAACAGAACCGCCAAGCTATTGCCTAACCGCCGCTGTTTTTTCTGAAAGTTTGCATCCGGTGGACCCGCAGGATTCCCAAGTGCCCTCGAGTCGGGCGGAAACGAAGGATGGTCTTCGGTATCAATCTTACGGTCGTTGGTCATTCGACAAATTCAGGATCGATCTTTTCAGGAATTACACCCGCTTCATACCCGCGATGCAGAAGCGTGGTTACCGCCTCGCGTCCCCGCTCTCCAAAATCAAGTGTCCAATCATTGACATACATCCCCACAAAGGTGTCTGCTTTCTCTCGATCTAAGTCACGACCATATTGCAGTGCGTATTCCAAAGCGTCACCTCGGTGATCGAGTCCGTATTGAATACTCTCTTTCAGCAATCGATTCACATCGCGGATTACATCCCGTCCGAGATCTTTTCGCACCGCATTGGCGCCGAGTGGCAAAGGAAGTTGGGTCTGCTCATACCACCACTGGCCCATATCAATCAGCATGTGCAGATTTTGATCGGCATACGTCAATTGCCCTTCGTGGATGATGAGCCCCGCATCGATTGGCTTTCCCTGATAATTACCCTCGGTGACGCATGAAATAATTTCGTCAAACGGCACAACAACGTGGTCGAAATCTTTATCCAGGCAAAGACGCAACGACAGATAGGCGGTCGTCAGTGTGCCCGGGACCGCAATGGTTTTATTTCGAAGCTCTTCAATCTCCATTTCCGTTCGGGCAACGACCATCGGACCATAGCGATCCCCCATACTGGCTCCACAGGGACAAAGCATGTAGAGGCCGGTAAGGTGCGCATAGCCGTGCAGACTTACCGCAGTCAACTCTAAATCGCCCGAAAAGGCTCGCCGATTGAGTGTTTCAATATCGACCAGTTCGTGCTCAAAATCATAGTCACCTGTTTCTATTTTATCCCGCGCGAGGGCATAAAACATAAAGGCATCATCAGGATCGGGACTATGTCCCACGCGAATACGTTGACGGGTGTTAGTCACTTTATTCCTCATCATCTCTCAAAATTATCTACTGTCGGCAAAATTACCCCTGTATTGTGTCTGATCTCGAAAAGTGGTCAACCGACGCGGCAAATTTTTCTTTAATATTGTAGTCCGCTGCGCTGACAAAAGAAGCTTTTTCAGCGATGGCAGACCCCTTTGCCTGCTGGCCTGACTCGGTCATCATGGTCTTTCGACTAAACGAGGCAGCGTGAAAAACGATATAAAAAAACGATACAATAGGCTCTTAATGGAACTCCATGGCACACAAATTCTTGACACGTTTGCCGAAGCTTTCGACATGCGGTATGTACGACTGATCATCACGGCCCACGATGACTATTGGCTGCAAGCGGCCATTCGCGAATTTACGGGGTATAGTTCCTCGGTCATTGCCTGCGATGCAGAGACCGGCGTGGAAAAATATCTAAATGCTGACGAAACACCGGACGGTCGGTGTGGCGTGAGTGTCTTGGTCTTTGGCTTTTCCAAAAAAGCGCTTGCCAAAGCTGTGCCTAATCGCACCGGGCAGTGTCTTATGACCTGCCCCACCACGGCCGTCTTTGACGGCCTGGAAACAGAAGAAGACAAAATTCCTCTGGGAAAACATATCCGTTATTTCGGTGACGGGTTTCAGAAAAGTAAAAAGCTGTTTGATCGTCGATACTGGCGGATTCCCGTGATGGATGGAGAGTTTTTGGTGGAAGAGCGTCTGGGTGTGGGTCGGGGAGTTGCAGGAGGGAATATTATTCTCCAGGCGACCGATCTGGAATCGGCGCTCTCGGCGGCGCGGCGCGGGACCGATGCTGTTGCGGAGATTTCAGGTGTGATTGCACCGTTCCCCGGTGGCGTTGCAAGGAGCGGAAGCAAAGTGGGGTCGATTTACAAGCAATTACCGGCAAGCACCGCCGATGCCTATTGCCCGACCGTGCGGAGTCGTACTGATACTGCCCTGCTTCCGGAGGCAAACTACGCACTCGAAATTGTCATCGATGGCACAGGACCGGATCCGATCGCAGCGGCGATGGCAGCGGCCCTGCATGCTGCAAGCGGAGAAAATGTCGTGGCCATCGGTGCTGGTAATTATGGCGGCAAACTCGGCAAGCACCAGTTTGCGCTACAGAAATTGCTCGACGCGACACCGCCGCAGTAAAAGCGGCATTGCTTTCGAAACGAGTTTAAAACTCCCGAAGCTCAGTGGTCGCCTCGTATTGAAACCACGTCTGCCTGCGGAAAATCATCCGGAACAGGAAGCGTCACTTTTCCGGTTGCCGCCCACTCTGCACCACGGACGAGTGCCGTGGCAAATCCTGCACAACGCATCGCGGCATCATCATGCCCCATCGGGGTATGAAAAATTCGCCCGTCCCCGTAATTGACCGTGATCAGCATCGGCACATGATTACCACTGCCTCCTTTCTCCTTCGCTGAATAAGCGGTAGCAAGAACCTGCATCTTTTCGGCCGGTCCGCGAAGATAATCATAAAGTTCATCCCGGGCATGCAACCACTCCCCTGGCATGCCCCGGGTGATCGGATGCTCTGGACTGCGCACAACAATCGGAAAAGCATGCTGTGGACCGTGACTTCCGGTGGGTCCGGCCGAAGTATCGCGGATTTCTTTGCCCTCCGAATCAAAGTAGACATAGGGACCTGACTTAGGCGTTCTTCCACCCCAACCACCAACTCCGATCATGTTGTTATAGGCGTCCCAATCGCCAAACGAATTATCAGCGGCGTGAACGACGACAAACCCGCCGCCTCGACGTACGAACTTTTCAAAATTTGCTCTGGTGACTTCCGGCCAGGGTGCTGCTCCATAACCAAAGTTGGAGAGAACCACATCATATTTATTAAATTCAGGTTTAAAATCAGGATCCGTCTGAGGGCTNTTTGTCGCAAATGTCTGAAATCCAGGAACCGCATACTCCTCGGCCAACGCACCACCGTTACTCGTAAACCGAGTCCGTTTCACGTCGACTTCAAAGCGACCGGTCTGCTCGAGATACTTNTTCATCATCGCNGTTGTTTTCGGCCATGTTCCATGATTATTCTGGCCATCAACAATGAGTAGCTGGATTTTTTCATTTTCTTTTTCATCCGCGGGTGCAAAAGTCGCGACAGAGAAGACGCNGCCCAGCAGCAGAGAAAACAAAAGTCCAACAGAANCCCAACGCATATCCCCAAACATTTTTTTTCGTCGCTGCATAAATCANGTACCGCCAAAAAGGTGTTCTGTGCTCANAGAATCCTCCGAATCGTGACCCTCATTGTAAATCCCGNCAAGGCATAGNCAACCGGCGNAAAAACTCAGNGAACAGGCAAGCGATCAAAGAAACGNTCCATTACTTCATAGTATTCTGGNGGCGGTTGCTCATTATGGTCCCCGCCCTCCCAAAGAAANAGNTCTTTGTCCTTCCCCTCGATCCCAGGCACGACCGCAAACAGTTGCTTTCCGATTTCGACTGGAATAATCCGGTCCGCCGTTCCGTGAAACTGAAGTACCGGTCCAGAATAATCTGAAATCTTAGCGATCGAATCCAATCGCGTACGCAGCAACCATCGCACTGGAAGAAACGGGTAATGCAAAGACGCCACAGCAGGAAGATCGGTAAAGGTACTCTCAAGAATCAGCCCTCGCGCACCCTCGCGTGCCGCGAGATCGACTGCCACCGCACCGCCGAGCGATCGCCCAACCAGCACAATTTCGGCTGTAGAAATTCCTGAAAGACGTGCAAACTCCTGCCGGGCAGACCGCGCGTCTTGCAGGATACCCGCTTCGGTCGGACTCCCCTCGCTACGCCCATAGCCTCGATAATCAAACAGAAAGACGCTTGCACCGAGCCGAAACATTTGCCTCGCAATTTCAAGCCGTCCGGTAATATTGCCAGCGTTTCCATGACAATAAAGCACGTGCACGCGAGGCGCAGGATGCTGAAAATACCACGCATGCAATTCGGTTCCATCAGCGGAACGAAATGCTACATCGTCATAGTCTCCACCGGGTGGCTGCCAAGCGTCGCTCCCGTCATACGTTCGCGGGATGAAAATAAAACGCTCTTCAAAAAATACCATGAGCAACACCACAACGATCAGAGCAAAGACCNACAGTCTTGTAAATCTTAAAGCCAGAGACACAAAACCGCCCTGCTCTGCTGAAGGAACATCTGGACTGACGGTATGCAAGCTCAAAACGGGCAAGATGCAACACAACCCATTTCACTCATGGCAAACTATCTTACTTGAGATTACCTGAAAAGACAGTTTCTACTCTTCTCGAATNACAAAGTCCGCATCGGTAAAACCGTTATTGAACTTCAGATTCGAGTAGGTGTATTCCTCAAGCACGGGCGGCTGTCCGCCGGGCTGCTGGGGCCACAGATAAGATTCGAGACGAATCGGTATATTCCATTCGTCGTCCACAAAAATCCTGGCTTTGTGGTATTGNAACTGCGGCAATTGCGGATGCGTAATTTCAGTTACCGTGCAGGTACGGCCCGCTACCTTGGCTCCCTTGAACTGCTTCACTTCGCATTGGGGATACTGGCGGTCCCGCATTCCCTCTTCGACCAATTGCTTCGTAAGATTAAGAAAACCNGCGTTTGTGATGGGATACCGTTGNCCGGCCATCGCAAACGTGCCGTTCGGGTCNAGGTAATAGGGGCCGAATTTACCTTTCAAACCAATCGGTTGAGCCACCATCTTTCCGTTGTTCTGACCTTCNACATAGACAACCTGCTGNCCNTTAACGTCTTCCGGGCCTAAAAAGTACATNTAGACACTAAACGGGTGATGACGAACCTTCATGAACATTTGCTCGTAAGGCAATAACTTTCCATCAACCATTTCTCGCTTCGTAAAGATGCAACTGTAGTCCTGGATATTCTGCTCCATCGCAGCCATTCGTTGCCGAGCAAAATTAATCTCGGGGTCAAGCGGATGAGCCGCTGCTGGTGCAGCGTTTGGATTATTTGCGACCGGCGCNCCTGCTGGATTGCCTTGAACCGGTTGCTGAAANTGCTGCTGCTGGATCGGTTGCTGAAATTGCTGCTGCTGGACCGGTTGCTGAAATTGCTGCTGCTGCCCCTGCTNACGCAACGCGGGNGANTGAAANCTTGGNGGNTGTGCCGGGGCCACCCGTTGNNNTTGGCCGGGCTGTGCGATGGGTTGGCTGCCGGGAACNTGGGCNACNGCAATACNNGCTNCNCCGANCACNANTCCAACTGCGTTTANAAAAGCNAAATGCAGAATTGACCATCCGCGAACAAAGGAATCCATCTCCAACGTCTCCCTAGGCAATCAAAGGGGCAAAAAATCAATCAACCTGCCGTTGAACTGATCAGCGCCTAGGAATTCTAAGGAATCTGCCCCGTGGAGACAACAACGACTTAAAACGGCTGACCAACAAGGGGTTGGCGGGCCCGGACAGACGTCTGACACCCGACAAGCCCCGTTTTCCACGCCGTTTCGGAAAGCATGCTAGCGTTTCACAAATTTGTATTGCGTGTTCTGAGGGTCGAAATCCAAATCAGTAAAACCGTTATTAAGTTTGATATTCACATACGTGTATTGCTCAACAAGCACTGGCTTTCCACCTTTTTTACTGGGCCAGAGGAAGGCTTCAAACCGGACGGGCATTTGCATCTCATCGTCGATAAAAATTCGCGCGATGTGATACCGAAAATGTTTCCGCGGAAATGGATGTGTTGCCTGAACGCAAGTACAAACGCGGCCGTTGATCTTTGTTCCTTCATAGGTGTCGACCTTGACTTCATCGTAGCGGAGATCTTGTTGCCCGACTTCCATTAACCTCTTTGTTAGCGTTCGCATACCCATCATCGTAATCGGGTATCGCTGCCCTTCCATCGCTAGCGGACTCTCAGGTTTAAGCGAAACCATCCCGATTCTTGCCTTCCATCCCCGACCTTCATGAGCCAACAGTTTGTTTCCATTTTGACCAGCTACATATATTACTTCTCGACCCTTAAAATCTTCAGGAGCGAGGAACGAAATGTAGACACTGAAAGGCTGGTGCCTGACTTTCACGAACAGATATTGATTATCTGTGAGCCGACCCCGGACACGCTCTTTTTTGATGAGTGTGGCAGAATAGTCCTGAACATCAGCATCAATGCGCTTCAGCCCTTGCTCTGCGATTTTGAGCACCGGTACGAGGGGATGCTCTTCGGCCCCCTGCTGCGGTTCTGCGCTGCCCCGAGAAGTCGAGAACGCTACCACCAAAAGACCTACTGCAAACAACTGAACTTTGCGGATGCCGTGAGCCAATTCCGTCATATCGCTTCCCTGCCTTTCCAATAACCGACGAGCGTCTCAGTCTGTGCACAACTTGCATCCGATTGCATCCGATTGCATCCGATGCGTTGAGGCCTCTGAGCGTCTCCTCCTTGAACACTGCTTCCCGTCCGCACTGACAAATGCGAGGTTTGGTGCGGGTGAAACCAGCGATTTAACCTTGTGTTTGTAACCTTATTTCGCTTTGCGATTTGCAAAACTTCGTGCCATGCTGCTTTGCTTCTAGAGGAAGAGCAGCTATCGTTATGTTTATCGCCTCTGGGACGCTGCGGCATCAGAAGTCCGCCTTGAGGCGGTCCCTTTTACGTAAACCGTTTGATGCGTCCCCCTGAGCGGCACTGACCGACACTAGTTTTCACCTAAACCTTCAACCTGCCCTAATCTGCCTAACCGGTAGAGGAACCACTCCGATGCAACCATTCCAATGCACCACGATCGTTTCAAATCCTTTTCAGCAAAACACATTCGTCGCGCATCTTGAGGGAAGAGTCGATTGCGTGGTCGTGGATCCCGGGCTCGAACCGGACAAAATTATCAAGTTTTTGAACGAAAAAAATCTTGAACCTACGGCCCTGCTCATCACGCACGGGCACAGTGATCACATTGGCGGAAATCATGCACTCAAGGCCCGCTGGCCCGCTTGCCCCATCATCGTGAGTTCCGGCGATGCGGAAAAGCTGACCGATCCGCAAAAAAATCTCTCTGGGCAATACGGTCTGGCCGTGACGAGCCCTCCGGCCGACCAGATCGTTGTCGAAGGTGACGAACTTGACGTGGCGGGTTTTACGCTTGAAGTACTGGAAATGCCGGGCCACTCCCCGGGGCACGTGGTGTTTGTCTGGAAAGGTGCCTCACCAATGGTGGTCTTCGGCGGGGACGTACTCTTTGCGGGCAGCATCGGACGGTGCGACTTTGAAGATGGCAATTTTGAGCATTTAGCGGAGGCGATTCACACCAAGCTCTTCACGCTTCCGGACGATACGCTCATTTTGCCCGGACATGGGCCGAATACCACAGTAGGTGATGAGAAACGGGCCAACCCGTTTGTGGGAAGGCCAGCCGGCTATCAAGAGTAGCTCAGCTTCAGCTGGCAGGGACTAGCGATCGTTTGCAACGACGTGCTTAGTACTTCCACTCCAGCCCGCCATAGAAACCGTTGGCAATCAAACTATTATTTGTCGAAACCGTTTGAAAATCTTCTTGGACGGCCGAAACCGCGGAGGACACATTCGTCAAAAACAAGCCTGTGTAACCACCGCGGATATACCAATTGTGACCAAGGTGCGCGTTCACCATTACGTTGGCCTCTCCAAAAAAGGCGCCTGTCGTCGTGCTGTCCTCATAACGTGCATTACCCCGGTTGATCCCTCCCGGTCCCGGATCTGTAACATTGTCAATTTGTGAACTAGTTTGCGCTAAGTTTCCGTAGATTCCACCCTTCAGATTGCCGCCAATCATCACCCCGCGAAAAACCGACCAAAACCATTCTCCGCCTCCCTGGAAACCAACCAAGTTGTTCTCTGCCTCTGTTCTGACGGAGGTCGCTGTATTTTCTTGTGCCCCTAAGGTCGAAGACCTAATATTAATAACACCTCGATTGTTATTAGCGTAAGCACATTCCGTAAAACGAACATATCGGGCACCTAAAATCCAAGCTCCTGTGAACGGCGAGGTTGTGCCAACCCATCGAAAGCGGGTATTGATCTCAAATGCGTTGAGGTTGGAGCCGAAATTTGTTTTATTGTTTCTTGTTGCAATCATCACGCCATCAAGCGTTGTTCCAGCCCCAGTGTCTGTTACATAATTGTGCCCGTTGCGAGAATTAACTGTATTCCATTGAAATTGATTACTTGGTCGACCCACCCAGGTGATGTTCCCGAGCCAGGCAAATTCCAGATCAAAGCTGTAGAACAAATCGGCNCTGGCCGAGATNCGCATGCCGCCAGTCGGGGCAGCNNNTNTAAAANTNNCNNCCGGNNNANTANNNGCACNTNTTNCTNTNATCNTCTCNNTNGGANNGNNNCGNTCNANNGNNANCANATCGATATTGAATCGCCAATAGGCATCACTGTATCGCTGCGNCGTGATCACACGAGACGGAACCCCATTGGCCCACACGCGGACCAGGCCATAGGGATCAAACGCGTCTTCGGCGAGCGANCCATCGGTNAAGTCCTCAATCACNTCNCCNTCCATCGACTNCGNCTGCACNCTNTCNGANGCNTCCGCCCCGAGTTGGGGCTGATAATTGATCGGTTGCCCATAGGCCATCGCCTGTTGCCAAAGNTGATTGGGAATCGGATCCGCTTGNGCTGGNAGCGGTCCNCGTTGCAAAAAGACGGATCGCTGCACCGATTGTCCCCACAANGANGCGGCATTCCCCAAAAAGCACAAAGCNGCCAAAACAAGAAGCAANCCGNNTNTATTTGNCGAGCAACNCAAAGCTTTGCGAATCATGGATGTATTCAGCATGCCTATCAACCTGATCAACCGGAATAAAGGAAAGACCTTTGCGGTATCGGCGCGATAGAATCACTAAATCAAAAAGAAACGATACGACTGATAAAGATGACTTATAATGTCTATCTTTTTCAATCTACTCATTTACTCAACCGGCCCGTTTAAGCGTTTCTGTCGCCATTTTTTACGGCAAATGGTTCTTAATGCGGTAAGAACCTGCTGGCACCGCTAGAGATGCGTGGCAGAGCAATAGGCGAACCGTGAACCCCAAGACAAGAGGCCTACTGCGGCTGTGGCTGCTGCACCGACGATCCTTCGTTTTGCAGCGTTGGCGCATCGTNCGGAGGAAAGACCATGGGAATCTCCAGGATGAATTCNCTTCCNTCGCCGGCTGCACTTTGGACGATGATCTGNCCACCGTGTTCATTGCAAATTTTTTGACTCACGCTTAAGCCCAGTCCNGTTCCNCGGCTACCCTTATTCGAAACAAAGAGCGTAAACATNTTATCCACTTCTTCGGCCGGTATCCCACTACCGTTGTCTTTGATGATCACACGCACCAGTTTTTTCTCTCGATTCATTTCGGTCGAAACCACAACCTGCCCTCCCTCCACCTCTTCGCACGCATCCAAGGCGTTAGTCACGACATTNAGCACCGCGCGATGCATCCCCTCCGGATCGAAAAGAAGTTCCGGGATATCTTCGGTGGCAGCCCAACTCAAAGCAACATCCAATTCTTCGCTCCGCGATTGCATTAATTCGACCACGTCCGCAACCACTTCATTCATAGAGGAAGCAACTAATNGCGGCTCGCGTTCTTTGCTGAATGTCAACATATCGAGAACNAGATTAGAAATTCTTCCCTGATTCTTCTCGACAATATGCCAACCACGGCGGGTGACCTCTTTNTCNTCGTCTGCCAGACCCATTTCGATCAGNTAACTCCCACCTCGAATTCCTTGAAGGATATTCTTGATGTGATGCGACAGGGTGGCGATCGTTTGNCCCATGGCAGCCAGTCGCTCCGCCTGCAACATCGCNGAATAGTAGGAGGTATCTTCGACGGCGAGCGCNGCTTGGTGGGCGATGGCAATCATTAACTTGAGGTGCTCTTCGCGAAATTTATTTCCACCCTCCTCTAACTCCTGGGGCGGTGAAGANGTGTCAATATAAATGACGCCGACGACACCNTAGCGTCCCCGCATCGGCACGCAAATTGCCTCCCGAATATCCATATTGAGGATGCTTGCGCCNGTATCCCACCGTTTGTCGTCCTTNGCATTACTGGTCAGCACGCCCTCGGCATGGTCGGTCACATAATCCAAAATTGTTTTACTGATAGAAATTGCAGCGCCACTCGAAACACCTTCCCGATTCCTTCTCACGCGAGGNTCAAGCGTNCCGGTNTCNTTNTNNACGAGCATAATACAACCNCGATCGGCTTCCACCCATTCAAAAATGAGGCTCATAATCCGGTCNAGNAATTCATCAATATCAAGNGTNTGACTNACNGCGAGCGCTGTGCGGTACATCACCTGCAAATTACTGCGAGCTCTTGCCAACCACGGACTTTCTGACCCGACTGCATCGGCATGAAGTAGCGAACGACTGCCCTCGCTCTCGGTCATCGTATGTAAAATCNGCGAATCGTCATTCCGTCCCGGANTCACAATATCGACTTTACCGTCAATCACGGCGCTCGCACCGCCTCCGGTGTAAAGCAACAGCGTACGACCTAAAAGCAACTGATCACCACTTTGCATCGCATGTGTTGAGATGGCGGTTCCGTTTACAAACGTACCGTTGGAACTGCCCAAATCATGAATGGTGAACNCACCATCNGCTTGTCGCAATTCGGCATGGCGACGAGAAATTTCAGTGTCCTGCAAACAGATATNGTTCCGCACATCTCGACCGATGGACAGCGTTGGTTTTTCCAGCTCGAAACGAGTCCCGCGATCACGTCCCTGAATGACAAAAAACGAAGGCACAGTCCCCACCACCTNTTGATNCAAGGCCGTCTCACCGTCGGCTCAATGGATCCGTCGTCCAGGGCGAGGGAACCCCCGCTGTGAATTATCCTGGCACTAACTCAATTTTACGTGGAAGCAGAGCCAAATGATAGGGTTTCTTAAGATATTGTCTGGTTTATGGCAAAAAGGAAAAGGAAATAGCGCCTTGACGAATAACGGCTTGAGCCCAAGAATTTTGGGGCAATCATNCNNTTNCATTNCNTTTTGCNGATCTTCCTANACTCCCTGAAGAAAGAAGTCNNATGCCGATCGNCCANCNAGACAAAACAAAAGTTNTTCGCGNAGTTCNNCNACNCGTCTGGTGNATTTTTTGNGTCCAANCNNTCATCGCCNTCGGACGGAANTCCGNGNGAAGCCTCGCCNCCTTCNGATGANGCCCGCACGCGCATNAGNGAGTCCGTCCGTACCTTGGCCGCCGACGCGATGGAGGGTCGAGGTATCGGGACTGCTGGAATTGATCGGGCAGCAGAGTACATCGCGGAACAATTTACAGAAATTGGCCTCCAGACAGAAATCATCGATACCGGTCCTTTCCAAAATCTCTCTGTCACCACTGACGCAACCATGGGCCCAGCAGAAAAAAATCGGCTTCGCTTCACGCTGCGGGAAGGCTCGAAAACAACAATCGATTCTCCAGCGTTGAAACTTGAAGAAGATTTTACACCTTTGGCAGCCGGTGGGAGCGGTTCGTTCGATCTTCCTCTTGCCTTTGTGGGGTATGGAATTACCGACAAACATCTTGGCTATGACGACTACGCGGGGATCGACGTACGAGGAAAGTGCGTGATCATTCTTCGTCATCAACCGCTACGCGGTGATGTCCACAGCCTTTTCGGAGCCGATCCCTCACGACACGCTTACTTTCGCACTAAAATTTCAAATGCCTACGCGCATGGCGCAGCGGCCGTCCTCTTCTGCACCGATCAATATGAAATCGATAAGGAAACCGAGCAAGCGAAAACCCGTTGGCAAAAAGCCGTCGATCAACTCGTGACAGCACATGCCGCATTTGCCAAACTCCAGAAAAAAGAAGCCGGCACAGAAAAGGACTATCAAGAAAAAGTGAACCTTGCGGCACGGCAAATTGAAATTTTTAGCCGGCAATTGCGCGATGCGGAGGATCCGCTGCTCGCATTCACCCGCGCCGGGAACGGGAGTCCGGATCGAAAAATGCCCGTTTTTCATCTGCGTCGAGACGCCGTGGATCCGTTGATCGAAGCAACGCTCGGCAAAGATCTCGCGGCACTTGAGCAATCCATTGACGCGACCGGTAAACCAGAGAGTCACCTGTTGACCGACTGGCGGGTTCAAGGTGCAAGTGGAGTTGAACGCAAGGTCACGCAGATCCGGAACGTAATTGGCATCCTTCCCGGGGTTGGCCCCCACAGCGAGGAGGCGATCGTGATTGGTGCTCACTATGATCACCTCGGTTATGGAGGCGATGCCTCAGCCTCCCCAGGCCGTCGGGAAATTCATAACGGTGCCGACGACAATGCGAGCGGAGTTGCTGCGCTGATGGAAATTGCCAGGCGGCTCGTTGCCATCGGAAGGCCTCTGCCAAGAAAAATTATTTTTATTGCCTTTACAGGTGAAGAGCGTGGACTCCTCGGCAGTGCCCATTACCTGACCGAACCTGTCGTTCCCCTCGAGGATACCGTTGCCATGCTCAATATGGATATGGTGGGAAGACTGCGCGACAATAAACTGATTGTGCACGGCACGGGCACNGCGGAAGAATTCGACCTGCTCATCGAGCGTCTCAACGCCGGACACAATTTTAAAATCGTAAAAAAACCGAGTGGCTACGGTCCGAGTGATCACGCATCTTTTTATGAGAAAAAAATTCCCGCCCTGCATTTTTTNACCGGCGCACATCAAGACTATCACCGCCCGGAAGATGACTTTGAGAAAATTAATATCNAAGGTTTAGAACGCGTCAGTCGGATGGTGGCAGANGCGGCTNTGGCAATCGCCGAAACNGANGCTCGTCCTGCCTATCAAAAGACAAAGCGNCCGAAGGTCACCGGTGGGCGATGGCCCTACTTCGGCAGTCGACCCGACTATGGGTATGAAAAAACGGGGGTTCGCTTAAGNGGCGTTGCACCCGAGAGTCCTGCCGAACGTGGTGGACTCCGCGAGGGCGACGTCATGATACGCTTTGGGGACGCGGCGATTGCTACGGTCACTGATTTTGCAGAAGTCCTGGGTCGTCATCAGGCCGGCGAAAAGATCGAAGTGGTTATTGAGCGCGATGGCAAGACGAAAACCCTTTCGGTCGTTCTCGATCCGCCACGAAAGTAAATTGATTCAGTGGCCAGGGTAAAAAAGCGTTGGCTAGCATGCTGGCAATGCCAGACCTCTACGACAGAAGCGTGCCGAATCGCCCTAGGCCCGTACGGTCTAAACCGCTAGACTCCCCCGCCCTCTTTTCAGGGGGACCGTGGTTTGCAATTCATTTCTCTCTCTTGAGATGGTGGCTCAATGATTCGCACTTTGCTTCCGATGTGGCTGGCACTCTTGGCAGGCCTGCTGCACAGCATTGCTCAAGCCCAGGCACCTGTGGTCGTTGAGAATGCACCCGGCATCTATCCGGAGCCCATTGATCTCGATGCGTGGGTCGACCAACAGCCCCAATCCTGGTCCGCTGGCGGTTACGGGTATGGAGCAGGATATGGATATGAAAACGACGGATCCTGGTGGCCAGGACTGAACGACCTCAATCCCTTTGCCCCCCCGCAAAATGATTATCTATCCGATGCTGCGCTCAATGCACCGTGGTCCTGGCAGTTACTTCCAGATGAACTCATCTACCGGCCGGAACTGGCAAGTTTGCACACAGCGCGTTTGGCGATTTCAGCACTAAGCATCAAAGGCTTTGATCCGGTGGGATTGCCCGGAGGGACCAACTGGTACTGGGACAGTACGCTCGGTGCCCGCGTAGGAATCATCCGTTAC
This sequence comes from Planctomycetaceae bacterium TMED10, assembly GCA_002168195.1. Classification (GTDB taxonomy): domain Bacteria; phylum Planctomycetota; class Planctomycetia; order Pirellulales; family UBA7805; genus UBA7805. The sequence continues at coordinate 43,912 of NHBP01000036.1, forward strand.
GGCTCTCCCGAAGGAGCCTATCCTCAAGGGTTTCAGTTCGATGTCGAGGGCGCTGTTTTTCCGCGCGTTGACAGTGGTGGGAGTACGCTGATTGCGAGTGACTATCGACTGGGGCTGCCGATCAGTTTTGGCTGGCGGAAATGGCAAACAAAGTTCGGCTACTACCACGTCAGTTCGCACTTAGGGGATGAGTATGTGATCGGTAATGCCCAAGCGCGTGCAAATCGCATTAACTACGTCCGGAATTCGATTGTCTGGGCTAATTCGCTGCAGTGGACCGAAACACTCAGAACCTATGTTGATGCCTCCTGGGCATTCAATATCGACGGGGGTGCCAAGCCCTGGGAATTTCAATTCGGTGCTGAATACAGCTCGATCTGTGCCACCGGTTTTCGCGGCTCTCCGTTTGTGGCAGCCAACGGCCATATCCTGCAGGCCATCGACTGGGGCGGCAACATCGTCCTTCAGTGTGGCTGGCAATGGCGAGCGAAAAATTATGGGAATTTGCTGCGGTTTGGCTTTCAGTACCTCGAAGGCATGACGCCCCGCTACGAATTCTTCCGCAATAGTGAACGGCAGCTCGGCCTGGGCCTCTGGTACGACTTTTAAGGCTGGCCCCAAGCATTTCGGGGCACCGGGCACACCGACCGCTCTGCGCGTGCGGAAATTCTCGCATTTTTGACCAGAACTCTCTCTAATGGTCCCTCGTATAGGCACCTCGGGGCTTGGGGGTATGGCCTGAGGGCCGCGAGTCAACGGAGAATGCGCGATGAGCTATCAATTGTTCGGCCGAAACGGCGGGGAAAAAAAACGACGAAACCAACCACAACTAAAAATTGAAACGCTTGAGGCAAGACAGCTCCTTGCAGCCGATACGCTTGCCAACGGCGATTTTTCGGCCGGGTTTTCCGGATGGGTAGAAGAAAGTAGCTTGACCGCCAGCGCATCGGTGGCCGAGGTCAATGGAAATCCGCAAGTCATTCTGCAACCCACTCAGGAGGGAACGGCACGCATCTCCCAGCAGGTGGCGGTCGAAGGCGGAACCGAGTATCAGCTCACCGGGCAGATCGTCTCTGAAGATGGAGCCTACGGTTATCTCGGCGTCAAAGGGTTCGACGGCAAATGGTCCGAGGTGAGTGAAGGAGATAATGTCTCAGGGCAATACACCGTGTCATTCACCACCGCTGCCGATGCCGAATTTGTTACCGTCTACGCGCAGGCCTACAAACANCANACCGGATCGGTTGGGCTTGATGCGGTGCAGNTGCTCCCGGCCGGCAGCGAACCACCGACTGNGCCACCNGCTGAGCCACCTGTCGATCAGGGGCCNGTCCCGCCACCGANTCCCCCTTCGAACTCCGATCCAGAACCCGCTCCCCCGACGNATGATCCCGTTTCGCCCGGCCCTGATGCNAGCGGCAACTGGGTGCAGGGNGGNGCGTTCGATGAAACGCTTNATCCGGCTTGGAGTCGTAGCGGNAGTGTGAACGTGGTACCGCTTGAGGGAGAACGCGTCCTGCAATTGACGGCCACCGCGGAGAGTTCGGCCCGGATCGTCCAACAGATTGCAGGCCTGAAATCCGAAACTCTTTACACCTTTGCCACCCGCGTGCGAACCGAGGGGGCATGGGCTTCTTTTGGCGTCGATCAGGGCACACAACTTCCAAAAACGAACGCCGCAAAAGGAGAAGCATGGCAGGAAAAACGATTCACCTTCTACACCGCAACCGACAGCACCGAGGTGCGACTGTTTCTTGAGGCCTATCAGGGCGAAGTCGGGCCCGTTTATTTTGACAGTGTGCGCATTATCGAAGGCGAACTTCCCTTACCACTTCCACCTGAGGGCACTTCATGGAGCACACCACCCGAGTTGCCAGAACTGGTTGCTGCCAGCGAGGAAATGATTGCCAATGCCGACTTTGCCGATGGCCTGAAATACTGGGTGACCGATCACACAACCTGGCAGGAGGGTGGGGAGATCCGTCTGGAGGCAACCGATGCAGAGACCGCTCGAGCAGTGCAAGATATCCCCTTCGCCCTCGCACCCAACACGACCTACACGCTGAACGCGCAGGTGCGGGCCACGGGCGACGGTGCGACTTTGAGTCTGACCGACCGGGACGCCTTGAACGCATCGATCGAAGTGACGAACAACGAATACGAAAACCTCTCGGTTTCGTTTACCACCGACACAGCCTACCGGCAGGTACGTGTGGTCCTCGAGCAGTACAAAGGCTCCGGCGGGACGCTCTCGGTCCAAAACGTCTCGCTTCTGGCGCGCGGGGGTGAGTGGCTCGATACGCCCGACCCGACACCGGAGCCAACGACTGAGGTCCTGTATGATGATTTTGATGGCGGGCTCGACCCGGAGAAATGGCTCGTGGTCGACAAAGCGTGGGGTGGCGATAACGGNGGACTGGCTCCGGAAAATGTGGAANTGGAAGACGGACTGCTCTTGCTGCACGCCCACGGCGACCAATACGAAGGCGATGTNGTCGGTCACAATGATCGCACCACCCGCGTCGGTGCAGGTATTGCCACCCGCGATTACTACGCGTCAGGAAGNTATGAGGTCCACGCNCGGATTCCTGAAGCNAGTGGNGCNGCNTCNGCATTCTGGACATTCCACTANGTCGANCACTTTCCNAGCGAAGAAGCATACTGGCAGGAGCCGAGTCGGGTGCGTAACTCAGAAATCGATTGGGAATTTCCCACTNNCCTGCAGAACGGTGAGTCGAATGATCCGATCAGTTTCGACAACGCACGGGTCAATAGTTGGGGTGGAAAGCTCGGAGGTGAGGGAGCACATCATCCGGGACGTGTCGAGGTCATCAATGACGGACAATTCCACACCTATGGAATCGACTGGCACAGTGGTGGGGATGGTCAGTTGCCGCGCGTGATTTGGACCATCGATGGGGAGGAAGTNTATCGGCATGAAGGTGCCCTNTTCGGGCAAGACAATATTCCTTCACAGGCCTCGCGNTTCTGGCTCGGCATCTGGTTCCCGGCATCCGGCTACAAAGAACAACTCAACGGCGAATACGTCGATCGTGTCGGCTGGGCAGGGGATCCGGATTTTTCGGAAGCAACATTAGAAATCGATTGGGTTCGCATCACGCCGTTCAACGAAGCAAACGACCGCTGGGAAAGCGAGACCTGGCCCAACGGCTGGTATGCGCTGCCGAACGAATACCCAAGCTATGGCCACTCGTACCAGACCGCGTCCGAAGTGAACGAAAAAGACCGCCTGGCGGCAGACAACGCCCTGGTCGACTGGCCGAGCGATTCACTTGACGACTAATGCGTAGCGACTGGAGACTATCTGGCTGCGATAGGCGTCCAGGGCCGTGGCTCCGGGCCGATGTAGCGGGACCGGGGCCGGATCAGCCGGTTGTTCTCCATTTGCTCGATCACGTGGGCCGCCCAACCGGTGACGCGACTCACAACGAATAGCGGCGTATAGATCGTGACATCGAGTCCCATGTAGTGATAGAGACGGGCACTTGGCCAATCCAGATTCGGGGGTAAACCTTTTTCCTCAACAACGATTCTCTCAATCACTTCCGCCATGTTTTCCATCTCCTCGTGTCCCGTCTCGACGGCCAATTCCTGACAGAGTGGCTTGAGGAAACGCGCTCGTGGATCTCCTTCCTTATAGACTCGATGACCGAATCCCATGATTCTTCTTTTTTCAGCCAACGCCTGGCGGATCCAAGGTTCGGCATTCTCAGCCGTTCCGACTTCTTGAAGTACCTCCATTACCCGCTCGTTGGCACCGCCATGGAGCGGACCCTTTAGTGCCCCAATTGCACCGGCGATCGATGAATGCAAATCCGATAATGTCGAGGTGATCACACGCGCCGCAAACGTGGAAGCGTTGAATTCATGTTCCGCATACAAGGTTAACGACACATCCATTGCCCGTTCAAGCTGCGGAGAAGGTTCCTCGCCGCGAAGCATCCACAACAAATTAGCGGCAAACGATTTTTGCGGATCCGGATTGATCGGTTCTTTCCCCTGCTGAATCCTTCGCTGCGCGGCAAGGACGGTCGGGAATTGTGCGAGCAGTCTCTCCGCCTTACGCAACTGCGCTTCGCTGTTCGTATCGACCGCCTCAGCATCAAAGTGTGCAAGTGCGCTGGCTGCAGTTCGCAGAAAATCCATAATCGGTGTATCACGTGGAACCGATCGCATGAAATCGAGAACTTCACCCTGAAGCGGGGCTGCCGCTGCGAGCCGACTGCAAAAGTCTTTGAGTGCCGCCGCTGCCGGCAATTCGCCGTGCAGAATCAAATAGGCAACTTCCTCGAACGAGGCTTCGCGGGCGAGATCTTCAATCGCATATCCGCGATAGCGAAGCCCTGACCCACCGGCAATCGTACTGATTGCCGTTTCTCCGGCGATAACCCCTTCTAAACCTGGATGGTAGGCAGGTTCGCTCATCAAATGCTCCTCTCAATCTCGGGCAGATTCAAATGGAAATAACAAAACGATTACAACGCTCTCCACTCACTCCGATGGCGCCGATGGATCATAATCCAGTAGTTCATAGAGTTCATTACGCGTCTGCATCAGATCGAGAAGTTCCTCCTGAGTTCCCGCATCATCAATAAACGCCAATGCCGTTTCGATCGCTTTCATGGCGACACGCAGCAGAGTAACTGGATAAAGCACGACTGCAAAGCCTAATTCGGTCAGTTCCTGATGCGTTAAAAGCGGTCCGGCTCCAAACTCGGTCATGTTTGCAATCAGCGGCGCATCGATCGCCGCAGCGAACTGGGTAAATTCCTCCTTCGACTTAAGCGCCTCGGGGAAAATCCAATCTGCACCCGCTTCCAGGTAACGAACTGCTCGACCGATCGCTGCATCCAGTCCATCGGTTGCACGGGCATCGGTTCGCCCGATGAGAACCAGATCTTTATTGTGCCGGGCCGTCGCGGCCGACGCAATCTTTTGACACATTTCCTCAACCGGAACGACCTGCTTGCCCTCCAGATGACCACAACGTTTTGGAAAGGTTTGATCTTCCAACTGAATCGCGGCAACGCCTGCTGCCTCCAACTGAGCGACACACTCAGAAATTTTGCCGAAGCCCGTATCTGCATCCACAATGACCGGTAAATTGGATGCGCGACAGAGTCGCTCGGCCTGAACCACCAGTTCGTCGAGAGAAAATAAACCCGTATCGGGAAGGGCCAGGGCAGCGGCCGAAAACCCGGCGCCCGAAAGATAGACTGCCGAATAACCCGCCTGCTCGGCCAACGGCGCACAGAGCGCAAAAGGTGCCCCAGGCACCTGAAGCGTGGCGTCTTGTACCAATCTGCGAAGTTGTGTGCCCGGTGCGCTATCCAAGAGTTTGTTCCATTCTTTTTCGATCCGAGACATCCAGGGCGGGTATCTCGGCTAGTTGTATTTTTTGTTCACCGTCTCTGCAGCCGCATCGAGACGTACTTTTTTCATCAATCTTCATCAATTTGATGATTCGAAGATGTTTTTTCAATTCAATCAACCGTAACCCAGATTCTCAAGATCGTCTTCACTGAATCCGTGATGATGTCCCAGTTCGTGCAGCAACGTGATACGAATCTGCCGACGCAGTTCTTCGCTTGATAAGCCTTCCGTGCCTCCCGCAGCCAGGCGAATAATCCCCTCTCGGTAAATCGTCACCACGTCCGGCGGACCCGGTCGATCATCTATCGTGCGCTGATCGAGTGGTACACCACTATAAACTCCACACAAATTTGATTCTTCCGTGAGACCGAGTTCCTCGATCACCTGCTGCGATGGATAATCTTCCACGTGCAGTGGGACCTCCGCTAATAACGCATGCACGCTTTGCGGAAGTTTTGCAAGAACTTCTTCCAGATGACAATCAAAGAGGTCGCGAAGCTTCTTGTCCACGATAGCATCCACGCTAGTCATTGNGAAACATATACATACAGCACAAGCATAGGAAGAAAAGGGGCACTCTGGCCAGCCACCCCTGGGGTGAATAAATTCTGCCTGCTAAAACGTAGCACAACCGAACACGGATGCTACCTGCGGTCACGCTCAACTGCGNTTCGGACATGCCCCNATGATGCAGCCATCATCTCCCAGCGAGTCAACAAAGCGTGGTCTTGAATGGTTGCTCGTGACACTCATCTTCTTGCTCTTCGCATCGCAAATACCCCCCGACGTCAACGAACCCAATTATCTGGCCAAGGCGAGACATTACTGGGATCCAACCTGGTGCGCAGATGACTTTTTCTTGAATTCGGCCGATGCGCACGCACCATTCTATTTCGGCTTTGGTTGGCTATCACTTTATCTGCCGCTCGAAACGGTTGCCTGGATCGGACGCATACTTACCTCTGGAATCCTCGCTTTTGGTTGGGTGAAACTCGCGTCCTCGTTGACCCGGCAAGCGGGAGTCGCTGTGATTGCGGCAACGATCATGCTTGGCCTGAACACTTTTTTNCAATATTCGGGCGAATGGATTGCCGGNGGNTTCGAAGGGAAAGGAATCGCATACGGAATGATTTTCTGGGCGCTTGCCGAGATTACACAAAACCGATGGAATCGCGGCTGGATTCTACTCGGGATAGCCAGCGTNTTCCATGTCGTGGTCGGAGGATGGGCATGTGTTGCCGCAACGATCGGTTGGTTCATCCTGGGTCGAAAAAGTGATCGGCCGACACTGCGAAGCCAACTCCGAGCAATCGCTCTGGGATTTGCAATCTCATGCCTTGGCCTCTTGCCCGGACTCCAACTGGGCGGACAAACCACCACCGAAGAAACAGCGCAAGCAGCGCAGATTCAGGTTTTCACCCGACTTCCCCACCATCTGAATCCCGCACAGTTCTTTTTCAGTACAGACCCTCCTTACCTGACGCCTGCGGCAATGTGGTTTCTGTGTCTGATTGTGCTCTGGGCATGTTTGGCAAGCCGTCAGAAAGCCTTTCTGCCTTTGAGGCGATTGGATAGTTTTACCGGGGGCGCTTTAGCGATTGCTGCACTCGGACTGGTCATCAGTCTCGCGACGCAGCATCGTCCTATCCTTGCGGCCCGACTCCTTCAATTCTATTGGTTCCGCTTGGCNGATGTNATCGTTCCGGTAAGCATCGGTCTGGGCGTGGCTTANNATTTNAGCAGANGACNCGTTTTGCGTCGNATCCCCATAAGGATTGCAATCCTACTAGGTGCCGCCTGGATACTGATGGTNCCGGTTTACAGACTTTATCAAGCGGAGGGCATTCCACGAGCGGACCAAAAGTTTGCGTCCGACCGAAAAGAATTCAGCGATTGGCTTGCCGTCTGCAATGCGGCGAGAGAGGTTTCACCGCCGGATGCGCTTTTCGTGACTCCCAAATATGCACATACCTTTAAATGGTATGCCGATCGTGGAGAAGTAGGGACCTGGAAAGAAATGCCGCAGGACGNGGAAAGCATTTTGGAGTGGAATGCNCGACTCGATAAAATGCACCTTTGGGGTCCTTTNGGTGCCATNCCGCTTGCGGAACGCTCGGTGGCTGATTTACGCATCATCGGCAATGAATACGGGGCCGATTTTCTACTCACACGCAGTTCCCCTCCNCTTGCCCTTCCGTTGCTNTACCGCAACGATTCCTTTGCGTTGTACCGTCTGTATTAAAAGTCTTTATTAAAAATNTCCCATGCTTCCCAGTCCCCTTGATCGGCTACGCAATGCATTGCACGTTCCCCAGCGGAACACGGATGCCAGCAAAATGTTTNCGGCCGAACTGGCCTATGGTCGCTATCGGGGACCGGCGCCAACCGATGCCCGGCGAGCGGCGGTCATGATCCTGCTCCACGAAAATCGTCACTGGANNGACNCCCTCGAGCCGCCTCTCGATCGCTGGCACTTCCCACTCACACTTCGCGTGGAGAGTCTTTCTCGACATGGTGGTCAGATTTCGTTGCCGGGAGGCGCGTTGCAAATCGGTGAGAGCAACTGGCAGGCAGCGGTTCGTGAATCCGAAGAAGAATTAGGAGTCTGCCTCGCAGATGTGATACGNCTCGGAGAACTCAGTGCGTCTTATGTCTTCGCCAGTAATTACCTCGTCACTCCGTTCGTGGCTTTTCTGCCCTCGGNACCGATTTGGCAACGCCAAGAGAGCGAGGTCGCCGANATNTTTGAAATGTCACTACNCCATCTTGTNGATGCTGNAAATTTTCGCATCCCGCTGCGAGAGCGGTACGGGATCGCTTTTCGTAGCCCTTGCATTGACCATGANAAACGCGAAATCTGGGGGGCAACGAGTCTGATNCTTGGTCAACTCATCACCGCAATTCGCGTTGCCTTTCCCGATTCCATGTGAGAGAAAGAAAGTCCATGAAACGTTTCGACCCCATCCATGCTGTCGTATTTGANCTCGATGGACTGATGTTTAANACGGAAGATATTTATCTCAAGGTCGGATCAGAAGTACTCCGTCGTCGCAACAAGGAATTCACTCCAGAACTTGTGGATGCGATGATGGGACTGCGGCCAGCGCAGGCGATCGCCCGCATGATTCAATGGCATGGGCTTACCGATACGGTAGAGCAAATCGAAAAAGAATCGCGGGCCATTTTCACTCCATTTCTGGAAACGCATCTGGAGCCGATGCCGGGACTCTTTCCGTTGCTCAAAGCGATTGAAGCTGCAGACATGCCCAAAGCGATCGCGACCAGTAGCAGCCGGCGATTTGTCGAGGAAGTCCTTGGCCGTTTTGAACTCATCGATCGGTTTGCGTTCATTCTCTCAGCAGAAGATGTAACCCACGGAAAACCGGACCCCGAGATCTACCAGCTTGCGGCGAAACGTTTTGGTGTTTCCGCGCGCGAGATGCTTGTATTGGAAGATAGTCAAATCGGTCTGACGGCCGCCATTGGCAGTGGCGCATGTGCCGTGGCGGTACCGGGCACCCACAGCAAACGTCACGACTTCAGTCAGGCCGCGTGGATTGCCAGCGGCCTGGATGATCCGCACATCTATAAGCTGCTATCACTTCCGGTACCCTGACCGTGTACCGCAGTCAGCAAAGACCCTTTGCAGGTTTGCCTTACCGGCAACAGATGTTGACAGTTTTGTTGTAACGACTGTATGTAGGGGTCGGCATCTTGAGGGTAAAGGTGCGATGGCTGCTGTTCGCTCAGGCAAGGAAGCGTAGCGATGATGGGATTCAATGGCATACGAGGTTGGATATTTCAGCTCGGCGGTGTGCTCTATGATGGGACGGCATGGAGGCGATGGTTCTTGGACCATCTCGCTAAACGTGGACTCCACACGCACTACCAGCTTTTCTTTCGCCACTGGGATATTGAGTATGTTCCCCGGGTTCAACGTGGAGATATTTCTTTTCAAGATGCCATTGAAAACGTACTCGCTCGGGCGGGAATGTCTGATGCACATATCCACGAAATTACGCCTGCACTGCGAAGTAAACGGAAGAGTCTGCGCTCCGAGGAGCGGCCACTGGCCGGTGTGGTCGACCTGTTAAAATCTTTACAGGCAGCAGGGCATCCACTTGCACTCTGGACTATCGAAAATTGCGATCAGGAAGATATCCACGATAAGGTCGCACGCCTCGGCCTTAATTCCTATTTTAATTTTATCGCTCGAGCCGATAACGCGGGGCACGGCCATGTTCCTGACTGTTTGCTAGCCTCGACCCTCAAGGCCTTGCAAGTTGCGCGTCAACAGGTGGCTTTTGTCGGGAACACCCCGGAATACCTCCGTTTGGCCCGGATGATCGGCTTGCAAACTATCGGCATCGGAACCGATACGACCGAACTGACCGATTGGCAACTGCAAGGCGTGGTTCAACTGCAAGATATTCTGCCAGCCACGCAGCAGCGAATGGCCGGTTGAACTGAAAATCTGACTTGCTGCCCCCCCCAGAAGGTTGCTATAAGCGGCCCCCATTACACAACACACGACGCATCACCGCGATCTTTTGTTGCGAGGAATTCAAAATGAAACGCTTTGCTCCGATTTTCTTTTGCAGTCTGATTTCTATCATTCTCACCGGTGTGGGTTGTCGCACGTGCGATACGTGCTATCCGCTGGGTGGTCTTCTGGGTAAGNAAAACCAGGAATGCACCTGTGGAAACTGTCCTGTGACTCCGCGGGTCGGATCGATCGTTGACGCGCCCCAAGAAGTCATCGATCCGGCAGGAATTAGCGATCCGAGTACGCTTGCGACCGAGGGGGCAGCATCAAGTTCACCTTCTCCTGCAGGCCCCTAGCGAACTTTGCCGCTTACATTTCCCAATTCGGTGGAATCACGCTGTCTTTCTGCACGACGACGACACTATCGCGAACGAAAACGTCGTCACTTACATCCGCGCTTACCTGCCCATTCGAGTTGGTGATCCGCGCACCGCGACCAATGCGGCAATTTTTGTCGATAATGGCGCCGTCAATCACCGCGTTACTGCCAATTCCCAGAGCGGGCTTGCCGGCCGCCTGGTGGCTCTCGATGTCCACAGCAGTATCGTAGTAATCGGCACCCATCAGCACGGAGTTTCGAATTTGAGCGCCCGGTCCAATCCGGCATCGAAGTCCAATAGCGCTGTTTTCAATCACGACCCCTTTTTCAAGGATACAGCCATCGGCCACCACACTGTTGCGGACCGTTGCCTCATCAATCCGCGAGGGCGGTAGGTAGCGGGCATGCGAATAAATCGGAGCCTCAGGCATCATGAAGTTGAAGGGAGGCTGGGCAGAGGCAAGTTCAAGACTGCATCGATAAAAAGAACCGATCGTCCCGATATCTTCCCAGTATCCATCAAACAGATGGACATTCACGTGTTTCTTTCGAATCGACTCGGGAAAGACCTCTTTGCCGAAATCCTGAAAGTCATTGTTCTCTAAAACTTCGACTAAAAAATCTCGATCGAAAAGATAAATCCCCATACTTGCCAGCAGGTCCCGCCCCTGACTTTCCACGCCATGGGAATCGATCCAACTCGGATCCATCCGCACCGCCTCCATCTGCTCGGCCTTTTGCGGTTTTTCAACAAACCCCTGTACCCGCCCCGAATCGTCCAACTGCATGATGCCGAATCCACTCGCCTCCTCACGATTCACCGGCCTGGCGGCAATTGTCGCCTCTGCCCCACTTTCGCGATGCGTCTTCAACATGGCTGCAAAATTCATCCGATAGAGTTGATCCCCGGATAGAATCAACACGTGTTTGATATCCCGATGCTTGATGCAACCAATATTACGGCGGACTGCATCGGCCGTTCCCTGATACCACTCCGACTGCTGTACCGTCTGCTGGGCGGCAAGAATTTCCACGAACCCGTCACTAAAACGATCGAACATATAGGCATTTCGAATATGCCGGTGCAGGCTCACGGACATAAATTGCGTGAGCACGTAGATTCGTCTTAAGCCGCTATTAATACAATTGGAAATCGGAATATCGATCAGACGATATTTTCCCGCTAGAGGAACAGCCGGTTTGGAACGATATCGCGTTAACGGATAAAGCCGCGTGCCACGGCCTCCGCCCAAAATTAGTGTTGCCACATCATTCATATTTTGGCCATTTCCTTCCTTATTACACGGGGCCAAAGCCCACCTGCGTGTTTATCGCGTGACAAAATTGATTAACCGGCCCGGCACAACAACCACTTTGACGACTTCTTGCCCCGTGAGTAACTCCACAATTTTTTCATCTTTTCTTGCCAAGGACTCAATTTCCTCCGCATCGGCTTCTGCAGGAACTTCGATTTTACTGCGCAAACGGCCCTTGATCTGCACCGGAATTTCTCGCGTTGCCTCTGCTATTTTTGCATCGTCATATTCGGGCCACGGAGCATCGGTCAGGCTTTGATCGTGACCCAAAAGTCGCCAAAGTTCCTCACATAAATGCGGGGCCATTGGCGCGAGCAACAGAATAAATTGTTCCATCGCCACCTTGGGGCGCGAAGTTTCTTTGATAAAAAAATTGGTGCATTCCATCAAACGCGCAATAGCCGTATTAAAACTGAGGGACTCAAAATCGCGTGTCACCACTTTGATGGTTCTGTGAAGCATTCGTGCCTGCAGGTCGGTCAAGGGCTGCTCCACGACGCTGTCGTTCAACATCAGCGATTCACTTCGCTCATTGACAATCATCCGCCAAACGCGATCGAGAAAACCGCGCACGCCACTNACNCCTTCCATGCTCCAGGGCTTTGTGGCCACCAACGGCCCCATGAACATTTCGTAAAGCCGCAGCGAATCAGCTCCATATTCACGAACCACTTCATCCGGATTGACGACGTTTCCGCGACTCTTCGACATTTTGTGCGCCCGGCTTTCAAGTCGAATTTGCGGATCACTGGATAGCACAAAATGCTCACCTTTCTTTTCCGCCTCTTCCGGAGCGACTGAATGCGATTGCACCGCGGTGCCACTGGCCACCTCAATCCACTGCCCGGCATCGGCACTCCGGACCGCTTCCGCAGATACCCACTGGCCAGCTGCGTTCCGATAACCGGTAAGCTCGACCTGCCCCAAGATCATTCCCTGGTTCACCAGTTTTTGAAATGGCTCGTCAGTACTTACATGGCCCCGATCAAATAGAACCTTGTGCCAAAAGCGTGCGTAAAGCAAATGCAGCACAGCGTGCTCAGCACCACCAATATAAAGATCGACCGGCATCCACGCCCGCTCAATTTCCGGATCGACGAGCGCTGCTGTGTTATGCGGATCGAGAAATCTGAGGTAATACCAGCAACTGCCTGCCCACTGCGGCATGGTGTTCGTTTCTCTTTTGTACCGCACACCTTCAATCACTGGAAACAGCCATTCCTCAGGCGCTTTGTCGAGCGGTGGATCCACCCGACCATGCGGCTGATAATCATCCAGTTGCGGAAGATCGACCGGCAAATCCGATTCCGCGACCGGCTGAATCCGCCCGGTGGGCTTCCCGGCATCGTCCAACTCGTGAAGGATTGGAAAGGGTTCGCCCCAAAACCGCTGCCGGCTAAAAAGCCAGTCACGCAGTTTGAAATTGATTGCGCCGCGTCCAAGTCCTTGATCGGAGAAATCCTCAGTGATCTTCTCTTTCATCTCATCCGTTTGCATGCCGTCGTAAATACCGGAGGCGATGGCTTTTCCTTTACCTACAAAAACCTGTTGGCCTTGAAGGATTTGTTCTCGTTGCGTCGATTCACCAGGATCAACAACGGCAACGACAGGGATCTCAAATTGCTGCGCGAAGGCAAAATCGCGTTCATCATGTGCAGGTACGGCCATAATCGCGCCCGTCCCATAAGTTGCCAAAACATAGTCCGCAACCCAGATAGGTACGGGGCGACCACCCGCAGGGTTAACCGCATAAGATCCGGTGAAGACGCCTGTCTTCTCCTTGGCCAACTCCGTCCGATCCAAATCACTTTTTCTTCCCGCTGCCTCACAATAGGCTTCCACCTGTTTTTGGTTTTTGTCNGTTACCAACCGCGCAACGGCCGCATGCTCGGGGGCAACGACCAGATAAGTGGCACCGTACAGCGTATCGGGACGCGTTGTATAGACGCGGAGAACATCATCCTCGGGCTTGCGCGGAAATCCATCTGACTGCCGACGACTTTGAAACGCAGCATATTCGGATGCCGCACCCGTAAAGAAATCGACCTCGGCACCGGTACTGCGGCCGATCCAGTTACGCTGCAGCAGCTTGATGCTTTCCGGCCAGTCAAGAGCGTCGAGCCCCTTTTCTAAGCGATCGGCATAGGCCGTAATCCTTAGCATCCATTGACGCAGCGGAAGTCGCGTTACCGGATGATTACCGACTTCGCTTAAGCCATCTTTCACTTCCTCATTCGCAAGAACGGTGCCGAGTTCCGCACACCAATTCACAGGCGCATACGTCTGATAGGCCAACCGATGATCGTCTTGATATTCTCGGACCGCATCCTCACCCGCTTTCCTTATGGAATCCGGAATCGGTAGCTCCGCAATCGGCCGACCCCGCTGCTCCTGGGTGTCAAACCAGGAATCATAAAGTTGCAGAAAAATCCATTGCGTCCAGCGAAAGTAATCGACATCTGTCGTCGCTAATTCCCGATCCCAATCGTAACTGAAACCGAGCATACTCANTTGACGACGGAAATTTTTAATGTTTTTTTCTGTCTGAACACGCGGCGGGGTGTTTGTTTTGATCGCGTGCTCTTCGGCGGGAAGGCCGAAGGCATCAAACCCCATCGGGTGTATGACGGTCGCCCCACGCATCCGCGCAAAGCGACTCATAATGTCGGTCGCTGTATAACCTTCCGGATGCCCCACATGCAGACCATCCCCGCTCGGGTAAGGAAACATATCCAGAGCATAGAACTTCTTCTTTTTAGGCAGACGAGGAGTTGCAAAGGAGCGGTGCTCCTTCCAATAACGTTGCCAGCGGATTTCGAGTTCGGCCGGGTTGTAACGAGGCATATTTTTTCACACCCAGAGGTAACAAAAGACCGATTCTAGTGACTGCAACGCTGGCGGCGTAGGGTAGAAATGTAGGTTTTTTAGGAGAAGACAACGGAGTAATCTAAAAGTTCGCTTTTTGCACCTTCCCCGAGCACGCTGGCAAAGCACCGGCGAAAGGTAGTAAAGCGAGCTGATGTTGTTGTCGCAGATCGATTCCGCTACAAGTGCCCCACGATTTAAGCTATTTCTGCTTTTTGGTTCTGCTTTTTTGGGACCACCTGTTGGTCCACCATTTTATCTATTGGATGTTTACAGCAATGCAAAATTTGCGATGGGCGTCACTCTGTCTCACACTAATCATGCACTTTGGTGTCGGTAGCGACGAAGTAAACGGCAGTGAAGCATTCCCTTTCACCGCAATTGTGCTTCGCGACAATACCTCGGTCCGCAGCGGACCATCGCATGAGCATTATGCCACCGACAAACTGCATCACGGGCAACGCGTCGAGGTCTATCGGCACGATTCCGGAGACTGGTACGCCATCCGTCCCCCTCGAGGAAGTTTTTCATGGGTACCGGCTGAATGCCTGCAAATCGGCGAAGATAATCTGGCGGAAGTGATGGTGGAGGGCATTTCCGCACGCATCGGCAGTCGCGTTAACGATGCTTTCCACGAAAAACAGATCCATCTTCGTCGCGGAGAATATCTACAGGTACTCGGGGAACGGAAATTTATCGATCCCCAGAACGGCCAACCTCAAACCATGCTCAAGGTAGCACCCCCAAGCGGAGAGTTCCGCTGGATATTCGGTCCTGACGTGACTGACGCCACTGGTCAACCGGCCGGTGCGGTCTCCTCAAACCCAAAGAATATTCAGCTTCAAGATTACCAATCGACGACACCTCCGAAGGGACAAACCGGGATGATTGCCGGTGCGCCCCGCGTCTCACCTGCCGACATCAGTGATCAGCGAATGGACTTGGCACTCTCGCTGATTGTCTCTGGACCGGTTGCTCAGTGGAATTTTGATGAACTCAAATCGCGGTCCAACCAACAACTCGAGCAGGCCCAAACAGCTCTCGAACGCGGTCAAGCTCGACTCATTGCTGATGAAATCGTTCGCTTCGAGCAACTACAACAAAATTATCTTGCCCTGATGGCAAAGACACCCGCTAGCGACACCAATCCAGGTGCAGCTGTGCCACTTGCCGTTTCCCGAACCAATCCTCTCGAAAAGATTCCGGATTTTTCCGGCGTCGGGAGATTGACTCCGGTCGTTTCGCGACGAAGCGGTGCACCAAAGTATGCCCTCACAGACGTTAAAGGGAAGGTACTGATGTTTGTCAGTCCCGGCCTGGGCGTCGACCTTCAACCACACGTGGGCAAAGTCGTTGGCGTCTCTGGATCGCGTGGGTTTATGCCCCGTCTCAAAAAGAACCACGTGAATGTCAGTCAGGTGGAACGACTGGCACCCACCGCTCTGCTGGCAACTCTACCCGGCGAAAAAACCAGTCGACGATAAAGCGCTTTGATTCGGTCGAGTGTCTAACGAATCAATCTCTTCGCGTTCAGCCGCGCAAGCACTGCGATCGGCGAAGGTAATGCCAGCAATCGAGGAAGACTGGTGCACCTTTTCTCTGTTTTTACGCAACGCCATCCAGCTAGCGACGGTCCGCGACAACTTGCGGATGCGCTGACCGCGTACGGAAACTTGCCAGTTGGGTAAGTTTACCAAAATTAACTGACCCCGAAGGCTTTCCTGAACCGAATAATTGGAACGGTGAACCACCACGCGGGTAACGGTACGGCATGATGATGCGAGCAATAGACATTTTACGTTTCATTCGAACCAGATGCAGTGAAATGATGCGCAGATTGTTTAGCCGCCGAGAGAAGCAACATCATGTGATTGCACTTATTGCTTTCGCATGCGGAATCTTTGGCTTGCTTCAGGAAACCGACGCCGCAACACCTTTCTTCTTGCGTCCCAATAACTCAAAAAAAGAGGCGATTGCGGACATCCCCTTCAACCGACTCGATGTCGCTGC
Source organism: Planctomycetaceae bacterium TMED10 (assembly GCA_002168195.1). Classification (GTDB taxonomy): domain Bacteria; phylum Planctomycetota; class Planctomycetia; order Pirellulales; family UBA7805; genus UBA7805. The sequence goes on from NHBP01000036.1 coordinate 60,362, forward strand.
CAAACAGAAGGTCAACTCTGTCGTTGAAAACACCAGCGTTTTTAAACGGATGACTCCGCAGATTATTGACTGCGATCCACGCTATTACATGTTTCTGATTCGACATCCGGAAGTGATCGTCAGTATTTGGCAAATGATGGACGCAACCGATATGCGCGTCACGCGTCAGGGGCCCCTGGAATTTAAAGCCGATGATGGTGAGGGAACGGTAGGTACGCTGGAGTTCCTGTATGGAGATCAAAAAGTACACATTCTTTACGGCCAAGGCGCCTACACTGGTAGTTTGACCAAACGCCCCATCCGGGCCGATTGTTTACTGGTACTTCACTCGGATTTCACAACGGACAAAACGGGGCGGCCCTTTGTTCGCGCCCAACTCGACATGTTTGTTGACGTAAAAAATGTAGGCGTCGACTTAATTGCACGGACTTTCCAGCACATGATCGGAAATACCACTGACTTGAATTTTGCTGAAACCGCTCACTTTGTTACCAAACTTTCGCGGACCACCGAAGAGAATGGACCGGGCGTGCAACACCTTGCTCTGCGACTTTCCGAAATCAACGAACCGACACGCCGCGAATTTGCTCGTCATGCCGGAGCAGTCTATCAAAAAGCGCAGAATCGTTATTCCAAACAGCCCGAACAGAGATCCGAAGAGACTGCGCGGTCAGTCTCACTCCGCACAACAGATGCCAATCCCGAAGCGGCAAATACAACGGTTTCGAATTAGGCTGGAAATTGAGCGATCGCCAAATCTTTGAGGCCTTTCAGGTCTAATTTTCCGGTGCCGAGCACCGGAATATGGTCGACCTGATGAAAGCTGTCGATCGAGGGGATCCAAAGCGATGGCAANCCCGATTCAGCCAGTTTGCGACAGACATCCTCCGGTGACTGCGTGAGTTGCGTATAGAGCACCACAATCCGCTCTCCCTTGCGGACATCGGGAACAGCGGTGACCACCACTTCTTTTTCGTGCTCTTCGTCGTGGTCCCCAAAAAGCAATTCTGTGATTGCGTCCTCGATTTTTAGATGCGGGACCATCTCCCCACCAATTTTCGAAAAACGACTTTCGCGACCGGTGATCCGAATAAAACCGTCAGCGTCGATTTTGGCGATATCCCCTGTCACATACCACTCTCCGCGCATCACTTCAAACGTCTTTCCAGGATCGTTCAGATAGCCCTTCATCACATTCGGTCCGCGAAAAAGCAACATTCCCTCAGAGCCAGGCTGCAAATCTTCAAAATGCTCGCGATGAACAATTTTGGCGTCGACGCCTGGAATCGGTCGGCCAATCGTCCCCTCACGTACGCCCTCACCCGGATTGCCGCGGGCACGACTTGGCGGAATATTAACTGCAGAAAGAGGTGAAAGTTCGGTGGTTCCATAACCCTCGATCGGACGGATACCAAATTTTTCCTCGACCGCGTCTGCCAGTTCCACCGGCAACCGCTCCGCTCCGGTTACCAGCACATCGACATGTTCAAAGTCCATTGCATTACAACGCCTCCAATAGCCCCGGAGAAACGTGGGTGTAGACAGCACAATAGTGGCCCGGTGCCGGGCGCAAAGCTTGCCTACCTCACGGGCCTCAAGTGGCGAAAAATGATAGATTCCTTTCGGTGGAAGCGTGAGTACCGTCCAGAGAGTAATTGTATAACCGAACACATGAAAAAATGGCAAAATCCCAAGCAATACGTCTTGCTCGCCGAGATGGACAATTTTATCCACCGCTGCAATGTTTGACCCGATGTTTCCCACCGTGAGCATCACGCCCTTCGGTTCACCCGTCGAACCGGAAGTAAAGATGATAGTAAAAAGATCTTCGTCACTTAAATCAGCAATTCCTAATTGGCGGGCAAGCAGTCCGATCGGCATCAAAACCGCTTGCAACATTCCAACGATTTTATCCGTCGCCGTGATCTGATCTTTGAAATCTTCCAGATAAACTATTTCGGCATCGATGTTCAGGTCAAGCTTTTCCGTCACGCGTCGACTGGTCAGCACGCGTCGGATTCCCGCTTCTGCAATGCAATGATTTAATACATCGGAGGAAAGAGTGTAGTTCAAATTCACGGGCACTTTGCGACAAAGCGGAATCGCAGCATTCACGACCGCCGAAGGCACCGAGGGTGGCAGAAGCAGTCCCACACAACGCTCATCCTCGGTAAATAGTGCCCGAAGTAACGCGCGGCGGAGAACGAGTGTTTTGATGAGCAACCCGCGGCCCGTCAATTCACTACTGAGGTCAGCCAGTTTGGAACGACTTCCCACGTGGCGACACATCTTTAGAAAAGCGAGGGGCAGATTCATCGGATGCCTCTACAGCGTTCAGAGTAAGTCCCAAGCATAACGGTCGATCGATCAGGAGGGTAGACCAAATCGGTACCGATTGCATCCCTTACCGGCGTATGGCACCATACACGCACGCAAGGGCCCTGAAGATGAACAAGTGATCGTATCCAGCGAGGAAAAACAGGCATGGCACGCACAGCAAAACCAGAGAAAGCAACCTGGTGTGGTTTCGATTTAAGCACTACCGGCTTGGCACTTGGCGTTCGTAGTCAAACGGGAAAAGAGGCATATGCACATACGCCTATCCGCGGCGCAACACGCTGGCATGGCCAACCAGCATTCAAACTCGAACAGGTCCCACGAATGCTGTTGACGTTACTCTCGACGCTTGAAAAACATGGCTGGGAGTTCCGCAAACCCTTGGTCTCGTTTGCCGTACGACAACACGACATGGTTTTACTCGGAAAACAAAATCAACTCCTGATGCCTGCATTGAGTTGGCAATGCAATGCGGCCACCGACGAAACTCGCCAATTGACAGAGCGCGGAGCGGATCGGCAAGTAGGCCGCATTGAACCTCGATTTATCTTACCTAAACTCGCCTGGTCTCTTGCACAGGAACCGACACTAAAAAAAGAACTCGCACAGGTGATGACCACCGGTGACTGGATTGCCGAACGTTTGACCGGACGATCGCGATTGAGTACCTCGGACGCGATCAGCAATGGCCTGCTCGACCAGAAGACAAAAAAGCTCGCTGAAAGTGCAATCCGAAAAGGAAAATTACAAACGAAATGGTTTCCTCGGGTCGTGCAAAGTGGCCGCAGCATTGGCCGCGTGCGCGGGCATGCGTCCGATGGAAGCGAACCGGGCTGGCACGACGTCTGTGCCCGTTTGGCAGGTGGACAACTCATCGCATCGCTTGGCGACAATCACGCCACGGGCGTCGGATGCGGTTTGGCCGAAGGCGACTATAGCACGATCGTCATTTCTGCAGGAACCAGCGGCACCGTCAATCGTGTCTGCCCGCCCCGAGTGGATTTGGCGGGTAACGCGGCCTGCTTTGAATTCTATAAAGATCGCATGCTGCTAATGATGCTTGCCGATTGCTGTAGTTGGTATGATGCGTTTGTGGACCGTCATGCCTCGAGTTACACTGGCCATCTCGACCGACTCGACGGCTTGGTCGCCAAAGTCGATTTGGCCACGCTGCATCGAGTGCTTGCCGGCCCGAGTGGTGGCAGTGGACCCCCGAACTGGAAATTATTTAATGTGGGTGAGCGGGCAGCGAGTGTGCAGGCATCGATCATGCTCGAACTTTTACTTCTCGTTCGCACAATGCTCGCCGAAGCACCTGAGGCAGGTCCAGTGAAACGGTTTGTGCTCACCGGGGGCTTAAGCCAATCCAGATTCTTTCAACAGGCGTTCAGTTGCGGAGTCGAAATGCTCGTGCCGGGGGCTGGAGCGGAAATCAGCGATCGCAAGGGTCCGCTGCGATTCCAGACAGCGGCCTACGGCGGACTGCTCAACGCTATGCGAAGCAAAGAGGCAGCGAGGGCATCTACGCTCTGTCCCACCCGACCAGCGGCTACGGTTCCGGCACGCAAAGAAGCGTATTTGGAATATTTTTTCCGTGCCTCTGGACTTTGCGGCTAGCGGTAGCAGTTGACCGAATCGCCCGGTTACTGGACAGTGTGTTAACGACGTTTACAATGGGCAATTCGGTCATTGGGGCGGTAGCTCAGTTGGGAGAGCGCTGCGTTCGCAATGCAGAGGTCGGGAGTTCGACTCTCCTCCGCTCCACTTTCTTTTTTCCCAAAATCGGAATGCGGGTTCCGGCCGAATGAGAAGGCCGGCTTAAAAGAGGATGCGTTAAAATTCTTCAAGCGGTCGTGCGTCGCCGGGGTTCGAGTGGCAAAAGAGCTGCTCTTTTGTGAAACGGTGGCGAAACAGGCGAAACGCAATCCTCGATCTTTCACTCGCAAAAATCGTAGGCCGCCTGTTCGCAAAGCGCCGGGCAACAAAAGTCGATTTTTCTCGAGTCCGGGAAACTCACGCCAATGAACCCACGCATCTAAAAACGATTTCATTGCTAGCGTTGGCAATCTGTTGCCCGGTTGCTGATGCTTCGATCCAGACGATCGTTGCGTTGTTGCGTTATAGGAGAGGCCAAACGCGGCATGGTTCATTACTAATTTCTGATTGCTAGCAAGCAGTGCTGATCGGCATTGACACATTTTTACTTTTCGCCCTATTCTCTGCATCCTAGCCGCGTGGCATACCCTTTTTTTGGCTATCGCGAATGTGATATTCGGCAGTTGCTAAGCTTGCAGAAGCGACCTTTTTTCGATCCGTCATTTCGGCCGATAGCGTAAGTGCCTCAATCTTTTCAAAAAGCGCATGCACCTTTTAGCAAATAATAGATTCTCCAATCCTGCCATTTACAACCTGACCTTTGGTCCATCTATGAAGCCACATCGCTTGGAGGTGTTCAATGGCTGTTGAGTCGGTTGAATTCAATGGAATTTGTTATGCTGAGATCATCTGGGCGGATACAAAGGTTGAGCAGACCACGTTTTATTCGCCCGCTGAATCCTCTTTTCAATTTGGCTTATTGGCTCACAAAGCCGGTTTTGTAGAAGCTCCTCACTATCACAAGCCGTTTACTCGAACGATCGACGATTTGCAGCAGATGTTTGTCGTGCAGCGAGGGGTCGTGGCGGTCGAACTTTTTGCCGATAACGGTGACCAATTACGCGAGATCGTGTTGCGACAGGGTGATGCGATCGTATTGATCCATGGCATCCACGCCATTCGAGTCATCGAGGACATGCAGTGCGTATCGGTAAAGCAAGGACCTTTTTTAGGAATGGAAAACGACAAAGTTTTTGTTGGAAACAATCAATGATTCCTGTTTTCGAACCCAAGATCGGCGCCGAAGAAATCAGCCGCGTTGTCGAAGCGCTGGAGCGTGGCGAGATATCGGGCTCTTTTGGAGAGGCCATACCAGATTTTGAATCGCAGTTTGCCGAATACTGTGACTGTCGTCATGCGGTCGCAGTAAGCAGTGGAACAACTGCGTTGCATCTGGCGGTTGCTGCTGCAGAAATTGGCGATGGGGACGAGGTACTGGTCAGTGCATCAACGAATATTGCAACAGCACTGGCGGTGCATCATCAGGGAGCGGTTACAGTTCCTGTCGATTCGGAAGAGCAGACCTGGAACCTCGATTTAGAAAAACTCGAGTCGCTGATCACACCGCGCACTCGCGCAATTATTCCTGTTCATTTGTTTGGGCATCCGGTCGACATGGATCGCCTACGCGTCATTGCTGACCGTCATGACTTGTTGATTATTGAGGATGCTGCCGAGGCGCATGGGGCAACCTGTCGCGGACGCAAAGTAGGATCGTTCGGCGATATGGCCTGCTTTAGCTTCTATGCCAATAAAGTCATTACGACGGGTGAGGGGGGCATGGTCACCACCAATGATGATGCGCTGGCCGCGCGGTTACGTTTACTGCGAAATCTCGCATTCACGAAACCGAGATTTCGGCATGAGCTTGCGGGGTTCAATTTCCGCATGACTGGCTATCAGGCCGGGATGGGCCTTGCGCAGTTAGACAAAATTGAAAATATTATCGCGCAAAAACGCCAGGTCGCAGCCACCTACCGAGAGTTCTTGTCCGGCACAGCGGGCATCCAATTCCCAGCGGAAGCAGCGTGGGCTCGTAATGTGTATTGGATGGTTTGCGTTGTGGTAGGTACTGAATTCGGAATATCGCGAGATCATTTGGCCGACACGTTACGGAATGACGGCATTGATACCCGCACATTTTTTTGTCCCATGAATCAGCAACCCTGTCTACGACTTCCCGAAAGCGGTCCGCCTTCCTGTCCGGTAGCAGACCGATTGTGGGAATCAGGTTTATATCTGCCCTCCACAAATGATCTGCCCACCGAGACTATCGCTTGGATTTGCGAGCGGGTTCAAGCCGCAGGACAACAGCAGAGGAGAGCCGCAGCATGAGTTCCTACATCGGTCGGCATGCGGAGTTGTATGACCTGTTTTACGCAGAAAAAGATTATGCGGGCGAAGCTGCATTTGTCGATCAATGCGTGCATGCAAATGGCGGGAATAGAAGAGGGCCCATGCTGGAACTCGCTTGTGGAACCGGTCGACACGCGGTTGAATTTGGTCGTTTAGGTTATGATGTCGTTGCCACCGACTATTCTGAAGACATGTTGGCGCAAGCAAAAGCACGAAGCCACCGAGAGGGTTCGGGGGCGGCGTTTCAGCAGGCCGACATGCGGGAAGTTAATCTGGCCGGTCAGCGATTCGATACGGCTGTCTGCCTCTTCGATTCGATCGGTTACGTCCAAACGAATGATGCCGTCCGTGAAGTGTTGCTTGGCGTCTGGGAGCATCTCAATGCGGGTGGCTTGTTTGTTTTTGAATATTGGCATGCGGCAGCCATGTTGGTCGGATACGATCCGGTGCGGGTCAAACGCTGGTCCACCGACAGCGGTCAGATCATACGCATCTCAGAAACTTCAGTGGATACGGCGAGTCAAACCTGCCGGGTCGATTACACTATTTACGAACTCCGACCCGACAATTCTTATACGGAGATCCGTGAAAGCCAGGTCAACCGTTTTTTTCTCGTCCAGGAAATGTCGGTGTTGTTGAAGTCGGCGGGATTCGAACTACTACGCTGCCATGCCGGTTTTTTTGATGACGAAAATATCGATGAAAATACCTGGCATGTCGTTGCGGTGGCAAGAAAAGCGGACCGTGCGGCGATGACTGCATGAGAACCTAACGATCGGGAAGAACTATGAATGTTGGGGTATTGCTTTCGAATTTCTCGCCGGATGTTGGTGGCGGCCATACGTTCGAAAATGAGGTGTTTGATTCATTGCGGCGAATGGCAGGTGAATGCAACCACACGTTCAAGGTTTTTGTGCGGCGAAATATTCCTGCCGCGTCGCAACTTCCTGCCAACGTCCAGATCATCCACCTTTCCTCAAAAAGACGGCTGCTTGAGCGTACCCGAGCCCATCTCTCGCGGTGTTCACGCCTGTTGACGCTGCGGGGAATCAAGCGTTGGCGCGAAGGCCATAAAGTCGACTGGCTTGAAAACGTGCTGCTCAGCAGCGGTGTGGATGCCATGTGGTATCCAACACCGGGGGCAGCAACAACCGAAATTCCATTCATTACCGTCGTCTGGGATTTACAACATCGATTGCAACCTTTTTTTCCCGAGGTCAGTGCAGAAATGGAATGGAAGCGCCGGGAACGCCATTATGGAGACGTTCTCCGACGCGCGACGTATATTGTGACTGGAACCCAGGTCGGAAAACAAGAAATCGAGCGATTTTATCAAATTGCACCCGAGCGGATCCGGATTCTCCCGCACCCCACACCACAATTTGCCTTCCAGTCGCCGGTTGAGGATGAGCAGCAAGTGCTCTCACGAATGGGCATCGAACCTGGCTATCTTTTTTACCCCGCACAATTTTGGCCACATAAAAATCATGCAAATCTCCTTCGCGCGGTCAAACTTTTGCGCGAAGAGCACGGTATTCAGATCCCGTTGGTACTGGTCGGATCGGACAAAGGACAACAAGCCACCTATATCCGAAAGTTGGCCGCCGACCTGGGCGTTGAAGCGCAGTTGAAATTACTCGGTTTTGTGTCGCAAGACGAATTACGCGTGTTGTACCGCAATGCTTTTGCCCTTACCTATGTCACGTGGTTCGGGCCGGAAAACCTACCGCCCTTGGAAGCCTTTGCGGCAGGCTGTCCCGTCATTGCATCCAATGTCCCGGGATCCGAAGAGCAACTAGGCACCGCCGCGATGCTCGTCGATGGTGGTAGTCCGCAAAGTATCGCCTCTGCAGTNCAATCGCTTCATGAAGACACACCATTACGCGAGTCATTCATTCACGGCGGATTAGCCCGCGCTCACCGATTCGAAGGCGATGACTTCGTCCGGGGCGTCTTTGAGATGCTTGATGACTTCGAGCGCATGCGAAGTTGCTGGGACCGCTATGCTGCGTGACGTTGCTGTACGATGCACTGTACTACGTACTATAAATCGGCAACGCGTATGGACTCTCCTGACTCCACATCAACGACTGACATTCCAGCAATCGCCTGCTGCCGTTGCGAACCGGAAAGAAATGTGAGTTGCCCACTGGGATCGCGCGACTCTCGAAATCGGGACTCCACATATCCTTCTTCAGGGGTCATTACCTTCAACGCACCAAGACGCTCTTTTTTTACAAAATAAGCGTTGTTGCCGTTACTGTTGCAGCCGACAAAGGCGTANCCTTTTTTCTCGGCGAGTTGGCANAGTGCTTTGACNGAACAGCCCCAATACAGGCAAGAGTCGTGCGCAGCGGTCCGATCGAAGGATGGATTGTAAGGAACTGTGACAGCGCGGTTGGCCCCGAAAACACTGTTATACTCCACAATGACAATGGCGGGATCAACATTGTTAATCCGATCCCATACCCAATAATCATTGCCGTCAATATCGATACTGAGGATACCTAAGTCACCTGCGTCACCTGCAAAACCATGTTCCTCGAGCAAGCTTTCGATATTATCGCAGTCGATAAATGCACATGCGGCTGTTAGATCATAACGCCAGTAGATGTCATCACGACGGATGGATTCTATGTAGTCAGAACTGCCATCCATCACCAAACCTCTCCAATTATCATTGATCAGTAAAAAACGCGTGTTTGCTTCCCGATAGTTTTCAACACCAAACTCTACAAACGTTGGAGAGGATGGATTTGTGTGATAAATCAAATATTGAATGATGCCATCGTCACCAAACTGAGAAAAGACTTTGAATTCGCAATCCTGTAGACGGTCGACGATACCGAGAGTACGAAGTTGCAAAATGAGCGAACGGGCCGCCAGCGTTTTTGCCTCTTGAATCTCATGCATCAGGCGTCGAACAGCAGCCTTTTCTGAACGGTTACCTGAAAGTATTCGAGAAAATATGGATGGAACGAGGTTTTTAACCTTCATCGGATTCCAATCAACTAAGGGTCGGATAAGGCTCGGATAAAAAACGCGTGTCGGACTTATAACAAATCAAAGGGGCTAACGTCTTCATCAATTATTGCTCGCAGCGCTAATTCTCCCACAATCATCGGTAAACGATCGATAAAATATTGCTCGCAAACGGATCGACGATGCATGCGTGAACCGATTGTCGAGGTCAGTGTTCCAAGAGTGAATATTCTTCCGCTGCGATTTGCCTCCCGCCGCGCTGGAGGCCCAACCGGTCAACCGGATCTGAGCGCCGAGACAATTTCTGCGCGGGCAGCAAGCCAACCGGGCAAGCAACCTGCAACAAAGCCCGAGACCGTTGCAATCAAGATCCCCCAAAGTGCAAGATGCAGCGAAGGCGTAAAGGCGATCGTGACAGCTTCAGCACCGACCGAAAGGGCACTCCATTTCAGCATCGTCATCGCAAGTCCGACGCCGATAACGCCCCCTAAAATTCCAAGAACGACACTTTCAATCACTACGAGACTAAAAACTCGCACCCCTGAAAATCCGATGGTCTGCAGTAGAGCATGTTCTCGTATCCGGTCCTGAACAGACATCACGGTAGTGGTGGCAACCAGCGCGAGTACCAGACCTACGCAGGCGTAACTCAGATAGTGGGCCATCGCAATCAACTCCGCCAGATCACCGAGACTGCGTGCCTGAAAAACACCTTTCGGCCGCGTATCGGTCTCGACAGGGCCACCGTGAAACATCTGGTCGATCTGCGCTGATTTCGCATCCGGATCCACATCGTCGGCCAGCAAAATTTCGAACTGAGTCACTGTACCAACACGATTTTCTCCCTTGCTACGCTGCAAAAATTCTAGGTGTGAATAAATGTAATTTTCTTCCGCCGGATCACTGCTCTCATAAATTCCTGCTACGTTCACACTCAAATTTCCAATCGAAAACTTGCTGCCTTTTTTTAGATTCCGACGCTTTGCAACCGCTCGCCCGATGACCGCCGCGTCCTGATGATTCTCAAATGCATCCCAGTTGCCGCTCTTCAGCACAAAATCCCGAGCGGCGCGGAGTTTCTGTGGCGGTACGCCATAAAACACCACTACATCCAGACTGGCCCGGCAGTTATTGGTAAACACCTGGATGGGTATCACTTGGCGTACGCCGTCGAGACGAGATATTTTTTGTTCATAGTCCTGGGGCAGATTACTCGTTGCGGGGCAAAACTTATTGGCCTGAAATGCGATCAATGATCTTTGTGCGCCCTGCTGACGATAGATGGCGTGCATACCCTCTTGAACGGAACCCACAAAACAAAAAACGAATAACGCAATGGCCGAACCGCTTACCGTAAGCAGCGTACGGGAGCGATGACGCCACAGTGTCTTGAAAATATATGGCAAAAATTTAAACATCGTCTTTCCAGCTACCTGAATGGGAAGATCGCTCGGTGATAGAAACAGCAGTGGACGCGGAACGTGGGGCACTCACCTGCACTAGCTTGCCCCGGTTAAGATACAACTGTCTGTCGGCAACCGCGGCTACCTCCGTGTCATGCGTTACCATCAGCAGCGTTACGTGTAGTTGCGCATTGAGTTGCTTTAAAAGTTTGATAATCTGTGCTGATGTATCAGGATCGAGATCACCGGTCGGTTCATCTGCCACCACAACCTTCGGATGCGCTACAATCGCCCGGGCAATCCCAACTCGCTGTTCCTGTCCACCGGAAAGCTGGCGAGGATAATGCTCTGCACGATCAAGCAAATGCACTGCCTCAAGCGCAATCTCGACACGCCGTCGCCGTTCGCTGCGATTGAGTGGTAGCAACAAGAGTGGCAATTCGATATTCTCATAAGCCGTAAGAACCGGAACCAGGTTATGTGTCTGAAAAATATAACCCATGTTAGCGGCACGCCAATGCGCCAATTGCGTGCGGGACAGTGCGGTGATGTCGACCCCGTCGACCACGATCGTTCCCGCATCGGGCCGGTCAATACTGGCAACTAGATTCAACAACGTCGATTTTCCGGTTCCACTCGCACCCATCAACGCAAGAAACTCCCCCGCTTCAATTCCAAGTGTTACGCCATCAAGCGGTGTGATCGTTTCGTCACCTTTGTGATAGTGTTTGGTAACATTATTAATTTCGAGCAAAGCCATTACCGCATAGCTCCTTCAAAAAACTTTGGCAGATTTCCCAACTTTTCCTTTGGCGGAATCCGATCGCTTGAGCCTCCGGCGTCGCTGTGAATTTCTATCCTGTCACCGTCGCCAAGCGCCTGCGATCCGGAGACAATTATCCGATTCGAACTATTCAGTCCCTGGGTGACGGCAATCAGACCATCGGCTCCAGTCGTGCCCGTTTGAATCCTTCTTTTCTTTGCCACTCTGCGAAGCGGATCCGCAATCCAAACATACTTACCCTGATCATCCGTGTGGATCCAGCCACGCAAGACGAATAACTGCATCTCTTCCGACAGTGGTCGACCACCAGTCGCCGCCCTTTGAGGTGCCAAGAACGTTACATCGACCAGCATTTCAGGCTTGAAAACCGGCGGCGGATCAGTGATCGCAACCTTGACCTGCAACGTATTTTTTTGGATATCGGCCTCCGAATTGATAAACAGCACGGTTCCGCCAAGCGAAGAGGCGAGCGCCGGGTTCTCGATCACCACCGGCTGATTCGGGAGGACCTTGGGGATGTCTTCAAATCGGACATCAACCCGCACCTGCAACATCTCGGGGCGATATAGTGTGACAACGGTCCGTCCATCGTGTCCTTCCATTTGTGCCATCGTATCCCCCATGCGGGCACCGGGATGAGCAATCAGGCGAAACACGCGGCCATCAATGGGTGATCGTACCGTCATCCGCTCAAGACGCAATTTGGCTTCGGCCAACGAAACGCGTGCCCTTTCGACGCGGGCAGCCGCCACTTTGACTTTCGAGGCGGCAACTTGCTTCTCTCGAATTTCACTCGTTAGTAATTCCCTCTGCGTTCCAAGCGCATCGCGGCGCGATAAGATTGCGGCACGCTCCTGCTTCAAAGCTTCTTCGCGATCGCGCAATCCCTCAAGCAACGCGAGCGAAGAATCGAGCCTACCTTTTGCCAGGTCAATTTCAACGCTGGCAATGAGTTCTTTCACCTCCAGTTTCCGCTTAAAATCTTTACGCGTCGCTTCATAGTCTGCCTGGGCACGACGAATCAAAAAGGGAAGATTTCTGATTTCCGTATCAATTCTTGCCAAGAAGGCTTCTGCTTCACCCAGCGAAGCGTCGAGGTGAACAGGCTGCTCATGCCGAACTTCAGCTGCCTGGAGCACGGCCTTTGCGGCGTCTAGTTCCGCTGCACGCAGCGCAAGGTCGGAGACGGTGCGGCGATGCGCCAGACGAGCATCCTCCTCGACAAGCAGCGCAATCGGCTCTCCCGTTTTCACCACTTGGTCCTCTACCACTAAGAGCTTTGCGACCACGCCGGTCGCCAGGGCAGCAACTCGTACTGGTGTTGGCCGCGGCTCAATCCAACCGGCCGCCTGAAATAAGGGAGTTCCGGCTTGTCGCAGTTCGGCAGTCGTCGCGAAGACGGGTGACACGGTGACCCTGTGCGGTGGAACAATAAAATCCCAAGCGGCCCAGACAAGCAGGCTAACAAAACCGGCCACCAGACCCCCGGGCATGACATACCGCGTGAGCAGATGCCTGCGTGGCGGCACATCAAGCCGGACAGGTTCTTTTCGATCAATCGCTAGTTCTCGTAGATCGACTTGCTGATGTTCCATATTCTCTTTATTTCTTTTGGATAAACACACTGTCAGCCAGAATGGTCAGGTTACCGCTCTGATCGCGTTCGGCCTTGCCCTTAAGCACCACGGTCGAAAGTTCTTTAACACCGAGCAACGAACGGGCATCTTCTTCGACAAGCTTTCCCTGATTGTCGACAACTTTTACCAGTGCGGTGGATGTTGGCAACTGGGGCGTCTCACAACAGTAATCCCAGGGAACGGGACAGGAATCTCCCGGAATGTCGCTGCACGCCTTGAGTGAACGATCCACAATCTTGAAGGCGGCCCGGTCTTCTATCCAAGGATTGGAACTACCACCAATCCGGCCCACAATCACTACGGCTTCGCCATTTCTGGCGGTTTTACGCACGCCAACAACATCTTTCGCTTCCGCCGGTTCCTGAGCCAAAAGATATTTTTTACCGTTGGCCGATGCGGTCGGTCCCCCTAGGTCGGTAGTCCGCTGCGAACAACCGGCGCTGAAGAACAGGACCCCGAGCGACAACACCATGATCATATTTTTCACGTTCCAACTCCTCTTATGCATTGATTAACAACTTAAAATATTCTGCCGGTAAGACATCTGTTAAACCGCTTTCAGTCCCTCCACGATTGGCATCCGCAGTGCCCGAAAGACCGGGTAAATCCCACCTAAAAAACCCAACATCAGACTCACACCGCAACCAATTAAAATAGCCACGTTGTCGACACGGAGCGCAAAAGCACCCATCGTGAATCGCACGGTCATCCCATTGATAAAGACCAGGGAAAAAAATGCCGCCAGCAGACTCGATGCGGCAGCAAGCAGTAGGCCCTCCTGAATCAAACTTACAGCGATCGCCCGGCGACTGAACCCAATCGTCTGCAACGCAGCCAACTCGGACGTTCTGCCCACCACGGACCCGTACATCGTATTCATGCCCGCAAAAATCCCAGCCCCCGCTAGAAGTGTAACCACCAGCCATGCCAAGCTTCGTATCGGAGCGTAATCTTTTTGCAAAGATGCGTAGTACGCTCTCTCCCGCATGGTCTGTAATTCCAAATCGAGTCTCTCCTTGCAAAACAGATCGAGATCAGCAAAATCCCCCTTCTGGGCCAGCGTCACTGCAACGAGACTTAAATCCTGCCGTTTCATTGCCTGCTGAAGACTATCGAGTCGACACCAGATCTCGGATTCAAAGGCAGAGCCTCCCGCCGAAAAAATACCGCTGATCTCCCAGGTCTGTCCTTCGAGTCGGACCGATTTTCCGACCGCCATTTCTTCGACACTTGCACCGAGTTTTGCCGCCGCCAAACGCCCCACTAAAACCTCGCCTGGTCGGGGCCAGTCACCTTCAAAAATGTCCAGGCTTTTTCGAACCAAAACGGCGGGTCGCGTTACCCCTCGGACCAGACCCATGGAAGGTTTGCGTGAGCCAACGCGGACCTGGGTCCCCAGATACAACTCAGGGGAGACAAACTTCTGCCCAAACCGCTCCTCAATTCCAGCAACACTGGCAGGCACGAGACCGCTCGTACGCATCGGAATGGATGAATATTCAAGATTTTCACCCATTCCGAGCGACAGAATGACCGCTGCTTGGGGATCGCCACTTACCGACAGCGAACGCTCAAGACCTCGAATGAACCCCACAACGACAAATACCAGCACCACTACCGTGGTGAGTCCCACCAAAGTAAGCGCCGTTCTGAGTCGGCGACGAAACAAATTACGAATGGCATATTCCCAGGGGAGCAGGCGAAAAAACATGTTCTTATATCAAAAAGTTTATTGAACAGTGGGTCAACTTTTAGTGCCCCGTTGGCAAGCTAAAAGACCGTCAAGAAATCCCGTTACATCCGTTCCAAACTGGCGAGGCGGAAGTTCGGGAAGCAAGCAAAGCGTCGTTCAGAGCAACAGGACCCGGTGCAGAATGCACAGACTTTGGCCCGTTTTTATCCCCACAAATAAATCGATTGTGCCGACTGGATGTTCTAAAGAACTTCCGAGAGCGACAACCGGATCGGGTACAGGAAAATACTGCAGCCGCATGTTTTCACTCTGCTCAGACAGCGAACTTCCCATCGCTTCGATCAATGCACCGTGGCAAATGCACAGGCAGCCACCAGAATGAATCGGCTCAAGTGGTGTGTTCGCAGGCGCACTAGAATCGTCGTCACCTTGGTCTCTCTGTTGCGGTAGCCTTGTGGCGCAGTGTGTGCAACAACTTTTCACCGTATCGCCACAAGCATCGCTTGACGGACAGATGCCAACCAGACAGCGGAGCGGGCAGGTGAGGATTGCCCAGATCAACAAAATAGTGAATATGAAACGGCTCATAGAAAGAATCCTCTCGAACGCATTATATTTCAGTGGAACGCGATTCGCAAACACGTTAAAGGCACTATTTATAAGAGATCCGATAAAATTTTCGACAAACTCTTTGCCGGGCCGCATGAATCTCTCACCCGTAGGCGGCTGCATTCCACGATTTCTATTGGCCACATCCAACTCTTCAAAACCCTAATATTACACCCCTTTATTTTACCCTTATAAGGTTTTATCCCAACCTATGGACGCGGCACATTCAATCACGAATCCTTGCGAAAAGCCTAGGCGAGCGATAGACTACGACGATCGGTGAACATTCTTGTTTGTTGAATTTTCTGTGACACTCGCAACGGGAGAGGATCGGGTGTTCGACTCGATGCAGTCCCGCTGGTTTGATACTTAACATCATTGAAAGAGGCCCTGCATGCGTTTGCATTCATTATTCGCTCTCATCGTCGCCTGCTTGTTCAACTTCGCGTCGACTGGTTCGGCTGTGGCTGACAAGGATCCGAATGGCATTTTGGCCAAACGCGTTGGCCTGTGGAAGGCAACCGTTTCTGTGAAACTGCCGAAAGAGATGACGTTTCAAGGACAAGAGAAAATTGGCTGGGCACTGGACCACAATTATCTCATGGGTAAGGGTTTCTACGATGACAAAGGCGATGGAAAGAAAACAGAAGTCATCAACTTGATGGCCTATAACGCAATGGATAAACGCTACTACATCTGGGAATTCAAGGCCGACGGGCAAGTTCAGCCTGTCCCCACGGTCGGCACCTGGGATGGCGATAAAGAGGAAATGACGCTTACCGCGGATTACGGGAAACTGGGAACCGGGGATGGAACCTGGAAATTTGAAAAAGATGGTTCCTTCACTTGGACTTTTGAAATTAAAAATAAAAAAGGAAATGTTGTTTTCTCCGTAGAAGGAAAACAAGTGAAAACGGATAGCAAAGCATCGCCTACGAAAAATTAAACAAACAAAATACGAAATCAAAAAAGGATCCACCCATGTTGAAATTATGCCGATCACTTTGTCTTATGCTTTTGATATTCTCCGCATGCAATGGCAGAACTTACAGTTCTGCGGCCGAGTCTCCCGAAGCGTTGATGAATAACTGGGTCGGCACCTGGAAGATCGAACTATCGCTCAAAAAATCCGCCCTGATCCCCGAGGCAATGACGCTCAAAGGCACCGAGACTCGTCAATGGATTCTAAACAAGCAGTTTTTTCAAATACGGCAGACGTACGCGGGTGGCGCCTTTCAAAAATTGAGTCTGGTGCGGTACGAACCGAATCAGGACATCTTTCTCTTTTGGGATTTCGACAGCAAGGGCGGATTTCCCATGGGCATCACAAGAGGCAAATGGGATCAAGACAAAAGTGAAATCGCGATCAGCGGCGAATATTTAGGGGGAGCGACCGCCGAAGGGGTAATCCGTTTAGAGGACGATGACCATGCGGAAATGAATTTGACCGTAACGTCTGCGGACGGGACCGTGCTGATTGACCTTGAGGTAACGGCAGATCGAAGCAACTAGTCCTGCTTGCGATTAGAATAGCGATGAGGACTCAGCGACACCTGCGGAAACCTTGAGCCAACTCGTCTCTGGCACTTCTTCCCAGTGCCCCGGAAGATCGTCAAGTGGTTCGGAGAGAATGAGCTTGCCATCGGCCGGAAGTTCGATTCGTTCCCCGTCGGTCGCTTCAAGAACTGCGCCTGGTGCGTTGTGATAGAGCGAAGGTTGCGCGTCGTGACTCGCATAGCGGGCTGCGTAAATGGTCTCACCATCGCTTGTCGCAATGGTCATACGAAACGCCTCCTCCACGCCTTCTTCCCGGCGTGCTTCTTCCACCGTCTCGATCATCCGGCAAATGCCACCCTGAGGGTCGTCCATCAATCCGAACGTGAGGCTGAGAAGAAACATCGTTTCCGTATCGGTCTGTCCCTGCTTTTCGGCATACAGTTGCGGACTGATTTGCATGTCGAGCCGTTTTTTTATTTTACCGAAATCTCCAATCGCACCGTTGTGTTGGAACAGCCAGCGATCATGCCTGAATGGATGACAATTGCTGCGGACAACCATGCTGCCCACTGCCGCGCGAATGTGGCCGAAAAAAAGGTGGGAACGGGTATGTGCCGCCAGGCTCGCTAAATTGCGATCGTTCCACGCAGGTCGCGTATCGTGATAGACCCCTGGTGTGGGTCGATCTGTATACCAACCGATACCAAACCCATCCGCATTGACTTCAAAGGTCGATTCGCGGGCATGCCGAGACTGAGTAAGCAATGAATGCTCTGGTCGCAATAGAATTTGATCCAGTCCAATTGGCGATCCGGCATAAGCGAGCCATCGGCACATTCATAGACTCCTTGGTTATTCGGTCCGCTCAATACCAATCCAGTCGACCTCGAGTTGAAACGGACCCGCTTGCTTATCGGCAAGTATAATTCCCAGGCCATTGACCTTTGCAGGATCGAGTCGGCGATTCTTCATTTCGCGTCCAAAACTCGTTGCCCGAAAGGCCGCTAAGGGTGTGCGGATTTCGACCCACTCATCTTTCTTCGTATTAAAAAAAGCTCGCCAAGCAAACGCAATTCGCCATGACGGGACGTACAGGTTCCAGGCATACTGCCTTCCATCGCCACGCACCCGGGCCACGAGAATATCTCTTGGTTGGAAATCAAGTTTGGCCTTTCTCGTACGTACCGACGCAAATCCACCATTATTCTCTAGAGAAAGGCTTCCGAAGAAATCGAGCGCGCCTTCCTGAGTAATCTTAAAACGGCCGTCGGAAATTCCACCCATTACGCCATCATTCACGGTCTTCCAATCATTGCCGACATCGGCCTGATCAAATTTATAGAGATAGCGAATAGGTTCATCTGCTCTAAGATCACTGCCAAACATACTGAAACAAACGATTGCACTAAAAATCGAAATTCGAACGGTCATGAATCTAAAACCCTTTTTCTGATAGATCGCCTTGCTTTGGTTTCAGCCCAAATTCTAGACATCCGGCCTTTATCGGCAATCCCCGCAGTCGCCAACCGCATGGTCAATGGCTGCAATCAGCAAGGTATACTCTCACCATAGAGCGCGTTGCCAACACTGATTTTCAAGAAAAACTGGTAAACCACGGTCGCTGGACAGGCGAATCATCACCACCAACCGGTGGAAGGCATTCTGGAATTTTATTGCCCTGAGGCGTCCACTGCAGGGGCCACAAAATGACCGTAACCACGATTGTTCCTGCGCACCTCTCGCGTTCCTCGCCAAATCAATTTACTTGGTGACTGCCCCTCCTCGTCGATATCTTCCAGAAGCACGGTGGCCTGAAACGAGTGCCACGTTTTACCCTGTCGATCGCTTAACATTTCCGCCGGGATGGAAGCTTCGATCGTGTAACCCTGATCCTGACGTGCAACAACCACTTCACATTCTGTCTTCTCGCCAGCACCGGAAACCATTGTCCGGCTTCCTTCAAAAGCGACCGCCGGAAAGGCGATACGATAAAAACCGATACCGAATCCCGGTTCACGAGACCGTTCAGCGATTGGGCGGGTGTCAAAAAGAAGCGTGATTTGATCACCCGGTAGCACTTTATCGTCTGAAACTTGTGCGAAGAAATAAATCTTTTCTTGGTCTTTCGAAAAATCAAAGGCGACGTTGGCGTCCCCTTTGCCTTGCCACGTCCCTTCAGGACCAACCACTAGCGGTGCATCGGGCAGGGAATGCTTAAGCTTGCGCCAATCCTCAGCGCTACCATCTAGAACAACTGGCCCTTTGACTTCAGAACATTCGTAACGGCGATCAATGACAACGGGGATCGTCAAATCGGCTTTGAGCGAATCCTCACCCTCTGTTTCCACTCGAGCCCGAAAGAGCGTACTCCCCAGATCGGCCACCGGGATCGATTCGTCAAACTCAATCCCAATAGACAACTGATCCGTTTCTCCTTTACCGGCAGCCAATTTCAAATCGACTGGTTGCTGGCGGAGACCGCGAAGCGGCAAACCCTCTATCCGTCCCGTGACGCGAACCGATCGATCAAACGCGTTGATCAGCCGAATATCAATCTGTCCGCGTTTTAGACCCTCTTCAGGACTCAATAAAATGGGGGCAACCTCGACCTTTGCGTCCCGCAAGAACTTGCGGAAATGCGCCAGGGTCGCCTCGGTCACTTTATCTCCCGGAACAATTCCATCGAGCAGTAAATTGACGACGTAGGGTCCTTCCGGCTCCATCGTGAGCCACATAATGTGATCAAACTCACCGTACGGGACGCCCCGCAACTGGGAACTCCCGCCCGTGGTTGCGAGTTGATAATAAGTCGCACCGTTACGATGAAACTGTGCGTAATGGTGGGTGTGTCCCGCGAACACCGTGTGCTTGCGCCCGTGCAACAGTTTTTCTACTTTGGGCCACTGCGTCTTATCAAACATTCCAAAAGACTGGTACCGCTCCGAGATGAACCAGAGTGGTTTGTGCAGAAAAACCAAAGTCCAGCGCGCGTCGTGCGATTTTTCAAGATCTTTTTCTAGCCACTCGAGTTGTTTGTCGCCAATCCGGAAATTTGGGTCTTCCGAACAAAGACAAATAAAGTGGACTCCTTTGTAGTCGAAAGAATACCATTCCGGACCAAAATGCTCGCGCCAGAGTTTATGCATCATCGGATTCGTCAGATCGTGATTACCGGCGACGAAAAAAAATCGCATTTGCAACTTGTCGATGAATCCTAAAAACTCTTTCCACTCTGCCTGCACTCGGTCCTCATCCTCCGTGTAACCTTCAATCAAATCGCCGACCGACATCACAAAATCAGGTCGCAGGAGATTGATACTCTCCACCGCTTGCATCCAGATCCCCGGACGATGCCCACCAGTGCGATCGGTCATGATCGCAATATGAAATCGGGAGGGATCATTGAGAACAGGCTTGTCGGACCATGGGTGAGGGCCCTTCAAATCCGGTAGTACCATTGCCCGATGGGCTGTGCTTTGCTCATGCTTTGGCGTGTGCTGCTCCGGAGGATGTGCCCCACTTTGAACTGCAGCAATCAGCACCAGAAGAAAAGCGAGAAGAATCTTCTTTAAATACACGCGATAACTCCCTTTGTTCTATTGAATCTGTTCGATTAATTCCGGTTGCCCGTCCGGTTTCTTTTCGAGAAGGGCCATTCTCCCGGTGATCGCTTTTCCACCCAACTGAAAAGGCTTGTTTTTTGTGCTACTTATGACCCACTGTTCAACACCATCGTTGGCGACCAAACGCACTCCCAGCACGCCNGNTGGAAGGTCNTCAAGAANNGNCACTTCCTTCCANNNTTNACGATCAGGNAACGAAAGCACGTCNANNAAGTTCGCATCNTTGCCTTTNTTNCGGATCAGCAANGCTTCCTTNGTTTTGTCNTTAAGATCCGCGTGNCCGGTTGCAATCGTGAGTTCGCTGTCNCCAGCAGAAAGTAGATCAATCTTCAATCTGCCGCCCTGTGAATCAAATTGAAGCGTCTCTTGCTCACCATGTGTCTTGCCGTGGCGCGGAGACAATAAGTGCACATATCCTAATTTATCGGAAATGGGTCCTTCGGCCGGTTCGCTCAAGGCAACCGTGCTGTCGGCAAGTTTCCCATCGATATGTAACGCATAATCGTACGTATGCTCATTTTCGCTCGTGCAGCGATAAAAATCTACTATCGTACTGCCCAGCAGCGCGACTGAGCGGCTAAGGAGTACCCCCTCATAAGCTGCATCACATTCTGCCCCAAATGCTTTCAAGCGATCGCTCGCATGAAAGAAAAGTGGGCGACCGCGGGCCTGCTTCCCATTCCTCTCAATTGCCCAAGGGTCGGGAATGTCCTGCGGATACTGTGATACTTCGTCNACCGTCACCGTGTTATGGGCAATCGATTGGCGATCCCAACTGAGAAAGTCCTCGTGGCCGTAGTTGTGATAACGCACCTCCGGAATCAACAGATGTCCATCGGCAGAAACAGCAATCGCCAGAAGTTCCGGGTGTGTATGTGCCGACCCCCAGTCTCCATACGTCATCTGAACACCCACCGACTCCGGAGCCACATCTTCGCGGAGCACGGTGATTCCACCGTTGGGTAAAAGTGTGCAGTGATTTTCATGTCGCCCAGTCACACCGACTGTTGTATCTTNGCTATGGTCAAATTCACCCAGAGGTAATTCGGGCACCAACCAGAGAAGTTCGAGCGGTCCCAGGGGACGCCTCGGTGCATCGCCTGTTCGATCGGCCTTTTTCTTAGCCGCAGCAATTTGTTCTGGCGTGAGATATCCTCCTCCGGCAATCGGTCGCGCAAACTTTACGCCTTGCCGTAACAACCAGGCAAATTTGGGATCTTCATANGCGCGGTATGCTGGTTCATAACACCGCGTCCGCTCNAGTCGGTCGGCGTATGAGTTCCCTAAACGTACCAGTGACCCATCGCTGAAGGCTTCGTAAAAAGGAGAATCAAAAATAGCTTTNACCGTTTTTTTNCCCGTCTCNCCAAAGGTCCGTTCGATATCCGCACCGGCATCAAAACGATGACCGGGCACTTCCAAATTCCATAAATCCATACCATTGTGTCGTGCCACTTCGGCAATCAACGCATAAGCGTCCGCGGTGTAGAGCTGATAATGAACGGAACGTTCGTAAAAAACACCNTCTGCAAGAATCGACCAGGCGACGTGTTGNACAAAACCGTCGCGAATCAGTTGTTGTTTCTCATCCCAATATCCATTGATCGCTTCATCAATCAGTTCCCGATCTCCGATACAGAAACCAAGGATAGCCACCCCCGCGATGGCTCGCGCCCGCCAGTTGCTGCGGTAACGATGGTTGCATTGCCGCATCGCTTCGGCAGAGGCTTTAAATACATCCTGTTCGATCGCCTGCTTCTGTGCATCGCTCANTACGCCNGAGTTGTAGATCAGNTCATATGCCGATGCCGCGTGGATGGCCCAGTCGCACTCTCCAAGCGTTGAATCGGACGCCTTACCTTTCATGCCCGTGACCGAATACTNNGGAAACAAGGGCACGTAGGCATTCAAGATTTTTGCCGTGGCCTCCGCAAATGGTTTCTCGCCCGTCAACGCATAGGCCACCGCATAACTATGCGCCTTGCGAGCAATCCCGACATTGTCTCCGCGGCTCACTGTTGGCAGTTGTGGGTTGTCGACCGATTTCCGCAGGTCTTCTACCGTGATATTCAAATACTTGCCCAGCCAGGTTTCTTGCTCTGCCCATTTNCGTAACTGATCGATCTCCTGTTGATTGACGAAAAGTCGGGGGTGGTCGGGTAGTGGATCGGGAGGCATGACATGCGGGTAATCCGGTTCCGCCCCTACGAGGGTTGCAACAAAAGAAACCAGACAAAAGACGGTTGTCAAAAAANGGCGTGCTTTCAAAGGTAGGATTCCTTATTAAAGAAGCGCGATTGCGCAGGGATTCTTCGCTGGGTGGGATAAACGCCGTGAGCTAAATCGCAGCCGCCCTGGGGATGACCTGNGGCTGACCTCGGGCTAACCTNGGTCGGATTAGTATAGTCGATTTTCGAGCCTTCTGAACTTCCCCCCAACAGTACGGTGACTTGCTCTGCTGACGCAATTAGATATAAACGCAGAGCTATGTTTATGATCCCTTGTGTNTCCAAAAGTATATCCAAAAGGAACTTGTGCATGTTGCCGCTTGATCGNGTTTTCGTTGTATGGATCGCTCTTCCATTGCTTGGACTGGTCTTACAGGAGACCGCCCTTGGGGCAGACCTCCCGCCACACGTTCAGATTTTTGCCGGTCCATCCGCAGAAAAAGGCGATACGTCGCGAACCGAGCAACTCCACTACCCGGTGGGCATTGATTTTGACCGCGACGGCAATGCCTGGATCGTCGAACTCTCCGGGGGTCGCGTCNTGGGAGTCAAACCATCAGGCGACCTCTTTGTGCTTGCCGGAACAGACCATGGTGGTTACGAAGGGGATGGCGGACCGGCCACAAAAGCNCGATTCAACCATCTGCACAATGTGGCGATCAGTCCACANGGACAGTTCTTTCTCTCAGATAGTTCCAACCATTGCATCCGCGTGATTGATTCCAAGAACGGGCAAGTCNAAACGTATGCAGGGCATCCACAGGCGGGTTTCGCAGGCGATGGGGGTGATCGAATAAACGCTCGGTTTCGCGAACCGATTTGCGTCACACTGACTCCNGATGCCAGTAAGCTTTTGATTGCTGATATTCGCAACTATCGCATCCGCCAGATCGACCTNGCCACGGGAGAAGTCAAAACACTTGCTGGTACCGGCAAACGCGGCAGGCCGCGCGAAGGGGCACTNGCCAGTGAGAGTGCGCTGCTCGACCCACGGGCGGTGGCGGCCGATTCGCGTGGCAACGTCTATATTTTGGAACGTGCCGGAAATGTGCTGCGAATGATCGACACCGAAGGNAGGCTGTNTACAGNTGCNGGAACCGGGGAGCAAGGGTTTCAGGATGGGCCTGCGACTGAGGCCACCTTTTACGAGCCGAAACACATTTGCATCGATCCTCAGGACCGCGTCTATATTGCAGATGANAAAAACAATGCGATCCGCCTTTACGACCCGCAACGNGGAGAGGTCAAAACGATTTTAGGGGGCGAGGGTGAAGCATCCGTCCTTCAGGCACCGCACGGCGTTTGCTTCCATGCCGGAAATTTATTCATTGTGGATAGTGGCCACAATCGTGTACTGAAGCTGGACACTGCAGACAGCGAATAAAGTTCGCCGTNAACGCTGGCCTGAGGCTGTTGAGTGTTATCCGCCTCGTTACCTACTCGTTACCTAACTGGGTCAAGTGGATCAAGGTTTTCTGTTGCCTTGGCCCCGCAGTGGTGAATGCCGATCACGCGAAGGTGCAGCATCGAGAGGCACAAGCAAAAAGATTGCTAAAACACCATATTTTCGCGCGGTTCTTTCGGGCGTTTCGGTGCAGTACACTGACATTACTGAAAGAGCCTCGGGGATCGCATCTCTTTAACCAGCGAACGCAACATGCATCGACTTTACTCGCGCTGGCTGATTTATCTTGTATTGCCACTGTTGATCGGTACTTTCGTCGGTGTCTTTATCCTCGCCCCGGTCAATGAGTTTGCTGATTTCCATGAACATCGAACCTTCTATGGAGAAAAGTATGGGAATTCCGCATGGCGTTATGTTGCAACGCGAATGAAACAAGCGCTCAACGGTCAGGCACCTTGGAAAATTACCTTTTTTGGATTGACCGGCGCTTTTTTGGGATTGGTAAGCGGGGGATTGTACAGCGTGCTCGGCCGTCGTGCCCGACAGATCGAACAACTTCAATCTGCGCTTGGGCAAGACATTTTAACGCTGATCGCCAGTGGCGAGAGCGGCAACCTCGAATTCAAATCATCGCTGCGATGGGATCTGAAAAAAAATGAAAAAAATCGCATTCTGGAGAGCGTGATCCTTAAAACGCTCGCTGGTTTTATGAACGGTGAGGGAGGAACCCTTTTGGTTGGCGTGGCGGATGATGGAGAAATCGTGGGCATTGAAAATGACTATCCCACGCTGAAAAAAAGAGACCAGGATGGGTGGGAGGTGGCATTGATGACGCTCGTTTCGAGCAAAGCGGGCACCGCAAATTGTCGATTCATTCAGCCTGTCTTCCACCGCCTGAGGGATAAAACGGTTTGTCGCGTGATCATCAGCCCCGCTACACAACCGGTCTATGTCAGTCTTGACGGGTCACGGAAATTTTATCTCCGCACCGGGGGTAGCACCCGGGAACTTGATGTCGAGCAGGCAGTCGATTTCATCGCNTCTCGCTGGTCGTAANCGCGANGNNNANATCGCTCAGGACTCCACATTCANCCGNCCNGGCATCGGTTTTTCAATGGAGGCATGGCGGGGNTCTGCCAGCATAAACGTTTGAAACCATCCGAAAAGTAAAACGAGTGATACGCATAAAAACACACCGTCAAAGCCCCAACGATCGATTGCCAGCCCAACCAAAGGAGAAACCATCATCGGCGCCGCAATGCACAATCCAAGCGTACTCAGATAGCGTGGGTAATCTCTGCCCGGGGCTAACTCGAGGGTATAATTCTGCAATGTCCGCAATGTGACGGGCACCAGCCCCAGGAGTAAAAATATTCCCCAATAGATGGCTCTACCCCAGTCCAAATTGTAAGACAGGTAAAGGGCCAAGGCGGGCAAGAGAAACAGGCCGAAAAGTAGCAGCCGCAATACTGTGCGATTGCCCCGGGCATCTGCGATGAACCCTGCAATGAGACTCACGACAGCCGTCCCCGCATTCTGCACGATCACCCAGAAAACCAGATCTGAAAAATCGATTTGCAGCCGTATGCGGGCAAGGGCCTGATAATGCGGGAAAAGCACGAAGGATGTTCCGAACAGGCTCGCTAAAAAAGATGCACGTCGAAACGCACGGTCACTTCGAAGGATGTCCCACGATGCGGTCAACCGCATTTTCTTTTGTTCGCCATCTGTCGTATCTCTGTCTTCGGCCAATTGCCAACCGATGATTGCTGCAATCGAGAAACAGATTGCCGAGATTACGAAGATAAAATGGAATTGCCCATCACCGCTTTCCAACCAAAGTGGCAACAGAAGCGAAGCCGCAAAAATGGCAACGGCCGCGCCGCCCACGTTCCCAAATAACATTAACCGNCCCCTCCGTGTTGCAGGAACNAGTTTGCCTTGAAGGGTCCCGAAACAGAGTTGTGTCATGCCTGCACAGACAAAAAACGCCGCATAAAGACCAAGAAATGCAAAGGGCATCCAGCTGGCGGCCGATTCGCCAAAGAACATCCAGAGCAGCGTGAGCGCAAAAAAACAAATCGCCATGCCGCCAAGGCTCGCAGCCAGTGCCCACTTTTTCTTCGGCAATCGGTTTATTCGTTCGTTCAAAAGCCAGGGCACAAGACTATACGAGGAACGACTGAACATCGGCAGAAAGCCGCGCATCCAAGCTGCTCCACTCAGTGTATCGAGGACAACCGGAATGATGATACTCTCGGTTTTAAAAATCCAGCCGGTGCGAACCGTAATCTGAACCAAACCAAGTGTCCAGAAATTNCGCCCTTTCCACGCCGCTNCAGGAACCGGTNGATCAGAATCGCGATCACTCCCCATCGCTATCGTCTTTGCCGTAATAAAGCATTCCGACCAACCANGCCGAAAGAACCATNGCNGCNGCCCAACCCAGCGGCAGCAANACGACTAACAGACCNATNTTTCTNCCNTCAAAACTCAACTCCAATTCATAAATACCCCAAGCTGCTGCCAAGACGATGAAAAAAAGAAAAAAGCGTAAGAGAAAAAGCGGAGTGCCAGAAACTTTTTTATCTTTANGATTTTTTTGCCCTGGTTGCGGACTAGGTGAAACAGAAGGCACGGTAGACTCCCGGAGGCTGTTGAAGTAGTCATTAAAGAACATAGAATGACGGTTCTCGCGCCGTTGTCAACCGATCGACGCGATGCTTGATTGTGCAGCAATTGTGCAGCAGCTAATTATCTATCGAATCACCCAGGGAGGAAATCGTCATGGCAGTCGAACTGGTCGAATCACCCGATGGACGCATGGTAGAAGTACAGGTTACCGGAAAGTTATCTAAAGAAGATTACGAGTATTTCGTTCCTCGTACTGAAAAATTGATGCAGAATGGTAAAGTCCGCATTCTCTTTTCGATGCACGAATTCTCCGGGTGGGAAATGGGAGCCCTCTGGGAAGATATCAAATTCGACATCAAACACTTTAAAGACATTGATCGATTGGCGATGGTCGGTGACAAGAAGTGGGAACATGGCATGGCCATGTTCTGTAAACCATTCACGACCGCCAAACTACAATACTTTGATCAAAGTGAAATTGAGCAAGCACGTGCCTGGCTTGCCGAAGACTAAGGAAGCATAATCAACAGGGCGATCCAAGGAACCAAATTGAATACGAAGATCGCAATTTTATACTGGCCCAGTAAACGATAATGGATGCTGGCAAATTTTTCTTTTGGCATTTCGAACCAGCGACTGTGAATCTGGTAGATC
This sequence comes from Planctomycetaceae bacterium TMED10, assembly GCA_002168195.1. Lineage (GTDB taxonomy): Bacteria > Planctomycetota > Planctomycetia > Pirellulales > UBA7805 > UBA7805. The sequence continues at coordinate 87,859 of NHBP01000036.1, forward strand.
GTATCTTTCGCCACTAGATAAACGAGTGACCATAAAAGCAGAATTCCTGCGTTGAGTACTAGGCACCACTGAAAAAAGTTACGCAGGTCTGTAAGTTCCATCGTTTTTTCCTTGAAGAGTGGCTTATTGCAATTATCGATTCAAATAATCATACCCCATCGCTTCAGTGCCGAAACAGATAGATCAGACGGGGAGTTTCAGTGCAGACCAATCTTCTGTCAGGGGTGCCTCCACGGTGACCGGGTCTTTGGTCATCGGATGCTGAAATGAAAGCACACGTCCATGAAGCGCAATACTCCGCAATCGGACATCGGCATGCTGCTTGCCAAACGGGTGCTGCGCGTCATACCGCGTATCACCTAGAATCGGGAATCCGCGCGACGCAGTCTGCAGACGTATCTGATGCATCCGCCCCGTTTCAAGCGTGATCTCCAGAAGTGAGCCAAACTCCGTCTCTCCAAGAGATCGATACTGTAACCGCGCTTCACGCGCCTCGGGATGATCGCTCGCAACAAGTTCAGCTTTTGCCCGTCCGGGAATTTTTCGCATGAAGTCCGTCCATGCACCCTCCGCAGGTTCGACCACGCCTTCCACCAGAGCCCAGTAAATCTTGCGAACAATGCGATCGGCAAACTGAGACGAGAGTCGCCGACAGGCTCGCACATGGCGAGCCAACACGAGTGCACCGGACACCGGTCGATCGAGTCGATGGGGAACACCGAGATAGAAATTACCCGTTTTGCCCTCGCGTCTTCGGATCATTTCGCGCACCTGAACTTCCATGCTAGGAATGCCCGGGGGCGCCTGCGTTAAGATGCCAGCAGGCTTGGCAACGACAAAACAGGGACCCTCTTCATAGAGAATCACAGGGCCAACGACACCCATTTACTCACTTTCCACAAAAGATGACTGCAAGATATAGGCTGTCACCTTCCGTGTTAGCGCGGGGTTACCCTCGCGACGCGCCGAACGGAGCGCGTCGATGGCAAACGCTCGGGCCTCGTCTTCAAGACCTCTTTCTTGCGCCCGCGATGAAAGAAAGATTGCTGCCTGTATGACTGATCGGTCGTCTGAAGGAGCACTTCTTTTCTGGTAGTCCTCGAATAGCTTTACTTCCTGCTTCCAACTGTCTTCGCCTTCAAGCATACCAATCTCTGCCGCGATTTTTAATTGCAACATCAGGTTACCTATCTCAATCGCTCTCGTTAACGCCGCCTCTTTTTCCCTGCGGTCATCTCCTACGCTGAGCGAATTTTCGCTGACAACCACATCTTCGGTGAAAGGCGTTTCCGCTGTCGAGTCAAAATCACCCGGGTCTTCTTTCTCGGGCTCGCCAATNGCGACTGCAGAATCTGCTGCGTCCGACTCGACGAAAGAATCCTCGACCTCCTGGTATCCATCCACCGATTGTTCTGATGCCAAGGATTCGCCGCCGAACCCATCTTCGAGTCCGGTTTCGGCTGGCGATAAGTCGGTGACACTTGGTTGCTCAAACGGCAAGTCGGATTCGGAGGTATCGAGTTGCTCTGCTTCCGGATCTTCGGCACCCCCATCAGTGTTCGCCGGTTCCTGCTCCTGACCATCATCGTCACGCATGCTGCCGATCTCAAAATCGATCCTTGAAGGATCCTCTTTTTCGCTGGGTATCGATTTAATCACAAACAGAATAATTCCACCGAGCGCCAAACCTACAATCGGCGCCACAATGTGCCCGATCAGGCTGATTTTTTTTGCCTTTTTATCTTTCGCTTTACTCTTCGTCCTGCGGGTTGTTTCCGTTTTCTTCGGCGACGCTACCGGGCCGAATGGAACGGCAATTGAATCATCCACGGGCTCGGGAGTTGATTCATCCGAAAATTGCGATTCATACGATGCCCGCGTATCCGCATCGAGCAGACAATCACGCGCTGCCTGGATTTCTTTGATCAATTCTGTGGCAATCGCTCCCTGCTCTCCCATTTCAAGAATCCGTAAATGGGAAATACGCTGTTCCGCCGCATTCGCGATCACCTCTTCATCTTGCTCGGNGGTCGCGATTGCNAAGAGTCGATAGTGCGANGNGGGCTGATCTTCCGTTGGGATCGCCAGCCACTTGTAGTAGGGATCAAAAGAATCAGCCATCAGATCGTTTCACACTCGGCAGGTTTGTGGATCTTTACCGCATTATGAACAGGAACGCACCGCGCAACAAGCGACCGGAATACTCGAAACAGAGCCACCATGGATATCGGATTGCGAATACCACCAACTGGTGAGTCAATGCATCCGCGTTTACCCGCTATGCGAACTATGCGAACAGCCCCGTTACCGCGTCTGACTTGACCAGTTCTCGAGGCTGATTGAGATGGTTGTACACGATCGACCGTGGGGCAATCCCGAAGGCGTGATAGATCGTTGCCAACAACTCGCCGGGATGCACAGGATCTTCGAGTGGTGAAGATGCGGTCTCGTCCGATTTTCCATGAACATACCCGCGTTTCGTGCCGGCGCCTGCCATCAGTGCGGTATAGCAATAGGGCCAGTGATCCCGACCGTCCGCACTGTTGCCATTTCCGGATGTACTGACCCCTCTCTGAGGACTTCGACCGAACTCGCCTACCGCAACCAGAAGCGTTTCATCCAACAGACCACGCTCATCAAGATCTGATACCAATGCCGAGAGCCCNGTGTCGAGCATCGGTGCAGACTGATTTTTCATTCGCTTGGTCAGCCCCACGTGATGATCCCAGGAATGGTTATCCGAATTGGCTACCTTGGGCCAAACCACTTCCACAACGCGGGTACCCGCTTCGACCAAACGCCGTGCAAGGAGGCAACTTTGACCAAATGTGTTCCGACCATAGCGGTCACGCACATCAACCGGTTCACGNTCGAGAGCGAAGGCATCCCGGGCGCGTCCGGAAACGATCAGATTGAGGGCCTGATCATAATATTCGTTTAACTTATAGTCCGCGACCGCCTTATCAATCTTNGGCATGCCNTCGGAAATGATTTCGCGAAGCCGCGCACGTCGCTTGAGTCGTTCCGCAAAAACCTCCGGATGCANCTTCAGGTCATCCACCTTGATCCGATCCATCTTGGTCATATCCATATCGTCACCGGATGGATAGAGCGTNTAGGGATCGTAGGCCTTCCCNAAAAAGCCCGCGGTGCCACCCTTGCCGACCACGTTACTCTCTTGCAANGGTCGCGGNAGCATNACGAATGGAAGCATTGGCTCCATCAATGGGCGAAGCCGGATAAGCTGGGCGCCGAAGTTGGGAAAGTCCTTGGGGCTCGGCGGTTCAAGTTGTCCGGACGGACTCACCTTGTCAGTCGTATAACCGGTCATCATCTGATAGATAGCGGCCGTATGATTAAAGAGACCTTTCGGGGTATAGCTCATCGCTCGAATCAGCGTAAACTTGTCATTGATTTGCGCAAGCTTCGGAAGATTTTCCGTAAACTTTACGCCCGGCAATTTCGTTGAAATGGGTGCAAAAGCACTCTGCACGTTTTCAGGCACATTTTCNTTTGGATCCCAGAGGTCAATATGACTCGGGCCTCCCTGCAGATAGCAGAGGATAATACTCTTGGCTTTACCCCAACCGGGGCCNCCACCGACCGTGTCCGACCGATTGGCCATCGCCTGCAATTCCAGCATGGAACCAAGCCCCATCCCGAGCATTCCTGCACCGCCTACCCGTAATAGATCTCGACGGCTAACTCCCAAGTTGCGATCACACAAATCTTTGGCTGCCTGGCCGGGAATAACAAGCATCGGTCCACTCCTGTCGTTAGGAAAATGTCGGCACCCACAAAATGGGTGCGCCACTGAAGTTTACACGGTTAACGATTAAACAAAAACGCAGGGTTATTAATCAGTGCCCAGGCAATATCCTGAGCCACGGTCAGTCGCTGATTGTCCAATTGGCGACGACTCAAGTCAATCGCCCGCTCCAACTCCACCAACTGCGGATCTTTAGGCAGGGGTTTTTGCAAAACCGCTACGCGGTTCCGCAGTTCCCGTAACCGCATTATCTCTTTATCGACTTTNATAGGTTGCTCTGCTACCTTTATTCCGTCTTTCAATTTTATCCGATCCGAGTCGTTATTCTTGTAAAATTCTTCGAGACGCTTCTTATCTTCTTCAGATCGCTCGGAAAGCGGTAATTTCACCACCTTCACGATCTCCGGTGGAATTCCATAAAGCACTGGCCGCGGTTCACCCGTCACGGAAAGACGAAAACGTCCAATCGAGTGCTGATTGCTTTGATACTGCTGATCCAGGAGAAAATCAAGTTTTGCGCCCCCGCGGAAGCCAACATCCTCTTTCGTCTCGAAGGAAGCGTAAAGTGTCTGTCCACGACCTGGGTCCGATGCCCAACCTTTATAATCATCGACTTCACCATCGATCACCCGCCCCACCCGATGACTGTCCAGCTGATAACTTGCCTGCGCATTTTGAAAGGCAACNTTTTTTGGNAACTCATGTCTATAGAGTCGCACCTCGCGGATATTCACGTTCGCCCCTGCCGGATCAAANCGCAANCCGCTGATCGGCTGCGGTGACACAAAATCAAATCGATAGGTCTGCCANTCNNCNCCTTTNGCAAGCGGAGCCTCNTCGGTCACNCGNCGCCCACTNAANACTNTATCNCCTTTGGTTTTCCAGAATAAACGCGCCGGGGCCTCTCGGTCGGAACGGGCAACCACCTCCACCGCGTATGAACCGGGAACGCCTTCGGCAGCGACTGCAATCGCCGGATTGATCGCGGGGATCGTGTCGGTCGCAAAATAGAAACCGCTCGGTCCTTCCCCGTTGCTCACCTTAAGCAGGAGGTGATTCTCACCCTTCTTGAGCATCACCGGCACTAGATCCTGATCCGCGATGACGCCTCGATTGACTTTATTGGAATGCACTTCTTCGCCATTGAGCCAAACCTTGATCCCATCGTCGCTTCCGAAGCGAAGCACCATCTTGCGAGGCGCAGTCACATCGACCGTGCGATAGAAATAGGTTGCCGAATAATCACCCGGCGAGTAAGTATGCTTGCGTCCGTCCGATAAATCGCTGCGTGGCTTCCAACGGATTGCTTTTCCATCCACATCAAAGGTCTGCTTCAAGTTCACCGGTTCGGCCTCCGGCCCAAACTCCACGTCAAACGCATTCGGATCGTAAAAGGGGCCCAAGGAATACCAATCCGTAAGCGTGGTTTCCACCTGCACTGCATCACCACTGACCGCAAGCGAGTCTTTTCCCAGGACAACTTCCGCACCTTCTTCGGCACTCCAAACCTTGGCCTCCGCTGCCTGAGCAAGATCCCATGCCTTGACCTTCTCCCATCCGGCCAGATCCGTATTAGGAGAGGCAAGAAGCTCCAATTCGCTGAGCACAAAGTTTCCATTATTCGCTCGCCCCGGACCGTTCTGTGGCAGTCGCTCATCGGCGATGACCTCAATGCGGATCCCGGTGATTCCTTCGATCGGCGTCTGGCCGCTAAAGCGATAAGCGCCCTTTCCATTTTTACCCGAAGCAAAGACAGAAAGGTCATCCTGGGCTTCTAACTTCGAACCATTGGTTGCCGACAACGCTTCCGGAGCCAAAACCGACCAACTCGTATTCCCCTCACTCCAACGCTTTTCAAACGCTTGTAATTTTACGGGAAGATGGGCGTCGAAATCGGCAAGCGACTGCTTTGCCGCGTCGATCTTTTGCTCACGCTGCTGGATCAACTCTTGCTCGCGTGGCCCCGCCTCTTCCTCTTGTGTCGCGAGCGCATTCTTTGCCTCACCCAGCAACGCATCTCGCTTGCCCTGCAACTTTGCCTGCCGCGCAGCGGCCTCTTGCTCGACCGTCTGCAGTCGACCTGCTAGATGATCGTGTTCACTCGGCAGCGCCGCCAACATTTTATGACAGTTTTGAACTTCCTCTGCGGTCGCTGGGCGACTGAGAATGCGTAAGAAAATCTCGCTGATCAAACGAGCATCATCTTCCTCTTCCGCCACCAGTGCGGCGAGTGCATTTTCAGAATCTGAAATCGCATCACCAACCGTCGGACCACCGACAAAGGAAATCACACCGCCAAGCTGCATATCACTCGAACGCTCACACTCACAGGCGCTCTCGCGGGCCGGGCGACCCATATTGGTAAGGAATCCATCCGGAAGCTTCGTTGCTGCATCGGGAATTGCCGCCGCTCGGGTTCCCGGCGGAAGTCCGGGAATGTTGCTGACTGCGCCGGTCACGCGATGGACCGCATCGTAAAGCACCTCTGCCGGAAGCCGTCGTGCCAAGGCATGCGAGTAGTTAATACCATCGTCTTCATTCCAGCGATTGGTTGCGACGGACAACTGATATGTCCGCGATGTGCAAATCAGCCGCATAATGTGCCGAATGTCAAAATCACTGCGGATAAACTCATCCGTCAGATGCTGCAATAACTCCGGATTCGTGGCCGGGTTGCCGGCCCGAATGTCATCGATCGGTTCAATAATTCCCACGCCCAGCAGATAACCCCAGAGTCGATTGACATAGCTACGCGCAAAGTACTGATTATCCGGGGAGGTGATCCATGAAGCGAGTTGCTCTCGACGACTCGCCCCTTCGGCCACTGAATGCTCGCAATCAAAAGGAAATTTCGGTGCGGTGACTTCACCGGTCCGCTCATGCTCAATGTCACCCTCCGTTTTGTCGGCCACAATCTCATAGAGTGGCTTGGCGTCCTCGACGGCCGTGCCGCCAATTTTCATTTTGCCGGCGGCCGGATCGGGCTGCAAATCAAGACGAGCAAAATATGCGGCCGTTTCGTAATACTGATCCTGCGTCCAACGCTCAAACGGGTGGTCGTGGCACTTATTGCAATTGAACCTTACGGCCAAGAAGAGATGCGTTGTATTTTCCATCATGTCGGTGGGCTCACGAAGAATCTTATAGTACGACGCTGCGGGATTATCCTTATTCGAACCGCTTGCGGTAATTACCTCATGGGCAAACTCGTCATAGGGTGTGTTCGCATCAACGTGCCCACGAATCCAGTCGCGGAACGCCATCGCACCTTCACTGCCCAGAAACTTGCTGTTCACCTGCAAAAGATCCGCCCACTTATTGGTCCAATATTCGATGAAATCTTCCGAACCGATCAACTGGTTCACAAGTTCGGTTCGTTTGATCGCCCCATCGCGTGTATCGGCCAGGAAACCGCGAACCTCATCGGGCGTGGGCGGCAAACCGGTAAGATCGAGGGTCACTCGACGAATAAAATCGGTGTCCGATGAGAGCGAGGCCGGTTGGATCTTCATTCGCTCCCATTTATCTGCGACTAGCGCATCGATTTCCCCCCACACCTCGGGTTCTTCCCACACAAATTCAGTGCGATCGCCCATCACCGTGAGCGTCGTCGCGGCATAGGAACCCTCATAGCGGACAAGGATTGCTGATTCACCCCGTCGCACCGCGGTCATCAGGCCCGACCCATCGGTGGTTGCGACCTCCGAATTGCCACTCTCGAGAAAAGATTCAGCCGTAACGTCACGTGCCTGCCCATCTACATAAGTAGCAACGACCCGCATTTGCTGCTGCTCGCCCGCTCGATCGACAACGGGATTCTTAGGAAATACTTCAACACGCACCACGCGAGGGGATTCCCGATCCAGCAGCGCTCCATCTGCAATCCAATCACGAACAATTCTGTAATAGGGGTCTTCGAACTTCATCAACTGTCCACCCTGATGCGGCACTCCGCCGGTTGGCTTCAGAAGCATCAAACTGTCATCCGGTGAGGCAAAATTGACTCGCCTTGAAGCCAGATCATC
>NHBP01000037.1 GCA_002168195.1 Planctomycetaceae bacterium TMED10
TTCTGCTAACGCTTCCCCTGCGCTGTCACAGTTGTGGACCGTCACCTGTTTTCTGCTGAGAACTGCGATGTTATCTGCCACTAAAGATGCTTGGGTAACGACCGCCTCACTCGAAGAAACACAGATCGCGCAAGTCAAGAAGAGAAGAGTAATGTATCGCATGTCACGGGCCTCCTGAGAAATTTAAAATCGATGCCAGTATTCTTATGCAATATCGCAAATAAAGGAATTGCGGTTGCCCCCCAGTTCCTTGGTACTTCTTTCGTTATTTAATAGGCCCATTTGTGGAAGGAGACGTCGATGAGGATGACTAACGGGTGTGCTGCTATGGGCGGATAAAGTTTGCCGAGCAGACCAGACGAACGAATGGCAGTCGATCGCCGCGCCGAATCGATGATCGCCTCAGGCGAGATCGGACCAAACCGTCAATTCGTTTAGCGCTGCGTCTCCATACGTCGTTACCATCGCGACATCGACCGCGTCGCAACCGCGACCGACCACAATGCGGCCTCTTCGACGGTCATTATTCCGGGGGTCAAAGGTCCACCAGCGGTCCCCTAAATAGGCCTCGAACCAAGCGTGGAAATCCATCGGATACATCGAAATTTTATCAATGTCAGGTAAATAGCCGAACGTGTAGCGGGCCGGGATATCCAATGCGCGGCAGAAGGTCACCGCCAAGTGCGCAAAATCACGACAAACCCCCACGCCGTTTTCATACGCGGCCAACGCCGTGGTGACCGAGGTGCTTGTGCCCAACGCATACTCCAAGTGGTTATGAACGAAGGCGTTGATTTTCTCGACCCGACCATAACCGGGTGGGATCGCGCCGAAAAGTTCCTTAGCCGTTGCCGCCATCTCGTCCGAAAGACAATATCGACTTGGCGAAGTATAGATCAACACATCATCAGGCAAATCCGCCGGGGCGAGTTCATCTGCCGTAGCATCGGTCGGGTCGGCCGTTGCCGGTGTTTGCACCAGCGCATCGTAACGTAAGGTAAATTTGCCGCGGGGTACGGTGAGCCGCTGGCAGCGATTGCCATACGAGTCAAAATATTCGTGACGCGAAACGTCGGGCTCAATGTGCCACGATTCTTCAAGTATCTCGTGCGGATCGCCATGAAATGGCTGAAGTTGAAATACGGCGGGGCTTTTCTCGGATGCCGAGCCTGAAAATTGACAGCCCACACGAATTTGAAGTGCGTCTTTCATGACGTCCTCTCACTGCATGCACGATGACCGCGCCCGGATGTCTTATGAAATGAACCACCAGCAACTTGCCGACACGCATCACCCTACCACAGAAAATGAGCAGCCTCTACAGTCGGCCTGCTTGCTCCCGTGCCCCGCACCCCAAGTCGAGATTTCCAAGAGCCTATTGTCATCCGTGGCAATGCTGCGGCTTTTGCTTTTTTAAGACGCTTCTCCAGAGTCAAACGACTTCCGGTAAGCAAAGATGGAAAAGATCGCAATCCCGATCGTGATTCCATTGGCGACGTACCAGATTTCTCTACCCAAAGACACTCTGAAAAACGGATTGTATAGCATCGCCGTAAACGCCATGGTCCATAGCCAGCCGGTCATTTTCGTCTCGTAGGCGCGGTAGGCAAGAAAAGAAAAACACGCAAAGCAGGCCCAACGTAAGCCGATGTAATAGCCGTAAGGATTGCCCGGATTAAAAGCGAGAAGCAAGAGGATAATGATAACCGCCTGTGGGATCCAAGTGCCTGGTCCCCGTTTTTTTTCAGACATCATTTCATTATCCCTTTTTTTTGGCTCTAATCTGTTTGTTGNGATGATTCCCNTAGATAAAAAACAATTCTCTGCGGTCTAAGGGCGTCGTTTGCGTTTACGACGCGCTGGCTGATCCTCACTGAAAAAAACGACTCCAAGCAAAAGCAATGATGCGACATAGCCGATGCCAAAAATAAAAATGAACGATCCCAGCACTGCGATCAGAAAACTTTTTCCGTCAAGAATGAGTGTGACGCAAGCAATCAAAAACAGTATTGGAGTGCCGATCGAGATATAAAGTGCGTTGTCTCGTAAGATTCCAAAAAAACGCTGAAACTTTGCTTTTGCGGCCATGCCTCTATTATTACCTCAAAATAACTGGCGGCTATCGGGGGCATGGCTTTTTTTGCGGTGCGGCACACACGCCGCGCAGAACGCTTTCGGGTGCCTTGTGCCGTTGTCTCGAACGGTACATTCAGTCTGATAGAAATATTGGCATGCAGTCTTTGTTTCTTCTGAGGCGGCATTCACTTTGTTCCCCGGACCGGGCCACGTTGCTTTTTAAGATCTCCTGTTTTTAAGATCGGCTAGTCATTCCCCTCTTTTTTGCCCAGCATAGGCTGTGTCTAATAGGCACAAGATCAATCTCGTTGTCAGTGCTTGGGGTCATTGGAGTAAGGGAGAGTGTCATGTTCAATGCGTTCTTTGTGAAACGATTGTTTACTATTTCCGGGTTCGTTGCCCTCTCGGCAATGCCTTTTCAGGTTTATGGCGAGTCGACCACCGCCTTCGGGAAACANGGCCCCTACGGCGTTGCGATGTCAGAAGTCTCAGGTCAGGGACTGCTTCTTATTCCTCAAGTTGCAGATGGTTCCCAAGCAAAAAAGCAATGGCCTGGCATTGTGTTTGGCCATGGTCTCTGTGGCCCGGCCCACAGTTATTCTGACTCACTGCAGCGACTCTGTTCCTGGGGCTTTGTGATTATTGCGAATCAGGAGCAAGAAGATTGTGGTGTGGCNGATATTCGCAATCCGATCGCGTCGATGCAAAGTGTCGGTAAGTTGCGCTACTGCGTCGACTCGTCTGTGATGGCGGGGAATATCAAAAAAAATCTGCACTATCTCGCATCGCGCAGCGATGTGAATCCCAATGCACTGGCATTGGTCGGTCACAGCATGGGAGGTGGCGTATCGATTGACGTAGGGGTCAGTGTCAACGCCGAACAACCCGGTTTTGTGAAGGCGGTTGTCGGGATTGCACCGTGGAACGGNGCCCGCCCGGTTCCGAGTTCTGTGGTTTCCAAGTTGAATGCTCCGTTGCTTATTGTCTGCTCGAAATCCGACAAGCTATGCCCTTGTTCGGGGCCTTCCACGGCAGCTGAAAACGTGTCTGTCGACCTGCCGTTGCCTGTGCCTGGATTCGCCAATCAAATTGCTAGTCGAATGGCCGAAGCGGGCATGCCCTTTATCTTTGGTCCCGGAGCAGACGTCTACTGGCATGGTGGGTCTGCTGCCATTTATAAACACGCACGGACCGCTACGCTGGTTGAGGTACTCAAGGCCAATCACTTTGCGATTGCCGGTACCGATGGCAAACAAATGGAGCACCTTTTGCGTCAACTAGCGAATGTCAACGGTTTCGCCTTTAATCTCGCGGGAAGACCTTACAGGTGGGTTCCCACGCTCGAGTACACGGTCGCTTTTCTTTACGATAAGCTAAACATCAACGCTGAAGAGGGGCAAGCCGTAATGGCAAAAATTGAAAGNGATGATCGAATCGACAAAGTGATNTCNAAGTAACATGTCTGAGCGAGGGNCTTGGTGATGCGTGATCTGCAGCAGGTGATTGATCGCATTCGAAANTTTCGCGATGCGCGTGACTGGATGCAATTTCACCATCCCAAAGATATGGCCGCCGGCATTGCGATCGAAGCGGCTGAACTGATGGAACTCTTTCTCTGGAAAACCGAGCAAGAGCAAACGCAGATCGTCGAGGCAAAGCGGGAACAGATCGAAGAGGAACTGGCCGACATCGGCATGTTTCTTNTGGAACTTGCCGACAATCTGAACGTGGATTTGTTGGCTGCCATCGAAGCGAAAATCGAAAAGAACGCGGAAAAATATCCGGTGGAAAAGTCGAAGGGCCGAAGCACAAAATACACGGAACTCTGAGCATCGTCCCTGTTTTCGNGGTCGCTTCAGCTTAGCTGGCACTGCTTCGATCTTGCTTGCCGGTCGCGAAATCAGTATGGATTCGGAATGCTCGCTTCATTTCGCTATGCGGTGGCCCTCGGGGTCAGTTGCCTGTGTGTCTCTGCTTGCACCACCGTTCCGCAACAGGAAGGTCTGCTTGAGGCGGAAATTCCCCACTCGAAAATTTCATCGCGCAACCTGAGGGCAATGGTCTCGGAGTATGTGCCGAGCTATGCGCATAAAATTGAAGCGACTTCCGATACGATCCTTGCCAATTGCCAGGATCCGGTGATCCGGAAAAATGCACTGCTCTGGAAGATCAATGGAATCTCTTCAGGCTTCGGGGCCGCAAGTCGACCCGATCCGCTGGCCTCCTATTGCGATCTCTGGGTGCTTACCCGACAGATGCTCTATCTCTTTGAATCGGCAGGCGAGCAACCTCCCTTCGGACCCTGGCAGGAGGATGTGATCGTTGCGTGCCGGGCACTGGATGCACGGCTTGTCGAAATCAATCGCAAACTCGANCCNAATNTGAATTACGTNGAGTCNTTCGTGGAAAAAACGGCGCAGCGGCATCCGATGGAAGATCTTTACTTCGACCGCACACCGATCGCGACTGAAAATATAGAAAAAATACACCAGCCAAAGCACGAATTACTGCACGTTCTGGCCTCGATGCAAGACGATGTGAAAGATATGCAGCGACTCTCTGCACTCTATGCGGAATATCTGCCCAAGCAGGCCCGCTGGCAGGCAGAATTACTCGCAATGGGTGTCGATCAATCGCCCGTGGTGCGGGAAGCCCTTGCCGATTTCACGGTCACTTCCCAGGCCATGGAGCAACTTGCGCTTGCGGCCAACGAAATGCAAAATACGGTCGATCAGCAACTTGCAGCCATTCCGACGGTTGTCGATCAGCAGCGCGAGGCGGCAACTGCGGATCTGGAAAAAATGCAGACCGTTGCACTCGCTCAGATCCGTGTTGAACGCGAGGCGGTGATGCAGGCGGTTCACCAGGAACAACTCGCCATTCGGGAGTGGGTGCAATCGACTGCCGATGCGTCGGCTGATCGGGCCGACATGATCACCCAAAAACGCATCACCCAGTCGGCCGGAGCCGCCCAGTTGCTCCTCGATCGCGCAGCCTTTTACGGCGGCACTTTTCTGGGAATCGCAGGCTTTCTCGTATTTCTCTTTTTTGCCTGGTTTCGCGTCCTCCACCGCCGTCAAGAAGACATCACGCGGATTCGCATCGAAGCAGGGCAGGAATTACGCCTTATGCAACATGAGGAATCGGATCGACCCACGCGTCGCGCCGCGTGAGAGATTATCGCACCCAATTTTCATGGCAGGCAATCGTCTTACCACTGGTGAAAAGCATTCCACCAGCTATAAACGGATATAGTTTCTTCGCCCGCGGCCCCCACCAGTTCCATGCACGCTGAGCCTGCCGTTCTTTTCGATCAAGTCTCCCACGCCTTCGGCACGCAGAACGTGTTGCAAGGCGTTTCGCTGACCATTGAGCGGGGTGAAATTGTTGGACTCATCGGCCCCAACGGCGCAGGCAAAAGCACGCTGCTGCGATCCATGGTTGGTATCATCCGGCCCGACCAAGGAAAGGTCCGCATTTGTGGAGTCGATGCGGTCCGCGATTCGCTCGCGGCACGACGACAGATTGGCTACGCTCCAAGCGAAACGGCCCTTTATCATCAAATGACAAGCGAAGAGCTTTTAGCGTTTGCAATCGCTTTTCATCCGCAAGCAGACCTGCAGGTTGGCTTGACGTTGCTCGAAGCACTTGGCGTGCCGCACGATAAGCGACTCGGTAAACTAAGCCACGGGATGAAGCGAAAAATTGTGCTCGCTCAGGCCATTGCGAGCGGCGGACCGGTGATTGTCCTCGATGAGCCGACCGAGGCGCTGGATCCCGAAGCGCGTCGCATGGTCGAATCGCAGTTACGCAAAGAGGCCGAAGGCGGGCGGGCTGTGCTCTTTTCCTCACATGACCTGACAAGCGTTGAACGCCTTTGCCATCGGGCTGCTTTCTTACGTCGTGGCAAAATCGTGCGTTCAGGGGCAGCGGCAGAACTTGCGGCTGAAACGGGTCGGCTGCTGCATCTTGAGTTCCGCACGCCGCTGCAAAGAGAACAACTTCCTGCCGGTTCGGACTGGATTTGGCAGGGGCAGGCCACACGCTGGTCGCTCCAGCACAACGATGCGGTTGAAGAGGTGCTCGCAGTGATTTCCAAACTGCCGGTTGCCGGAATACGTGATGGGGGCGGCTCGCTCGAAGAGGTATTCGATGCTCTTTATGGAGGAATCGTCGAATGATTGCCCTGGCACGCCAATATGCCCGCGGACTTTTCTGGTTAACGCTCGGCTATTTTCTCATTCTTGAGGCGGCGATGATTGCGGCTATTTTTTACTGGCCGAAGTTTCGCGATAACACACCCGCCCTGGCAAAGTTGATTCCGTTTCAGTCACTGCAGGATTTGCTGACAGCGGTGCAGCAGTCTGGCTATTGGCCGTACTTTGCCATCCAGCAGTGGTTTAAAGGGTGCAGTCTATTTGGGTTGGCCGCCATTGCTTTTATGGGAAGTGGAATCATCGCGCGTGAAGCCGATCAGAGGACAGCCGAATTTCTTTTCTCTCGGCCGGTGTCCCGTCGAACTGTTCTCCGTGTGCGAACCGCAGTCCTTGCGTTTGCGATTCTGGTCCCGGTCTATCTGTCATCGATTTCCGCAATCTGGTTTTCACGGGCGGTGGATGAATGGTTGCCCTGGAAGGCGACGCTGCTGGCTTCGTCTTACATCGCTTGCTTTCTATTGATGCTGATTGCCGCTACGGTGCTGATCTCGGTACTCTCGACGCATCAACTCCGTGCCGGCGTGATCGTAGTCGGCATCGTGCTGCTTTCCTTTGCCCAGTATCTAATCCAGGGCATCGATCAGTGGAGCCTGTTTGCCACGATCGATGTATGGACATTTATGAAGATCGGGGCAGGTGAGTTTCCCTATTTTCGCGCCGGATGCTTTCTGGGCGCATCAATCGCTATGCTCGCACTAGCAGAGAAATTGCTCGAGCGGCGAACCTGGTAGGCGAGCTTTGCCGGAAAATAGGCTTGCTTTCTAGTGCTGAAATAAAGCATATATGGAAAAGTGCTTTTTCGACAATGCTTTTTCGACAAATAGTTGGCCGCTTTTCGGCGTGGAATGACCATTCACTCTCAGAAGACCAACCGGCCAACCTACGCGCCCCGAGATCACCTCGTGTATTTCAAAAACAAAGAGTTCCTCGCTCGCTTCCCGCTGCCACTCACCCTGCTGCTTTTGGTCGCGCTATTGCCGAGTCATGCCCGCGGTGGTCTGCTACTGACCGAGGCGATCAACGAATCGGTACCTCAATACAGTGCTTCGCCGATCGATTCGGTGGATTTCAAGATTTTTCTTCAGGATAGCGCCGGCTTGATGGCAGCCGTTCCCGTTTTTGAACAGACATTCACGGAATTGGATTCGGGCACGAGTCTCGTCTTTGACTCCGGATCGCTTTTCGCTCAGGCGGCCGATCTGTTGACGAACGATATCGACGATTTTGTCACCGTTTATGTGGGTCCCGTGAGCAATACCTACAACGAGTCCTCTTTTTTCGGGTTGATGCCGGATTTTTATGGCAATCAAATCACGAGCATTGTGGCGAATCTGGATACGATTGAAATCATTCCTCTGGGCCAGATTCTCTCCACGTATGTCGCGCAAGTCGACTTCATGGGCTCGCTCCAAATTTACGGGCAAAGCCTTCCCGAACCGGGCGGCATTCTACTCGGACTTTTTGCCTTACTCGGATTTTTCGCCGTCTCGCGCCGTCAGCGATTCAATTCATAATCTTTTTCAAGCGTCTGATCTTCTTGGAATTCTCCCCGTTGCCAGCTCAGCGAAGCTGCCAACGTACCCGCGATGAGCGCAATCAACACGATCAGCGCAAACCCCCGTCGGCCTATTCCATCTGGGCCGCGACTGCGATCGATCACAAGTGCACTGATCCAACCAGCAATAAAAGCAGCGAACGCAAAGGCTGCGATGGTATTGAGCATGGGTGAGAGCATCTTGGAAATTTATCCGGAAGGATGTGAGCATGCGCTGCGGTCTGGCCTCAGCAGGAGCGATGACAAATCCGCACCGGCCGGAAGCATCACAAGTTGGATCACAACATACGCCGACATCGCGAGGTTGCCAAGCAGTAAGATCAGGACGAGCCAGAGGACGCGGGCAAACAGAGAAGATTCCCGATAGGCAACCCAGACATAAAATGTCGCGAATCCTAAATAGGCATCTGCGAGCGTCGCCTGAAACCAGCGGTTCGCCAGGACCATCGGATCGATTCGNAGNATGTTCTCGCTCAATGATGCNCGCACAGTGAAAAAGAGNATGNTCAGAAAAAANAGGCTGAAAATCATCAGCAGGGGNCCACGCATGAGGAAGTTCCTTTCNCTGGTGGGAGGGCAGGGTCCGGATAACCGGAAATGGCCGAAAAACGCNCCCTTTTCCCNGGAGTTTCAACCTGAAGGGCGTCNAAATTTTTGCACTCCAGGAAGCGTNTCGGTTAAACTNNACATCTACTATAGCGTCTGTTTTGCGTATCTGCCCTGGTCGAGATCATGGCACCTCGCAGGGGATTCGGAATAAGGGCATCCGATGGGCTGGTATTACAAGATTGAGGACAAACAGTGGGGACCGGTTTCGGTTGCCCAACTGCTGCAGTTGATTCATGCAGGCGCCATTCCTCCGCAGGGGCAAGTTCGCCAAGGTGAAGAGTCGCCCTGGATCTCTGTTGATCATATCAATGCGGTGCTTTCCGGTGCGGGGACTCTGGTTCCCCAAAGTGAGTCGATGGTCGTGGCTCAATCTTCGCCTGTCCCGAGTACGCAAATTGTTAAGGCCGTTCAAAAGCAAAATTCAAAGCGACGTCGCAGCAAACGTCGCCCTGTCCAGCAGAGCAACGCTCCGCATCCGATGATTGTTGCGATCGGTACGGCCCTCGTGCTACTGGTGGCGCTGTTGCTGATTGAACAACGCGTATCAAACGTTCCTCAGAATGGGACTGCCTCGTTCACCGCTAAGCAGGCAAATTCTGAACGCGGGGGTCCTGAACGCGGGAGCCCTGAACGCGGGAGCCCTGAACGCGGGAGCAAAGGTGCGCAAGATGCGATGGGAAATCAGCAGACGANGCAAGCGATAGCGGGAGTGGGGGAAAATGATAGCAAACTTGTCGAGCGTACCGATCGGTCGGTTGTGCAGATTGAATCTTCCAGTGGAAATGGAAGTGGATTTATTATCGACGCATCGGGAACCGTTGTCACCAACTTGCATGTGGTACAGAACACCGGTTCGGCGGAAGTGAAGTTTGTGGACGGCTCCCGCTACGAAATTGCTGGCTTCGTCGCGATCGCTGAAGAAAAAGATCTTGTATTGTTGAGAATCCGTTCCAATCGAAACGATTTTGAGCCGCTACCGATCACCAGTGAACTTCCGCGCAAGGGCGAAAAAGTTTATGCGTTGGGTGCCCCCCGAGGCTATCTCGGCTCAATCACCGATGGCATCGTCAGCGCGATCCGCAGCGGGACAGAAATTAGACAAATCGCCATGGAGGATGCTTCAGGGACGGGCCGGCTCGAGGCAGCACTCGATTTCAGCGAAGATATTACCTGGATTCAAACATCGAGCCCGATTTCACCTGGTAACAGCGGTGGACCGCTGGTTAATTCGCGCGGTGAAGTTGTCGGGATCAATACCTGGATCCAGACCGATGCCCAGAATGTGAACTTTGCCCTGTGTGCCGAAAATTTAAAGCAGCTCATCAATAATCGGCAGGGACTTCAGCCACTGGCCATGCTGCCCGCTGGTAACGAGCCGAGTTTTGTCACTAACCAGCGCCGACAAGAAGAGGAACTTCGTCAGCAACGAGCAGAGAATAATGAGTTGGAGAAGCGGCGGCGGCGGTTGGCGTCTGCTTCGAGTTCGAAGCGTACGGCTCGAGTGGTCCAGGAACTTGATCATCTTCAGGGCCTGATAAAAGAATGCAATAAAGAACTTAAAAAGTTTAATTCGGACCGTTCAAAAATTATTTCCGACCTGGAGCGTAACCGAAAATCGACGAAGGCAGTCTATCTTGAAAGTGAAAACTCTGCGGCTCGCCAGCGTAAAAGTCGATCCGAATTGAATCGACTCAACAAGATTTTGCTATCGAAAAAGAAAAAAGCAGATTATAGCGATACAGAATGGGGTGAGTTGGTGGCGCGTAAACAGCAGTTGATNNCGACTCTCAAGCACCTGCANGAGCATGGNAAAGTNATCAAACNTCGGCAGGAAAAGTTGTANGCCGAGGATCAAAAACTACAAGAGCTNCTGAAGTTTAATTTCGTTGACTGGCAGACGAAGAAAAATGAACTTTCAGACTACGAGATTCGCTACGTGGAACTGGTAGTCGAGTTTCCCAGATAGGCGACCTAAAGACTTCGCCANCGGTTGAAAGTTTCCTCGACAACGTTGGTGTCTTCACCGACTGCTGCGACCACCGCGTCGGGCCGAACGAGAATGCATCCATCGGCCTGTAGGCGGAACTTCTCNAGCAGCGATGCAATGTCGCCNGTAGTGTCCAGGATCTTCTTCGTTAAAGCAAAACCACAGCCGTCCACGCCGAAATGAGTGGGCAAGACACGCTCTGCGGCTTTTCCCCAGACGATTACCGTTGCCTCATTGCCTCGCAGTAGGTTGGTTGAGAGCTGTCGCTGGCCCTGTTGCTCAATCAATACGTGCGGAAAAGCATCTCCGGGCTGAATTGCAGCGCCACGGATCCCGGGTCCGCACAGACGGCTGTTTCGGGTTGTGATATTTTCTTCGCTGAGAAATTCGGTTAGTTGCTTGCGGATGGCAGGAATCGAGAGTGCGATGTGCATCACCGCATCGCGGAGATGCCGGACAAACGGGTTGGAGATCATCGCAGCCCGTAATCCACGGCCGGTCATTTTGAGCACCTTTTCACCCACGCTGTGTCGCTCTTCCTGGTAGGTGGTAATCAAATTTTCCGAGGCACCACCTTTCTCCACCAGGGCGATCTTCCAGGCCATGTTGGTTGCGTCCTGCATCCCGGTGTTCATGCCCTGCCCTCCGGCCGGACTGTGTACGTGGGCAGCATCGCCGGCCAAGGTTACCCGGCCATGCACATAATTCTCTATCTGGCGCTCGTTGACACGGAATTCACTTTTCCAGTGATTGGCCGTAATCTTCCAACCGGTGGTGGTGCGGTCATCGAGCAGCGCCTGGATTTCCTCATCGGTGGGTTCAGCCCGCTCGTTACTTTCATCCTCCGGTCCACCATCGGCGATAATTCTTAGTCGCCCTTTACCAATAGGAAACATTGCGATCAAACCATCCGGGGATTGATCGGCCCGTATCTGATGCGGATCGATTTCTTGGTCGATTTCAATATCCGCAAGCAGCCATCGGCGATCCATGGCCTCACCGGGAAACGCGAGGTTTAACGTGTGCCTGACCACCGAATGGGCACCATCGCAGCCGATCAGTCGCGCGTATGCCTGTTCTTCTTTCCCCTGCGGCGTTTCTAACTGACAGGTCACCTTGTCTTTTTGAGTGGTAAAGTCGAGTAACCGCGTTTGCCATTCGACCTCAATGCCGTGTTTGGCTGCGTGCTCGATCAGAACCGCCTCGGTTTCTGACTGAGGAATCAGTAAGCCGGTCGGAAAATCAAATGGATCGTCATTCATTTCAATTGCGCCGAGCGGTTTGCCGTTGGCCCAGATTGCTGCCTGCTTGAGTGGATGTCCATGCTCAATAAATGCGACAGCAGGAATTTGGCTGTCGAGGACCTGCAGCGTGCGCCGCCAGACGACCAGTGCTTTCGATAGGTCCGTTGGCCCCTCTCCGGCATCAATGATCCGTACCGGGATCCCGTGCCTTGCAAGGCTATTGGCTACGGTGAGTCCAACCGGTCCCGCACCACAAATAAGTATTCGGCTTGCTGACATNGCGTGGTTTTCTCGATATCCCCAGTGCCATAGGAAATGCACTGACGATTTTGACCCTCGACTTGCCCTGCGTCCATACCTCAGAGGGGGCGTGACCCCGGAAAAAGCTTAATTACACTGGAAATAAAGGTTAAACGTTGACTTGAAAAGCGGGTGGAAGATATATTCATATCGCCCACCCGTTATTCCCGCACTTTTACTTCCTGCGGTGATCCACATTGCCATGCAATACACCCATCTCACATTGCCTCTAACATTGCCGCTTCGATTTTGGTTGTGCCTGATGCTCCTGAGACTGTTGCTCGGTGGCGGCACCGTCTCGGCCGATGCCAGAAACGACGAGGCACACTTTGAGCGGCATGTCCGCCCGGTGCTTCTCAAGCACTGTAGCGCGTGTCACAGTGAGGAAATGCAGGAAGGCGACTTGCGTATTGATTCTCGTGAGGCGCTGCTTCGCGGTGGCACCCGCGGGCCGGCAATTGAACCCGGAGACGGGAACGGGAGTCTTCTGGTTGCTGCAGCGCGGCACACGGATACCGATTTGGTGATGCCGCCGGAGGCTGAACCGCTAACCCCGAAAGCGATCAAGCACCTGACGCGTTGGATTGACCGCGGCGCCATTTGGCCGGCGGCGATGCCTCTTGGAGAACCNCCACCNAGTGCGAAAATTGCGCATTTCCTTGAGACGCATTGGGCTTTTGCACCGATTTTTGCCGCGCGTTCGCCGGATGCAACTGATGTACAGAATGACGCTGCGGCGGCCGAAGCGATTGATCGCATGATCGACGCAAAGCTTGCATCGGCAGATCTTACACCCGCCCGGCCCGCTTCCCGCGCGCAATTGATCCGCCGAGTCACTTTTGATTTGACCGGTTTGCCCCCGGCACCTGCAGAGATTGACGCGTTTGTTACCGACGCATCTCCCGATGCGTACGAGCAGTTGATTGAACGGTTGCTCGAGAGTCCGGCCTACGGAGAACGCTGGGGGCGCCATTGGCTTGATCTGGTGCGTTACGCGGACACCGCCGGAGACGCTTCGGACTATCCGGTGCCCGAGGCTTTTCAATATCGCAATTATGTGATCGATAGCTTCAATCAAGATGTTCCATACGATCAGTTTGTTCGCGAGCAGTTAGCAGGCGATTTGCTCGATTCTGCGGACGATGACGAACGTTGGCGGAAGGTGATTGCAACCGGTTACTTGGCCATTGCACGGCGAATCGGCGTTAGCCCGCACGCCAAGAAGCATGTGATGCTTGAGGATGTGATCGATAATATGGGAAAAACGTTTCTGGGATTATCGCTCGGATGCGCCCGTTGCCANGATCATAAGTTCGATCCNGTGCCGACCAGCGACTATTATGCNCTCTACGGTATTTTTGACAGTTCNATCTTTCCGCANGCGGGTGCCGAGCATAAGCAGCGGCGGGAAAATTTCGTCTACCGGCTTCCCGCTGAAGAACTCGAGAATGTACTTCGCCCGCATCGGGAGAAACTCGCGCCTGTGCTTGCGGAGATCAATAAACTCCGCGACCAGAGGAAGGTGGTTCGAGAACGTCCGGAGAAAGCAAAAGAATTCAAGCAACTCAATCGTGAGATTAATGCACTGTGGGGATCGTATACCAAGATTGCCCGCGATTTCCCGGACGTCGATATGGCCTATGCGATTTCAGAGGGAAATCCCCATGACGTCCAGGTGCAGCGCCAGGGGGATCCGGGTATCAAACGCGAGAAGGTCCGCCGTGGTTTTTTGCAGGTCCTGGGCGGACAGACGCTTCCCGAAGGACATTCGCAGAGCGGTCGTCTTGAGTTGGCTTCCTGGATCACCGATCCGGAAAATCCGCTGACCGCGCGTGTCATGGCGAATAGGATTTGGCACTATCATTTCGGCCGCGGTTTGGTGCGGACGACTAGCGACTTCGGGCTTCGTGGCGAAGCGCCGACGCACCCGAAATTGCTTGATTATCTGGCCCGCTACTTCGTCGAGCATGGCTGGAGTGTGAAGGCGATGCACCGGTTGATCATGCGAAGCGACGCATATCAACGTAGTTCGGAATCGATCGCTGCCAACGAGTTATCCGATCCGGGGAACTTGCTGCTTCATCGGTCGGGTCGCCGACGGTTGAGTGCCGAAGAGTTTCGTGATGCAGTTCTGACGATCAGTGGTCAGCTTGATCGGGAGCCTGCGGGGGCCCATCCGTTTCCACACAAACGCACTTTTCATTACAGGCAGCACGAGCCTTTTCAGGAAACCTATGCAACGAATAAGCGGAGTATTTATCTGCTGCAGTCGCGACTGCGNAAAATNCCNTTTATTGATTTATTTGACGGNCCCGATGGCAACCTTCCTTTTGCAGAACGGCGGGCCACCAGTACGCCGTTGCAATCGCTCTATCTCATGAATGCACCATTCATGCATGAGCAGAGTGCTTTGGTAGCCGAAAGAATCATTCGCGAAACCCAGACGGACCAAGCAGGCATTGATTGGGCCTATCGGATGATTTTTGGTCGTCATGCAGGAGCAGAAGAGTTGAAGGTAGGCCGGCAGTTTCTCGCGAAGGCGGTCGATGCGGTCGCTGCTGGTAAAGAAATAGATGACAATGCGGATCTTGAGCGTGATGCCTGGGCGGCCTGTGTGCGGAGTATGTTTGCCAGTAATGCTTTTTTATATGTNGATTGATAGAGAGTTGAATCACCGATGCAATCTACCCGAAGACAAATGATTCGTTCCCTCGCAGCAGGCGGCCTGTTGCTCCCCGGAATGCTTTCTGAATTGCTGGGCGAGCAAGCACTTGGTGCAAGTGATCCGCTATCGCCAAAAATGCCCCATCATCCGCCGCGGGCCAAGCGGGTCATTTTTCTCTACATGACCGGTGGCGTATCGCACGTTGATTCGTTTGATCCTAAGCCGGAACTTCGCAGGTACCATGATCAAAAAGTTGCGGACCCCGGCTTCTGTAAGGGGGCGGACTGGAATTTTCACCGCTACGGCGAATCTGGCATGGAGGTGAGCGAGCTTTTTCCGGAGATGGGAAGCATCGCCGATCGCATCGGTCTGATCCGCTCGATGTGGACCGATAACGGCGATCATTTTGGTGCGTCGATTGCGATTCACACCGGGTCGAGTAACTTTAATCGGCCGAGCATGGGTTCATGGGTCAGTTATGGGTTAGGTAGTGAAAACCGCAACCTGCCATCTTTTATGGCAATCTCGCCGGGCCTTCCCTACGGAGGCGGCCAGGTGTGGGGCTCAGATTTTCTTCCGGTGGTGCACCAGGGAACGCGGTTGCAGCCTGTTGCGCAACCGATTCCGAACATGCGACCGCTCACTTCAGGTCCGCTGCAACAGACCGAACTCGATATGCTTGGCTATCTCAATCGCCAGCATCTAGCAGGCCGAGATGCCGATCCGAATCTTTCTGCCCGCATCAAGTCTTTTGAGACGGCCTTCGGGATGCAGAATGCGGCTCCCGAGGTGTTTGATCTTTCGGGCGAAACAGAAGAAACCCATGCACTCTACGGTCTTGAACCGGGTAATCGTGATTCGTTTGCCTGGCAATGCCTCGTTGCGCGGCGACTCGCCGAGCGTGATGTGCGGTTTATTGAATTGATCGATACCGATTCGAATTCTGGGAATAACTGGGATACGCACGGAAAAATGACACGCTACAACAAACTGGCAAAGAATGTTGACCGACCGGTCGCNGCACTCGTCAAAGACTTGGATCGGCGGGGAATGCTCGATGATACACTGGTGGTTTGGACGACCGAGTTTGGTCGTAATCCGTTTGCGCCGAACAAAGGCGCCACGGGGCGCGGTCATCATCGTCATGCTTTCAGTACATGGATGGCGGGAGGTGGAATTCGTGGTGGTGTGACGCACGGCAAGACTGACCAATGGGGACAGCATGTGGTCGAAGATAAGGTTACGGTGCACGATCTGCACGCCACGATTCTGCACCAGCTCGGCATTGATCACAAGCGACTCACTTACCGGCATGCNGGTCGTGATTATCGACTNACCGATGTGCATGGTCGCGTGGTACACAACCTGATTGCATAGTATTGCATACTATCTCGTAGTATCGCCTAGTGAACTTGCGCTGCGTTGACCCGACTCTGCTGACCAAGATATACTTAAGGCAAAGGGTTTTGTCAGGTTTCCTTCCCGCGGGCGTACTCCATGCCTCCATTCATCTTTTCCCGGATTCAGTGCGGTTGCCTTACGTGGATTCTTTTCTTGGGCACGTCCGGTGGAACCCAAGCCGACGAACGGGCGAAGCTAGATTACTTCGAAAATAATATTCGGCCACTGCTGGTCGAAAAGTGTGAAAGCTGCCATGGCGAAGATGTGCAGGAAAACGGTTTCCGTGTCGACTCGCGCGATGCGGTGGTTCGAGGTGGTCAGCGGGGCGAAGCCATTGTGCCAGGCGATGCGAGCACCAGCCTGCTTTACCGGATGGTATCGGGCCAAGAAGAAGATCTTACNATGCCGCCCGACGGCGACATGCTCAGCGAAGAAGAACAAAAACACCTTGTCAAATGGATCAATGATGGAGCGTTGTGGAGTGGCAACCAGGAAGTGATTGCCGACACGCCATTTGCGCGGATGGATTCGATTCGTGAAAATCACTGGGCCTATCGACCCATCGAACGGCCCGCCGTGCCAAGTCACGAAGATTCGTCCTGGCCACGCGGTGACATTGATCAATTTGTGTTGCAGGGTCTCTCTGGAAATGGTCTGACGCCCTCCCCGGAGGCTGACCGCCGAACACTCATCCGCCGAGCAACATTCGATCTGTTGGGTTTGCCGCCCACCTATGAGGAGGTGGAGGCGTTTGTGGCTGATGCGCGTGAAAATGCTTACGAGATTTTAATTGATCAATTGCTGCAGCGACCGGAATATGGTCAGCGATGGGGTCGACACTGGTTGGACGTGGCCCGCTATAGCGATACCCGCGGCCACACCAATTTTCCGGGAACCGAGATTCAATACCCGTTTGCCTGGACCTACCGTGACTACGTTATCGATGCACTCAATGAAGATTTACCCTACGATCAGTTTATCACCGANCAGTTGGCTGCCGATTTGTCGGATGAGGCAGGTCAAGAAAAGTTAGCAGCGCTTGGCTTTCTCACCGTGGGTCGCCGCTTTCTCAATCGCAATCACCGCATCTTGGGCGAAAGGGTCGATTTGGTCAGTCGCGGACTGATGGGCATCACGATCATGTGCGCCAAATGCCACGACCATAAATTTGATCCGTTTTCCATGCGAGATTTTTATGCGATTTATGGGATCTTTGAGAATGCCGTCGAACCGTTGTCGATCGAATTACCGGAAATCGGTCCTTCGCCTGGAGTCGATCCCGATAGAGAGGCCATGCTCAAAGTGCAGCTTGATCGTGAACTTGGAGCATTGCAGCAAGAGCTAACAGACGTGCGCCGAAAACTGATTGCCGAGGAACTCCAGCAGAAGGCAGCATATTACTTTGCACTCGTGGCAGCATCGGCGTTGGGGACCGAACTGGAGGCCGTCGATCTTGGCGATGATAATCGCTTGAGCCCGCATGGGATTACAATCTGGAAACAACTGCTTTCCCAGAACACAACGCTTGCCTACTTCTGGGACACGCTGCTTGCGATCCAAGCGGAAGAGGGTGCCGAATATGCGGAGGCACTCTCGGGCATTTTGACCGATGATAAAAGTGGCAACCGCCTGCTGCGCGAGAAGCTTTTGCAAGAAAAACCGCAATCCATCGGTGCAGCAATGCGCATTCTCGGTCAATCGATCGCAAGTGTTTACGATCGGTGGGAAGAATTACAAAAGCTCGATCCGGGTGATTCAGGGTTTGCCGACCCGGCGGCCGAGGAAATCAGGAAATTGCTCGAGCTTGCGACTGTGCAGGTCGCAACGGCACAAGAAGATATACATCGGGCATGGTTTTTGGGCCGTACTCCTCAGTCGCTCCGGGAAAAAAGTCAAAAAATTGAATTGGTGCTCGTGAAGTATCGTGACCTTGTCCCGCAACGTGCGATGGCGGTTGTCGAAAATCCGCTTGTGCTCGATACGGCGATCCAAATCCGTGGGAATCCGAAGAAACGCGGTCCGATCACCAACCGCGGATTTTATCAGTTACTCGCCACCGACTGCGAGACCGAACCGATACGCGACGGCAGCGGGCGGGAAGAGCTTGCGCGATGGATTACGCATCCAGACAATCCACTCACCGCGCGCGTGATTGCCAATCGCGTCTGGGGATGGCACTTCGGTCAACATCTCGTCGAGACGCCGAGTGATTTTGGTACGCGTTCTGCCGAGCCAACGCACCCGCAATTGCTCGACTTTTTAGCGGCAACGCTCCTTGATGAGGGATGGTCGCTTAAAAATTTGCATCGAAAAATGATGCTCTCTGCTGCCTACAGGCAGCAGAGTCTGCCGCGCGCAGGTGCGGTGGCTGCCGACCCGGATAATCGACTCTATTGGAGAAAGAATCGCCGGCGGCTTGAATTTGAACCCATGCGTGATGCCATGCTTGCCGTTACCGGTGAACTCGAAATTACACGAGGCGGACCGCCTACGGACGACCTTGAGTCGCCTCGGCGAAGCGTTTATCTGCTGCACGATCGCCGCAGTATGGCGCCGGTCCTGCCGACGTTTGATGTGCCTTCTGCAGATGCCACGCTACCGAAGCGCAGTGAAACAATCGTGCCTCAGCAGGCACTCTATTTGATGAACAACGGTTTTGTGATGCGACGAGCCGTGCAACTTGCCAGTCAGGTGACAGCCGATCCCAGCACTGAAGCGGCCGAGCGAATCAAAGAATTATTCAGGCGCATTTATGGTCGCGATGCTTCGGTGGAAGAACTGGAGGATGCCGAGGCGTTTGTTGCGGATGTCGCATCCACGTTCCTTTCTCAGCCGCACGCGGGCAAACAACTTTCCCCGGAGGATGCCCGCTGGATGTACGGAACTGGTCACTTCGATCCGGAGCAAAGCGCGGTCCAGNATTTTCAACCGCTCCCGTATTTCGACGGGCGTCGCTGGTGGCAGCATGAAGCACATACCTGGCAGGACGCCTATCTCGATGCCGTCGGTGGGCGACCTGGACGGAAAACGGCGGTGATCCGTCGTTGGCAGGCGCCAATTGATGCGGTGAGCAATCGCTACATTCTTCGGGGCACGTTTATGCCGGGACCGTATGTGGGGGATGGGGTTGATATTCATGTGGTTTCCAGTCGAAAAGGGCTACTGAAGACTTTTCCGCGTGACGCGGGAGGATCGATGGATATTCACCTGGAAAATCTGGAAATTCAACCGGGAGACGTCATTGATCTGGTAGTAGCCCCCCGTGGAGAAAATGCCTTTGATGATTTTTCCTGGTCGCCTAGAATTGTAGAGGTAGGAATCAATGCCGCAGGTGCCCCCTTTGCGGTCAAGCAGTGGCGAAGCGAAGATGCGTTCCGTCGCTCGGTTCCATTTTGGGAGGGTGGAATGGATCCGTGGGAACAGTTGGCGCAAGTTTTGTTGATGAGTAATGAATTTATGTTTGTGGACTGAGCAATGTTTTCCAAATCCTTAACTACCGTTTCACGCCGCGAAGCGCTTTCCCGCTGTGGGTTAGGTATGGCTGGACTCGGATTGGGCATGCTGCTTGGAGACGAAGCGGCGGCCAACGCAGGGCAGCCTCTGGCTGCGACACCGCCGCATTTTGCTCCACGGGCAAAGCGGGTAATCCATCTGTTTCTCAATGGAGGCCTCTCGCACGTCGATACGTTTGATTTCAAACCATCCCTGACCAAGTATGCCGGTAAACCACTGCCGGGTGTGGGGCCTGATCGGAACGATCGCAAAGGCAATGCGATGCCTTCGCCATTTAAGTTTCAGCCACGCGGCAGCCATGGGCTGATGGTCAGCGAACTGTTTGAAAACCTGGGTAAAAAAATTGACGATGTTTGTGTGGTGCAATCGATGCACACCGATGCGCCTGAACATGGTGATGCGCGACAGCTTTGGCATTGCGGATCGATTGCACAAAATGCACCTTCCGCCGGCGCGTGGGTGACCTACGGACTGGGCACCGAAAATGCAAACCTGCCGGCTTTTGTCGCGCTTTGTCCGGGAAGCGGCCAACTGCCGGAAGATGGTGCGACCGGTTGGCGGGCTGGTTTCATGCCCCCGATCTATCAGGGCACACTGGTCGATACCGGAGAAATGCGGGACGTTGAAAAACTGATACGCAATGTGCGTAATCCTTTCCTGAAAGGTTCGGCGCATCGAAAGCAGATGGATTTGCTGTACCGTTTGAATCAACGTCATCTGGCAGCCCGAGCCGGTGATGCAACGCTTGAAGGACGGATTCAATCGTACGAGATGGCTTACCGTATGCAGGCAGCGGCCACCGATGCCTTCGATCTTTCCGGAGAGCCGGCACACATCCAAAAACTTTACGGAAGCACCAAGCCCGCGCAGCAGTTGCTTCTGGCACGTAGGCTGATCGAGCGTGGAGTGCGTTTTGTGCAGGTTTGGCCCTATCACAACCAGCCTTTTGATAATCATGAGAATCTGACATCGCTCGAACCGGTCGCCCGTCANTGCGATCAGGCGATTTCTGCGCTGCTTACGGANTTNAAAATGCGTGGGCTGCTCGATGAGACCCTCGTGGTGATGTGTGGCGAGTTTGGCCGGATGCCAACGGCCGAGGGTGAGATGGAAGGCAAGCAACGCACTGGTCGCAACCACAACCCGCACTGCTTCAATGTGATTCTTGCAGGTGGCGGTATCCGTCCAGGAATCATTCACGGGGCGAGTGACGAATTTGGCTACGAGGCAGTGGAAAAGCCGGTGCATGTCCACGATCTGCAGGCGACCATCCTGCACCTGCTCGGTTTAGATCACACCCGCCTTACCTATCGGCATGCCGGACGCGATTTTCGCCTCACAGACGTGGGTGGGAACGTGGTCCACGACATTCTGGCTTAGTTTTTGCTTACATCGCGAGTCGGTATTTCTCCTGACTCACTTCATTGAATCTTTTCACTGTTGTTTCATGCGGCTTGCATTGATCGTTACGGTCGCTGGGTTTTTGTGTTCGCCTTCGTTCTGATTACGCTCTTCTCATTCGTCTTCTGATTCTCAACCGCAAGGGTTCTGTCGACCGAGATTTTGCTGCGCGGACCTGAAGAAACCGTAGAAGTGACGGCGAAAGACGCGATAAAATGCTTGTTTTGACGCAGGATTGCGTTAGACTGAACGGGAGATATTGGGTCAGCTTCAGGGGGTCGCTAATGCGTTGTTTTAAATTCGTTATTCTTTTTATCGTTGCGCACCTTGTTGCGCACTCAGTTGCGCAAGTTCAAACTCAAGTTCAGGCGCAAGTGCCATCTCAGGATGATCGCGTTGTCTCTTTTTCTTACAATCAAGGCTCAACCTTTCAGTACACCCCGGACTTGCCCGACTACGAAGAAGACACGATCTTTGCCCCCAACTCNGTGAATCCGCCGCTTGGTGGCCCTACTCCGGCGCGTCGTTTTCTTGGGAAAGGTGCAGGTTCCGAAATCGAAACCGATGCGATCAGTTATGGCTACAAGCATCATCCCCGTCAGGTGAATCTGCTGTCTGCTTTTTTTAGCGTTTCGCCGCAATCGACAGGAATGGTGGGATCGGCGGTTAATAATGAGGGTTTTGATGATCGCGGGTCTGATATTTTTGCCTCGGAGTTGACCGGGTCGAATCGGCAGGTATACGACGGCAACGGACTGGCGATGCAGCCTGGCGCGAAAAAAATTGGACTCATGGAAGCCGGCAGTGCGCACATTGACGCGCTGGATATGCGAGCAGAGGGGTCTCAGTTTCTCGGGTTGGAGCCACTTCCCGACGCGGCTTTTTATTGGAGTATTGCCGAGAAGAATGGATGGACTGGAGCAGATCCACAGGCGGAGTATTCGGTGCCGGGCTATACCGGAAGCGACATTTTTTATGGGTTACCCGTGAACGGCTATGCAAATAATCCGGCGGGTGTCGATCGCTATGCCGAAGGAATTGACTTGGGGCTCATTACCGGGGACGACGTGGACGCGTTGGTGGTTGTCGATTTGGATGGCAACCGGGAAGATTTTGATCCGTTGGTGGACGCCATCTTGTATTCTCTCAGTAACGAGTCAACTTCGCTCACGCTTGCCGGCTTTGCGGGCGGTGCGGTCGGTAAAACCGGGGGCGACGTATTTCAAGTCGGCATGGGGGCATTGGCACCAAGCCGCTTTGCTAAAGCACTCGATTTCGGTCTCAATCCNGCAAACGACGATTTAGTCGCGCTCGATTTTGCGGTTGCGAGTATGGTGAATGGTTCTATTTCGACTGTGCCCGAACCATCGGCGCTCCTCTTAGCCCTTGTGGGTATTGCGCTTTTGCCGCGCAGACGACGCGGGAGTTGAAACCGCGAAAGAAGAGCCAGAGATCGGACTCGAACCGATGACCTGCTCATTACGAATGAGCTGCTCTGCCAACTGAGCTACTCTGGCATTCTGGGTCTGGCATCTCGGGGCATGTCTCACAGAAGGTACCAGACTATCGGGGCGCATTGCCCAAAGCAATCCCGCGGATAGTTGGTTTGATTCTGGATTATCAATAGGAGTGAATATCCCTGGATAATCACCCTAAATTGAGATGGATTTGCTTGAACTCGAGCGATAAAATTTGACAACTCTTTATGCATATCGCGTGTCATCGATACAGACTTCCATAAGTCGAATTGAGGTTTTGCACAAGAACATGGGAAATGTGTCTGAACCTATATTGCAGAACCATTAGCATTATGCCCCAAAAAATAATCGCCTTATCCTGCTTTTTGCTGATTGTTCAAATTGGTTCGGCAGCACAGTGTCAAATTTCCGAATCGTTCGCCAACTACCTCAAAATTGTTGAGCTAAGCGCAGACCGGTTTGAACCCATTTTTGTGGAGCAACCCGAAAGTAAAACCGCATATTTTGACTTTACTCGCTATGACACCTGGTCAAACGAAGACTATGCCGCGACTGTCACAATTCCGGGAAACGGCATGCTACTGCTTTGCTATGCCACACTGTTAGAATTTTATTCACCCGACCAATTTCCAGTTGGAAGCCTTTCGCGGGATGAACTGCTGCGGCGTTCGGATCTCATTTTTCGCTGGCTTTGCCTATCGCACGACTCTTATCGCGAGATTCCGTTTTTACCGAATATCAACAGTACCATAAAAAATGGTCAATACTGGACGAAGCGACCTTTATTTAGAGCCGATCTCATAGGGTATGCATCGATCGCTTTTCTTGTTCTCGGCGACAAATTACCACCCGAAACTCAAAAGAAATTTCTTAAACTGTGCGAATCGTGCACGAACCAATCGATAAAAATTCCGACATTTGATGTGAAGACCGGCGGAAATCACGACATGGCTAAGCATGAACTTTCCAGCGCATTTATTCATTTACTTTTCAGTGAACAACCAAATCACAACGCAGATGAAAGATTGTCCGAACTTTTAATTCTGATGACAGATGCGGCAACTAACCCGCATAATAAAAATAGATGGGCTCGCGATGGCCTTATCGAAAACCAAGATGGCCGTAATCTTTATCCAGATCACACCAGCGATCACCATGGCCACGATAGTGTTTGGTATGGCGTTGATATGCTCTTTGAGGGGGTTGCATATATTGCTCTTTCCGAGAGTTTTCTAGGCAGGAATGCCTTGATTAATGATCGCATTCGCACAAGCGTTAATGCAGTCTATGGAAATATGGAACAACTCGTTCTTCCGAACGGTGCTCTTGGGCATATTCACGGAAGCGAATACGACTCTTATTATGGGGCCGCAGCACTTCCGTGCGCATTTCACAGTTCGTATATCAAATCTCAGCCCCCCTCTGCCTTAGAAACATCAGCGTCATCACTCCTCTTAACGCATTTTACGCACAATCATGAGTATGATTACCACAAGGCAATTCCTGCAAAGGCTTGTCTTGCGATTCTCATGCGAGATCGATTTCAAAATAAGTCAATTAAAAAAAACATTTCGAGTTCTAATGCCGCTTCCGTTTATGTTCGCCCATTTCAAAACACTTTGCTCGTGAAAGGCATTAAGCATTGGTCTTCGTTCTCGTGGGGATCGCAGACGCACTGGCAGCTTGGACACGGAATCGGAATGCAATTTTCCAACACGCCGCCGAGTAGTCTTGAGCCAGAACATCTGCAAGTTTATTTTCGTGAATACAATGGAATCGGAAGAATCACGTCTCGTGATTTGTTTGCTCCACTCCGCACTCGGTCGCAGATTATTATTCTGTTTGCCATGATTTTTGTGTTGTGTATCGGCTTGGTGGGAAAATTTAGACACCAATGGATACCTTTTGTTCGCAATCGGCGTGCTATCATAATTCCAGCCGGTATCTTGATGTTTTTTTTATGCTGCGTGATGGGATATGTGCTTTTCATAAAATATTATCAAACTCGATTAGTTTCTTCGGTACCAAGAGCAATATCATATGATTATCGCATTGCAGACAATAACTTGCACACTTTTGGTGAAATAGAATATCGGGACGTGGTGCAGCAAATTACTTTCGATGCAAAGGCAGACGGAACCGCTAGGTGCCAGCTTAAGTTTACGGTCTTGAATAACTGCACATTAAATTGGACAGGTGTAAACTTTTCTTTTTTTGACCCATTCATGAATGTGTTGGCAGCGAGCCGTATCGTTCCATGGCAACAAGGAAAAATACATTCCAGATTTGTTCTTCCGGCGGGTGCCATCGTGAACTTTGACACCCCCGTCAACTCAGTCGTCACAACAAGGGGCAAGGCTTCAAATTGGGCGAGAAATGACCGCTATCTGCATGATACGATCAATATTTCGTTTAATGGTTTCACAGCAAAATCGTTTAAGAAAGGGGACGTTTTTGAGTGTGAATACACCGTTATTCAATAGGGTTGCGAGAAAGTTACGGCTGCTCAGCGAGACAAACACTGAGAAATCTACGAGCCAGGTAAAAGATCTATTCGGTTTACATCATCTCGAGGGGATCGACATCTGCAATCCACTGGACGTCTTCCGGGGTTTTAACGTCCTCGGTCGCAGCGCGTACGGCTCGGGAGAGAGCNAGCGGATCCTCGGCCTGCAGCTGAATCGCAAAGCGATATTTTCCGCGTAGCTTGGCAAACGGGGCAGGCGCCGGCCCCAGNAGGCGAAAGCGAAAATCGGCCTCGCGACATGCGGCACCAATCCGCTCACCAACAGATGCGGCAAACTCCCGGGCGGCCATCTCGACGGGACCCCGCACCAGAATTCGCACCATCGCCCCGTAAGGCGGATAGCCGAGGGCTTTACGCATCGGTAATTCCTCGGCAGAAAAAAGTGCGTAGTCGTGCCGGATTGCGGCCCGAATCGCCGGATGATCCGGTTCGCATGTCTGTACCAGCACATGCCCTCCGCGTGCGCTACGCCCCGTGCGCCCGGCGACCTGCGTGATGAGCTGGAACGTTTTTTCAGCAGCGCGAAAATCCGGGAGGTGCAGCGCGGTATCGGCGTTGATCACGCCGACGAGCGTGACGTTAGGAAAGTCGAGCCCTTTGGCAATCATCTGCGTACCGAGCAGGATGCGGACCTCACCCGAGCGAAACCGATCGAGTGCACTTTCGTGGCTGCCTGGGCGGCTCATCGTATCGGTATCCATGCGAAGGGAGGTGTGACCCGCAAAACGCTGGCGGACCTCATCCTCGAGTCGTTCGGTGCCTCGCCCAAAGAAATTGAGTCCCGTAAATCCACACGCCTTGCATTGGTTGGGTACCGGTATGTGGTAATCGCAGTAATGACAGACCGCCTGCTTGCGACCTCGATGGTGCGTGAGCGCAATCTCGCACTCGGGACACTCGCTGGCCTGTCCGCAGGAAGGGCACTGGATGTGGGTGGAGAAACCGCGGCGGTTGAGCAACAAAATCACTTGTCCATCATCTTCGAGTGCCTCCTCCATGGCCCGGTGCAACTGGCGGCTGATTGCCCCGCGGGCGTGCCGATCTTGCTGATGGGCCCGCAGATCCACAGTCGCCACACTCGGTAGCGGCAGGTTGCTTATTCTTCGCGGCATATCGACCCGCGCATAGCGGCCTTCCAGTGCGCGGGCATGGCTCTCAAGCGCAGGAGTGGCCGAGCCGAGCAGCAGCGGAACGCCGGCGGCCGCAGCTCGCCGCTCGGCGACTTCGCGGGCGTGATAGCGGGGCGCACTGTCCTGCTTGAAAGAGCTTTCGTGTTCTTCATCGATCACGATCAGTCCCAGGTTCGGCGTGGGTGCAAAAATGGCACTGCGGGCACCGACCACCACTGGCGCGCCACCAGCGGCAATCCGTGCCCATTGCCGATGTCGCTCCACATCGCTTAAGTGACTGTGCAGCACCGCCACGCGGCCAAAGCGGGAACGGAACCGGGAGACGGTTTGTGGCGTGAGTGAAATTTCGGGAACCAGCACAATCGCCTGGCGACCGTACGAGACGACTTCCCGGATGGCTTGCAGATAGACTTCTGTCTTACCACTTCCCGTTACGCCATGGATCAGAATTGTTTCGTGCTTTCCTGTCTGGATCGCCTGCATGATTTTCTCAAGTGCGTTGGCCTGATCAGGATTCATCTCGAGATGGGCCTCTTGAGGGACAACCGCTTCGGGATCTGCCTCGACCGCCAAGCGGCGACTTTCGCTTTCCAGCAAGCCTTTGCGACGGAGCGTGGTCACCGGGGCTTGCGTGCAGCCGACGGCCGCTGCAACCTCGGCAGGCGTCGATCCGGGATGGGCCAGCACATAGTCAAGCACTGCGGCNTGTTTGGTTGGTAATTTCTGCTCGGCCCGGGCAGCAGCGATCGCTTCGGGCACACTCAGCAGGGTGGCCATCCGCGTTCCTGCACCACTCCGCACGCCGGCAGGGATCACCGAATCAAGAACCTGTCCCCAGGGACAGAGATAATAGTCGGCCATCCAGTGCGTGATCTCGAGTAGCTCGTTGGAGAGAAGTCGGCGGGAATCGATGACCGCCTCGATCTCTTTGAGTGGCCGGTCGACCTTCGCGTCATGGATGAGATCGACACAGTAACCGACGACACTGCGGTTTCCTCGACCGAGCGGCACGCGGAGGCGACGTCCCGGTTCGGCCTGTTCGCGGAGATGATCCGGGACCGCATAGTCGAGTTGCTTTGCGAAGCCGCTCGGCAGCACGANGCGAGCCACACAGACGCTTTGCGCCGCGTCTTGTTCCCACGCCGGGGGCTGCGTATCGAATAAATGCGGCTGGTCTTCGGACATGGTCAGCTCGGTAACTACCCGGCGGTGCGACTGTCGGCTAAGTTAAGGATGCTNNNATTGTCNGCTATCCACATCGCTTTGGCGAGAGGCAACGAAATACAGAGGAGAGAGCAACCGATGCGGATTGGAATTTACGGCGGATCGTTCGATCCGGTTCACTTCGGGCATCTGCTCTTGGCGGAATCTGCNCGNGAGCAGTTGCAACTCGACACCGTCNTATTCATGCCTGCGGCCATTGCGCCCCATAAACAACAAGATCAATCTACATCTCCCGCAGTGCGGTTAGAGATGCTCAACCTGGCCATCGGCGGTCACAGTGGGTTTGAAGTCTCCGATCTCGAGATGAAGCGGGGTGGAGTCAGTTACACGGTCGAAACGCTGCTGGCACTTTCTGAACAATATGCAGAAGCTCAGCTGGTGTTACTTGTGGGAGCCGACACGCTGGTCGATATGCCCAACTGGAAAGATCCGGAAAAAATTGTCACCCTTGCTCACATTGCAGTTGTCGATCGGACAGGAAGCCAACTCGACGACCAATCCCTTCCGGATGCGGAGATCCTGAGAGTGACCATGCCGCGAATTGACCTCAGTAGTCGCCAGGTACGGGAAAAAATTACCCGCGGAGAGAGNATCCGCTATTGGACGCCACGGGCAGTCGAAAAATACATCGAGACTGCCCAACTCTATCGCACCAGTGCGGCCGCTGACGCGTGAAAAAGCTCGCGTTAGGCCGCTTTACGGACTGTGAGCCTGGCAGCCAGTTCGGGTGGAAGTGCGCTACGGTCCAGTTGTGGGTCACCCGAAAGTGTGTCGCAGACGATGGCAAGTCGATCGGGAATACTAAGCTGCGGGTCGAGAAAAAGCATTTTTTGGCCACGAACTACGCAGCTTCCGCCTTCGATATCACCGACATATTCCTCACGAACCAGAAAGCCAAGTTTCTGGGCCACCGTCAGTGCGTGCTCAAGTAGTTCCACGCTGTGCATCCTAGTTTCTCCAGCCCATAAGGTTCCTCCATGACGAACCGCAAGTGCGGCGTGCGCGAAGAATTATACGAGGATCACGTAGAGAGGCCCAGGCGAATTCGTCGATATGGATTCTGGCTCTAAGTCACAATCAGTTCATAAGTTAAGCGATTCCTTTCCGGCAAGAAGCAACGACAGTGGGACTCAGGCTATCGGGCTAAACAATAGCGATTGGGCGGATCACAAAGTATGGCAGACAAGCAGCCGATCGAATTGAGCGAAAGCGAGCAGCTACGATTGCTCAAAGAGCAACTCGCCCGCGCGCAGCGTATGACTGCCCTGGGAGAATTGCTCGGCACGACCACCCACGAATACAACAATGTTCTGATGACCGTACTCAACTATGCCAAGATGGGCATCCGGCATAAAGATGAGGCGACACGAGATAAAGCGTTTGAGAAAATCTTGGCCGCCGGCGAACGGGCCGCGAAAATTACCAACAGCATTCTAGGACTTGCACGCAATCGCTCGGGCGATTTCGAACCCACGGATCTTGCAAAACTGGTCGATGATGCGTTGGTGCTGCTGGAGCGAGAGTTGCGGAAATATCGGATTGCGATCGAGACGCATCTGGAGGACGCACCGCCAGCGCGAGCGAACCCGAATCAAATACAGCAAATTCTCTTGAACCTGCTGATCAATGCTCGTCAGGCGATGCCCAACGGCGGGCAAGTGGTCATTCGTGTCGGCCTTGATCAAGCTTCGAGAATGGTCGAACTCTCGGTCCGCGACAATGGACCGGGAATTGCTGAAGACAAACTTCCTCGTATTTTCGATCCCTATTATTCGACGAAGAAGGGACCCGATGAGACGGGGAAAGGGGGCACTGGTGTCGGCCTATCCGCTTGCCGCGATATTATGGAAGCTCACCAGGGAAAGATCTTAGTGGCCAGCACCGTCGGCAAGGGGACCGCATTCACGCTGCGATTACCGGTGGCACAAAATGTCGTGGTAGCTGGAACTCCCACCGTGCCACTCGGGATGCCGAGCGCATCACCGACATCGCGAACGGATCGGCAGACGACCGGTTAAAATGGGGTCGGATTCATCCGCTCGTAGAGCCGGCATAAAATTTCCTGCTCCAAGGCCTTATCACGACCGATGGGAATCCAGCATGCGGGACCCCCCGGTTGTGCGATCCGATCGGTTGCCTGACTTACGGTTTCCCCAAAGCGGTAGCTTGCGATCCCCGTGATGGACTGCTCCGGTTGATAAACATCTTCCAGATCTTT
>NHBP01000038.1 GCA_002168195.1 Planctomycetaceae bacterium TMED10
GCCTATTCGTGGGCCTATTCATCCCATCAACGCAACCACGCACGTCACAAGGAAATCAGAGACATGGCCACAGAGTATCGCTTTTCTTTCGGTCCCTGGAATATTTCGGAAGGCGCCGACCCTTTCGGCCCCGAGGTCCGTTCGCCTTTTTCGATGCAGGAGAAATTCGATATGTATGGCCCACTCGGTTTCGAGGGGGTCCAATTTCACGATGACGATGTCGTTGAGGATATTGAAGACCACGCCCCTGAGGCGGCCCTCGCCCGAGCTCGCGAAGTCAAAAAGATGCTTGATGACCGAAGCCTGGTTCCCGAATTTGTCGCCCCGCGACTCTGGTTTGATCCTCGCACGGTAGATGGCGGCTTCACCAGCAACAGCGCCGAAGACCGGCAATACGCACTCGATCGTTGCCTTCGGGCTATCGACATCGCCCGCGAGGTGGGAACACCGAATATCGTGATGTGGTTAGCCCGTGAAGGAAGCTATATCCGGGAGTCAAAAAATGCTCGCGTTGCGATTGATCGCCTTCGCGAAGGAATCGACCGAATGCTTGAATACGATGGAGAAGTGAATATCTGGATTGAACCGAAACCGAATGAACCGGTCGACAGCGCGTACATTCCGACCATCGGTCATGCTTTGGCTTTAGCCTATCAAACCGTTGATCCCAAGCGGGTCAGTGGGCTGATTGAAACAGCGCACTCGCTACTGGCCGGTCTCGATCCCTCGGACGATATGGCCTTTGCACTGGCGCACGATAAACTCAGTAGCGTCCACCTCAATGACCAGGGCGGGTTGAAATTCGACCAGGATAAATGTTTCGGTAGTTTCAACCTCCGCAGCGCGTTTAATCAGATTCGCGTATTGGAGGAGAATAACTTCGGCGCCCGCGGCGAGTTTGTCGGCCTCGACGTCAAAGTCATGCGCACCCAGAAACAGGAAGGATCAACCGATCACCTGCTGGGTAGTCGGAAGAACTTCGAACGCATCCTAGCCAAAGTCCGATCTATAGACACGAAACTGGAACAGCAATTTATTGAGAACCGCGATTACGAAGGACTCGATCAATACATCCTGTCTCATCTCATGGGATGCGAGTAATCGACCTTCAACGAATCTTAAACCAAAAGCGGTGCGGTGACTTCTCGAAGCGAGCGTTCGGAGCGAGCGCCATATTGGGCGATAATTTCACTTGCTGCCGCTGCGCCCAACTGCCCACAGTTCACGAGCGGTCGTTGTTGCGTGTAGCCGTAAAGAAATCCAGCCGCAAATAAATCGCCCGCCCCGGTAGTGTCGACTAATCCACGAGGCGGTACGGCATCAATCGCATGGCGCTCTTCACCACGAAGCACCACCGCGCCGGCACCTCCGCGAGTCACAGCCACGATCTCCGCATCTTGGGCCGATGCCTTGAGTGCAGCTTCAATCGAATCAAGTTCGTAAAGTGCAAGAATCTCTTCTTCGTTCGCAAACAGAAGATCGACGTGCTGTTTAACAAACGACAGGAATGATTCGCGATGGCGATTGACGCAAAATGCATCTGAAAGACTTAGCGATACCTGCACACCGTGTTCATGCGCCAGGTGAGCCGCCTTTAAAAAAGCTTCCTTCGCGGGTTCCAGATCCCAAAGGTATCCCTCTAGATAAATGACCCGGGCGCTAGCAATGGTTTCAGCATCCACATCCTCCGGTCCCACGTGCACGCATGCTCCGAGAAAGGTGTTCATGGTCCGCTGCGCATCGGGCGTCACTAAAACGACACACTGCGCGGTGGGGGGACCACTTTGTGCATCAGGAGTGAGAAAGGCAACTCCCGTTTTCGTTAGTTCCTCGCGAAAAATCTCCCCGAGACGATCCGTGCCGACCTTACCGATAAAAGCTGCCCGTCCCCCTAGATCGGCCAGACCGACCATCGTATTGGCAACCGATCCACCCGAAAGCTCGCGTAGCGCATTGATCTCTTCACTCAGCGAGGCAGCTCGCTCAGCATCAATCAGGGCCATGCCACCCTTGGCCAATCCCTCGGATTCCAGAAAAGAATCGTCAACCTGGGCCAGTACGTCGACAATCGCATTGCCAATTCCCAGCACATCGTATTTCACCTCTTGCATCGTGTTCACTCTCCTCTTCGGGGTCAGACGTTCACGCTGGAAGTCTACTCCAGAGGAGTTACACAAAACAAGCCAAGACCTTGACACTCGAAGGAGACTCGGGGACAAAGACGTGCGTGATTTGATTTAAAACGATGAGGTGCGCCCCTTGCAAACCGTCTTTTCCTCTCCCGCCCGCTATACGCAGGGTCCCGATTCTATCGAACAACTACCGAGTGAGATGGCATTGCTCGGCCTGAGCGGTCCGGTATTAATCGTCTCAGGACCGACGATGACCAAGCAACTGGAATCGCGGTGGCAGCGTATCCTGGGCAGTGTGGGAATCCCCTACCGCATGCATCTCTTCCCCGGTGAATGCTCGATCGCCGCAATCGATGAAGTGCGAGAGCTTGCCGAACGCACCGGCGCCGCGACGCTACTCGCGGCCGGGGGCGGCAAGGTGCTCGACACAACGCGATCGGCCGCAGCCGCCTTGGGTCGGCCTTTCATTGCTTTCCCCACCGTGGCCTCCACCGATTCACCCTGCAGTGCGATCAGCGTCATTTATGACCATCGCGGAATCTATGACACCTTCCACAGTTTCGCACGCAATCCCGACCTGGTTCTGGTCGACACCAAAATCATTGTCAAAAGTCCGCGCCGCTATTTTATTGCCGGAATGGGGGACGGTCTTTCGACGGTATTTGAAGCGAGGGCGTGCGTACGGGGAGAGAGAGAAAATTTACGAGGCGGCCTCGCCACGGTCGCCGCTCGTGACATCGGGGAAGCCTGTTATCGCACGCTGATGGAAGATGGCCGTGATGCGCTTACCGATTTCGATGCAGGTCGGGTGACACCGGCCTTCGAACGAGTCGTCGAAGCCAATACGCTGCTTTCCGGCATCGGATTCGAGTCGGCCGGATTAGCCGCTGCCCATGGAATACACAATGCAATGACGGTGGCCGAGAACACGCACCCGTACCTGCACGGTGAGAAAGTTGCTTTTGGCGTGCTCGTGCATCTAATGCTCGAGGAACAACCTCCCGAGGTGATCGAACCGGTCGTCCGCTTCTGCAAGGATGTGGGCTTGCCAACGACGCTCGCTGAAGTCGGACTCGCTGAGACCGATCGCACAACCCTGGAAAACATTGCCCAAGCGGCAGTGGAGCCGGGCGAATTGATCCACAACGAGCCCTTCAAAGTGACTGCCCCTCAAGTTGTCGACGCGATCATTGCTGCCGATGCGGTGGGAAATCAGTCATGAAATCGATCCGCGATGATCGTGAAATGCCAATTACAGCAGCTGCGATTCAACACGTCATAAAAAACACGTTTGTCGAATCGGCCGAACACCATCAATCACTCGCATCGACCAACGACTACGGAATTACGCTGGCGCGTAATCAAAAAAAGCTTACTGCAAACGCTGTCCACCTGATCTATACCGAGTCACAAACCCACGGCCGCGGAAGGGGAAACAATCATTGGCTGTCTGCTCCGGGAAGTTTGACATTTTCGCTACTGGTATCTCGACCCCAGGCGAGTGCCACGGTCGCCTCACTCCAATCAGCCGTCGCTATTGCCAAGGCATGTAGTGCGTATGCAAACCATGCGGCAGTCCGAGTAAAATGGCCGAACGACATCTACCTGGAGGACTTTAAACTGGGAGGCATTTTGATCGAGGCACCTGCAGGCACCGATCGGTGGGTGATTGGCATCGGAATTAATGTGAACAACAAGACGAAAAACCTAGAAGAAGGTGGTGCAAATCCGATCGCCTTAGCCGACATCGCAGACTCGGTAGTTAACCGCGAAGATTTCTTACACCTGTTGCTTAAAAACCTTGGTGATGTTTGGAACAGCCCAAATGCCGTGACGGCGGCACCGGCGGACTGGGACACCTGGTGTCTGCTGCGAGGCAAAGCGGTGGTTGTCGAGCGCAGTGAAGGAAGCTTGAGCGGTATTTGCCGCGGCATCGATTCGTCGGGAAACCTGCTAGTCGAGGAGACTTTTAGTCCGAACGAACCTCCCCGACTGCATCCTTTGGCGTCAGTTAAAAATATCCGATGGGAATAATTGTCCGATCAGTGTTTGAGCACCCTTGTCTCATCCACGATTTTTATCACGCCCTTCGCTGCCAGGTCTTCCGCAAGAGAAAGTAAGACTTGCTTCGTGTAGAAGGTTGGTAAGATTCCACGAAAATAGAGTTTGCCCTCACTATATTGTGCCTCAACACTGCGAATCGCAATGTAAACGCTACTGCGAAGTCGCTCCCGAATCAAACCGAGAACTTTATCCTTCATCTCCAGTTCGTCACCGTCTGCGGTCCATGGATCGCTCGCCAAACTACGCTGAATTTCGTTCATACCCAAACTCCCAGAAGGAGACGCTAACGATAGGTTTTCCATTCCACTTCCTTTCTCGACTAACTCAAACCCAGACCCACCTTATGATTTCCGTGCATCGCTTCCCGATACGCTGAATATTTCCAAGACGCACCGTCATCCAACTATTCCGCACATCTTTAGTCCGCACATCTCGTGCCAATTCGTTCGGTAGCAGGAGTTTTTTATTTGGAGCTTTATTGCAGTGTTCTGCACGCATGCAGACCCATCATTGCTTCCAACTCATTCTCCGATGCATGCAATTCAGGCAAGCAACGCCTAATGATTAGCCAAATTAGACGGCACGGCGACCGAAATCGAAACTGCCGCGGGATCAATCCGTCAATCGAAAACCATGGGTATCGTCTTGTTTCACGTGACAAATCGGGTTACCCGGTTCGTGATACAGAACAAGCTGCCAGTTGGAGTCACACGCCTCGGTCAGCAACGTAGTTTTGGTTCGCATATTATCCCACGGCAACATGTCGTAACCCATACTATAGGCAGGTCCCACGTGATTGCGGGTAGGCATCACATCTGCCGGGAAACAAACCGTCCCCGACACATCGTCGAATTCGATCGACTGCTGTCCCCAGGTATGCCCCGGTCGCGGACGCAGGCGAATGTCTTCCAGAATCACCGCTTCGCCTTCGATCAACTTCACTTGGTCGGCGATCGGCTCGAAGGTGGACTGCAGATACGTCTTACTCATGGTCGACCGTCCACAGCGGGCATCTTCCCACTCTTGTTTTTGCACATAAATATCTGCGTCCGGAAAAGTCGAAACGAGGTTCCCATCGGCATCGTTTCGAGAAACGCCGCCCGCGTGATCGAAGTGCAAATGACTCAGCAGCACAGCGGTGATCGAATCGGTCTCAATGGCACATGCTTCGAGACTCGTTCCGATTGTATTTTGCTCGAGTGAAAAAATCNCGCGTTCTTTAGCAGTGAACTTATCCCCATATCCGCACTCGACAAGCACCCGCACACCCTTTCGTTCCAACAGTAAACAGTGGCAGGCAAGCGGGATTCGATTAAGATCGTCCGGGGCGACGAGCCTGGTCCACAACACCTGTGGTACCACCCCGAACATACTGCCTCCATCGAGGCGAAATCGGCCNGCGGTCACAACNTGCCAGTCCCACGCAGCCATGCGAACCTCCTCNATTAAAGATGAAACGGAATCACACGCTGCTGTTCTTCGGGCGCTCGCTCAAGCGGTGGATCAAGCCATTCGATTGGCTCTTTTCGTGCCAAACAATCCAANACGTGTTGCTTCACCTGAGGCAGAAGTTGCTGTAGTGCCGACCGCTCATCGGCCGCGCGGCAAGAGAAACCATCAATATTTGCCGTCCGCGCTTCGGTCTTTGAATCGCGGNGTGCGACATAAACGATCAAACTGAAAACAGGGACTTCACCGGTAGTTTGCGGTAAAGCGTCAATTTTCGCTTGCCCTTCNTCTGCTGGCAACTCGGCC
The DNA here is from genome assembly GCA_002168195.1 of Planctomycetaceae bacterium TMED10. Taxonomy (GTDB): domain Bacteria; phylum Planctomycetota; class Planctomycetia; order Pirellulales; family UBA7805; genus UBA7805. Next base: position 5,952 of record NHBP01000038.1, read on the forward strand.
ATTTACAACTCCACTTATCTGAAATGTTCACGCGACGNGGGTCATTATCGCTNATCGATGCGAAGCATAAAACCCAACAGNTCGNGCGGCAATACCATTCCGTTTCCTGTTTTTTNGAACTATTCTCCACCANGCGACAGAAGGGGCCGGGCTGCAANGCGCGGGTATTGCGCTGATAGTGCATTGCTACTGCATTGCTACTGCATTGCTACTGCATTGCTACTNCCGATTGATCCTTTGACCAAATGGGCGACAATCAGCAATCGATTCAGGCGTTTCGATGCAACTCCAACTGCTNNCAAACAATTTTTATCCAGCATATTACACATATTACACAACGGATAAACAGATGCTTCCGTATCNAACTGAAAAATCCGTCTCACCCTGATGGGTCTGTTGAANNAATCAGCAAAACGGCTCTCCCTTATCACTCCGCTTGCTCCAGAGCCCATCATTGCCGCTCCCATTTTTGGTATAGTCTTCTCACAGAGCCAAAAACTTNATCTTAAAGGCGTGTCATGCGTGCCCTGATTCCCGTTGCCACCGGAAATGAAGACATCGAACTTGTCAGCCTGAGCGATGTTCTCACGCGCGGTGGGATCGATGTGATCCTGGCATCTGTTGAAGAGGAGAGACGCGTGCGTCTGATGCAGGGTCTGTGCATCGAGACCGATTGCCTCTTGGCAGATGTAGCCGATGAAGATTTCGATGCCATCGTCATGGCCGGTGGGATTCCCGGCGCAATGCGGCTTTCTGAGGCTGCCGGATTGCGTGAGCTGTTAATCCGCCATCATACCGCAGGTGCGGTTATTGCCGCGATTTGTCTCTCGCCAGCGCTGGTGNTAGAGCCGGCCGGTGTCCTTGAACAATGTCCACATGTCACCGGAAATTCACAGCAGATTAAAACGCGTGAGCGAACCTTCNCGCCCGACGCGTTCACCGCACTGCTCGGCGCAGGCTACGACCCCCAGCTTCGCGTCTGCGTCGATGACACGCAACGGATTATTACATCGCAAGCCCCGGGNACCGCCATTGAATTCGCCCTGGAGATCGTGCGGATGCTCGCCGGTGATGCCACCGCTGATTCAATCGACCGTTATCTAATGATTGCCCGCTGAGAAAGGACCATTATGCGCCGCACGCTNCACTATCTGGTTTATTTATTTTTGCCGACCTTGTTGATNCCGACCGAAGCTCCCGCAGCACCGACACAGGAGTCCAACCTCAGACCCTTTATCGGTACACCGACTTTGGACACGCAGCGTGTTTACAAAAAAGAACGACATCCGAACGTGGCGATCGCGACAGACGGCACNGTGCTTTTGACCCTCGGCAATAGTCNATTNCTCGTGCGNCGCAGCACGGATGGCGGAAAGACCTTCGGGCCCGAGATCGTCATCGCCGATCCCGGCTTCCAGGCCGGTGGACTCACGGTGGACGAAAACACAGGGGATGTCATTGCATTTGTGGAGTCCGGCCATCCTCCGGCAACATTGAGCATCTATCGCAGCGCCGATCACGGCAAAACCTGGCAGCAGCAACCGACAAAACTCGCACCCGACAAACACGGAAATACACCCTCCATGCATATGAACGAACACGGAATCACGCTTCGCCACGGACCAAACGCTGGACGATTGCTGAGGCCTGCTCGTTTTTATGGTGCAGGCAACCGACCGGAAGAGTACCGCAATCACTACACGACGGCCATCTACAGCGACGACGGTGGCACTTCCTGGAAGACCAGCGACCCGTTTCCGGAAAATGGAACCGGTGAGGCGACGCTGGCTGAACTCTCCGACGGAAAGATTTATTACAACACGCGCTGTCACTGGGATGCAAATCCGCAACCGACGCGCCGGCGCTCGGCAGTGAGCGAAGATGGCGGAGAGAGCTGGAAGAATTTTGAAGTGGTGGAGGTGCTCCCTGATGGGTTACAGCATCGTGCTTATGGCTGCATGGGTGGACTGGTCCGGCTCCCGATCNACGGACGCGATATTTTAATCTTTAGCAATATTGATACAGAGGGTGAACACAGAGAACGGGTCACTGTTTGGGCAAGTTTTGACGGTGGCAAAACCTGGCCGGTNAAGCGACTCGTTGAGCCCGGGCCCAGCGCCTATTCATCGCTCAACGCGGGTCGACCCGAAACGCCGAGCGAAGGGCAGATCTATCTCCACTACGAGGCTGGTAGCGGCAGTAAAATTGCCCNCTTCAACCTTACATGGTTGCTCGATGGAGAGGCTACCGGCGACGGCGATGTCCCGGATTGGATAAAAAATTCGTAATTTCGCGTTACGCTACCAAGGCGCGGCAATGTTGCAGCGCGCTATCGATGGAAATTAATTTGCTCCGTTCATGGGGGTTTTGTCGTAACCAGCGAAGCACAATCAATTGAAGCAAAAGCACATCGGGCCTGAACAGGTAGGATTGCGGTAACCCATCGCCGATTCTATTTAGATCGCAGATGGCACGTTCTGCAGCTCGCTTGCTTCGTGGTGCAGAAACGGCTCCTACCACCGCACCACCGGCCAGATAGAGCCAAAGAGGCGTTCGCCCGATACCCGAGAGTGGATAAACTGCATTATAGGATGCACGCCCTAGCCTCACCTCGCTCAGTCGATCTGCGAGCCAGGACAAGTTTTTCCAGCGATCCCGTAGCAGCGCTGCCCACTCATAGGAGTGCCGTGATGCCGCACCATGCATCGACCGTTCGATTTGACCAAGCACCTCAGAGGTGGTCTCCCCGCGCAAAAAACATTCCGCGGCCTCGATCTGATTTCGGTAAGCCTCCTCGGNAACCTCAGCTGCGCAAGGNCCTGAACAACTGCCTGTCTCCAGCCTCAAACAACCCGGACGCAACGCATCATCGAAAAGCGTGCGCTCTTTCTTAAAAACAATCGAAATATCCGAACCGCAGTCCCGCAACAGAAAGGTGTGATTAAAATCAACAATTGCGGTGCGCAGCTTACGTCCCCCGAGGACAGGGCCGTGCAATCGCTCGCCTAAATCCGACCGGGGCCGCACGGCTCGAATTCTCGGTGCCTTTTCGCCTTCGCCGGAAAACGCAATGAATTTAGGCGTTCGGCTTCTGNGCTGGCCACGACNATTCATCACGGGTCGGAAACGGGTAATCAACTCTTGCTCTCGAAGTAACGCAAGCAATTCGCCGGCAACAATTTCAAATCGTAAAAATGCGGAGCGATTGACGATCCGCGCTGCCTTGCGGTCTGCTGGCGATTGCGTGAAGTAACTCAAGAGCCGGTCNGTAAGCCGCTTGGACTTGCCGACATAAATTAAGCCCCCTGTCTTGTCGTAAAACCCATAAACCCCCGGGACGGCGGGAATGGATTGCCTGATTTTCTTCCGCATCACGACCGCCGANAGCGAAATTTCCATCAGGCGACCATTTCGCCGTCCGGANCCCGCAGGCAGGAGCGAGTCTCCAAAAGAAATCGATGTTCGTGCAGGGAACAATGACAGCGACATGGTAGGCCTCGTGCCGGAACGGGTTGCTTCAGCATAGCGAGACGCGAATAAGGAACAACAGTGCCATTCCACTAAACTACATTTTCCGCAAGACCTACACGCACAAAATTCTCATAATCCGGTCGATCAGCCGCGTTGGTATGGCGGTAGCCTTTGATGATTTTCCCATCCCGGATCAGAAAAAGTCCGGGCATCTGGAATCCATCTCCTGCAAGTTGTCCCACACCATGCCCATCGACCAGACAGGCTTTTGCACCGCGACCCCAAATCGCCAGACCGAAAAGTTGGCCAAATGAACCGCGCGTCAGGCGGAAACTCCGGAAGAGTCGACACGAGGGATCACTGATCCTCGAAACATCTCCCAACCCGTACGTGGAGAATTGTGGGTAAGCCTCTTGCTCTGTTCCCATATGCACAATCGCAAGCCCTACCTGGTCCTCCAGTTTTTCCCGCACGTGCTGAATGTCCGCAAGTGCTTCGCGACAGAAGGTGCAACCACCATGGCGTAAAAATAGAACCATGAGTGGCCGCTGCGCAGAAAGCTCTCGCAATGTTTTTCCATGCTGATCAAAAGACGTGTCCACTACTTCCTGCATGTCCGAGATGGATTGATCTTCAGGCAAGCAGGAAGATCGGACGGTCGCATAAAGAATCATCGCAAACGGAATCCACCAGATCAGATCGTTGGTGATAATGGTCAGTCCCCAGATGGGAGGCAGGTATCCCGGTTCCTGTGGCGAAAGAGTCAACAAACCGTAAACGAAGCCAATGGGACCAAATATTTTTCCTAAAAAACCAACCAACGTGATCGGCCAATGGCGCAGTGGGTCGCGACTGGCAATGGCATAGCCGATGCCATACACCCCCACAATCATTCCCACACACTGCCAAATGCCCGGATAAGTCGGCAGGGGAATGTCTGTAAGACGGAATAGATCTTCAGGCCGAAGGACGACCCAAGCGCCCCACAACAGGTTGTAGGCAGCTGCAAGCTGTAACGTTTTTCGCATCCACGAGCGGTTTTCTGCCACAAGATTGCTCCGGGTGAGTACGTAAGAATCCGATCAGTTTTAGTACGCAGCGGCTGTTTTGTTAGCCACCCCCGGCCTCATCGGTCCATCGGTTAGCACGCGAGAAACAATCTGCAAATTAACCACAGCCGTTAGACGACCGGTGCGTCGCCAGAAATGCACCAATGATCGCATTGAATCGATCCGGCATCTCCAGAAAGGCAAAATGATAGCCCCCCTGCTCTGCTTCTAAAATTTTACACTCTGATCGGTCAATCTGCTCGTGATTCCACTGCTGACTTTCCCAGGGAACGACACTCGCCTTTCCACCAATCACCAGGGTCGGGACGTCAATCTGCGGAATCACCTTACGCCAGTCGGCAAGCGCACAATCCCAGAGAAGCGTCGCAGCGTGCTTGCGGGGCAACTTCAAATTCTCCGTCAAAATCCATTCCATACTCTCGGCGATTAAACGCTCACTCAACATGCCAGCAAGCATCTCGCGCGTAGCATTCATCGATCCATCTCCGCGCAATGCATCGCAAATTGCAGTCAGTTGTTCCAGAGTAAATATAACGCCCGCCTCTTTCTTCACTTGATTTGACGTTTCATCATCAAGTGTTAAAGCAGCCGGTTGATCGTCGAGAATAATGCCCTTTATTCGATCCGAGCCAAATTGCTCAAAATATGAAAAAATCACTGCCGCACCCATTGAGTGTCCGAGCAACGTAATCTGATCGAGATTGAGACCGAGGATAAAATGACGAAGATCGATCGCAAGTGTGGAAACGCGATAACCGTGATCTATTTTTCCACTCTCGCCGTGCCCGCGATGATCGAGTGCAAGCACCCGATGCGAGCCACCGAAAACATCGAGTTGGTGGTAAAACATTGCCGCTGTCTGCGACCAACCGGGCAAGAGAAGGAGTGGTGAACCGCTGCCCGATTCCAAATAATGAAGTTCCGGACCCGCAGAAATCTCAAAGTTTTTTGATAAGTCCACGTCCCTTGCTATTCCCCTTTTTCTCGTTGTTCCGTAGCAAGCATGCCGGGGAACAGTTTACAGCGACTGCCCCTTTCGAAAACGACTACGAAATTCATCGGGCGCAAGGGACACATCACTGTCGTCTTCAACCTGCTCACGAAGCGCAGTGAGTTCCTGCTTCATTGCATCGATCTTTTCTGCATATGCGGGATCTTCATACAGATTCACCAGTTCATCGGGGTCTTTCTCCAGGTCGTAAAACTCCCATTCATCAAACTGATAGAAGTGCATCAACTTGTAACGCTCGGTGCGAATGCCATAGTGCCGTGGCACCATGTGGACGCTCGGATACTCGTAATAGTGATAATAGATCTTTTTGCGCCAATCCTGGGGAGTTTCTCCAGCAAGAAGCGGCACAAGGGATTCACCCTGCATCTCGGGATCTGCATCGCATGCAGCCGCCTCCAGAAACGTCTCGGCATAATCGATATTCTGCACCATCATCGTGTTACGTGATCCCGGCTTTGTCATGCCGGGCCATTTGATGATCAACGGCATCTTGAGCGATTCCTCGTACATCCACCGCTTGTCGTACCAACCGTGGTCACCGATGTAAAAACCTTGATCGGAACTGTAGACAACAATCGTGTTTTCCTCGAGTCCTAACTCCTTCAAAGTCGCCATCAATTCCCCGACGCTATCGTCCACTCCGCGTACGCAACGAAGATAGTTTTTNGCGTACCGCTGATATTTCCACCGCACGAGATCTTTCCCGGAAAGTTTCGCTGCATGGAANGCCGCATCATCTGCCTCGTAGGCATCTCTCCAGCGTTTTTTTTGTTCCGGCGACATCCGCCAGAGATTATCGCGCGCCGAACGGTCTTGTCGCTCCCCAATCGCATCGCCGTCAAATTCAGCCGTCAGGTCGACAAACAAGTCATAGTGCAAATCCATGTGGCGATCGATTTCCATCTCCTGATGACGCGCCGGCGGCGCGTTGTCTTCCCATTTATCGAACAAGGTATCCGGTTCGGGAAGCGTGGTATCGTCATAAAGCGATATATGTTTGAAGTCGGGCATCCAGTTCCGATGGGGCGCTTTGTGTTGACACATCAGCAGAAAAGGTTTGTCCGGGTCGCGGCCACCCTTGAGCCACTTAACTGCCAGGTCGGTAACAATCTGCGTGCAATGCCCTCGAATTACCCCACCGCCACTCGGCGTGAGAAACTCCGGATTGTAGTAGGCACCCTGACCGGGAAGCACCATCCAGGTGTCGAACCCTTGAGGCGAACTTTTCAAATGCCATTTGCCGAACAAAGCGGTTTGATAACCGCATTGTTGCAGCAATTTGGGAAACGTNGTTTGATTGGCATCAAAACGGTTTCCATTGTTCATGAATCCATTTTTGTGACTGTGTTTGCCAGTCAAAATAACCGCTCGACTCGGTCCACAAATCGAATTGGTACAAAAACTGTTTTCGAACAGCATTCCTTCCCGGGCAAGTTGATCGATATGGGGCGTGGGATCGACGCCTTTGTAAAGCCCGTTATAGGCACCAATGGCGTGCGTCGCATGATCGTCGGAAAATATGAATAAAATATTAGGCTGCTTGTCAGTTCCCGCCTTCGTTTCTTCGGCAACCACCGTCTGCGCAAGTATTACAACCACCAAGGCGCTGGTAATCAAAGAGAGAATGCTGCTCTGATCCGTTCCTCTATTTTCGCGTCGCATGCTCAACCGCCTTTCGCAATAAAATCAGGATCATCTTAGATTGAGTTGATTAGGAACCCGTATANCGCCCGCTTCATGTTGCTGCTTCCGCTGAATCAGTCGCNTCACCACCTCCGGATGCGCAGCAGCAATGTTGTACTTTTCTGAGGGGTCGTGTTCTAGATTAAACAGCAACGGGGGATCTTGCTCCACCGGCTTCTGTTGCCCGACAAACTCTGTNTTGGTCTTGAAATGTGCCTTNTAGGGTCCCTCGCGGAGCGCAAAAACTTCATCGCCATGATAGTAAACCATGTCTTTNCGNNCGCTTGTGTCACCGTGAAGCAACACCCCCGCAAGATCGACTCCATCGATGGTTCGGTCATCCGGAAGTTTCGCATGACAAAGCGTGGCAAACGTCGGCAAAAGGTCGAGCGTNCTNCCNAGTTCCATGATCACCGCNGGTTTGATNTGACCGGGCCACCAGAAAACGGTCGGTTCACGCATCCCGCCTTCCCATGTNCTNCCTTTCGCGTCACGGAGCAGTCCCGCNGATCCTCCCTGGACTTTATACATGTGCCAGGGACCGTTATCCGATGTAAACACAACCAGCGTCTCCTCCGCGATTCCCTCTTCCCGCAGCGCTTCCAAAATGCGGCCGGTCGACGCATCGATCTCCTCGATCACATCACCATACAGACCACGAAGACTNACGTCTTCAAAAGGCTGCGAAACAAACAGCGGAACATGAGGAAGATTATGCGCCAAATAGATAAAGAAGGGCTGCTCGGACTGACTCCGGATAATCTTAAGCGTTTCCTGTGTGTATCTTTCGGTGATCGTCGTCTGATCCGCTGGTCGTTCTACGACCTCCTCCCCCCGCATCAGCGGCACATTCCAATAGGCACTCTTCGGATCGGCAAACTGGTCTTTCCATGAAGGCGCATCTTTGGACGTATCCATGTCGTTTGAATAAGGAATTCCAAAATAGGTGTCGTACCCGTGACTCGTCGGCAGAAACTGGGGCAGGTGCCCCAAATGCCACTTCCCTACCGCGTGCGTGGCATAGCCGGCATCCTTTAACATGCGGGCGATGGTGATCTCACTTTGTGGCAGTCCGCCCTTGGAATCGGGAAAGAGCACTCGATAACCGAATCCGCACATTCCGCTACGCACCGGATAACGCCCGGTCTGCAATCCGGCGCGACTCGGAGTACACACCGGTGCAGCCGCATAGAACTGGGTCCACTTCTGCCCCTCACTCGCCATCCTGTCGAGCCAGGGTGTNCGGATCGTAGGATGTCCGAAACAGCCCAAATCGCCGTAACCAAGATCATCACAAAAAATAACAATCACGTTCGGTCGCTCGGAGTCGGATGCGAACACCGACTGCGACGGCAGCAGAGCATAAAGCACTGCCCAAAACAGGATGGAACAAAAAACATTTCGGTCGATGATTTTACGCAACACTTTGCTGCTCCTGCCGGGCTGATTTTACTAAACGCATGCCCCATCGTAGCCCTGTCGGGAGAGAATCCGCAAGTTCCCACCCCGAATCAAGGCAAGCAAATACTGAATTCTTACTCCGGCTTGACGCATTTGTACGGGTCGGCGCGCTATTTACACTAGCATATCGAACGGTGTTGGATATAAAATGGAAGAGCAACCGAAAGCTCCATCCGCCGACTGCCTTCGTCCACGTCTTTCCTGCCACGGTCGATTTTTATGCCGCTCAACCGCATCATGCTGCTGTTTTTTTTCGCCGCCACAGGCCTGGCTGCCAGTGGGGAGGAAACGGTGGAGTTTGTCAGAGACATTCAGCCGATCCTCGCAGACAACTGCTTCGAATGCCACGGGCAAGACCCTTCCTCACGCGAAGCCGACTTGAGGCTCGACGTGCGTGACGTCGCAGTAGCCGAGATCAACAGTGAACCGGCAATCGTTCCCGGCGATGCGGAGCAGAGTGAATTGATTCGACGGATTGAGTCGGACGATCCGGACCTGTGCATGCCTCCACCGGACCACGGGGAAAGGCTTACTGACAAACAACGTGAATTACTTCGCCAATGGATTNACCAGGGCGCCGAGTATCGCACGCACTGGGCGTTTGTACCGCCGCAGAAAGCACCTCATGCGGCCAACGATCATCCCATTGATTTCTTCGTCCGTCAGCAACAACTGGACAGCGGCCTGACACCCAATCCCCCGGCCGACCGGGAAGCATTGCTCCGCCGACTGTCTCTCGATTTAACCGGACTTCCACCCACACCCGAGCAAATCGACACATTCCTTAAGGACCAAACGCCCGACGCCTACCAGAAACAAGTNGATCGCCTTTTGGCATCGCCACAATACGGTGANCGATGGGCCCGTTGGTGGCTCGATGCAGCCCGCTATTCAGACAGCGATGGCTATGAGAAAGATCTTCCGCGGAAACAATGGCCATGGCGAGACTGGGTGATTCACGCCTTCAATAACGATTTACCTTACGATGCCTTTATCGTGGAGCAACTCGCCGGTGACCTTTTACCGGATGCCAAGCAAAACGAACGGGTTGCCACCGGATTTCTCCGAAATGGCATGGTCAACGAAGANGGNGCCATTATTCCTGAAGAGTTCCGTATCGAGGCGCTCATCGATCGCATGGACTGTCTAGGCAAAGCTGTCCTTGGCCTGACGATTGCCTGCGCCCAATGCCATGATCATAAATACGATCCCATTTCGACGAAGGAATACTATCAACTGCTCACCTACATCAACAATGACTACGAGGCCGTGAGTCGCGTCTATGGACCGCAGCACCAGGAAACGATTGAGTCGATCAAANNAAATGTGGNTGATAAAGTGGCAGCCATCAAAAAGGCAGCGCCCGATTGGAAAGAGAAACTGACGGCATGGATTACCCACCAACAGGATGAGTTAGCTCAGCCCGCATGGCACGCTGCAACGCCGACCAGCGCCGAAGTCCCNGACGGGATNTGTCACCCCGAGATTCTAGAAGATAAGAGCATCCTCAATCTCGGATTCCGCCCNACCAGCACCCGACTCACCGTGCTGCTCGAAACACCCGAGTCGCTCATCACCGGTCTACGGCTCAGCGGNCTCAACCACGGGGATCTTATTTTTGGNGGGCCGGGACGAAGCTANGTCGGGAATTTTGCCATCAGCGAAATAAAGGTTGAGGCTTGCGCACGCGACGCGGACGACTATCAGAAAATCAACATCCACTCGGCATCTGCCAACAGCGCAAGCGAGAATCGACTGATCGACAGCTTTCTACGTCGCAACAAAGACGATAGCCGTATGGTCGGTGGCGCAGATTATCTGATTGACGGGAAATGGGAAACGGGATGGACTCCCGACCGTGGACCTTATTTCCATAATGAACCATGCGAGGCAGTCCTCCAATTCAGTGACCCGCTAAAGCATGCTGCCGGCACCAAGTTTCGCATCGTGATGGAATTCCGCCACGGGGGAAATGATGCGCATGGAAGAAAAAATAATTTCATCGGGCGATTTCGCTACGATGTCACCGGTGCAGAAAAACCGTCCGCATCCGCCGTAACGGGCGATGTTCGCAACGCATTACAGAAAACCAAAGAGGCTCGAAGTCCGGCAGACAACACCCTGCTATTGACGACTTGGGCANAAAGCGATGACCGCACCAAAGCTGCAGCCACCGCAATTACCAAGCAGTGGAAACGATGGCCCGATGGAGATTCGGTCCTGCATCTAGCCACCCGCAGCGGAGAGTATTTACGCGACACCCATATTCTGGANCGTGGCAGTTGGCAGTCGCCCGCAGCAGAAGTCAGCGCCGGAGTCCCCGGTTTTCTTCATGGCCTCCCACAGAGCGACCAGTCTCCCAATCGTCTCACCCTCGCACGCTGGCTTGTGAACCCGCAATCGCCCACAACCGCACGGGTCGCCGTCAACCGGATCTGGCAGGCCTATTTCGGCATCGGTCTGGTGGAGACGACCGATGATTTTGGCGTGCGCAGCAAGCTACCCTCTCATCCGGAATTACTCGATTGGTTGGCGGTCGAACTGATGCAACCTTCGATCGATACCGGCCAGTCAGCGGAGCCCTGGAGCTTGAAGCATCTGCATCGCGTAATCGTTTCAAGTGATACGTATCGTCAGAGTTCAGTCGCGGATGAAAAAACGATCGAGCAGGACCCCCAAAATAAATTATTAGCTCGTGGACCACGCTTTCGCGTGGATGCGGAAATGGTTCGTGACATCGCACTCGCAGCGTCCGGACTATTGAAACAAAAGATTGGCGGACAAAGCGTCTTTCCCCCCGTTCCGGACGGCCTGTTCGCACTGAGCTTCACGGCGGTTGATTTCTGGGATACGGCCGAAGATGACGAGCGTTATCGGCGGAGTCTCTATATCTTCCGCCGCCGTTCTATCCCTGATCCGGTGATGGCCAGCTTCGATGCACCGACCGGCGATTCCGCATGCGTGCGGCGCACCTATTCCAATACACCTCTTGCAGCACTGACCAGCCTGAATGCCACGATTTTCACCGAAGCGGCCCAGGCCATGGCGCTACGCTTACTTGGGCAAGCAACCCTGACCGACCGCGAGCGTGTCATTTACGGCTATCGGCTATGTGCAAGCCGCCATCCGAACGACTCAGAGACCCAAGCCTTGCTCGCTTTGCTCGAGCAAACGCGTAACCGACTCGCAAAAGGTGAACTCGAGGCAGCCGATATCGCTTTCAACGCGCTCACAAAACCGAATGACTTACCTCCTGCCGCTTCACCCAATGATGCGGCAGCCTGGACTGTCATTTGTCGCGTGCTGCTTAATCTTGATGCTACACTGACTAAAGGATAATCGGGGTGTTACGCACTACCATTACGAAGGCCTAACTTCAATGAAGATTCCAAACCCAGCCGCGCAGCCAATGTCCGATTTATCGAGAAGATGGTTTCTGCAGCAATGTGGGGTTGGGGTTGGTTCGCTCGCCCTCGGTGCGCTTGCGGCAAGCGATAACGCTGCCCACGCTGCCACCGCAACCAACGCGGCAAGCGCAGCCAACAATCCGTTGGCGGTCAAACCACCGCAATACCCGGCGCGAGCCAAACGCGTGATCTATCTCTTCCAAGCCGGCGCGCCGAGTCACCTTGACCTCTATGACTATAAACCTGAACTTGCCAAGTGGAACGGAAAAAAACCACCTGCCGAATTACTCAAAGGTTATCGTGCCGCATTCATCAAACCGGACTCGGCACTTCTGGGCCCTAAATATGACTTTGCCAGGCATGGTGAGTCGGGAATTGAATTATCCAACCTGTTACCCTACACCGCGAGCATTGTCGACAAATTGTGCGTTGTCCGCTCCGTCTCTACCACAGCGGTGAATCATGCGCCAGCTCAAATCCTGATGAATACGGGGACGCAAATTTTTGGCCGTCCCAGTTTCGGGGCGTGGTCGCTCTACGGCCTCGGAAGCGAATCGACGGACCTACCCGGTTATGTCGTCCTCAGCAGTGCGAACGGAACGAGTGGGGGTGCAAGTAACTGGGGATCCGGATTTTTGCCCACACGGTACGCGGGAGTTCCCCTNCGCAGCAGTGGTGATCCGATTCTCTATCTCTCTAATCCAAAAGGAATTGACGCAATCACCCAACGCGCATCGCTCGACACACTCAAGCTTATGAACGAGCAAGAGTTGGGCCGCATGGGTGATCCTCAGATTCANGCGAGGATCAACGCGTATGAACTGGCCTATCGCATGCAGACCAGTGGCCCCGAGTTGGTGGATCTCTCCGGGGAAACTGAAGAAACGCTCAAGATGTACGGGCTCGATCCCAAAGCACCCAAACCGAGTTACGCGAAGAATTGTTTATTGGCGCGACGCCTCATCGAGCGGGGTGTCCGCTTTGTACAGTTATTCCACGAAGCCTGGGANCACCATGGCGGACTCAAAGCNGGCCTTGCCAGGCGTTGTCGCGAAACCGATCAGGCGAGCGCGGCTCTGGTCAACGACCTGGAGAATCGCGGGTTACTCGANGANACAATCGTCATCTGGGGCGGAGAATTCGGCCGCACTCCGATGGTGCAGGGAGGNGGTGCCGATGGCCGCGATCATCACAATCGTGCGTTCACGATGTGGATGGCCGGAGGCGGACTCAAAGCAGGACATGTGCATGGACAAACCGACGAATTCGGATTCAACGTCGNACGTGATGAAGTGCCTGTGGCCAATCTCCATGCNACGCTCCTTCACTTGCTCGGCATGGACCACACCAAGCTGACATTCCGATCGAGCGGCCTGGACATGCGTTTAACCGGCGTTCANGGCGAAATTATCCCGGGCATGCTCGCGTGACAGGCTCGNGTNACAGGCGGCACAAGGCGNGGATTCTNCTGCCGCNATTNTCCCTGCAGAACTGCGCATNNANCNNTGCANCGNTGNCCCAATAGTATNAGANGCCGANNTTTTTCGACTAGTGGCCNGCGCGATCCTGCGATAAAATNAANAGGTGACNANANCCTGCCCGATTCGAGTCCCACCCATGAAGCATGTTGCCCCCAGCCTCCGTTTGTTTGTCATCCTCTGCGGCATCGCGCCGGCTGTGAGCCTCTTTGCCGAGCCGCTTGAATACAATCGCGATATCCGCCCCATTCTTTCCGACAAATGTTTCAGTTGCCACGGCGCGGACAGCGCTTCGCGTAAGGCTGATTTGCGTCTGGACCAAAGGGAGAATGCCGTCGAGATGGGAGCCATCGCCGGCGGGGACATTGATGCGAGTGAAATGATTGCCCGCATTCTTACCGACGACCCCGACACGCTGATGCCGCCCCCGGAAACAAAGAAGGTTTTGAGTGCCAGCGATAAAGAAAAACTACAACGCTGGGTCGAAGAGGGCGCCGAGTATCAGCCGCATTGGTCGTATATTGCACCGGAAAAATCCGAACTACCGGCGGTACAAAATGCAACCTGGGTAAAAAACACCATTGATCAGTTTGTTCTATCGCGGCTCGAAAGCGAGGGACTCACACCGGCACCTGAGGCCGATCCATTAACCCTCTTTCGCCGGCTGCATCTGGACATTACTGGCTTGCCGCCCTCTCCTGCCGAGAGCCGTGCATTTGCCATCGATTATGCCCAAGATTCCGAAGCTGCCATGGAGNTNTGGATCGACCGTTTGATGCAGCGGCCGACGTGGGGCGAACATCGCGGCCGCTACTGGCTCGACGCTGCCCGTTATGGCGACACGCATGGATTACACTTCGATAACTACCGTGAAATGTGGCCATATCGCGACTGGGTTATCCGGGCCTTCAATGCGAATCAACCCTTCGATCAGTTCACCATCGAACAAATTGCCGGTGACATGCTCCCCGACCCCACCGAGGATCAACTNATCGCTACCGGGCTGCAGCGCTGCAATATCACCACCAATGAAGGTGGCACCATTGATGAAGAGAATCTGGCGATCTATGCCGCCGATCGCGTACAGACGCTCGGCTGGGTGTATTTGGGCCTGACGACAAATTGCTGCCAGTGTCACGATCACAAATTCGATCCTATCACGATGAAAGACTATTATGCGATGGCTGCTTTCTTTCGTAATACCACCCAAAAAGCGAAAGATGGGAACGCGAAGGATGGCCTCGGTCCGGTGCTTGTCTTGCCAAGCGATGAGGATCGACCACGCTGGAAGGAGTTGCCCCCGGAAATTTCGGCCGCGGGAAAATTGCGCGACAAGCGCCGCAAAGTGGCNGAACCCGAGTTTGACACNTGGCTTGTTAACGCCACGCCCGATTCCTTTGAGGCTGGCATCGTCGCTGACAAGAACATTATCCGGCTTCCCCTCGACGAAGCGGATGGCGACACCGTCCGAAGCACGGCGGCCGGCAAACCGCAAACGACAACCTACCAATCAGCACACACGCCGGAATGGATTGAAGGNGGCAAGTTTGGNAAGGCGCCCCAACTGAATGAGAAGACGCATTTTGAACTGGGGGATATCGCCAANTTCGAAAAAGACCAGTCTTTTAGTTTCGGTGGCTGGATCAAGCCGGTGAGCAAGAAAAACAGTGGCACCATTCTCGGNCGGATCGATCAAGGCAATCAGGACCGGGGCTGGGACCTCTGGCAAAACGGGAATGCNTTTGCCGTACACCTCGTCAGCGAGTGGCCTGAAAAAGCAATCAAAACGCGGGTTTACCAGAATCGTCTGCAGGAGAATCAGTGGCAGCATGTATTTGTCACCTATGATGGCTCCGGCAAGGCGGACGGCGTGAAAATATTCCTCAACGGGAATCAGCAACCGCTGCTGGTCGAGAAAGACGCNTTGCCTGCGGATGCGTCAATCGTGTCGGACACCCCCTTACGATTGGGGCGAAGAAGCGATGGTGCGCCNTTTACTGGAGCGGTGCAGGATATGCGGATTTATGGCCGCGCTCTCTATCCGCGTGAGGTGAAGGCGCTTGCGAATCTTCCCGCGATGCATCAGGCACTAGCAAAGGCGACAAAAACACCCACCAGTGACCAGACAGAAGAAACGACAGAACAAACGGATGAAGAGGCCAAGAAGGCAGAACTAGAGGCAAAAAAGAAATCCCGAGACCAGGTCTTCAATCATTATCTGGCTACCTTGGATAAAGATTTCCCCGAACTCTCCCGAGCGGTGACCGATTTGCAGACGGAGCAAGCCGCAATCCGTAATCGCAGTCCGATGACGCATATCCAGCGCGAGCGTAAAGATTCTCCTGCAATGACTCACATTCTGATGCGAGGCGAATACGATAAAAAGGGCGACCAGGTCATGGCAGACACTCCGGGCGCACTACATCCGATGCGCGAGAAAGCGCCGAAGAATCGCCTGGGGTTAGCCGACTGGTTAGTGGACCCGGCCAATCCGCTCACTGCACGAGTGACCGTTAATCGATTCTGGCAGGAAGTTTTCGGACGGGGAATCGTCCCGACACCGGAAGATTTCGGTGTTACCGGCACGCTACCAAGTCACATTGAACTGCTTGACTGGCTGGCGATCGATTTCCAACAAAACGGCTGGGATATCAAGGGCTTTTTCAAGCAGATGCTGATGAGCAGCACCTATCGCCAGTCCGCCCAGACGAACGATAAAAAAATTCGGCTCGATCGGGATAACGCCCTCCTTTCGCGGGGACCCCGATTCCGCATGGATGCCGAGATGATCCGCGACTACGCCCTGGCATCATGCGGGTTATTGTCAGAAAAAATGTATGGCCCCAGTGTGCGTCCCTATCAGCCGATCAACATCTGGGATGTGGTGGGTCTACCGGGCGGAAATACACGCGATTATGTGCAAGGCCAGGGCGAAAGCCTCCACCGTCGCACCCTTTACAGTTTCTGGAAGCGGATGGCGCCCCCTCCCAATATGGATGCCTTCAATGCTCCGAGTCGCGAAGTTTGCACCGTCCGCCGCGAGCGAACCAACACGCCGTTGCAGGCGTTGGTGACCTTGAATGACCCCCAATTTGTGGAAACAGCGAGAAAACTTGCTGAGGCTGCGTTACGTACTAATAGTGATGCTAGTTCCACGGCCAATTACATTGCAGATCACACACTCTGTCGTCCTCTCGCTGAGGATGAACGCGACATTATCCTCGGGGCACACCGCGACTTTTTGGTCCACTACCGGTCCGAGCCGGAAGCAGCCGAGAAGTTGCTCGAGGTGGGTGAAACCGATCCGGCAGCCGGACTCGATCCGGCCGCAGTTGCCGCATGGACGATGGTCGCGAGCGAAATGTTTAATCTCGACGAAGTACTCAATAAATAAAAAATAAGAGAGTTACCGATGTTGAATCTACCAGAACAAATGATGCATCACCGCCGCTCCTTTTTTGCCCGCAGTGGCCACCTCCTTGGCGGCGCTGCACTCGCTCAGTTGGCAGGCGCAGCGCAAGTCAACGCTGCTGCGACGGGCCACCAGGCGCCGGGTCCGCACTTTCCGCCCAAGGCGAAGCGGGTGATTTATTTGCATATGGTGGGTGGCCCCTCGCAGATGGATCTCTTCGATCCGAAACCGGTCATGCACAAGTGGTACGACAAAGACCTTCCAGAAAGTGTGCGGATGGGACAGCGGCTGACGACCATGACGAGCGGACAATCGCGTTTTCCGATCGCACCTTCGAAATATAAATTTCATCAGGTGGGCGAGTGTGGCATGTGGATGAACAAGGATCTACTGCCGAACCTGGCCCACAAGGCGGATGACATCTGTTGGATGCGGAGCATGCACACCGAGGCAATCAACCACGAACCGGCGATTGCTGCGATGCAGACTGGAAACCAGATTACCGGCCGGCCCTGTCTCGGCTCCTGGGCCTCTTACGGTCTGGGAACGATGAACGAAAACCTGCCTACCTTTGTGGTCCTCGTGGCGGTTCCCACCAATCGGGATCAGGAACAGGCGATTGCCTCCAGGCTCTGGAGCAGCGGCTACCTTTCGGGAGAACACGCGGGTGTTTCTTTCCGCAGCAAAGGTGATCCGATCCTGTTTATTAACGACCCACCCGGAGTATCGGCATCGATCCGGCGGCGGAGCATCGACGATCTCAACCGACTCAATGCGATCGCGCTTGAACGGCTCGGCGACCCGAATACGAAAACGCGGATGCATCAATATGAGATGGCCTTCCGTATGCAGGCGAGTGTTCCGGAACTAACCGATATCGCCAGCGAACCGGCACACACCTTTGAACTCTATGGTGAAGAAGCGAAAAAACCGGGCAGTTTTGCCAACACGACACTAATGGCCCGTCGTCTGGCAGAGCGCGGCGTGCGCTTCATTCAGGTTTACCACAACAACTGGGATCACCACGGCAATTTGGCGGGCAGGATGCCCTCGCAGTGCAAAGATGTCGATCGACCTTGCTACGCATTGCTCGAAGATCTCGAGCAGCGGGGCATGCTTGAAGATACGCTCGTTATCTGGGGCGGAGAATTCGGACGAACGATTTATTCCCAGGGCGGCCTTTCCAAACAGAACTATGGTCGCGACCACCATCCCCGTTGCTTCACGATGTGGATGGCCGGTGGTGGGGTCCGCGGTGGCCAGATCTACGGCGCGACCGATGACTTCTCTTACAACATCACCGAGAAGCCCCTCCACATTCGCGATTTCCATGCCACGGTACTCAACCTGCTCGGTTTTGATCACGAGCGATTTAGTTTCAAATATCAGGGGCTCGATCAGCGGTTAACCGGCGTGCTCCCGGCACACGTGGTTCCGGAACTTCTGGCTTAACCGCCGGTTACGCGATTCGAGATGGCAGGACTATGTCTGTGGGTCACATTCGACTCGTCCCGCAGATCAGGTGCGGATTCTCACCTTGCCTCAGAGCACGGATCGGTCAATAATTGTTCCGTTCTGTTGACCATGAGACTGTGAAGCCAAGGGAGCTTGCCATGAATAGCGAAGATGCTTTTTTGCAACCGATCCCCGTTGCCCAAGCGAGTGCCGATGTACGGAGCCGCTTTATTGTCCGCACGTACAACCATCTCTTTGGCGCCATCGCGTTATTCACACTGATCGAAATTGCGCTTTTCAAATCGGGCGTGGCCGAACGCATCGCATCAGCGCTCATGGGAAATTGGCTGCTTGTCCTGGGTGGCTTTATGCTCGTCGGCTGGTTCTCTTCGCGTGCTGCGGCTAATTCGAAATCGCTCGGAAGCCAGTATCTAGCACTCGTGGCATTCGTTGCCGCAGAAGCGATTATTTTCATACCGCTTTTATTCGTTGCCAACGCCTATTCCCAACAAACAGACGGGAGCAATGTGATTGCCAGTGCCGCAGGAACCACCATTCTCGGTTGTGCCGGACTGACGGTTGTCGCTTTTGTAACCCGCAAAGATTTTTCTTTTTTACGCAGTTTCTTGATGTGGGGCGGCATCGTCGCACTGCTTCTGATCGTCGCAAGCATGCTGTTCGGATTTCAGATGGGAACCTGGTTTTCGGTCGCGATGATCGGGTTCGCAGGAGCCGCGGTGCTTTATGACACGTCCAACGTGCTTCACCACTATGAAGAAGACCGCTACGTAGCGGCCTCGCTGCAACTCTTCTCGTCGGTCGCTTTAATGTTCTACTATGTGTTGATGCTTTTTACATCAAGACGTTAAGGCGCACGTAGAGCGGAGCGATTCGATCCTGTGACCGCAAGCTGGCTGTATGTCGCTTAAGGCAAACGACCGGTTGTTGATTCGCTTGACGAACCCGGTTCTTTCAGGAGCCGGAATAAATCGCTCTCGGTCGAGAGAATTAAACGGGTATCGGCACCGAACGTCTGCTTGAACACTTCCAGTCTTCTGAGAAAGTCGTAAAAATCGGGCGATTTTCCATAGGCCTCGGCCGTCAATTGAATCACTTGCGCGTTGGCTTTTCCGCGGATCTCCGCCGAAGCTTTTTCCATTTCGCCTTCGATCTGATCGAGCTCTTTCTGCGTTTGACCTAAGATCCGGTTCTTTTCTTCCATGGCTTCCGAATCATAGAGCCTGGCGATTCGCAAACGTTCTGAAATCATTCGCTCGTATACCGCCTGTCGAACCGATTCCACATAATTAACGCGTTTGATTCGCACCTTGTCTAATTTCATCCCATACGATTCCAAATCAACGCCAGCAAGAATTTCATTTTCCACGTCATCCCGACCGCCACCGGTGACTTGATCGCTGGAACGGCGCTGCAACTCATCGCTTTCATAGACCAAAGGGTCATTCGACTTCCGAACCACATCAATCAAGTTATGGCGAGCGACAACATCACGCATCGCGGAATCCACCAGATCGTCCAGCATTTTTTGTCCGCGTTGCTCGGTGCGGAGCTTCACATAAAACTTCATGGCGTCCACAATCCGCCAGCGAGCCCACACATCGATATCAATCCGCTTCTTGTCACGCGTCTGCATACTTTCAGGATCACCATCCCAAGGCAGCAATCGTTTTTCCAGAAAGTTCACTTCCTGAATAAACGGTGTCTTGAAATGCAACCCCGACTCTTCGACTGCCCCCATTGGTTTACCGAACTGCGTAATGACGGCAAGCTTCCCCTCCTCCACCGAGTATGCACTGGAATAAATAATAAATCCGGCAATCGCTATTAAAGCAATAACTGCAGCAATCATTGTCGTCTTGATCATCGACCTTCTCCTGTGTTCGGTATATCGATATCGCTATTAAGGTCGAGTAGAGGAACCACACCACGCACCGAGTCATCGATAATTGTTTTATTACCCACGTTCCGTAATATCTTTTCCATCGCCTCCAGGTAGAGTCGTTTCCGAGTCACATCGGGAGCTTTTTCATATTCGATGAGTTGTTCCAAAAAAGCATTCACTGCCCCGGTGGTCTCAAGCACCACCCTATTCTGGTAGCCTTCCGCCTCGGCAATCGCCTTATCCTTCGCACCACGAGCAGCCGGAATTTTACTATTCCGTTCCCCCTGGGCTTCGTTCACCACCCGTTCCTTCTTTTGTCGGGCGCGGTTGACTTCCTGGAACGCATCTTGAACCTTTGCGGTCGGTGGAGAGGTTGTCTGAAGTTTGACTGTGACGATATCGACGCCGGCCTGAAAACCGTCAAGTTCCTGCTGAATGATTGTTTCCGCATCCTTAGCGATTTGATCGCGTCCGATCGTTAAGACGTAATCGATGCTTGAATCGCCGACGAGTTTCCGCATCGCCGATTCAGAAACGTCACGAATCGTATCGGGCACTGCTGGATTGGCTTCGTAGTCGTCTCCGCCCATCAATGCCCACGGAGCAACCTCGGCTCCGCCCACGTTGAACAGGTAATCACCCGAATCTTTGACCCGATACTGAACAATCCATTCGACGTGACCGAGATTCAAATCGCCGGTAAGCATCTCCGCTACTCCCAGGTCATCTTTCGATGTCTCCGCGTACCGCGTTCTACGACCGGCAGATTGCGTGGCAAAGCCGAACTCCATGACTTGAATTCGCTGCACGGGAACCTTGTAGACTTTATCGATCGGCCACGGGAGTTTCCAATGAAGCCCCGGCATCGCCGTGTCCACTTTTTTACCAAACCGCAGAATCACCCCCTCATCGCTGGCGTCGATGCGGTAGAACATCGACACGGCGGCGAGCAACACGACAAGGGCCAGGGCGGCCAC
>NHBP01000039.1 GCA_002168195.1 Planctomycetaceae bacterium TMED10
CCAGGTGCGATCTTTGAAGCCGCCGGTCTCCGTAAAGCCAGCATCACCGTTATCGATTATCTGCACCGGTGGGAACTCGTCGTCTTCCACCAGCAGCGAATCGCTGCCGTCTACATAGCCTGCGGCGGTTGCCGTTACCGCAACCTGTTGATCGCCATCCACAATCGCATCATCGACCACCGTGAGCGTGAACGGCACAGCACCCGCTCCGTCAGGAATCGTCACCGTGGCCGGCACCGTGCCTACGGTCGTATCGCCTGAGGTGAGCGTGACGACCAGATCGCCGGTCGTCTCAGCGCCACGGCTCACAATGCCGCTGACAGAACCGGCATCTTCATCCACAATCTCTTCGCCTAGTTGCACGATTAGCGTCGGGGTCGCTTGCACCAACTGTTCAATGCGAACCGCATCGGCCACCACGAACTTATTGGCCTGAGCCGAGGCACCAAGGGTGACCGTGAGCTGCCCACCGGCCACATACACCGTATCGAGCGTATCCCACTGATAGCCACCCACATCATGCTGGCTCGGGGCGTTCTTCTGATTAATCGCTACCGAGGAGAGCACGTTGCCGCCCGCATCGAGCAACTCAAACGGTGCGTCGGTCGCATTGTAGTTATTGTTGTATTTATGGGCCCAGGTCGCCATCACGTGGTAGGCGCCGTCCTCCAGGCCGGTGAAGGTCCAGCTTGCCTGGTCAGCATCATCACCGTTACGCAAGTTGTAGTTATCACCGTTATAGGCGGCCGATACTTGGGCGTTGCTCTGATAGGAGAAGCCACTCTGCGCAAAGCCTGCATCGCCATCGTCGATCAGGAAAGTAAGTGCCGACTCGTCATCAGTGACTTCCAGTGAGTCACTGCCATCACCGTATCCTGCAGCGGTGGCCAGCACATTCACGCTTTGCGTGCCGTCAAAGAACACATCGTCCACCGCATCAATACTGAAGGAGGCACTCACCTGCCCGGCAGGAATAGTGACAGAAGCGGGAACCGAGGCTTCAGTCGCATCGTCACTGGTTAGAGTGACCACCAGATCAGCATCCATGATGCCGTTGCGGGTCACGATGGCCGTGGTGGCTGCTGCACCTGCTGACTCGGCGACCGCTGCNTCTGCAATNTCNANCGTGAGNGTCGGAGCGACCGAGACGCGAATCGCATCGGCCACCACCCACTTATTNGNNAGTGANCCGGCACCGAGCGTCACGACCAGTGTGCCNCCTGTNACCTCAACCGTATCGAGCGTATTCCAGAAGTAGCCACCNTCTTCAAATTCAGCCGGGGCATTCCGTTGATTGACAACGTGCGTCGAGAACACGCCCCCTGCCCCGTCACTCAAGGTAAACGGAGCATCTTGGGCGTTGTAATTGTTGTTGTATTTATAGGCCCAGGTGGCGGCCACCTGATAGCGATCGACCGGTAGCCCCGTGAACGTCCAACTCGCTTCGCCCGAACCGCCCTGCATGTGATACACGTCGCCATCATAGGCGGCTGATGTTTGACCGTTGCTCTGGTAGGTAAAGCCCGTCTGGGCAAAGCCTGCTTCGCCGTCGTCGAGGACTGTGACCCCNCCAACCAACACCGGAGACACATTCACCGTGCGNGTNACCTGATCCGCTGCATTACCAGCATTGTCGGAGACGTTGTAAGTGAGTGTGTAGCTACCCTCTTGAGAAAGATCAACCGCATCGCCNCNNNCNACNANGCTTNCNGNNANATCGCCATCNAGTGCATCGACGGCCGTTGCGCCCGGGTCACTGTAGGTGCCGCTNGGNTCGACATTGACATTCACCACCGCATCNCCNGNNAGCGTAATCACCGGAGCGAGCGTGTCTTGCACAATGANTGTGCGGGTGACTGTTTCAGCATCGTTACCGGCTGAGTCNGCAACGTCGTANTCGATCACGTAGCTGCCCGGCNCACTCAGNTTCACNACTTGNCCCGAAACGGATACCGAACCTGTGAGATCCCCATCTTCCAGGTCAGTGGCTGTGACGCCCGGGTCGCTGTAACTGGCGGTACTGCTCGCTTCGACTACGTAGGGCGATTCGCCCAGCAGGGTGATCACCGGTGGCTCGTCTGGAGCTGCGCTGATCGCGATGGCGTAATCTTCGACCTCGCCGTCGCCAGCCAGGCCAGTTACATCGAGGCCGCCGGTGGAACTGAGGCGAAATCTCGCAAAGGTGGTGCCGATCGTCGCATCCACGGGAATATCGAGTGAGAGCGTCTGAGTTCCCACTACAACACTGCGGGTGTCGAATATTTTCTCTCCATCGTCGTCCCAGTCTCCATCCGCATTCCAATCAATCCACGCATCAATAAATCCATCTTTCCCTGTGACCGACACATCGATACTCGAGGAAAGACCAGCCGTCAATTCGCCGAAGGTGACACCATCGTCATCGGACCCCTCTGAATCGGCAGCAACCGACGGAACACCGTCGAATTCTTCATCTTTAACGCTGCCCAGGTGAAGCCCAGACGGTACAAATCCGAATTGGTAAACGCGGGCCTGTTCGCCAACGGGCCCGCCCGCAATAACCGTGCTGCCATCATCGCTGAGTGATACGGAATATCCTAATTCGTCCCATTTCGCATCGCCGGAGATGTTTCCGCCCATTAGGCCCCAAGCAGTGCCATCCCATCCATAAATACGTGTGCTGCCTACATCGGATAGATCTTCATCATGCCCGGGTGCACCGATCGCAACCCTCGTGCCATCACCACTCAGAGAGACAGAATGTCCGGAATCATCATTCGCCTTTTCGCCGTCGATATCATCGCCAAGCTGATTCCAATTTGATCCGTCCCAATTGAAAATGCGCGTATGTCCCGCGCGATATCCGTTTCCGGCGTTTTGCCTTGCACCGATGGCCACTGTGGTTCCATCACCACTGAGCGATATCGTTTGACCTGAGCGGTCGCCATCGGCCTCACCGTCAATCTCGCTGCCGAGTTGGCTCCAGGCTTGGCCCGTCCAGCTATAAATGCTGACGCAGCCTTTGGGGTTTAGATAATCAGAACTCGGCGCACCGACCGCCACGATCGTGCCATCATCGCTGATGGCCACAGAATGGCCTAAACGATCATCTTCCTCACCTTCAATGACGCCACCGACTTGATTCCAATTTTGCCCGTCCCAACTAAAGATCCGAGCGTTACCGGCATTGTGTGCGTTGCCATCGCTGTTGGCCGCCCCAATCACGACTGTCAAACCATCACTGCTGAGCGCAACAGAAAAACCAGCATTATCCCCATCCGCTTCGCCACCACCTATATCGGCACCAAGCTTCGTCCAGGCCTGTCCATCCCAACTGTAGATACGTACGTTTCCTGCAGAGACGTTGCCACCACTGCTACTTCCAGGTACCCCAATTGCGATGATATTGCCATCGCCACTGAGAGAGATGACGCGGCCATAACGATTCCCATCCAACTCGCCTTCAATGGCTTCCCCAAGTTGCAACCACCCTGGGCCATCTTGCCGAAATATTTTCACCCGTCCGATGTTATTACCGTCGCCATCGTATTCGCCCCCTCCGACAGCGATTGTGGAGCCATCGCCACTCACCGAAACGCCTTCACCAAACCTATCATCTGACGGGTCACCAACAATACTGTCGCCGAGTTGNACCCAATCCGGCAAATGACTTCCGTGCCTTGCACCATCGTCGGCAAGTGTCACCGGATAAGAGGCGGGAGCATCACCAAAATCATCCATCCGCGCAATTTGGACGATAAACGATCTGCTGATGATNGCATTATCAGTCGATGTATCGAGATCGTTGTCCAGACCGCCATCCTCGACCGAAACGGTAATGGTCACCGTACCGTGCTGATCGGTTTCGGGTGTGATCTCTAGCGCGCCCGTCGCATCGGGCGAAGCATAAATCACCTGTGGATCTGGAATTATTGCCGTATCGTCGCTTTGAGCCGTGATGCGAATGTCGCCACTCTCTCCAGGCCCTGCGGTGATCCCTGNCAAATTGACCACATGCGTTCCGCTGTTTTCGGCAATCGTAAAATCGCTCACAGCATCGAGCGTGGGATCTTCGTTGACGTCGGTCACAATGACTGTCATCACTGCGGCTGTCGTCAACTCGATATCGGTCACCGCGACCGTAACCGCGAGTGATGCAACCGCTTCATGGTCAAAATCACTCGGATCTGCGACGACCAGTTCGTTGTCCTCAAGCCGGAAGGCATCGATCCCGTTAGCATTGGGATCCGTGTTTGCAGTGATACTGTAGGAAAGCGGATGCCCTTCGCTGTCGGCCGCAAGAATGATACCGACCGATGTCCCCTCAGCACTATTTTCCGCAATGCTAAAGGACTGATCTGCAATAATCGGCGGCGTGTTGGTCGGTGTCACCGAAACGGTGCGCGAAACCGTATCGGCGGCATTNCCGCTTGAATCGCTCACATCATAAAGAATGGTGTAGGTACCGACATTGGATGTATCAACCGTATCCCCACTCACCACGACACTCGAAGACAGATCACCATCCAAAGAATCGGTCGCCGAGAAACCTGGATCGCTATAACCTGTGCCCACTACGATATACGGGGCCACATCGCCCAACAACGTAATCACCGGCCCGAGCGTATCCTGCACCAGCACGGTGCGGGTTACCGTTTCGGCATTATTACCGGCCGAGTCTGCGACATCGTAGTTAATCAGGTAGCTGCCCGGCACGCTCAGGTTGACCACCTGCCCCGAGACGGCTACCGAACCGGAAATGTCGCCCTCTTCCGGGTCGGCCGCTATCGCACCCGGATCGGTGTAATCGCCCGTGTTGCTCGCTTCGACCGCAAGCGGTGAATCACCGACGAGCGTGATCACCGGTTTTTCATCAACGCCGGTGACGTTGATCGTGATCTGTGCTGCAACATCCCACATGCCGTCGCCAACCTCGGCCGTAATCACCATTTGCGTAATGACTTCGTAATCGAAGTCATCCACGTCATTGACTACAAGCTGATCGCCTTCGATGCGGAAAGCATCGCTGCCATCGCCATCGGGATCGGCGTTTGTGCTGATCGAATAAGTGAGCGCGTCGCCATCGGCGTCGGTGGCCACGAGCGTGCCGACCAGCGCGCCGTCGATGCTATTTTCGGCCACGCTGAAAGTCTGGCCGGCAATGACCGGACGCGTACCGAAAAGGTTTTCAAAAATGTACACCTGCCCAATATCTTGATACGAACCTGTGTCGTGGTCTAACGCGCCCACCACCACATAGCCACCAGCTGCAGCCACCGAACAGCCGAAATTGTCATGCCAGGAAACGGTCGGGTCATTCAGCGTCTGGAGCAGATTCCCATCCACCGCGTCGAACAGGTGGACCTGCCCGACATTGAGCCCGTTCGTATCATCATAATCAGCACCGACAACTACCGTATCGCCCTGCAAGGCAACCGACCGGCCAAAGTTGTCGCCACTGGTCACCGTGGGGTCATTGAACGTGTGAATCAAGTTATAGGATATCGCATCAAAAAGATGTGCCTGTCCGACATCCGATCCTTGGGCACTATCCTCAAACGCACCGATAAGAATACGATCTCCATCGATCGTCACACTATTGCCGAAATAGTCACGCGAACTCGGCGTTGGATTCTGGAAGGTATGCAGCAGACTACCGGTGGCTGTTTCGAACAGGTAGGCTTCCCCGCTTAATGGAGGCGACCAAGCCCCGCTAGCCCCAATGAGAATGCGTTCGCCCTCGATCGCTACATCACTTCCAAAAGCGCCCATATTGTTTGGAGTCGGGTCATCCAAGGTATGCAGCAGAGCACCGGTGGTAGCATCGAACAAATAGGCCTGGCCAATCGACTCATTGCCCCCGCCACTATTTCGGATAAAGTGATTGGAATTACCGATCAGGATATGATTGCCATCAATCGCAACGGCCGATGCAAAACCACCGTNGTACGTAGGATCCGGATCATCAATGATGTGAATCAAATCGCCGGTAGTTGCGTNGAAAAGATAGGCTTGCCCCGCACCAAGTCCGGTGCTTTCGGTACCGACATCCTGTTCAGGATCACCGATGAGGACCAGGTTGCCATCGACCGCCACCGATGAACCGAATTTCTCCCATCCATCGTTCACTCCTTCAGGGGGATTGAAGCTATGCAGCAGATCGCCGGTCGCGGCCTCAAAAAGATAGGCTTGACCGTCGGAATAGCCTGTGGTGAACACCTGATTATAGTTGGCGCCCACCACCACATAGTTTCCATCCGTCGCAACAGAATTACCAAAATGTTCGCCTTGAGACGAATAATTCGGATTATCGAGCGTATGCATTAGCGTCGTAACCACGAGCGTCACTGTGGCAACACTCTCTGAGTCTGTAGCACCATCATTGACCCGGTAGGTGAAAGCATCCTCGCCAAAGTAGTTCTGATCGGGCTGATAGGTGAAGGAGCCATCGGCGTTGAGTTGCAGGGTGCCGTGCTGAACATCGTCGACGAGCACGGCGTTCAATGTGCCGATATCCAGTGCAGTATCGTTCGAGAGCACTCCAGGTGCGTCGACCACGAGNCTGTCATTNACGAAGACCGTGTAGACTTCGTCGCTCGCAAGCGGCGGTTCGATCACATTGGTGATGTCAACCGTGATTACCGCGTCATCGGCATTGGTGCCATCAAAAGCTGCGGCGGTAAATTGCATTTGCGCANCGTTCTCAAAATCGATGTCATCCGCGTCGTTGACGAGNAATTGATCGCCGTCAATGCGGAAAGCTTGGTGCCCATCGCCATCGAGATCGAGGTATGTGCTGATCGTATAAGTGAGGCTCTTGTCATCAGGATGGCTTGCAGTGAGCGTACCAACGACGGTGTCAACGGCACTGTTTTCGGTAAGACTGAAAGCTTGGTCGTTGAAGACGGGAGGAGCCTGCCCAAATTCGTAACGGTAGATATGAGCCTGACCGACATTCGTATCGAGGGTGTCATCTCTTGCGGCACCAATCACAACATATTCGCCATCGATCGCCACCGAATAACCGAAATTATCGAGTACGGTGGAGGTCGGGTCGTCGATCGTGCGGATCAGATCGCCACTCACCNCGCTATATAAATAAACCTGCCCAACATTTTGGGATGTATTGAAAGAGGGGCCTCCGATTACGAAGATGTCGTCCTGGATCGCAACGGACCAGCCAAAATATGCACTCTCTATTGGGCTGTTAAATGTGCGCACCAGTTGGCCTGTGGTCGCATCGAAATGTTGTGCCTTCCCGCCATATAATCCGTAGGCATTGCCGACGAGGATTTGGTTCCCATCCATGTCCAGACTTTTACCAAAATAGCCGTAGGTTCTTGGAGTTGGA
This sequence comes from Planctomycetaceae bacterium TMED10, assembly GCA_002168195.1. GTDB lineage: Bacteria > Planctomycetota > Planctomycetia > Pirellulales > UBA7805 > UBA7805. The sequence continues at coordinate 7,331 of NHBP01000039.1, forward strand.
TCGTCGAGCGTGTGTATCANATTGCCAGTCGCAGCGTCGAAGAGATAGACCTGACCACCGTTACCAGCAAGCGTATCGTCATAAGGCGCCGAGACCAGAATCTTTCCGTCGTCGATTGCGACGGCCTCGCCAAATTCGTCATACGCAACGGGGGTCGGATCATCCAGGATGTGCAGCAGGCTGCCAGTCGTCACATCAAATAGGTAGGCTTGGCCGGCGTCTTGTCCGTTCGTATCATCACCGGGATTACCTATCAGAATTTGATTGCCATCGAGCGCAACCGATTTTCCGAATTGCCCGTCCTGGCTGGGCGTCGGGTCTTCAATGATGCGCAGCAAATCGCCGGTGATCGCATCGTAGAGATAAACCATACCCGGGCCGCAAAAGAAATCTGGCGTATTGTATCTTTCATTATCGGGAGCACCGATTGCGATCAGAGTGCCTTCGATGTCTACCGAATACCCATAATCGTCGTACCTCTCATCCGTAAGATTCTCCGGCGGAGCGAAGCTATGAAGCAAACTGCCGGTCGTCGCTTCGAACAAATAAGCCTCGCCGTTATAATAAGTGGAGAGTCCTTCAAGCTTATTTTGGTTTGCCCCGACCAATACGTAATTGCCGTCGACCGCCACAGCATTACNGAAGTACCCATAGGGCGTAATGTTGTCTGTGGGGTTGTCGAGTGTGTGCAGCAACCCTGAGACAATGAGGCTCACGGTGGCGACATTACTCGAATCGTTGATCCCGTCATTTGCCCCGTAGGTAAAGGTGTCGATGCCCTCAAAGCCGGGATCGGGCTGATANGTGAAGGAGCCATCGGCAGATCCCTGCAGGGTGCCGTGTTGCGGTTCACCGGGGAAAAAGGCTGTCAACGCATCGCTCTCGATCACCGTATCATTCGCAAGTAAACCGGGGGCATCGACTGTGAGACTGCCATTGATCATGACGCGATAGGTGTCGTCGGCGACAATGGGAAGTTCGATCACATTGATCAGGTCGACTGTAATGAGCGATTGAGTTGCCGTCATGCCATCGAAAGCATGTACGGTGACTTGCAATTGCGCTAAACCTTCGTAATCCAGATCATCCACATCGTTGACCNGNAGCNCGTCGNCTNCGATCNGGAATGCGGCGGTTCCATCGTTATCGGGGTCGACATGCGAGGTAATCGAATAGGTAACACTGCTGCCCGACACGTTGGTTGCAGCGAGCGTGGCGACGAGTGTGCCGNCTGCACTGTTTTCCGCGAGGCTCACGGTTTGATCCTCGAGGGCAATCGGCGCGTTGGNCTCAATGTCGTAGAGATACGCTTCGCCNACNTCATATGNCNAGGTCATGGGTGCCCCNACCACAAGGCGATCACTATCCAGGGCGACTGCCGNGCCAAANCGNNNGCTNNGNGNANNTCGATCAATNANCTGCGTNAGGTCGCCGGAAACCACATCAAAAAGGTAAGCCGCACCGACAANCTCACCACCAACAAGAAGTTTCTCGCCGTGGATTTCCAGTGACCCACCAAAACGACTACTAGTGTCAGGCTCGGGAGCTTGCAGTGTGTGGATCAGGGAACCGCTTGCGGTGTCATAAACGTAAACGACTCCGGTGTAGTTAATATCGCCATCACTGTATGCATTCGCATAATTTGCACCGACAACCGCGAAATCATCGGTCAGAGCAACGGCAGATCCAAAGCTGTTCCACGTATGCCCGGAGGGACTTTCAAAACTATGGACGAGCGATCCGTCATTGGCGTTAAACAAATAGACATTTTCGCGGGAGTCATCTAAAAACGGATAGCTAAAACAATCCTCACTCACAAGTAAATAGTTTTCAGAAATCGCACCGCGGAAACCAAATTCGTCATTCGCCACGGCAGCCGGGTTGGGATTATCGACCGAATAGATGAGGTCTCTGCTCATCAAATCAAACACATGCACCTGACCGAAGTTCGAGCCGAGCGTGTCATCCCGCTCCTCTCCAATGAGCAAACGATTTCCATCGACGGCGATGAAATTGCCAAAACCAGAGGACTCTGGAGCACTCGGCGTCGGGTCCGTGAATGTGTGGAGTAAATTGGCAGAGGTGGCGTCATACAGATAAACCCGACCATCAGNNGTGNTNGAGTCACTGATCANCACGTAGTCNCCCGCGAGTACNACCGACNCGCCAAAATCAATNAATGGCCAGGTNNCCGGATCGCTNTGAATATTNAAATTGGGNGGNGAGAACGTGTGGAGGAGGTTTCCGCTCAAGTCAAACAAATGGGCCTGTCCCTTATGGGCGGCATTCCGTAATGGCNGAGCCAGTGAAGCGTCGTCAACCGCCCCGATNAGNACGCGATCNCCATCAATGGAAACCGCCGACCCAAAATNNTCNTTNTNNGATGGGGTGGGATCNGCNAAATAGACATAAGGCCTTGTGGCAAGGGTGACAGTGNCCGTCTCCGATACATTTGCTCCATCGCTAATTGTATAGGTAAAGGTGTCGTCCCCCTCAAAGTCGGCGACCGGCGTGTAGGTAAAGGANCCATCGGAGGCGAGTTGCAGCGTGCCATGCTGCACATCCTCTANGAGCGTGAGNCCNGTAAGGGCATCGCCCTCGGGATCCCAATCATTACGTAACACGCCAGGTGCCTCGACCGTAATACTCTCACCCGTCAGCANATGATACCGATCGCTTGCAACGACCGGCGCTTCATCGACAGGGAGAATGTCGAGGGTAAAATCGACCGTCACGGGCGTGCTATCGGGAAGGGANGGNTCGAAGACGTTAACGGTGACATTGAGCGTAGGATGATTTTCGTAATCGAGGATCGCATCGTCGTGTACGAAAAGCTCAGTCACNTAACCGGTTGAGAACATATAGGCGTCAGTGCCNGAGAGGCTCAGAAGAGTGACTGGCTGCTGAGGCCCCANTGCATCGTCGGTGATAACAATATCGGCNACCTTCACCCCGTTGCTGACGTCGGTATCTTCAGGCAGTGACGTGATCGTGTTGGTTAAAGTGACGGCCGTGGGTGCGTCGTTCACATCCGTGAGATTGACCGCGATCTGTGCCGTATCGGAAAGCGTTCCGCTGGTGGCTTCGACGGTGATGCTCACCTGCGGATCGGTCTCGTAGTCGAGATCGCCCGGATCTGCAGTAAACAGGATGTTACCCACCAAGATGAATGCGNCATTGCCATCGCCATCGGGATCGATNTTCGAAGTGATCGCGTAGGTGATTGCATCCCCCTCGGGATCTGATGCCGAGAGCGCGCCGACCACGCTGCCTCCTGCCGTATTTTCTTCCAGCGTAAAGGCTTGATCGTCGAAGATGGGCCCTTCGTNGACATTCGTGATAGCGAGCGAGAGTTCGGTCGTGACGGGCACAGGGTTCGAGACGGTGGCATCTACAACGCTCACGGTAACGCTGTAACTGGTTTGACTCTCAAAATCGAGTGCCGTGCCGGCGACAAGGAACAACTCGGTGCCGACCACTTCGAAACTGGCCGCATCGGAACCGGTGAGGCTGATCGCATTGGCGNTCTCGGGATGACCGTCATCGGTGATCACGATGTCGGCCACCTTCACTGCAGAACTGGTATCGGTGTCTTCAGGAAGTGAGGCCACCGTGTTGGTCAGGGCCACATCGAGCGGCCCTTCGTTGACCCATGTCACGTCGACCACAAAATTGCGGGNGAAGGTCGCATTNTCNNCGGCCGTTGCCAGATCGCCATCGAGTCCGCCGTCGGTGACCGTNACGGTGACNGTGACCGGTNCNGATTGCNCGGCGACAGGNGNAAGGAGCAGCGAACCTGTTGTGCCAGNGGNGTAACTGACNGCCGGGTCCGGCAGAATGCTGGCGTCGCTGCTGACNGCCGTCACCTGAAGCGACTGACTCTCCANGCCACCGGCACNGANACCGGTNAGGNCCANCGATTGACTNGTNGTGATGCNGATATCGACAATCTCGTCGAGCGTAGGTCGTGCGTTCTGCGCGTACCAGTCGACTCGATCATCTGCATTGGCATTCCANAAACGCTCGTCGGTCCCGCTGAAAATATCAAGATCACCATCACCATCAACATCCACCACTGAGAGNTCTGACGTTCGCGTCATGTACCACTCGGACGATGCATAGAGCACTTGGTCGGTAAAGCTCTGCTGCCCGTCGTTCATTAAAACGCCAACCCGACCATGATCCGCATAAGGAATATCGAGATCGCCATCACGATCAAGATCGATCACTTCGAGGCTCGGGCCCCGGAAATTCCAAATCATTGTGCTACGGGTAGAGAGCACGATTTGTGTGGTGGTGAAGTTTTCTGCACCATCATTTTCCAAAAGATAGATCGAGGTTTGACGNCCATCGTCGGTATTTATTTCGCCGCTACTGACAATGTCGATATCGCCNTCGCCNTCNAGATCGATNGGCTGNGANTGCCNGCCNGNNAGGGTCGCATGGGGCGTGAGNTTCTGACTGCCNTCGTTTTCATACCAGACNCCGTCGGCGACAATGTCGAGGTCCCCATCTTGATCGAGATCAACCGGGTAAACCCGATAGGATTCATCGGTGGAGTAGACGTGCTCTGTAAACGCGAACGACCCCCCCATGTTCTCCAGCCATGCCCCGTCGGTCACAACATCGGTATCGCCATCGCCGTCAAAGTCAGCGACACTGATCGCCTTATAGGTATTATCACTCAGCGAAACGCGATCGGCATCGAAACTGGTGGCGGCATCGCCCGGATAGAGTTCCAGCGCGGATGTCAGAATATCCAGATAGCCATCGCCATCAAAATCGGCCACGACGACTTCATCGATCACGTAGCTGCCATCGAGCTCATGCGAGGTAAAGACCTCGGCTCCGTCGTTTTCATACCAGGTTACTCCGGAGGAATAACTCGTGAGCGTTACCAGATCCTGGTCGCCATCCTGATCCAGATCGACCCCAAGCACATCGAGCGCGGCAGCCGAGGCAGGATCGGCGGTGGGAATGCCGATGCTGCCGCTGAATATTCCCGAACCCGCGACGAGCGGGTCGCCAACGTGGATCGTGCGTGTGACCGGATCGGCCGCGTTGCCGGCGGCGTCTGAAACGTTGTAGCGAAGCGTGTAGCTGCCGGCCTGTTTAAGATTCACCACATCGCCAGAGACCGCCACGCTTCCGGTCAGATCGCCGTCGAGCACATCGGAGGCCGCGGCGCCCGGATCGAGGTAAGTGCCACCCGGATCGACATTCACATTCACGACCGCATCGCCGGTGAGTGTGATCACCGGCCTGAGCGTATCCTGAATCGCAATCGTTTTATACGCAGTCGCCGCGTTGTCTGTGTTGCTGTTTCCGTAAATGCCGGCTGCGTCACTCACCTGCATCGTGACCAAGTAGTTTCCAACCTGGGTGGTATCCAAAAGTGCGGCCGCCTCGGCATACGTCAGATCGGTGCCGAGTGTGGTGCTGGTTGAAACGTTTTCCACGCTGTAAAGAATGTTTGCCGTCAGGTCGCCATCGATGTTGTCACTGGCGGTCGCTTCAGCAAGCGTCCAGTCGCTGGCCGCCTCGACCGTTTCGCTCCCGCCGCCGGTAACGCTGATCACCGGGGCTGCCTGATCGTCGAGAATCAGAGCAAAGACAACCTGCTCTGCATAGTTACCGGAATCGTCCACCGCATCGTACTGAAAGAGATAGGTGCTGCGCACATTGAAGTCAACCGCTTCGACCGTGTCGTTCACTGCCGCGCCCTCGCGATCCACAAGCACGATCGACTCACTCGAGGCGATGCTGCTATCGCCATGATCCCACGCCGCTCCGCTCGGCAGACTAAAGACTATTGAATCAACACCTGCTGGTGAACGGGCCGACCACTCCTGGCGGCTGGTGACCGGAGTGCCATCGGGCTGTGTGTAACTGGTCGCTCGCGTGATCGGCGTGGCCAATCGCCCCGCATCACCGACAGTACCTAGGTACGTTTCGGTCGGCAATCCACTCGGCGCATTGGCCTGGCCGCCAAGCCCCGTATCGAACTGATCGCTAACCTGCAGCACTTCACCGCTGTAGGTCATTGCGATGACCGGCCGAAGCGTGTCCTGCACGGTGACCGTGCGGGTGACCGGATCGGCTGCGTTACCGGCCGCATCCTGTACATTGTAGGTGAGCACGTAAGTGCCGGGCGCGGCCGCGACAGTACCCGAAACAACCACACTACCGCTGATATCCCCATCGAGACTGTCGCTGGCCGTAGCACCCGCATCATTGTAGGGGAAGCCGGCTTCGACTGTCTCTGTGTCACTGCCATTGAGCGTGATTACTGGCGCGAGCGCATCTTGCACTAGCACAGAACGAGTCACCGTGACCGCTTGGTTGCCGCTAGAGTCCTCGACGTTGTATTCAATCACATACGTGCCCGGCACACTCAGATTAACCACCTGGCCCGAGACTTCTACCGATCCTGAGATATCTCCATCTTCCGGGTCGCTTGCCGTTGCGCCCGGATCGTTGTAATCGGCCGTATCGCTTTGGAGAACCGTCAGCGATGCATCACCAATCAGGTCGATCACCGGGATCTCATCGATA
>NHBP01000040.1 GCA_002168195.1 Planctomycetaceae bacterium TMED10
CTGCGCCGACTTATTTAAATTAGATGGCCAGCACGTTCTGCTCTGCATCAGTCACGAGTTGGGNGCCCGCTANTACCTNGGNNANTGGCNNGATGANCAGTTTTNTCCCACNCACCACGAGCAAATGAGNTGGGTCGATAATAGTTTNTTTGCNCCCGAGAGNCTGCTNGANGATCGAGGATCGCCGCATCATGTGGGCCTGGGCTAAGGATCGGCCGGACTTTTCCCTGAAGGACGACCGTCACTGGTCGGGGACCATGAGCCTACCACGCGTTCTTTCGCTTGCTGAAGATGGAACGATGCGGATGCAGGTCCCCCAGGAATTCGAACAACTCCGCTACAAAGAAAAAAAAATAGAAAATATCGACGTGGACGGTGAGGTCAATCTCGACCTGCACAGCGACAGTATGGAGTTGCGAGTCACGATGGACCCTGGAACCGCAAAGCAGTTCGGCGTGAAAGTTCGCTGCTCGCCTGANGGAGAAGAAGAAACGCTCATCTATTACGATGCAGAAGAAAAAAAACTTAAGATTGACACCACAAAATCGAGCCTGACCGACAAAACAAAAACGGTGGAGGGAGGGCCCTTTGAATTAAACGAGGAAGAATTACTGACGCTGCGGATTTTCGTCGACAAGTCGATCGTCGAAGTCTTTGCCAACGACCGGCAGGCGGTCATGCGAAGAATCTATCCGTCACGAGGCGACAGCGTTGATGTGAAACTCTTTGCACAGGGCGGCACAAGCAAGGCAAAGCTGATCGAAGCTTGGGAAATGATGCCGTCCAACCCGCACTGATTTGAAATGGAAAAATAGATGAAATTTTTTTGTAACGCTTTGGTCATTCGCGTTGGGTTGCTCATCACTGGCTACTTCGCGGTAACCCAGACCATCGCCGCCGAAAAAAATCTGCGAGAGCGGCCCAACATCGTCATCTTTCTCACGGATGATCAGGGATGGGGAGATTTAGGCTGCTACGGACACCCGCTCATTCAATCCCCTAATCTTGACCAATTTGCCCGCGAGGGAATGCGGTTCACGCAGTGCTATGCGGCGTGCGCCGTGTGCTCGCCATCCCGCTCGGCGATTCTTACCGGTCGCACCCCCTATCGCAATGGCGTCTGGCGATGGATTCCTGACGGCAGCGATTACCACCTGCGACAAAGCGAGATCAGTATCGCCAAGCTACTTCGTGAGCAAGGTTACGCGACGTGTCATGTAGGAAAGTGGCACCTCAACGGCAAATTCAACTCACCCGCTCAACCGCAACCGGACGATCACGGTTACCAGTGGTGGCTGGCCACACAAAACAACGCACGACCAAACCACATCAATCCGACCAACTACGTTCGCAATCGTGAGGCAACCGGAAAACTGGAAGGTCCCTCGGCGGTGCTGGCCGTCCAAGAAGCAATTCGCTGGTTGAACAAAGAGAAAAAAGAACACAAGCCTTTCTTTCTCACCGTCTGGACGCACGAGCCGCACCAACCGATCGAGTCGGCTGAAAAATTTATGCAGCCGTATCAAAACATTGAAGATGCGGGGATCCGACAGCACCACGGCAATATTACGCAGCTCGATCACGCCTTCGGTCTATTGATGCACGCGGTCGATCAGTTGGGAGAAACCGAAAATACGCTGGTGATCTTCACCTCGGATAATGGTCCTGAAGGCAGCGGCACCCGCGTGGGAAGTCGAACGCGTGGTTCGACCGGTGGTTTGCGTGGACGCAAACGGCACACCCACGAAGGTGGCATCCGCGTGCCCGGAATCATCCGCTGGCCGGGTCACATCAAGCCGGATAGCGTGTGCGAGACGCCAATCATCGGTTCCGACTTTTTCCCGACCATCTGCCAGATTGTCGGCATCCCGCTTCCGACCGATCGCGTTATTGACGGCACGTCCATTNTTCCGCTCTTTTCTGGCGGGGCAATCGAGCGGAAACAACCGCTCTACTGGCGCAATCACCTTGCGCCCGAACATTACAAGGTGGGCTTGCGCGAAGGGGACTGGAAAATTGTGGGCTCAGGCGATCTGAAAACATTTGAACTCTACAATCTAAAAGACGATCCGGCGGAGACCACCGATCTGGCAACCAAGGTTCCGGAGCGGTTTGCGAACATGCGGAGGCAACTGATCGAGCATGATCGAAGCGTACTGGCCGATGGCCCCGATTGGTGGAGACAAGATGAACAGTAAATGCCTTATTCAGGGTCTGTTGCTGACACTCTGCCTTTGCACAACGGAGGTTAAGGCTGAGAAGGTTCGGCCCAATGTACTCCTGATTGCGGTTGATGACCTGCGACCGGAAATTCGAATTTTTGATGCTCAAGCAATGGTGACTCCGAATCTTGATCGCCTTGCCCGCAGCGGAGTGCGATTCACAAGAGCTTACTGCAATATTGCCACCTGCGGAGCGTCACGGGCATGTTTGATGACCAGTCTGCGGCCCACACCATATCGCTTTCGCAATTATTTGACCCGGGTCGATCAGGATGCGCCCGATGTGGTGTCGCTTCCAGCACTTTTTAAACAACATGGGTACACCACACAAAGTAATGGCAAAATTTATCACCACCAGAATGATGACCTGCAGGCCTGGAGTCACACTCCCTGGCGACCGGAAAACCGGAGCATCTGGTGGGCGAAGCCCGAAAACCAGCCGCTTGAAAAAAATGGTCGGCGGATGAACGGGCCAGCGTTTGAGGCAGCCGATGTTGATCAGGCGGAATATCCCGATTTTAAAATCTGTGAAAAAACACTCACGGACCTTCATCGCCTCTCGAAAGATGACGCGCCTTTCTTTCTCGCGTGCGGATTTTACCGCCCGCATCTGCCCTTCGTTGCGCCGCAAAAATATTGGGATCTGTATCCGGAGGAAAAAATTCCTCTGGCTGAGAACGATTATTTTCCCCGCGACCTTCCACGCGCTTTTCGTTACACGTGGGGAGAACTTCGCAGCTATCGCGACATTCCTAAACAGGGTCCGGTTTCGGCAGCAACCGCGCGTAATCTGGTTCGAGGCTACCGCGCTAGCGTCAGCTTTATCGATGCCCAGATCGGTCGTCTGCTCGATGCGCTGGAGCAAAATGGTGTTGCCGATCGTACGATTGTCGTCCTTTGGGGCGATCACGGTTGGCAACTTGGCGAACATGGATTCTGGTGCAAACACACCAACTTTGAAGTCGCTACACGCGTGCCGCTGATCATCGCTGCACCCGGCATACCGCAAGACCGCATCTGCAACCGATTGGTTGAAACCATTGACATCTATCCCACGCTTTGTGATCTGGCAAGTATTCCCAAACCGGATCACATTCAGGGAAAAAGTCTACTGCCGCTGCTGCTCGACACGGATGCCGTGCATAAAGAATTTGTCTTCACTCGTTGGGGAGGGGGCGATGCGGTGCGTGGCGATCGCTATCGTTATATGGAAATGCGGGGCGAAGGCGGCCGCGGAAAATTGCTGGCCCGGGGCTTATTTGACTTACAGACGGACCCTGGGGAAAATCAAAATCTTGCCGATCAGCCCACCTACGCAGCGATCCAACAGAATCTTCAAAAACAACTCGATGCTGCACGCACCGATCTTGCCCCACCAGAAAAGAACCATTCCCCCTCGAAATGATGCCACGCTGCCTGCTGTTCCTAATTTGTATTTTCTTTCTCGCCTGCCGCGTGACGGCAGCACCGACTTCAGCCGAAGAGAAAAAAGCCACGAATCAACAAATCCGTAAGCTCGCGGAGCGTTACAAAGCAGCTGGGGCAGATCCGACCGCCCAACGTGAGATCATCGAACAGGCAATTGCTGCCGGCGGCAGAGTTCCATTGGGTCTGCGAACCACGGTTTATGGAAACTATAGTAAACGGACAAACGCTTACTGGACCCAACTCCGCAAACTAGTGATCAAAACGAAGGACACTTCGCTTGATAACTTACTCGCAGCAGACGCCGATTTCCGCAGCAACCGGGAGACTCTTCTCCAACTGGCCAATGTCTGTGACCGCCTACAGGTAGCTGGGGGAGAAACGGAAGCTTTGTTGAGCGAATCTTTTCGCGCCCGCGAAGAGAAAGTGATTCAGGGAACAGCGCGTCGCAAAAAAATATCGATTCGTTTAACCAAGGACGAAAGAGAAATTTTAAAGCTCACTAACTTGGTCCGCAAAAAACATGGTCTGGGAAAACTGGAAATCGACACGCGACTGGTAGCCACCGCTCGCGACCACTGTGTCGATATGCGGAAGCACGATTTTTTTGCACACGAGTCACCGGTCGAAGGGAAGCAGACTCCTTTTGATCGAGCGATCCTATTTGGAACGACAGCCAATGCTGAAAATCTGGCCGCTGGTGATGTGACGCCCGCTGAGGTGGTTCAGGGCTGGCTAGAGAGTCCCGGCCACAGAAGCAATCTATTGCAACCCGACATGAAGCGAACTGGCGTGGGCAGGGTGGGTGGTTACTGGACTGCGCTCTACGGCTTGTAAACTTACCTGGCTTTCAGGCAGCCCGCGTTTGTTCTTCGCTCTCGGTCGGTCGCGTTACTTCCAAGATGATCGTGCGACCGACAAACGTACGCCAAGCGTAGAGGGCATCTGCCGACGTGCGATTTTCTTCCCAGTAAGGAAGCGAGCGACGACGGGCATCGTGAAATAGTTTGCAGAGTCGGGCGAGCGGATAGATCAGCAGACTCAAGAAGACCCCCGAACGCTTGATCCTATCGACGGAATATTCCACTCGATCAAAACCAGCGTGTTTCGCAAAATAGGATAGATAGTAGACCGAGATCGGATTGATGTGACCACCCGTGCGAACCACGTCACTTTCACGGATCGGCAGGATGTCGAACAGGGGCATCGTGCCCGTAAAAAGCGAGCGAATCCGAGCATTGCTGCTGAGTGTATTGGGTGTGGTAATCCAGGCCGTGCCACCCGGGCGCAACAAGCGGAAAATCTCACTGAGTAGTTGCTGCTGGTTCGGGATATGCTCGATCACCTCCTGGCAAACGATAAAGTCAAACGTTTTTTCCTCAAGTGAAATCGGCACGTTCAAATTCGCCTTCACGCATGGAATATCGGGCACAAGAAATGTTTCTGGATAAAGATCGCAGGCGGTGACGCACTCTTCTGGTCGCTCACCATGCTTACGAAGCACGCCACAGAGTTTATCCGTTAAATAACCCTCCCCGGCTCCCAGATCCAAGAATCGCCTGCCACGCAGTGGATGCTTTTCTAGAAGCGAGAGAACTTTATCGGTTGTCGCGGTATGCGAGTAGGGCCTGGGGACTTTTGATCTGGAGGAGCGAATTGCCGTTGGCATCAAAACTACCGTCTGAAGAATGGGGTAACAGTATTCCCTGTTGTCTAGCGGAAAAAGTGATTCCGATCAACGCGAATCGTATCCGGAGCAACACGCAGCAACAAAAATATTTGACGAGGCTGCAACCGGCAATCAAGTCTTTCGCTATAATATGCCCCGGCAGTCTCTTGATTCTTCTACACGTCGTTGCTGAAGGAAACCCAATCATGAAGCCGCTCGTGCTCGTGCCGCTGATGGTCTTTTTGTTGACTCAGGTAACTAAAGACGAGACGATTTCCAGTCAGACAATCTGCCGTTCCACGACAAGCTGGGACGGAAAAACGCTTCCCGCCTACGGAACAGGACAACCCGAAATAACGATTAAGCGAATCACCATTCCGTCCGGTACAACGCTGCCCCTGCATAAGCACCCGGTTATCAACGCAGGGGTGTTGTTGCGCGGCAAGCTTACCGTGGAAACTGATGATGGCAAGCGGCTGGTCCTGAGCGCCGGCGACCCGATCGTCGAGTTAGTCAACCACTGGCATCGGGGCATTAATCGGGGGGATGAAGCGGTTGAAATTCTTGTCTTCTATGCTGGCACGGTCGGTGACAGGCTGACCATTAAGAAATGACCTTCATCAATCCTAGAGGAGTTTTGCCGATGCGTTTTTTTCTTTTTTTGCTCGTGGCATATGGCGCATTCTCTCCGCCAAGCTTTGCCGATGATTGGCCCGAGTGGCTTGGGCCAAACCGGGCAAGTGAATGGCACGAAGATGGCATCGTCGAAGCCTTCCCGGAAGAGGGATTGAAAGTCAAATGGCGCAAGCCCGTCGGACTTGGCTACAGCGGTCCGGCGGTGGCGGGCGGCAAAGTTTTCGTAATGGATTACGTGCCCCGCTCCGGGAGCGTGAACAACAGTCCTGGAGGTCGAACACGCCTTGAGGGCGAAGAACGGATACTCTGTTTCGATGCAGGAAACGGCCACCTGCTCTGGAAATACGCTTACGACCGACCCTATCGCCTGTCGTATCCGAGCGGTCCGCGTTGCACGACGACCGTCGAGAACGGGCGGGTGTATGCCCTGGGTGCCGAAGGAACGCTCAGCTGTCTTGCAGCAGATACCGGAAAATTACTTTGGCAGCGTGAATTGACCGACGAATATGACACCACCAGTCCCCTCTGGGGATTTGCCGCCCATCCGCTGATCGACGGCGAATTGCTGTATACGCTTGCCGGTGGCGAGGGCAGTTTGGTGGTCGCCCTTGATAAAAAGAGCGGGAAAGAAATCTGGCGGTCGCTTTCGGCACGCTCGCAAGGTTATTGTCCACCCACGATGATTACACTTGCAGGAAAGAAACAACTCGTGATCTGGCACCCCGAGTCGATCAACGGTCTCGATCCGGTGACCGGAAAGCTCAAGTGGTCGGTACCGCTGGAACCGGACTACGACATGTCGATCGCCGCACCACGACTGATTGAGGACAAATTATTTGCCAGCGGCATCGGGCAAGTGGGAGTATTGCTTCAACTTGACCCTAACCAGGAGACGGCGGAGGTGCTCTGGCGAGGAAAAGCCAAAGACGCACTCTACTCGGTCAATGCCACGCCCTACGTGGAGGACGATATGATTTATGGAGTGGATGGCCAGTCGGGTGCATTGATCGGGGCACAACTGGATGACGGCAAACGCCTGTGGTCCACCAATCGACCGACTTCAGGGTCGAAAAGGCGAGAAAAGCAGGCGACCGCGTTTCTGGTCAAGCACCAAGATCGCTTCTTTCTCTTCAGTGAAACCGGCGATCTGATTCTGGCACGCCTGACTCGGGCAGGCTATGAAGAACTCGATCGATTCCACGTTCTGGAACCAACCGGGGAATGCTTTGGTCGCGAAGTGGTCTGGAATCATCCGGCATTCGCCGAGCGGTGTATGTTTGTCCGCAACGACAAGGAATTGGTCTGCGTCGACTTGGCAAAGGAATCGAGTGATTAATCCATCATCAAGGGGCAGCGATCATGTTACGTTTTCTCTCTCGAGCAAGTATCACACTCTGTTGTCTGTCGTTACTCGGTTGCTCGGACGATTCTGCCTACACCGCCACCGCGGTGCTGTCCTTGAATCATGCAGATTATTTGGCACCCTTGATCTCACCACCGACGGCAGTCAAAAAGGCTGTCCAACTCGAAAGGTATGCCCAATTGGCAAAGGGGTACCGAGTACTGAATAACGCCTTGACCCAACCGAATATTATGGAACTCGAATGCGTCAAGGAAGCCCTCGAGACACAGGATCTGATCGACTGGCTTGAAGAGCGTATCACCGTCGAAGTTTCTCCTGCCAAAGAAACGCTAACATTCGTCGTTTCAAGCGGCACACCCCAACAGGCAATCGCCCTATGCGATGCCGTCATCGATGCATTCCTTGACGAAGTTGTCAGCGAAGAGAGAAATGAATTCCTTCAGACTCTCGAGACCCTGAGGAACCTCTATCAACAAAAAGAAGATGTATTACGNATCCGACGCGAAGACTTACACGAATTATCCAGAACCGTCGGCAGTGCATCCGGAGAAGACGCCAGCCCAACACAGCAATTACTTCTCGATCAAGTTACGGGATACCGGCAAGAAATATATCGATTGTATCTTGAAGGAGCAAATAAAGCGGCCGAACTCTCATTTCTCGAACAAGAAAAAAAACAAAATATTAAGACTGGCGAAGCTGTAAAAAAACTCAAACGCGAACTTGCGCAAAACAAACACAAGATCAAATTTTTTCGTCAACACTATATAGAATTAGCAATGCAAGTAGACGAACTCGGCGAATACTCTGCCGATCTTGTCCGACAGCAAGATGAGCTCGTCCACTTAACACAGGCGACAAATGAACTCGGCCTCATGCTTGAGCGGATGGAATTGCAGGCGCGATTGAACCTCCGAGCGGTGCATATCGACGTCCGACCCCACGTCCCAGGGTACGATCGGGATGATTAATCTTCCCATGCTTTAAAATTACTCGATCGAAAATGCCATCATTGCCCGATGCAACGGCACATTCCTCACAAGAATTTAGAGCAAGAGCTCAAAGGTCGGGCCGAAGACTGCCCTGACAAATCACAATGCGGCGATGCACGGAACGTAGGGTTGCGCGGTTTATTCGGTCCACCGGGACGTGCACGCCCGCTACCTTGACAAGTCAAAAGTGATCGCGTACTCTGGAAGAGCAACATTGATGCTTTCAAGTGAGAGTTTTCTTTGTGGCAAGAGGTAAGCGAGAAACGCTTTCGCAAAGAGCAACAAGCGTTTTTCTTGTCCTGCTGGTTTTCCGGGAAGCGATTTAGTTTCGGAAAAACCCATGCGTGCACTTTGCTGCCAACTACTCGGTTGTATCANCCGCTCTGGAAAGCTGCAGGCGTTTTNAAAACGCACTGAATTCTGTGAATTTCTTGCTTGTCCAGAGTTCCCCGTGAATTGGCATTTTACGGGTATCGCATCGCGCGGAGCCTTCTTTAAGGTGCTACCGATGTGCTCGGAAAATGTCCGTGATGATTCATTGGGGTTTTGCGCGATCCTGTGCAGCACTTCTAGGAATACATCATCGATGTAGTGAAGGGTCGCTCGCCTCAATCAAAGTGCGATGCTTTATCACTTTGTCGAAATAAATTTGTCATAAGAAAATACTTGAAAGGGTCGACCACGACCCGAATTGTAAAACACCTACCGAGGAGATGCAGTTGAAGACTTTTGAGGAAATGGATCTGATTGCTCCGTTACAGCGAGCCCTGAAAGATGAACGATACAAAACACCGACACCGATTCAAGCAAAGACGATTCCCGTCGCAGTTTCCGGTCGCGATGTACTTGGATGTGCCCAGACGGGAACCGGAAAAACGGCAGCGTTTGCCTTACCCATTCTCAACCACCTTGGTCAACGCAATCGAAAAGCCGTGTCTCAACGTCCATTTGTACTGGCTTTGGCTCCCACGCGCGAATTGGCAATTCAAATTTCAAATAGCTTTTCCACCTATGGCAAGCACCTCAAGTTGCGCCAGGCACTCGTCTACGGTGGAGTGGGACAAGGAAATCAGGTACGGGCTATGAACCGTGGGGCCCATATTCTTGTTGCCACGCCCGGAAGGCTGCTCGACTTGATGAATCAAGGCCACATCGATCTAGCTCAAATTGAAATGGTCGTTCTTGACGAAGCAGACCGCATGCTCGACATGGGATTTTTGCCCGACGTCAAACGGATTCTTAGTCAACTACCCCGTAAACGACAAACATTCTTTTTTTCGGCAACCATGTCACCCAGTATTGTCGATCTTGCCCAGCGCATGCTCACAGAACCGGTCAACGTACAAATTGAGTCCAATTCGATTAGCGTTGATAAAATTGAACAAAAGGTTCTTTTTCTCAAGCGAGATGAAAAGCAAGAATCATTGCGGAGCATTGTGACTGCCGATGACGCTGGCCAGGTACTGGTGTTTACCAGAACAAAGCGCGGGGCAGATGTGGTCGCCCGAAAATTAGATCAAAGCGGCATTAAAACCGCCGCGATTCACGGCAACAAATCGCAAAATGCCAGGCAACGTGCACTCGAGGCTTTTCGAAAGGGCCACGTTCAGGTTTTGGTAGCCACCGATGTCGCAGCAAGAGGGATCGATATTGACGGTATTACGCATGTCATCAACTTTGATATTCCGATGGATCCAGAAAGCTATGTACATCGCATCGGACGCACCGGACGAGCCGGGGCTAGCGGGATTGCTATTTCATTTTGCACTGAAAGTGAGCGCCGAGAATTACGCGAAATTCAAAAATTACTTGGAAATAAAGTTCGCTTGATTACCGATCATTCACAGCCACCCACCGAGGGGCGTCATCGCTCGTCGACGCCTCATGGGAAAGGCAGCACGACCCCCCGTTCGACATCGGGCCGTTCTTCCGCGCGTCGCTCCTCGAGGCGGTCTTTTGCCCCAGCAAACAGTTCCAATGGAAAACCAAAAAATAAACGTAAACAGCGTAAAGGTCGAAATGCGAGACAACGTGTCAAGCAAGCAAGCAAGTAACCTACAGTAGCTACAAGTTTGTTCATCGATTAACGACGATCGCAATGCGTCGTAAATGCTTTTAATACTTTGATGCTGCAGGTGAAAAGACCAGAAATTCGCTCTGGAGCTGATATGACTCGGAACTTAAACAGCGGACAGGATGGTGCGTCTCGCTGCGAATATCCGCTCCTTGAGGAATTTAAAAATCTCTGGCAGGACGCGCATGAGCTCTGGGAAAAGCATCGGCTCGCGCCTGCCTTCGAGGGGTATGTTAGTGGTGATTACGCGGCCTTGTATCATGCCCTGGCAGACCTTCAAGGTCAGGCATGGACCTTCCTTGAATGGGGATCGGGTTTGGGGGTGCTCACGATCATGGCCAGCCGCATGGGGTTCGAAGCCTACGGCATTGAGACGGAAGTCACCCTGATCGACCACGCAACCGATTTAGCGCAGCAATATGGCAGCGAGGCAACATTTGCTCAGGGGAGTTTTATTCCTGAAGGTTTCGACATAAGTTTTTCCGAGGAATATGAAATCAACCGCACCGTGATCGATATGCCTTCCGGTTACGATGCGATCGACATGGAGCTACGCGACTTCGATGTCGTGTACGGATTTCCCTGGCCTGAAGAGCATATTTTTTTTCGGACCATCATGAAGCAATGTGGAAATCCGGAAACACTGTTTCTAAGCTATGATGCTCGGGATGAGGTTTCCCTAGGCCGGGTCAGCGACTTGTAATCCCCTCTGAAATGCAATTACCTGGCGACGGTCAGGCCGTATCGCAGCGGATCATCCGCCAACAGCGGTGCACGCGTTTGTTGCGAAAATCTTCAGGAACCGTTTGGCGACTGATCTCACGAATCGTGGCCTGCTGAATATTCGCTTCGTCGAATTTGAAACGCCGAAAATTGGTTGAAAAATAAACTTTACCGCCAGGGACCAATCGCTCAATGACGCGATTAAGCAGCAGGGCATGGTCCCGCTGCACCTCCCAAAAATTCTCGGTCCGCTTGCTATTAGAAAATGTGGGGGGATCAATCACGGCCAAATCAAACATGGCACTTGTCGGCAGCGCGTCCAGAAAGGTCATGGCATCACTACGGAGCATGCGGTGCGACGGACCTTGCATCGCATTCAGGGCAAGGTTCCGTGCGGTCCAGTCGAGATATGTTTGCGAAAGATCGACAGTCGTCGTTTCCATGGCACCTCCATCGATCGCATAGACGGTAAAGGCGCCCGTATAGCCGAACAAATTCAAGAAACGACATCCGCTTGCTTCTTCCCGAACAAGATTACGAGTCACTCGGTGATCCAGAAACAAACCCGTATCGATATAGTCTGACAAATTCACCTGAAATTTCAGGTTACCTTCTTCGACCGTGACAATTTTTTTCTTATTCGATACCACCTCATGCTGCCCGTCACCCCGCTGACGGAGACGTTTCTTGAAATAAATCTGCGCTCGCGGAATTTCTAAAACTTCACCAGCAGCACGCTTCATTAAATCAAGCCAATCTCCATGCTCACCGGGCGTGTGCTCGTGTGGCCGTTCATATTCGGTGATGTGAAGGTAGTTGTCATAACGATCGACCACGAGCGGTATCTCGGGTATGTCGCGATCATAAAGACGGTAACAACTGATACCTCGCCGGGTCGGCCAACGGCGCAGATGCCGCGCACGTTTGGCAAGTCGATTCCGAAATATTTCCGCCTGTCCTGCGGCCTTTGCCGAGAGACCGCCAAAAGCCTGCTTTTGTTCTGGCTCTGAGTCAACGCCCTGTTTTGGCTGTCGCGGCCCGTGGAACTGATAGTAGGTACACTCGATGCGGCTGTTGTAAAGTTTGCGCCGTCGATCGGCAGATTGGCCGACCATTTTTTCAAATCCCGGGTAGGCGGTCAAAATCGAATGGGACCATGTGGGCAGGCCCCGAAGCACGTCGGGCATGGATTGATAGAGTGCAGTCACCTCACGATCCGTTCCCAACTGCTTGGCGTAGGGGGGATTGGTAATCAAACAACCGTACTCCCGCTTGCTCGATAAATCGGAAAAGTCTCGGCGTTGGAAGTGGAGATCCTCGGTTACGCCGGCAAGATGCGCGTGGTATCGGGCCTGCGCAAGTGCTTCGTCGCTGATATCTTGCCCGATCAATGTCTCCCCAATCGTTCCCTCGGCCAAATCAGCGGCTTCGCGCCGCGCCGCTTCCCAAAGTGTTGCATCACAGCATGGCCAGGCTTCGGCAGCAAATTGCCGCAACCGTCCGGGCGCCAGATTCCGGCCGATCAGTGCTGCCTCAATCGGAATCGTGCCACTGCCGCAAAAGGGATCGACAAAGGGGCGGCCCGGTTTCCAGAAACTCAGCAGGACCAAGCCCGCCGCGAGCGTTTCCCGTAGTGGAGCCACACCGCGAAGCGGGCGATATCCGCGTTTATGCAAACCCACCCCACTCGTATCGACGAGCAGTTGCACCCGATCTTCGACCAAGCGGACCTCTATGGCGAAGTTGGGGCCGGTTTCCGGCAATGCGCTCACCCCGTGTGCAGCAGTTAATTTTTCGACAATCGCTTTTTTGACTGTTCGCTGGCAGGCCGGTACGCTTGTGAGCTTCGACTTGCGGCTCCGACCGCTGACTGGAAACTCGGCATCGACAGGAAGCCACTCTTCCCACGATAGCGAACGTGTTCGCTCAAAAAGTTCATCAAAATCAGTCGCCTCAAAAGAGCCGATCTGCAGAAGGACTCTCCCCGCCGTACGCAGCCAAAGATTGGCACGGCAGATGGCTGAGGTCTCGCCAGAGAACAGAACCTGCCCGGTGTCAACGATGCGGTTTTCGTAGCCGAGCGCGGTCAATTCACGTGAAAGGACTGCTTCCAGACCCATCGTGGAGGTGGCGATCAGATCAAAAGCCATNTGTAAACTGTTCTCCCTATTCTCTCATCTCTTAGATCANTTGTTTATTTTTACCAAGGAACCATCAAGAGAGAATGCNCCCTAAAAGAGAGAACAAAGATATTTATCTGATTGCAGTACTCAACGTGGTCTCAGGGGCAGTTCTATGGTCTCAGAGCAATCTCAGAGCAATCTCAGAGCAATCTCAGAGCAATCTCAGAGCAAAGAGCATAAATCGATTGCCCCGATCGCGATAGAAGCCTCTGCCTAGGCTGCGGCTTCGCGAAAGGTAACAAGCTTGGCTTGTTTGACATCCCAGAGCTTCAGGCGAAGACAGCGATGGATATTTACCGGATCTAACTTGGTTGTGGGAGGAGACTGTAGCTCTTCGATCCCTGCCATTGCCTCCGGTAAACGATAGAACGGAATACGGGCATTCAAATGGTGCACATGATGGTAGCCAATGTTTGCCGAAAACCAATGCATTACCGGATTCATCTTCATATAACTTGAGGATTGCAAAGCTGCAAACACATAATTCCATTCCTCACGATCACGAATTTTTACGCCTGGAAAATTATGCTGCGCGTAAAAAAGGTATGCCCCTAACGCTGAAGCGATCGTACTCGGCACAAGAATTCCCAACAACATNATCTCCCAGGAAAATGTTGCGAGATAGGCGATCAGTCCGAGATGCACGGCAAGGGCAAAAGCTGAATCAAGATGCCGCCTTGGATTCGTAAGCAACGAACGCAGGCACATTCCGTAAAAAAAAATTGTAACGTAACCGAAGGCAATGGTGAGGGGATGCCGCGAAGCGACATACTGAATCTTTTCTTTCGTGGAAGATTTTTGATAAGATTCAATCGTCATCAACGGGTACGAACCAATACTTGCGCCAAAAGTCTTGGAATTATTATTATGGTGGTGATTATGCGTTCGATTCCAGATACTAGGTGGATTCATCGTCANCATNCCAAAGACATAAAATATGGCTTNTGCGGNCTTTGAGCCATTCAAAATGGAATGGTGTTGGAANTCATGATAGAGCACAAAAAGCCGTGTGGTGACAAAGCCCGCCAAAATGCTGGCGATGATGCGCAAAGGAAGGGACTGCCCGATACAGGCTAAGGNGAGCAAACTTGCAAGAATAATGANCGTAGATACAACATGCCACCAACTAAGCAGCACGTTTTCTTGAGCGTACTTCTTCGTTGCTTGGAATAATTGNTTGGCNTCGCGCATCTTTGGNGTTCTTTCTTCNCAGTGGATCAGCGTTCAGCGTAATGGAATCCACAATAGGCCGGGGTATTTTTTCCGATTGCAATTGATCTAAAAAGATACACTGCAAGCCTCTCGGGCTCGGGACNGTATGCGTTCCAGGAGCTGCGCGTCGGGGCGGCGCATCATCGAGGAAAACAGCAAATGCAACAATGCCAATNATTGCTTGCTACCAAAGTTGCTAGCAAGCCAGCCAAAATGGCTCAGACTGACCGTCAGAGGGCATCACTTGGTCCTGTTGGGAGNAAGAATTATCNGGGTCTAAAGCCTCGATTNAATCCCTGCATTAGGTACCGGCGCTCACGCCGCCCACCTGTACGACCCCCATCTTTGCAAGCGTGCCCTTAATGACCTCAAGCAACGCTTTGACATCGTTCTTATCGATGCGACCAATATTACCGATGCGAAAGCAGTCAGCATCGCTCACTTTACCCGGGTAGATCACAAAGCCTGCCTGATTGAGCAGATCATAAAATTTTTCAAACTCAAAGTTCGGATCTTCGGGATAACAGAACGAAGTAATGATGTATCCTTGCAACTGGGGATCTACATATTCGGCAAATCCAAGTGACCGCATGCCGGTAACCAGCGTGCGGTAGTTTTCTTCATAGCGGGCCGCGCGACCAGCGACGCCGCCCTCTTGCTCCAATTCCCGTAATGCCTGACGGAATGCGAGAATCGTATGTGTGGGTGGTGTGAAGCGAAATTGTCCATTTTTTTCCAAACCTTCCCATTGCGCAAGCAGATCGAGACTGAGTGTGCGCGACCAGCCTCGTGTCTCTGTCAGCGCGTCGCGGCGACAGATACAGAAACCGAANCCGGGAACTCCNTCAATNCACTTATTCGCCGAAGAGACAAGGAAATCAATTTTGGCTGCTGCAAAATCTAAAGGCACTGCACCGAATGCGCTCATGGAATCCACAAAATAACACCGCCCGTGCTTGCTCGTAATTTGACCGATCTCTTCGATTGGGTTGATAATGCCAGAGGTTGTCTCACAATGAACTGCCACCACCATTTTGATCTCGGCATCCTCAGCGAGTGCTTTATCGATCGCATCCGTACAGGGNAGTTCGTTCTCCCGATACTGTTGCACAANCGTCTCAATCCCATGCACTTNGGCAATTTTCACAATCCGATCGCCATAGGCTCCATTCACAACGATAAGCATCTTGCCTGCTGGCGGCATTGCCGAAGCAATCACTGCCTCGACACTGAATGTGCCACTTCCCTGCATAATAATGGCTTCATATCCCTCCNCCTGGGATACNCCCCCAACACGGAGAAGTTCGTCGCGCAATTCGCGAACCGCGCCAATAAATTCAACATCGCGCGAACCGAGGTCGCGCAGCATCGCCTGCTTGACCGTAAGACTAGTGGTAAGCGGTCCAGGTGTAAAAAGTGGTTTATCTTGGGGCAAATGATCCATGCAGGCGTTCTCCGTTATCAAACGTGTCAGTTCTCGTTCATTTNAGTNGAGTCATCAAGTGACCGANTGGGGCTCTTCGACGGGCCCACTCACTCNATTCGNTCGCAGTTGCGNAGCAACCGCAGCGATTGATTGTTTCACGATGNGTGCCGCTTCGTCAAGTTGATCCGGGGTGATNGTAAGCGGTGGGGTCAGGGTAAGGACCCGNCCGGCAGAAACCTTGAANCTAAGCCCGTTGNGCAAGCACTCAAAGAGAATCCGTTCCGCAGCATCGCTGGTTCCGGGCGNCTCGGTACAAATCTCTACCGCGACAGCCAGACCGAAACTGCGCACGTCACAGATCAGCGGTTCGCTTTCGGCAAATAATTGCAGTTGCTGCCTCAATCGGTCGCCCAGATTTCGCGCCGCCTCGAGCAAGTTTTCCTGCTCAATGACTTCAAGCGTTGCCAACCCGGCGGCTGCCGCAAGCGGACTCTTTTCATGGGTATAATGCCCCACTGAACGCTCGGCCACGCTGCAGCATTCNGCGCGAGCGATCACCGCGGCAAGCGGAAATAAACCGCCGCCGAGCCCCTTTCCCAGTACGAGAATATCGGGAGTCACTTCGAGTTGTTTGCAATAAAACCAACTTCCCGTGCGACCAAGGGCGATCGGGATCTCATCGAAAACAAGTAACGCCCCATAGCGATCACAAAGTGCACGGACTTTTTGCCAATAGGCTGCCGGTGGNGCTTCGAGCGTTGTGCAGCGNATCGGCTCGGCAATGACTGCCCCGATGTCACCATGCTCGGCAAGCACTTTCTCGATTTCACCAGCATCCTCCACCTGTTCAGGCCACGGAACGTGTAGCGTACCGGGCAAAAGTGGCCCCAGGCCTTCACGGAAATGCGCCTCGCCACCAATAGAAATGGTTTCAAGCGTGGCCCCGTGAAACGAGTCCCACATCGAAATTGTTTTATGGCGACCCGTTGCATAACGGGCCAATTTCATAGCAATGCCAACCGCCTCGGCGCCACCTGGCGCAAANAGAACTTTANTGAGTCCCTCGGGCGCNATCTCAATTAACCGTTCTGCCAGACGAANNGCCGGTTCATTCGTGTAGCGTCGCGGACAGAAGGGCATTCGTTCTAATGCTTCCCGGACTGCCGACGTAACACGCGGATGTCCGTAGCCGATCTGATGTGCACTGTTACCATGAAAATCCATCCAGCGTCGACCATCGCAATCGTGGAGATAAATCNCGTCTGTNCTCGTCAAGCTGCTCAAACAAGGTGTCGAGAGCGCCTGATGGATGAANGCTTCGCTATCGCGATTGAGAAGCGTTTGATTTTCAGCGCCAAGTTCCGCCTGCCACTNCTGCCGATGCGGAGAAAGGTTCATATCNCCTTCACTCACGTCCGGCTGATAAAGCTGCCCTTCTTTTGNCTCTTGTGCANGATCCTCTCGAGGCGACTCTCCGGTCAGTAGATGAGCATTTTTTATATCTTTGGGTAATNGGCCCGCAACGAGCATACGTATTTTTTCCAGGCAATCTTTCTCGAGCCGCTCGTACGCCTCGCGCGAATAAAACGCAAAGTGAGGTGCCAACACAACGTTTTCAAAGGTGAGCAGCGGGTGGCCATCAGGAAGGGGTTCTTCGACAAAAACATCGAGCCCCGCCCCGGCAATCTCCCCTCGCTCGAGTGCATGGATAAGTGCCTGCTCATCGATCAACGGTCCACGGGAAACATTGACCACAATCGCCGTGGACTTCATCTGCTTCAACGCATTCGCACCGAGAATGCCCCGCGTCTCGTCCGTTAATACACAGTGCAAGGAAAGAAAATCGGCTTGCTCGATCAACCGCTCAAAAGACACAAACTCCAGAGATTCCGCGTGTTCGGTAGGAGACACATAGGGATCATAAATCAGCNNNCGCATCCCGAAACCACNNGCCCGACGTGCCATCGCCCGGCCGATCCGTCCAAAGCCGACGATCCCGAGCGTTTTTCCCGACAGATCCACGCCCTGATATTTTTTTTCGGGCCAGAGCCATCCGCTGCTCTTCAGATCACGATCGACCCGCGGCGTTTGCCGGGCCACTGCAATCAATAGCGCAAATGCCTGATCCGCAACAGTCTCTGTGCCATAGTCGGGCGCGTGTACTACCGGAATTNCCCGATCCGCTGCGGCCTCCAAATCAATACTATCAACACCCACTCCGTATTTGACGATGCCTCGGAGATTCGTTGCCGCATGGATCACCGCTGCCGAAATGGGTGCATAGCAAGTGTAGATGAAATCCGCATCTGCGGCCTCCTGAACGAGCACATCTTCCGCATCACTGGAGGCGGTTTTTATTTCGCAAAGTGCTTCGAGTTCTGCCAAAACACTGCCGCCCATCTCCAATTCGGCATCGGTCNGAAATAGCACCGGTCGCGTCAGGCCAGGGNAAGCAGATGACATAAGAAAGACACCCTACCAGGGCAGCGAAAAGGTTTTGATGGTGGTCATGAACTTGATCGCCTCGATCACGCCCTCTTTGATCCCGAGTCCCGAATCTTTTACTCCACCGAANGGTGAACACTCGATCCGGTAACCAGGAACCTGATTGACATTGACGGTACCTGAGCGGATTTCCTTCACCGCACGAAGCGCAACGTCCATGTTCTGGGTGACGATCCCACTGGAAAGGCCAAACTGAGAACTGTTGGCCAGTGCGATCGCGTCGTCAAGGTCCCGAACAGACATGATTGGTGCCAGTGGTCCGAAAGATTCTTCGACGACCATCTCCGCATCCCTCGGCACATCGGCAATCACCGTGGGCTCAAGCAGGGCACCTTCGCGCTTTCCACCAGCGAGTACTTTGGCCCCCTGGGCCACGGCCGCTTTGACGCGGTCTTCAAGTTCCACCGCTGCCGGTTCATCGATCACGGTACCGACCCGCGTATCCTCATCAGCCGGGTCACCGGNCGGATACTCTTTCACCTTTTCGACAAATCGTTGCGTAAAATCGGCAAGAATNTTTTCGTGTACCAGGAGCCGCTTGACTGCCGTGCATCGTTGCCCCGAGTTACGAAAGCATCCTTCAGCAGCAAGGGTTACGGCCAGATCCATTTCCGCATCATCCATGATAATCAGAGGCGCNTTACCCCCAAGTTCCAGACAAAGTTTTTTATAGCCGGCCGTCTTGGGCAACTGCTTGCCAATCCGGGTACTGCCTGTGAAGGTCACCAGATCAACCCGCTCATCNGCCACCAGCGGATCGAGCAATTCGTCGACCGTTCCTAGCAGGACACTGAGCATCGGGCCGGGAAGACCCGCTTCATAAAGAAGCTCTACGAAGCGGATCGCGGTGAGTGGTGTTTTCTTTGCTGGCTTGAGAATCACCGGCACACCGGCCGCAATCGCCGGCGCGAGCTTGTGCGCAACCTGATTCAATGGATGATTGAAGGGTGTTATCGCGGCAATCAAATTGAGTGGTTCGCGAATTGTAAAAATCTTACGGGCTTTACCTTGGGGTGAAACGTCGCAGGAGAATATCTGCCCGTCATCCTTGAGGGCTTCCATCGCCGCAAACTGCAAAACATCCTGGGCTCGACCGACTTCGTAACGTGTCTCTCGCATACAAAGTCCCGCCTCGCTGCGAATCAGGTTGGCAAATTCATCAGCCCGTTCCGAGAGTAGCACGCGAGCTCGCTCCAGGATCTCGTACCGCTGGTAACGCGTGAGCGGATCGCGCGGAGCAAGGGCTGCAGTAATAGCAGCATCGAGTTCCTTGCGGCCAAGCATCGACACAATGCCCGACACTTCGCCCGTGTAAGGGTAATGAACTTCCAATTTGCTACTGCTGAGAACAGGTTCTCCGGCCACATAACAAGGTAATTCCAAAGCACTTTCAATCGGTGCAGTCGCAGTCATCGCTGAACTCCGTTACAGGTAAACTGAAAAATATCAAAATTACGCGGATCGCCGGCTGCGAGCGCGTAGTACTTATCGTTAAGCGGTTCCGAAAGCAGCATCGGGACCATCTCTTCATAACGCCCGCCGTGCGAGCGAAGCATCCCACCCAACTGGGAAAGATCGTGATCTTCCGGTGTCCGGCCAAGCACATAATCGCGACCGGCAAGCACAACCAGATCGCCAATCCGCTCGGGAGGCAACTCGCATTTTGCAGCGGCCGTATTGCGATCAAAGACTTCGGTCACTCCCTGTTGCGCGAGAATCCAGCTGGCAATTGCACCCTGATCACTTTCCGGGGCCAGATGCACCATCACTAAGGATCCGAGCGCTCCGTGATGCACAACATAAGGGTCGGTAATCGGGCAAATCACACGGTGACCTTTGCCGAATTTTTCATTGAGTTCGGTTTCCAGGTAGAGCACATTGACATCACCGTCGGCGTTGCATTTCGCATTCATGCCATGGTCCGCTGTCGCTCCAACCACCGCGCCCAGCTCCATAAGGCGACCGATTTCACGATCCATCCCTTCGTAAAAAGCAAGTGACTCTTCTGCCTCAGGTGGATATTTGTGCTGCATGTAATCGGTGAGTGAAAGATATAAAAAATCGGCCCGCTTCTGCTCAAGCAGCGCAACTCCCGCACGCAAAGCAAATAGACTCGCATCGGCGCTGTAAATTTTTGGCGTCTTTTCGCCAACCACATCCTCAACATTATTAATCCCGTGTGTGGCAAACTGTGCTTGGTCGGCTTTTTCGCTCGAAAAAGCAATCGCGCCGCCTGGTACGCCGATCTCAAGTCCTGCGGAAAGAAGATCACGCAGTTTCTCTTTGGCGGTCACAANCCCGATTTTGCGGCCCGCAGCCGCTGCAGCCGAAAAGATGGTCTCTGCTCTAAGATACTCTTTAGAATTCATCATGACTTCCTCACCCGTTTCCGGATTGAGAAAGAAGTTACCACTGATACCCGTTTCACTCGGCGGCAGTCCGGTAGCGATCGCGGCATTGTTGACATTCGTAAAGGTNGGTANNGCNGCACGTACCAAACCTCGATATCCGCGNGCGACCATCGACGTGACGTTGGGCATCCGACCGTGCGCCATCGTGACATCCAGGTATTCACTGCCGCAACCATCGATACATAGGACAACCAGAGGTGACGCCGGTGGCCGATATTCGCGACCACCCACACTGAAGNTGGTGGTCGAAAAGTCGACCGGCTCAGCGGTGGAGGATGAACTCATAGTGTGTACTTCTTTCGGCGAGAGGCGCCGTTGGCAGGTATGTGTTTAATTCTCNTTAGCATAACGCCGAAACCGAGAATCTGACAGAGTGGGCGCCGGCCGGAAAGAGCTAAAACAACAAAATTTAACTCGAGCACCATCAAATTTTTCCGCTATTTTTAACCCGCCTCAATCAACCTCGTCGAGCAATTCTACAGCGGCAAATTTTTTGCCTTCGAGCATGGCCAAACTGGCACCCCCCCCTGTGCTTACATGGGAGACTTGTTCGGCAAAGCCGAGTTGTTCGATCGCGGCGGCACTGTCACCGCCNCCAATGATGCTCACCGCGTCGCTTNCGGCAATCGACTCNGCAACGGCTCGGGTGCCTGCATCGAAAGGNGGCATCTCAAAGACGCCCATCGGTCCATTCCAGACGATCGTTTTGGCATTTTGCACTAAACCGGCATAGTGACTGGCAGCTTCCGGTCCGATATCGAGACCGTGGAATCCATCCGGTATCTCAGCTGTCGGTACCACCTGTTTGTTGCAGTCTGCTGAGAATGCGTCTCCACAATGCGTATCAACCGGCAGTACGAGTTTCTCACCACCCTGCTGCAAAAGGTCTGCTGCGAGTTGAACTTTGTCAGGCTCGACCAGACTGTTACCCACACGGCCACCCTGGGCGAGTGTAAAGGTGTAGGCCATCGCGCCGCCAATCAGCACGTGATCGCAAATTGCGAGTAGATTTTCAATTACACCGATTTTGTCGGAAACTTTCGCCCCACCGAGAATAGCAACAAACGGACGTTCTGGACGAGCAATCACATCATTCAGATATTCAATCTCACGGGCTACTAAAAAGCCAACGACTCGGGGCTTCCCTTCCATTGCCTCAGGCACTGCAACCATCGATGCATCGGTACGATGACAGGTCCCGAAGGCATCGTTGCAATAGACATCGGAAAAACTTGCCAGTCCTTGAGCAAACCCCGGATCTCCTTTTTTCTCGCCGCCCTGAAAACGCAGGTTTTCTAAAACTACCACATCGGCATTGCCGGCGACTTTCTCGCGTGCATCGTCTCCCACCGTGTCGGTCGCAAAGGCCACTGGGCGATCGAGAAGTTGTGCAAGTCGTTCAGCCGCAGGACGAAGACTAAAAGAAGGTTCGACACCATCTCCCTTGGGTCGACCGAGGTGGCTCATCAAGATCGCACGTCCTCCACCGGAAAGAATTTTTTCAATCGTCGGCATCGCCATGCGAATTCTTCGATCGTCGGTGATGTGCTGTGCTTCATCAAGCGGCACATTAAAATCCACACGCACTAAAACTTTGTTTCCCGATAAAGGGGCATCCGCTATTGTTTTTTTTGCCACCGAAGCCCTCCCGAATAAAGATCGCTGGTGCTTGTTTGCTCGTCCTCAGGCGGTCTAGGTTACCACGTCAAGCAGCGCCCCTGTAGGCTCCACATGTGACAAAACTTTCGTTAAAAATGAAGGGGCTTCATCTTTACTTCACGGATTAAGCGGGCTACCATTTTGCTAGCACCTATTCGCCGCGAACTACGTCCCCTGAAACCGATCGACGAACCTCATGCTCAACACACTCAAACACCAAGCCACTTTTGTCAAACAGTTTGGTGCCCGCTTTGAGACAACCGGTTCGATTGTGCCAAGTAGCCGATTTGTGGCCAAGGCGATTACGCGTTACGTGCAACAAAGAGNAGACGAACCGATCCGCATTCTCGAATGTGGGCCCGGAACCGGTCCCTTCAGTGATTTCATCGTCCGATTGTTGCAACCGGGCGATGCCTATCATCTGGTTGAACTCAACGAGAATTTTGTCGACTTGCTTCATCAGCGTTTTGCGCGAGAAGAACACTGGACGAGCGTCAGAGAAATGACTGAAATATTCAACCTGCCGATTCAGGATTTTAATCCTGATGAGAAGTATGACTACATTATTTCCGGCCTACCTCATATTAATTTCCCCACGGAAGTTGTCGAGCAAATCACAGCTTCCTATTTTAAATTACTCAAACCAGGGGGAATGTTAAGCTATTTTGAGTACATGTATGTGCGTCCTCTCCGCAAAATGGTGACACTCGGTAACGACCGACGGCGGGTTCGTGAAGTGAATGCGATTATGGAAGGACACATTGGTCGACATCGGGTCCGTCGTGAAAGTATCCTTATCAATGTTCCGCCCGTTTGGGTGCAGCATCTTCACTTGGATACGACCGCGTAATGCAGTTGCACCTGCAAGTGGGCAGCAGTGGCAAAAAGGGAAGACGGATTCAAAATGCGATTCGGTCCTCAAATAAGATTTAAATACGTGCTGCTGATCCTGTGTGTGACGAACCTGTCGGTCGAGACAGCNCGTGCAGAAAAATTGCTCGCCGATTCCAAACCCAATATCGTTTTAGTCATCACTGACGATCAGGGCTATGCACCCATTGGTCGACATGGGCATCCTTGGATCGCAACGCCCCATCTCGATGCACTCTATGATACAAGCACGCGGTTGACCCGCTTTCTTGTTAGCCCGACCTGCTCGCCCACGCGTTCGGCCCTGATGACCGGTCGACATCCGATGCGAAACGGCGTGACGCATACTATTTTCGAACGTGAAAGAATGACACTCGGCGCGCTAACTCTCGCCGAAATGCTCCAGCAGGCTGGCTACCGGACAGGCATTTTTGGCAAGTGGCACCTTGGAGACCAAGAGCCCTATCAACCCCATCGTAGAGGTTTCCAAGAGGCATTCATCCACGGTGCGGGCGGAATCGGACAGGCCTACGATTGCAGTTGTGCCGATGCACCCGACAACAAATACGTCGATCCGATCATTCGCCACAATGGCAAATTTGTGCAAACCAAGGGATTCTGCACCGATGTTTTTTTCCACGCCGCGGTCGGTTGGATCGATTCTGTAAAAGATGATAAGGCGCCCTTTTTTGCCTACATCGCCACAAATGCTCCGCACGGACCTTTCATCGCACCAGATAAAAATCGACAGCGGTTTGAACGCCTGGGATTCAGCAAAAACCACTCCGGTTATTACGGAATGATCGAAAACATCGATGAGAATATGGGGCTGCTGCTCGACCATCTTGCGCGTTGGCAGTTGATGGAAAACACGGTCGTGATTTTTATGTCCGACAATGGGATGGCTCCGGGTGGTTCGGGAGTGGCAGGTCAAAAACTGGGTGCCAGAGCGGATGGAACTCCCCTGCTGGGCTTCAATGCCGGCATGAAAGGATACAAAGGAAGTGCCGACGAGGGCGGGGTACGCGTCCCCTTCTTCCTGCGTTGGGATGGCCATGTCACACCGGGAAGAGATCTCGATTTCCCTGCCGCCCATATCGACCTGTTTCCGACCCTCGCTGCACTAGCCGGCGGATCGGTACCCGTTGAGCAGGTCGAAGGCGAGAATTTACTTCCTTTTTTTGAAAAAGTTTCGCCAACAGCACGCTATCTTTTCACGCACAAAGGCCGTTGGCCGGTTGGCACCGATCCAGAGGTGCATAAGTGGCGCGATTTCGCCGTTCGTGACGAACGATTTCGGCTCATTGGCAAAGATGAACTCTATGATTTAAGTCGCGATCCGGGCCAAACGGAAAATGTGGTCGCACAGCATCCTGATCTGAGAAATCGCATGCTGTCCGCCTACGACACGTGGTGGAAAGTAACGCGTAAAAAGATGGTAAACGAAGGCGCTCCGCTTTCGCCCACTCGCCCCTTTCATCTGCTATATGCCGCTCAAGAGAAGACAGACGGAATTCCCGTATGGCGGGACCCCCTCGCCGACCATTAGCCTTGAGATACATGGCGTCGAAGCTTGACGCTGCGATAGCGATCCACCTATCATGAACCGATGGAAGCCAAATTAGCTTACGGCCGCAACGCCTTTTTGAATCTCGATTTACCCGAAGAGAAACTCTTTGCTTCCTACGGTCCCTCTGCAGGTGAACCGCTCGATGATATTGTTGCAGCGGTCGCAGCGGCGATGCTGGACCCGATCGGATATCCACCGCTAACGCAAGCGGTCGTATCGGGAGATTGCATCGCTATTCCAATCGACCCGGCAGTACCCCAACCGCAACTGCTCATCGCGGGACTCATCGGACCGCTCTGCGAGGCTGGTATCGCACCAGCCGATATCACCGTTCTCAGCACCAGTCCGGTGAACGACATACAGGAGGATCCGCGGAATGAACTCCCAGAAGCGATCTCAAAACATGTTCGCCTTGTGATTCATGACCCGCACGACAGAGACGAACTTGGATTTCTTGCGACATCCGCCGACAACCAACCCATCTATCTGAATCGTGCGATCCAGGATGCCGATGTCGTCTTCCCCATCGGTTGTCTCCGCCCACAGTCATCGCTTGCCTACCATGGGATTCATACGGTTCTTTTTCCGACCTATGCGGATGCGGCCACGATGGAACGCTACCAGAAAGCGAGTAATGAAGACTCGGATGTGGCCCGGCGACGAAGAGCGAAAGAAAGTAAGGAAGCAGCCTGGTTGCTCGGGCTCAATGCCACGATCCAGGTGATTCCTGGAGGAGGTAACTCAATCCTGCAAATTCTTACGGGTGATCCGGACAAGGTCGAAGAAACAGGTTTGCACCGGGTTGAAGCCGTCCACCAACACGAAGTTGACCAACAGGCACAACTTGCCGTCGTGGCAATCGATGGGGATGCTTCTCAGCAAACGTGGGAAAATTTGGCCCGCGCTGTCAATGCGGGATTGTCTGCCGTGGTGGAGGAGGGAATCGTTGTTGTCTGTTCTGAAATCAATACGCTACCCACTGCAGATTCGGCACTCAAGCAATTAGCGNGAGAGGAGGATGTGCCCTCGGCGAGTCACACAATTCGTGGACAGCACTCCGCCGATGCGGTCGCTGCTGCCCAACTGCTTGCTGCTCGGGAGCAGGCTAATTTGTTTCTTTTGAGTCAGCTCGAGGAAGACGTCGTCTCTGAATTGGGGTTCGCACCGGTAGAAGAGGCGGCAGATATTGATCGATTATGCAATCGCTGTGAATCTTGCATCTTGATTTCTTCTGCCCAATTTGCCGACACGCACGCTGTGAATGCATCTTGAGCGACGCTTTCCAAATTTCAAAACGATGAAAAAGCGATCATGGCCCGGATGATACTGATTGCACTTGGCAGTTCCGGTGATGTTCATCCGGTACTGGGTATTGCGGAAGAACTTGCACGCCGTCACCACGAAGTATTCGTGGTGACCAACCCCAGTTTTGAATCACTGGTGAAACGTCTCGGTTTTCAATTTCGACCCTTGGGAACAGCAGCCGAGTTTGATGCGGTGGCCGACGACCCTGATGTCTGGCATCCGGTTCGTGGAATTAAAATGTTGGTGCGGTGGGCCATCCTGCACACCATGCGACCGATTTACGAACTGCTCGAGGAACTACATATCCCCGACCAGACGGTGGTTGCTGCGCCGCTCACCGCTTTTGGAGCGAGGATCGCCCAAGAAAAGTTCGGCATTCGGCTCGCCACGCTTCATTTGCAACCGGTCGTTTTTCGGAGCGTATACGATACACCACGTATTCCGCCAATGCTTACCGGCCCCCGCGTTCCACACTGGCTCAAGCGACTTCAATTCTATCTGGCCGATCGCCTGCTGGTCGATCCTATCCTTACCCGGGAAACGAATGCCTTCCGAGGTGAGTTGGGATTGCGACCGGTGCAACGATTAATGAATCGGTGGTGTCACTCCCCGGATTGTGTGATTGGTTTGTTTCCCGATTGGTACGCTTCGCTCCAGGCCGACTGGCCTCCGAATACCCACCTTACGGGGTTTCCGCTATGGGATGAGAGCGTTCTGGATGCACGGGATCAGGGATTGCAAAAATTTCTGGAAGCTGGAACCCCTCCGCTCGTTTTCACCCCTGGATCCGCGATGCGACACGGAAAAGATTTTTTTGAAGTTGCCGTTGCCGCGACCGAGCAACTCGGCAAAAGAGCGATTTTACTGAGTCAACATGCGGCACATATTCCAGTAGGCTTACCTGCCGGAATTGTCCATTTCCCCTATGTTCCCTTCAGCCAACTTCTGCCGCAAGCAGCTGCACTTGTGCATCACGGAGGGATTGGATCCACGGGGCAAGCGCTTAGCGCAGGTATTCCGCAATTGATTATGGCGATGGCGTTCGACCAGCCCGATAATGCCAACCGCGTGCAGCGTTTAGGCGTCGGGGGAGGCCTTTCGAGACATCAATTTCAAGCTCCACGCGTTACAAAAATGCTGGATCGCATGCTCGGTTGTCCAGAAATGTCGGCCCGCTGCAAGCAGGTGGCCGGGCATTTCTCGTCTGCAAAGCCGATCCCCGCAACGGCCGATCTGATCGAACAGATGCTGACGGTCCCGCGATCCGGCGAGTCAGATCATGCTACGGTGTGCTGAGCAAAAAAATGGGTGTCTGATCTAGGGTTCGTCCTCCTGGAATGAGATAATAAGGAAAGACGATTCGCGTGATTATTACTTTTAGTATCGGGAAACCTGTTCATCGTACCAACATTTATAACACCACTGTTGCTTGCTGGTGGCCTCTTGGTGGCGATACCGATCGTGCTGCATCTAGCTATGCGCGAGCGGCCACGGAAACTGGAATTCCCCGCCCTTCGCTTTCTGCAGATTCGTAAGGAATCGAATCGGCGAAGATTAAAGATTCGTCACCTTTTGTTACTCCTGCTCCGCTGCCTGGCGGTTTTGCTTCTTGCCTTCGCGTTAGCACGTCCTGTTTTTCATTCCTCGAGTTTTTTTTCGGCAGGTTCCGCACCTGTGGCGGCGGCAATCGCTTTTGACACCCGACCCCGCATGAATTATCTCCGTGAAAATAAAACAAGACTCCAAGTTGCACGGGACGTAGGACTCGAAGTAATCGAGCAGTTGCCTAAAGGTAGTCAGATCGTCGTCTTGGACTCAACCGGTCCGCGCAGTCAGTTTGATCGCGATCGGGGTGCTTCGATCGATCGGATCGCACAGTTGGCCGATGCCGATGGCGCGGCAGATCTCAATACCTTGGTGGACAATGCGATCGCGCTTTTGGAAAAAAGCGACCAACCGCGAAAGGAACTCTATCTGCTGACTGACATGGGAGCTGTGGATTGGGATTCCCAGGCAACCGAAGCTACTTGGAAACGGCGGTTGGAAAAATATCCGGATATTCATTTTTCGCTTCTTGATGTCGGCGTCGAAAATCCGACGAACGCTTCACTCGGAAACCTTCGCCTGGATCGCACGGTCGTTTCGGAAAAGGATTTAATACGTATCCGTACGGAGTTGCGATGCACGGGCTGTTCGGGTCGACAATTAGCAGAATGTTTTGTCTTTGATCGCAATGGCGCAGCAGAAAAGAAAGGTGAAAAGTGGATCGACTGTAACGCGGGTGATACGCTACCGGTCGAATTTCAGATTCGCGCCGGAGACCAGGGAGTTCTGCAAGGTTACGTGGAACTCTCCAAGCAAGACGGTTTGCCGATTGATAACCGAAGATATTTCACAATCTCAATCCGGGACCCTTATCAAATTCTGATTGTAGCGCCCGAACCTGTACAGCAACAGAGTCGCACACTATCGACTGCAATCGCTCCACCCACGCTCAGTCAGCAAGGAGAGACACGCTACGAGTTAGAGTCTATTTCCTATGCGGCCCTGGCAAATGAAAATCTCGACGGACTCGACGCCGTCTGGCTTCTGGATCCCCCTCCACTTTCGGCCGAGCAATGGAATCACCTTTTGACACTGGTCGATGCCGGAGGTGGCTTGGCGATTGCACTCGGAAGCAATGCAGGAATGACACCGGAAGTGTTTAACGCCACGGCATCTCCTGAGATTATGCCTGCAAAGTTGCTGCGGCAGTGGCGCGGTGATCTTTACTTGGCTCCGCAGCGACTGGAGCATCCGCTACTTCAGCGGTTCAAGGCGAGGGAGGGTAGCATTCCCTGGCGAGAAAATCCCGTGTTTAAAATCTGGGAGGTTGGTCCTATCTCCCAGGAATCACGAGTTGTAATCCCCTACGACAACGGGAAACCCGCGCTTATTGCGGGTGATCTGGGACGGGGTCGGGTGCTGTTACTGACGACATCGCTTTCTCCAGGAACCGGCAAACTGTGGAATGAATTGCTAGCGCCGCGTGAGATGGCATGGCCCGGTTTTGTGCTTGTCGGCATGATGGCCGAATACCTCGTCGGCAGCACGGGGGCTCAACTCAACTATCGCACCGGTGAACTGGCAAGCTTGCCGGTCTATGCAGAAGATCGGAACATCGATTCTTATTTACTCCAATCCCCCACAGGAAGTCGGCGCATTGCGCCAGATGACCAGGGCGATCAAATTCTGGTTACGAGTACAGAATTTTCCGGTAACTATCGAATCGGCGCCGGAGGAAATGAGGGAACCGAATATGGTTTTAGTGTGAACCTGCCGGCTGAACAGACTGATCTAACGCGGGCTGATCGCATCGACTGGGCGCAACGCTATTCCGAAGATCGTTTACCAATCCACACCCTGACCGATTCGCTCAATCGATTGCGAGAGGATGCAGAGGCAAAAACCAAATGGGAGGCCGCGCCCTGGTTACTTTTGGCCCTCTCTATTGTTGTTGCAACAGAAGGACTTTTAGCAACTTTTTTTTACCAGCGACCGAAATAGGAATGGGAACGTTTTTTTCGTAAACATCAAAAACCTTTTTTAATTTCCATGCAGCACTGGCGCCTTAGTCCAATTACTGAACAGTACCTCTCAGGGGGAGCGTATTTCGTATTTGCCGTGGTTGCGATTGCGCTTTTGGCAACCTGGGCAGCATCTGTTTTCTTCACGCCACTCCCGCTACAGCGACGGCTTGTTCTGGCAGCGCTTCGACTTGCTTTGACTTTCACCCTCTTGTTCATACTGCTGCGACCGAGTCACATCATCACTGAAAATGAAAAGCAGTCAGCCACACTCCTCTTACTTGTCGACCAATCACGCAGCATGCAGATCCAAGATACACCCAGTGGAGAATCACGCTGGAGACAAATGAAAAGCCTGCTGATGAATCTCCGAGGCCCTCTCGAACGGTTACGTGAGGAACAAGAGTTCGAGATCAGCGTTTATGCATTTGACAAAAATGCTGAGGCGATTGATCTTGATGAATTTCTTGCGGCTACCACGCTACCTGACGGTAGTGAAAGTGGCTACGGAGTGAGCATGCAGGACGTCCTGCGCAGGGAAGATGGAAAACGACTACTCGGTATGATTCTTCTTGGAGATGGTGCAGAACAAACGGTTGGGATTACGGAAACGGATCCCGATAGTGTCGCCCGCATGCTCGAACGACTCGGCTGCCCACTTTACGCTGTGCCTTTTGGGGACCGAAAAGGTAGCGGAGAGGTACGCGACATCGAAGTTTCCTCCATGCCGGACGATTTTGTGGTGTTTGCAAAAAACCGTGTGCCTATTCGAGGAACATTACAAATCTCAGGTTACCTCAACAAAGATTTACCGCTCGAGTTGGTCCTCGTAGGACCCAACGCAAAAGAAGAGGTGGTAGCCACGCAGCAGGTCACCCAGGGTGAGACCAATGCAGACATTGCCTTTGAATTCGATTACATCCCCGACAAACCGGGAAAATATAAAATTGTCGTGCAGGTCCCACCCCAGGAAGGTGAAATCACCACGGACAATAATGCGCTGCCGGCTGTGCTTACCGTTCTCGAAGGAGGCATCCGGATTCTCTATGTTGAGGGCGAAATCCGTCGTGAACAGCGATTTCTTCGCAGGGCATTGGCAAGCTCTCCGGATATGGACGTGACTCTTCTTACACTCAATCCGCGCGATAGGAATACTTGGCCGCGCAAGGATCTTGCATCGTATTTTGAGCCTGGAGCGTACGATGTGACCATTCTCGGAGACGTTGACGCGCGCGTTTTCTTCCAGGGCAGTATCAGCAAACGCGAAAAAGGCGATTTGCAATCCCTGCGAGAGAGTGTTCTGGATGGTGCTGGATTACTAATGCTCGGTGGATGGCACAGCTTCCGTGCGGGTGGCTACCACACAACACCGCTGGCTACGATCAGCCCCGTAAAAATGGATCCTCAAATTGATCGGTTTGTGATCCAACAATTTGACGAACCGGTCGACCAAAGTCTTCACCTCCCTGGGCCGCTCGCCATGCAACCCACCGTACCATGGGGCGCGCAAAGTGAAATCATGCAAATCACTTCCGATGGAAATAATCAATCCGCTTGGCTGCGACTTCCACCCCTGACAGGCGCGAACCGGTTCCGTGGGATAAAATCCGGGGCCCGCGTTTTGGCGGATGACGGCAAAGGGAATCCGCTGCTTGTCACTGCGGAACCTGGGGGTCGAGTCATCTCTTTTGCCGGTGATTCCACGTGGCGGTGGGTCATGCAAGGTTTTCGCGAGAGCTATCAACGATTCTGGCGACAAGTCGTTCTCTGGTTGGCCCGTAAGGAGGAACAAAAAATAAATGATATCTGGGTCAAACTAGATCGCCGTCGGTTCACGCCCGGCGAGCGAATTACCTTTGAAGCAGGCCAAAGAAAGGGCAAAGGCGATTCTGAGAAACTCCAACTTGTGGCGTCCATCCTTGGCCCGGATGGTCGGCGCGAAGAAATCCCCTTGGTGCGAAATGGCGAGAACTTCTCAGGCATCCTCCGCGATTGCGAAACGCTTGGAAATTATTCATTAACCGTTGCGGCAAAAGGAAAAGCACCTGATCGATCGGACTCAGCACAATTTTTCGTCTACACCAAAGACAGAGAATTGGCAGGCGCAACGAGCGATGCATCGATGCTCAAAAGTCTGGCTTATCAGACAAGAGATGTGGGAGGCAAAGTGGTTTCCCCCGAAGAGTTGAATAACCTCGTGCAAGAACTGATTATTACTCCGCTGGAAATGGAAGAAAAAATAAAGGTGAGCGTCAGCTTTTGGGACAAGTGGTATGTTCTAATAATTTTTGTCAGCCTTATTGGGACCGAATGGTTTTTACGCAAATTATGGCGTCTGGTCTAACACAAGTTGCGCTAAGGAATCTGGGCCGTCCAACTATGCGTGGCGTATTTTTCGCGCACCAAATTCTCCATGTCGCACTGCGGCCACGCCCGCAGAGGCTCCGGGTGATCCCACGCAGAGAGCAGGGCTTGATAAACAACCTTCCGCGGTAGCTTGAGGTTTGCCACAAAGTCTCTGTGGGACCGCTGGTTCCGATATTCTGGTTGTCGCGGAGGGAGACGCAGATAATGTGCTAACGGTTCAAGCGGCATGTCATAAAGAAGAGTGCCGTGGTACAGCAAATGATCCTTACGACACCTGAGACTATTGCCCGAGACTTTTCTTCCTTCCACCGCCAAATCACTCGTTCCTTGACGCTCGATCTGCGGGACGACACTGCGAAGCCCCTCGGCCAAGGTGGAGAGGACATGGGCATGGGCACGGTCAATAAACCGTAGCTCCGGATATTGCTTGAGCGATAAAACAACCGCGTAAAATAAGCAGCCCGGACCGGCAACGATAGCGGCACCACCGCTGCTTCGTCGGATGACTGGAATTCCATCTTCGCCACATCGTTCCAGATCAACTTCATTTTCAAGACTCGAGCCTCTGCCGATAACAACGAACCACTCGGTCGGCTCCCAAATGCGTAAAAACCCACCCTCATCACCGTCACGTTCAGCGGCAAGCAACAACGCCTCGTCAAAAGCGATGTTTTCTTCGGCTGCGGTGAATGTTTTATCAACCAGTTTCATTTCACGACTTGTAATCAAAACGCGGCGGTCTAAACTAGCCTGAAGGGGGGGCAGCACCACCTCAGACATCCCCCTATCGTACGTCTGGCGGTCCGATTGTTCTACAGTGCACCCAAAACGAGGAGGCCCTCCGGTCGCAAGGCGAAATGTGAATGTGCGTTTCCCCCTTTTAATTCCGTCCGGGAAGATTCCGATCCCTACCATCCTATGAACTGTCGCGCTAAAGTTAGTTGATGTCTGATCCACCACCACCAGCCGATTCCAGACCGTCCTCGCAGGATCCTGAGACCCTGCCTCCGGTCGAGCAACCCTCTGCCGGATTCATTATCCAACTCTTCGTCATTCCGGGTTTGATCGTCCTATTTATTGTCATGCTCTGGCTCGGATTTTCCTGGCTTGCACACCGGGGCACGAATCCCGAGGAAATCGTCAGGCAAATGCGGCAAAATAAAGCCAACAGTTGGCAGCTCGCTTATAATTTTTCCGAAGAGTTGCGGCAAAACGAGCAGTACCGCAAAAACCAAGCCTTGGCCGAAGAAGTGGCTTCATTTTTAAATGATCTGCTTGACCAGCCGTTGCCACCCAAAAGTGAAAGTGGGTTCGGCGGAACCAATCCTCGAAGTCAGGAAATTGCTCGTCGTGGATTTCTCTGCAAAGCCCTGGGAGAATTTCTGGTTCCCCCGACTGTGTTACCTGTGTTAATTCGCGCCGCATCAAGTCACGGCGATGATGACGAACTCCGCGTTAGGCTGGCCGCAATTGAAGCGATTGCCCTTCTGGTTGAAAACACAAAAACTCCGGGAACGGATGTCTCACCAGAACTACTCGCGCTGCTTTTGGCAAACTCGGAAAATGAAGATAGAAAAATTGCATCCCGGGCAGTTGTCGGGCTTGCCACCACCGGGCAAGTGGAAGCGACAAAGCGTTTGGAGGAAATGCTTGGTGAGGCTCATCACGTCGATGTGTATTACAATGTGGCTACGGGTTTAGCTCGCCTCGGTAATGCAGCGTGCCTAGAAATGATTGAAGAGATGCTCGATCCAGCAACGGATCGTGCTCTGGCCGAGGAAACGAACCCCAACGAGAGAGAATTAAAACGACTGCGCATTTTACTTAATGCCCTACGCGCGACACGGTTATTGGCTCTCAACAATTCGCAAGCCAATTTACAAAGTCTTCAACGTGCGGTCGAAGAGCTGCAAGCCGGTGAAAAAAATCCACAAGTCCAAATTGAAGCCGAGTTGACACTTCAGACACTGGCAAATCGCGATCGTGATTCTTAATCGTTTTTAACCGCTAGCGTTAGCAGCAACGGCATCTTCTTTTGCTTGCAGTCGGTTCTCTCGCCATCGGGCGTGGTCTAAATCAACCTTTCACATGGGCGGCAATTGATGTATAAGCCGCCACCTATTCCTCCGTTGCGGGACGGAACCTCATCAGCGGTCAAGCTGCGGTTTTGCATGTATCGCACCGAAGCCCTGAGCACCACACCTCCTACCTCTGTGGACAAATACCATGTTTTACAAAATGCCATGGATCCGGTTTCTCGTGTTCAGCGTCGTGGTCAATCTGCCACCACTGGCAGCCTCTGCAAATCAAAGTCCTGTTCCTGTTGTTGAGGCACTCTTTGGTGAAGTGGCCTACCTCGGGCCCGCTCCCTGCCAAAGTCCCTGCGAAATTATTTATCAGCAGCAGCAGGTCGATACCTGTCACCGGCAGAACGATCTCATTTTTGAGGAACATTGGATAACGACCTACGAGCCCGTGTGGGAAACCGAAATGCGAACATGCCACTATACGGTCGCAAAACCGGAAACGAGAACCATTGACCGGGAAGTCCGCTGTGTCGCGATTAAACCGGTATGGGAAACACAAGTTTCCGATCGTAGTTACAATATTGTTCGACAGGTCGTTGAAACGAAGGAATGTGAAGAACGCTATACCATCAGCCGACCCGTGATGGAAACAGAGTGCAGAGAACAAAAAGTACAGGTGCAACGATGTGTCACACGTACTGTCGAAAAAGAGATTCCACAAATTTCTCAGCAACCTGTCACACGCATGAAAACAACCTACGTCGACCAGGGACAATATGTGACTCAACAGATAGAAAAGCCTCGGCGGCTTCAGTTTAGCTTTCTGAAATGGGCACCCGGAGGCTGGGGTGTCGACCCGTCCAATGGTAAAAAACGCTATGAATTACCAGGCTTTGTCTGGGTCAAACAACCAAAAACAAAAACGATCTCCGAGCAGGTATGGCAGGCCCGACAAGTCGCCGTCGAAGTTCCGGAAACAACTTATGAACAAGTCGTCACGAATATCAAAGTGCCTACGGAAGTCAGCGAATGGGTTACCGAAGAAGAAATTCGTCGGGTTCCGGTCTGCGTTTGCAAAATGGTAACCGAAGAGTGTGTTCGCGTTGTGCCGGTGACCACCTGTCGTGAGGTCATCGAACGCGTCGAAAATAAAGTGACTATTCCAGTTTGTCGCTACATTCGAGAAGAGGAGGTGCGACGCGTTCCCTATACCTATACCCGCATGATGTATGAACAACGGGTTCGCGAGGTGCCAGTCCGTGTATGCAAAATGGTACCTGTGCGAAAGAAAATCTTCATGCCGCGCAGCGTTCAAAAAATGGTGCCCGGCAAGAAAATGGTCTCCATGCCGCAGTTGGTTGTGCTGCGTCAAAATAATCATCTAGCCAAAATCAATCCGATGTTTTTGGCAAGAAAAACATCGCTCCGCCCCTCTGTAACCGCTCGGTCCGCGACTGGAAACGACCAACCAAACGAGGGCACGCCCGCTTACGCATTCTGGAAAAAGCAGGGCCATCGTATTTCTCAGTGGGCGTATGATAAAAAACGCGAGCTCCGATTTGATCGCGATTCGGATAC
Organism: Planctomycetaceae bacterium TMED10; assembly: GCA_002168195.1. Classification (GTDB taxonomy): domain Bacteria; phylum Planctomycetota; class Planctomycetia; order Pirellulales; family UBA7805; genus UBA7805. The sequence continues at coordinate 35,784 of NHBP01000040.1, forward strand.
CGAACCGGAAAGTTCGGTGTAAAAACTACGCTTTGGCTGATTTTTGGGAAATGCTGGCAACGCTGGCGCCATCTCGGAGGATTCTTCCAACCGCCCACAGCTTGGTGTAGCCGTCGAGTCGTTGTTTACCTATGATTGCCGCCCGCTTCAAATCGGTCTACGCATCCAATCGATGTCGAGTTAAAACATCCAAAGCAAAAGACTGATAAGCAGCAGAATCACAACAGCGAGCCACCACCAACTTTTACGCGATTGATCATGAGCAGTTATGTAATGTCCACAGACCGGGCACTGAGGCGCATCTTCATAGATTTCGCCCTCGCATGCTGGACAGATGATCGTTTGAGTGGAATCATCACCCAGTTCGTCCGCGGAATCCGCTTCGTCTGGATACTCATTGTCGCCCAAATCGTCCGCGTATTGAAAATCAACCATCTGACATTCTTTATCTGCTTTATTTGCAACGGATCTCTCGAGCCGATCAACTATCAATTTGGATTTTCGCACCTTAACAGTCCGAGCCAAAAGAAAAAAGCGGCATTGAATCGACATAAAATTCGTCAAGGAGGACGAATGTGAATACGCTGAAAACATTGGTTGTCCTTACGGTTCTAGTGATGGTCGGATACGGCTTGTATGTCGGTCTCAATAACGGCTTTCAATTCGAAAATCCTCAGACTGAAACGCCAGATTGGTTGAAACGGGAAATGGATTCTGGAAGCGGCATACCTCAAGTCTCTCCGCCTCAAGTCACTCCACCCCAAGTCACATCACAACTCGACCAAGGTCGTGCTGCAGTAAACAACGTTTCCCTCGGACAACCGGTTGCAGGTGTGCCAACGGCACAGATGCCAGCCGGGCAAACCAATCAATCCTCGGCAGCATCAACTACCGTACCCGCAGCGGGTGTCCCTCAGGCAGAATATCCTGCCAATTCGGGTACCGGGTCATCCAGCTTATATCCCCAACAACCAACGACACCGGTTGCAGGGCCTGTGGCAGTCGTCCCCAAAAACCCCACCGCTATCAACCCAGCAACTCCAGTCGCGCCCGTAGCGCCTGTCGCAATTGCCCCTGGCACCGAGCCCAACTCGCAAACATTGACCGCAGGGGTTCCCTTAGCAAAGGTGAAGCCTTCTGGTGAACTCGATAACGGTACGGCAGGGATGCAACTTCCCGCGGCCGTCGGTACCGTCCCTGATATGCCGCTCAATAAAAAACTAAATCTCAGCCAAGATCTTGCATTTACGACTGCCATGAAATCGGCAAGGTTACAGTTACAGCAGGGACAACTCGCCACTTCCTTACTGACACTCTCCATTTGGTACGAGGACCCCCGGCTGAACGATATGCAGCAGCAAGAGCTGACGCAACTACTTGATCAAGTCGCAGGGTCAGTCATCTACTCACGCAAACATCTGATCGAACCTGCGTATACCGTGCGCCAAGGCGAAACTTTAGACCAGATTGCAAAGGCGCACCGGGTGACTGCCGGTTTATTGATGAAAATCAATGGCATTCAAAATCCGGAGGCCGTGAGACCGGGCGCCCAACTCAAAGTAGTGCGTGGGCCTTTCAATGCAACTGTCAACGGTGAAAAAAGTGAACTCACACTCTGGCTGGGCGGAAGGTATGCAGGGCGATTTCCGCTCGCGATGGGCCCCGAGTTTAAAGCGATTGTAGGACCCTTTGTGGTCCACGAAAAAATACGCGTGCATCCCGAACGTGGTAATCAGCCATGGATTCGGCTCGCTCCAGGATATGGTACCCCAAGCAATATCCCGCCCGCCGATCCGCAGGTCGGCATTGCAGGAATGCAACGGCTGGAAGCAGTCAGTCAGGGATCAACTCCGGGACAAATTGGTGTCTCCCTAAAAGATGCGGATGACCTGTTTGATATTCTCTCTCAAGGGTCCAAGGTCACCATCCAACGTTAGCTTTTTCTGGTAGGCGAACCCTACGAAATAAACATCTTTCGNCGTTCGAAGCCCGATTTATCCCAAGTGGCTGGTCACATCCAGCGTGCNGGGTACAATGGCCGCCATGCCTTTTACCCTCGGGGATTTTCCGAAGGGATGATTGTTCGACCCTGTGGTTTATGGAGCCAAACGCCTTGTACGACAAAAACGCTTTGATGGCCCTCGTTCGCGAAAAGGCCTTGCAATTTGGTGAATTCACACTGGTATCGGGTAAGCAGGCTTCCTACTACCTCGATGGAAAACAGATTACTCTCGATGCTGCAGGGGCCCGCATCCTTGGCGAGGGCATCCTGGATCTGTTGGCCGATCAACTACCCGACGCTGTGGGCGGGATGTCGATTGGAGCAGATCCGATTACCGCTGCGGTTCTCACACTCGCAGGCGTACGCGACTTACCACTGCGTGGCTTTATGGTACGCAAGGAACCAAAGGAACATGGGCTTGAGCGCTATATTGAAGGCCCTGTCCAGGCTGGTGATCGCGTTGTCATTTTAGAAGATGTAGTCACCACCGGAGGTTCTTCCCTGCTAGCCATTGAACGAGCGACGCAGTTTGGCCTGCAAGTTGAGGGAGTCATTGCGATTATTGATCGCTTGGAAGGTGGCGAAGCCGCATTTCTCGATCGTGGATGCTGGTTCAAAAGCCTGCTGACGGTTCAGGATTTCGGGATTGAACCGGCAAAGACCCCCTCTTAAAGTCGGACTGACGCGAAGAAACGGACTCGATCTCATGCCCGAGTCCTTGATCGGTCGATGAAATTGAAGGCGCGTTAATCGTGTCATCTTTTTTTAATACTCTCGATCCCTGATCCCCATCGCGCGATTACTCATGGAAACCTCGCTTCATCGCGACCTAAAATCTCACTATGCGGATGAACGAAATTGCCTGGAAGTCCCGCTAGGNGATTATCGGATCGATGCGCTTGCGGGTGATTGGCTNGTTGAAATNCANCATGGTACTTTGGCCGCNATTCGGNACAAAGTTGCCACCCTNCTTGAATCGCACCAGGTNCTCATTGTGAAGCCACTCCTTCGCACCAAGCAACTTGTGAAACGNAAAAANAAGGATGGTTCTGTNATCGGGCGNCGCAAAAGTCCGCGAAAGGCNTGTTGGCTNGATCTTTNNGACGAACTNCTTTATTTCACAANCGTTTTTCCGCATCCTCGATTAGCGATTGAATTNGTGATGGTTGACGTCGAAGAATGGCGCTATCCCGGACATGGAAGACGCCGACGATGGAGTAAAAAAGATTTCATTGTTGAGGATCAGAAACTGGTTGAAATCCACGAGACAACCAGGCTGCGCCGCGTTACAGATCTCTGGTCTCCACTCGGTGATCTTCAATTACCCCGCCCCTTCCATACCGGCCATTTAGCCGAACAACTAGGCATCTGTAGACAGACGGCACAACGTATCGCCTATGTAATGCGACAAACAAAAGCGATTAGGAAAGTGGGCAAGCAAGGAAACGCGATCCTCTATGCCCGAGCGAAAAAACGGGTCAGAAAATTGGTGAAAACAAAAAAGAAGCAAATTTCCAGACGGGGTATTTCTGCAAACTCGATCGCGGAAAAAACCGATCCGAATCAGANTGAACCAACTCGGTATTCCACCAGCCCGCCAACAGCCGTCACCATTCAGGGCTTGTGATTCCCACTCGAAATGCGTAGCCTACGTGGGCTTTTTGAATAAAACACGTGGANGCCCACTACGCGATCGAGACGTTTCGAGNATGAGCGATAGATCGATACAAACCCGTCAATCACGCATTTTTCAATTACCTGGCGTCCGGGTGATTGGAACGGGCAGCTATGTTCCTGATAATATTGTTGCCAATGAAGACTTAGCATCACTCGGATGTGATGCGGAGTGGATTGTTCAGCGTACCGGCATCCGTGAGCGTCGTCATGCCGCGCCGGGAATGACCACCAGCGACATGGCAACGATTGCGGCTGAGCGTTGCCTCCAGCAATCAGGCCGGACGGCAGATGAAGTTGACCTGGTCGTATTGGGAACATTCACCGCCGACTTGCCGATGCCCGCCACTGCATGTCAGATTCAAGATCGTCTGGGCATCAATGCCCCGGCTTTTGATATCCAGGCTGCATGTGCCGGATTCATCTACAGCATGATCACGGGAATGCAGTTTGTCGCAAACGGCACAAGTAAGCTCGCACTNCTCGTCGGTGCCGATACGAATTCTCGCGTTGCGAATCCAGAAGATAAAAAAACGTATCCGTTATTTGGTGATGGGGCAGGTGCGGTGCTTGTGGAAACGGGCAATCCCGACCAGGGACTACTCGCCTACACGCTAGGAGCGGACGGATCCGGACACGATTTGCTTTGCATTCCCATGGGCGGATCTGCCGATCCGGTGAATGCACCGGGCGCCACCCGGGGACAGCAATTCATGCGGATGGAGGGACGTCCTGTGTTTAAGTGGGCGGTTCGACTCATCGAATCGACGATCAAGGATGTGGCCCGAGAAGCCGGACTCGAGGTCAGTGACATCGATCTTTTCATTCTCCATCAGGCCAATTCGCGGATTATTGATGCCGCAGCAGAAAACCTTCATGTCGACCGCGACAAAGTCCTTGTGAACGTAGACAGGTATGGTAATACCTCAGCGGGTAGTATTCCGCTGGCACTCGATGAGGCCTTTCGCGAAGGCAAAATTCATCCAGGTAGTCGAATTATTCTCTCAGGTTTTGGTGGCGGCCTCGCCTGGGGTACGGCGCTGCTGAGTTGGTAGGTGTTGCCGCTTCTCTTTCGCCCGCATTACGCTAAGATACCGCCGTTAAGTAGCGCTATTCTCCAAGCCTTCACCCCTGTGAACACCTCCGAAATCTGCCATGTCATCCAGTGTGCGAAAAAACAGTGTGCGAAAGAAAAAGAAAATATCAACGCGAGTTAAAAAACTCCCCGCGAGAAATCGGGTCAACAAAGCGGACTGCTGGGATCTAAGCAGCCTCTTCCCTAGTGACGCCGCCTGGGAAAAAGCATTCAAGCGGTGGCAAAAACAGATACCAGAGTACACGAACTTCCGGGGCACGCTTTCAAAAAGTGGTGCAGCGCTGGCAGCCTGTCTCGATTTTGACAGTCGCGTGGAACGGGCCGCAGAAAAATTAGAATACTATGCATTTCTGAAGACCGCAGAAGATTCGACCAATAATACCTATCAAAACATGCTTGGTAGATTTCGTAATGCTGCTCAAGACGCGGAAGAACTTGCCAGTTATATACGTCCTGAACTCTTGGCGATTTCATCAGCGAAAATGAAAAAATTACTGGCGTCGCCCGCGGTCCGACCCTGGAAATTAGCACTTGCGCGTATTTTGCGCTATAAGCCACATACACTTTCTCAACGCGAAGAACGCATTTTGGCGATGCAGGGCGAGGTGAATACCGCTTCAGGACAAACGTTCCAACAACTCCACAATTCGGATATGCGGTTTGGCCTCGTTACGAACGAAAAAGGAGAAAAAGTCGAACTCGGACATGGAAATCTAGGGGCCTTTATGGAGTCCTCCAAAAGGAGCGTCCGGCGCAAGGCATACGAATCCTACTATGATACTTTTTCACAGTACGAACATACGTTGGCTTCGACCCTTGCTGGATCCATCAAGACCAACGTCTACAAGGCACGCGTGCGCGGTTACGGCAGTGCTTTGGAAGCAGCGCTTTTTCCCGACCAGGTGCCGGTCAGTCTTTATGAAAATCTCATTCAAACTGTAAGCGACCATCTACCTGCATTGCACCGCTATTATGCTCTACGAGCAAAAGCACTTCGAATCAAAACATTTAATCTGTACGATCAGTATGTGCCTCTCCTGCCCGAAATACGCATGAAGCACACGTGGCCACAAGCGGTGAATGTTGTCTTAGATTCGATTGCTCCGCTCGGACCACAATACGTAAAAACACTGGCAGGAGGATTAAGGGGCCGCTGGTGTGATCGCTATCCGAATCTCGGAAAAACAAGCGGCGCTTTCAGCGCTGGCAGTTACGACGGTGATCCGTATATCTTAATGAATTTTCAAGAAAACGTGCTCAACGACGTCTTCACCCTGGCGCACGAGGCAGGGCATTCAATGCATAGTTATTATTCCGCTAAGCACCAACCCTTCTCCGATTACAACTACAGAATATTCGTGGCGGAAGTCGCGAGCACTTTCAACGAGCAACTTCTTTCCGAACACTTGCTCGCAAACTGCTCAAATAAAAAACAACGTCAACTCCTCATTGCACGTGAAATCGATAACATCCGCGGAACCATTTTTCGTCAGGTGATGTTTGCAGAATTTGAACGAGAAACCCATGCGATGTGCGAAGCTGGGGAACCGGTTCTCCTTGAATCTCTCCAAGAAATTTATCGCCGTTTACTCGTCAAGTATCTGGGGCCACAACTCGATATCGATAAATATTCGAATCTAGAGTGCCTGCGGATACCACATTTTTATCGCGCTTTTTATGTCTATAAATATGCGACCGGAATGTCGGCCGCCATTGCATTGGCCGAAAAGGTAACACAAGGCGGCCGAAAAGAGCTTGCCGATTACTTGAACTTCCTCAAGTCGGGCCAAAGCAAGTATCCGCTCGAATTACTTCAGGACGCCGGTGTCGACATGACCGTGAAAGCGCCGATCGTGGCTGCACTCAGCAGATTTACAAAGCTAGTCGATCAATTGGATGACATGCTTTAAAGTGTCCCATATGCATTCAGCATCCACAACTAAATTAGCGCAACGAGAAACTGGGGATAACTCTGCTGCCTGGAATTCACTGAACCAGGACATTATTTCTTGTACGGCATGCGAGCGTTTAACCGCCTATTGCGATGAAATAGCAACCACCAAGCGGCGTGCGTATCGGGATCAAGAATATTGGGGAAAACCGGTACCCAATTTCGGTGACTTCAAAGCTCGGTTGTTAATCGTCGGTTTGGCTCCCGGTGCCCACGGCGCAAATCGCACAGGACGCATGTTTACCGGCGATCGAAGCGGCGACTGGCTCTTTCGTGCCCTTGCAAAAGCCGGATTCGCAAATCAAGCGACCTCCTACGCAAATGAAGATGGACTGCAACTTGTGGATTGCGCCATCACAAATGCTTGCCACTGTGCACCGCCACAGAATAAGCCTCTCAAGGAGGAAATTGAAAATTGTCGTCTTTGGCTTGCGCGGACTTTTTCACTCATTCCAGCGACTGTCATTCTCGCACTCGGTGGGCTCGCCTGGAGGCAGATTCTAGATTATGCCGATAGCGAAGGGTGGCACAGCGGGCGACGGCCCAAATTCGGGCACGGAGCCATGGTGCAACTCGCAGAGAGCCGGACGCTCATCGGCAGTTATCATCCGAGCCAGCAAAATACTTTCACAGGTCGACTCACTGAAGAGATGTTTGATGCAGTGTTTGCGAAGGTCAACGAGATCCTCAACAACGTTTGAGATTTTTTTTGACAACCGGTCCCCAATGACTTGGACTGCCGTCGANTTNNGCGTTNTGATNACNNAGTAAATAGAANANNCANAGGGGTAAAGAAANGGNTGNAAAACCAGAGGGTGGCGTAGCGATTTTTGTTCTCGGACTCCTCGGCNTGNTGCTNTGCCAGGTATTGGNAATCATTGCGTGGGTTCAGGGAAANACCTATATGTATGATGTATGCAAAATGCAAAAATGCCGCAATCTNGGNGTCGAANCCGAAGGCNTTGCGGTCGCGGGGCGGATCCTCGGAATGATTAGTTCGATCTTGTTTATCCTAAGCCTGGTTGGCATNCTCATCGCGNTTATCATCCCGGCTGTCAGTTCCCAATAGGAACCTATTTGATATACAGGAATCTTATCGGGCTTTGTCGACTATGGATTAAGCCGCGCGGCGCACAGACGGATCCGCGACGAGAGAGCCTGTCGCTGCAGACCGCGATTTCATGAAACGCTGCAACGATGGCCAAAGCAGTGGCGCATTGTCGGCGAAATAGCGTGAGCGGAAATAAAATCCACGCATGCAACGCGCATGTAAATCTGCTACCTGCTTGCGTGTCAAATGTTCGTATTTGAGGATCGGTTCGTATACGCTGTAATGCGAAAAATCGAAATCCTCAATATCGCCTTTCACTTGATTAAAGAACTCTGTTCCCGGATAGGGCGTGACAATATTAAAATTGGCGTAGGTAGGATTCACCTGCCTCGCATATGCGAGGACATCTAAAATCGACTGTTCCGTATCCTCGGGAAAACCGACCATAAATCCAGCGACCGTGCGAACACCGACCTCTCTACAAAAGCGGACGAAATCTCTTTGGCGATCGTCTTTGATCGGTGCACGCTTGTAGCGCCGCAATGTTTCCTCCGAGGGTGTTTCAATGCCAACGGTGATACTTGTAAGTCCGACATCCCGCAATGCGAGTATGGTTTCGCGTCGCATCAGATCAATCCGACTCTCAATCGAAAACTGAATCTTGAACGGCAACCGGGCTATTTTTTCAACTAACGCTAATACGCGCTTGCGATCGAGTCCAAAAAGTGGGTCTCGAAATTTGAAAGAGCGGAATCCGTACTGCTCAACCCCATGCCGAATTTCTTCAACCACACATTCGGGGTCACGAAAACGCGTGTGATTTTCCACCATGATGTAGGGGCAGTAATTACAGGTGAACGTGCAGCCTCGACTGAGTTGAATCACTGAAGTGGGAAATTTCCAGAAATCGTATTTCACACGGAATGCCTGGTATGCGAATGGAGTCCAATCAGGCCATGGCAGGCTATCGAGATCTTTGACNGATCCAACAGAAACGACCTGCTGTGTACTATTGAGTACATCTTCCAGTTTCCACATTAGCATTTCAGCTTCGCCACGAACAATTTTGACCGGAAGATCTGCAAAAGCTTCGGGCAACGCGTAGGCGACCGGACCGGTGATCAAGATATTTGCATCAGGTCGTCGCACGAGCAATTCCTGCATCATTTGATGCTCAACNCCTAAAGTCATCAGCGCCGGATTGAAAATATAAAGATCTGCATCGGGCGGCAGGCGATCACGAACATAATGGACCGTATGCCCGAGCTTTTTAAAAATTCCTGCCAGGTAGGCAAAATTCAAAGCTACCGGGCGATTGTCTCGGCGATATCCGCTACGCAATAACCAGTCCAATACGCCACCCCGGCCACGATAAAGGCCGGTTCCCATGCCACCTGCATAGTCTTTTTGTACTGAATTTTCAGTTGTATCCCAAAGAATTACCCGCATCCGCCTAACCTCCCGAAACAGAACACCCTCTNCTGTTTCAAATGGAACCCAGTTATTAACCATGACAAAATGGCTAAACCTGCTTAGCCAATCGGTCTTCTGATATTTCGCGATCCACTCAGTTAACCTGAGCTTTATGCTTCCGATATTTGTACTCCGCCGTTTGGCGTTCGCAACACCCACATCCTTTATGCAGCGCGACGGCGAATGGATCTCACCTTTGTTTTATTCTCTTGCGTGTAAAGAGACAGTTTGGGCCCCTCGTCCATCTCGCTTTGTTTTGTTTGCGAAAGTGCGAGTGATGAACCGACCACTAGCGGACCATTCGTCGTATGTGGACTGGACTCTCTTTCGATAAATCGAACCTTACCGGTTTGACCCACTTGATATCCGATTCCCTTCCACCGAATAAATCGCTGTGCTGCAACACTACATAGAGCGGCCCATAGTACGGTCAGCGTTAGCGGATAGCAGCAAACGTCAAACCATCTGGCACGCTGCAAATGTGGATTCTGAGTTCTTAGGTAGAGATCTCCAGCCGTCTGCCGCCACTTGGAACGAATNCCTGCCTGTATCCAAAGCAAACAAGCTAACGTTAAACCCATGCTTCCCGGTACCGATTGACCCGTCAGCAGCAATCCCGCACCTCCAAGCAGACCTCCCCAAAAAACCAGCATGCTGAGTGAAGTATGAACGACCCCTAAGAGCCAACTTTTCTTCAAATACCAACGTCCCATAAAACACTGACGTCGTAGAAATTCCCACATATTCGAAATACTGCAATCTGACGAAGATGCCACAACGCATCTTGGTTCAAAGAAGATATTCAAACGTAAGCGATTTAATTTTTTCGTAGCGAATAAATCATCCGAGAGATATCTGCTCCATTGAAGCGGGATGTCAGATTGCTCAAATGTTTCCCGAGAGATTGCCCAACTTCCACCCCAGATTACCGATTGTCGTCGCGAACAAATCATCCCCATCGCCGCTGCATTAATGCTGAAGAGTAAAAGGTTCGCAAGATCGTAGCGCTGGGGCAAAAACCAGCGGTAACTAGTNACGGCATGAACGCTGATTCTGTCCAGAGGCGTCACTAATTGACTCAGCCAGTCGCGTTGGGGCGCAACATCACTATCGGCAAACACAATCGTTTCGATATCTGCTGTCAGAGCATGATAACCGGAAAGTAGATTATGTATTTTTTGACCACCNGCCGTAGACTCGCCCGCAATGATCAAATAGGCAGCGACGTGCGAATATGTGGAAAGCATCTTTCGAACGACTCCGCACGCCGGATCGTCTGGCGATTCGACAACAAAGTAAATCTCGTAGTCTTTGTAATCTTGATCGAAAAAAGAGCGGATATTCTCTTTGAGTGTGAAATCCACACCTTTACAGGGAACGATCAACCCAACACGCCCCAAGGAAACTGCGGTTCGGTCGATGCCGCACGACCCGCGAACATAGCGCAGATGCTCCCAGGCATGACAGGTAAGCATTAAGCTTATTGCCATGCTCAGCGCGGCGACGATAGCGAAGCTTATAAAAAAGATTGTCAACATTCGAAAAACGGCCTCACGGAGAATGTATGGATTCCGTATTTAGATTTACTTTTTTCAGACAGTGACTTTAAGGATTGGGAGAGAGCGCAATGCCAGGAGGCGTATCGCTCAGACCTGAATACGTAGATTCGATATCGGTTTTTTCACCAGCAGATGGTGANAGGAATCATAAATTCTATAATTGATACACTCATCGCATGCAGTGCGTGCAATGATGACAGCCCGGTCTTCANCGGCTGGATAAAACCTTAGAAGCGAATGAGANGCCTGTCTTTTACGATTTTATTGAGATCCGCCGGGCGTTCTGACAAGTGCCAAAAGATACTCCCACTGCCAGCATTGAATCATGGGCGATCGAGGGCACCGGAGCTCACCGGGAGGCTAAAGATTGGCCGCTGGCATATGTGTTGCACGAATACGGTCGTCGACAACTTCGCCTGCACGGACCGTACACAGTGACCCCAAAACATCATCAATTGCACCAGGAAATTCATTCGTGGGAACTTCTACCGTGGCGTAGCGACAGGAAGTACCAACAAGTCGACTTTCATCCTTAGATAACGACTCGAACAGAACCTGGAGTTTTTTCCCTTTTAACTTGTCAAAGTAGTCTAAAAGCATCTCTTGCTCCACCTCCACCAAGCGGCGTCCGCGGGCCTGTTTTTCCTGCGGTGATATCTGCCCTTCCATCTTTGCCGCGGGAGTCCCCCTGCGGGCGCTGAACGGAAAGATATGAATCTTAGAAAAGCCAACTTCGCGTACAACCAGACAAGTCTCCATGAATTCATTCTCGGTTTCACCCGGAAACCCGACAATAATATCGGTGGTAATCGCCGGAAGATCTAACGTCTGCTTTAGCAAGCGACACCGATCGATAAAACGCTCGCTTCCCCACCGTCTTCGCATACGCCGGAGTACTGCGTCACTTCCACTTTGCATAGAGATATGCAAATGTGGACAGACTTTATCTGAACATTCGGAAAGCACATCGATCAATTCGTGCGTTACTTCGGTTGCTTCAATGCTTGAAATGCGAATCCTAAAATCACCCGGCAACTGTGCAATCGATCGAACAAGATGTGATAGTCTTATCCAATCACGCTTTGGCTTACCGCGATTAAAATCGACGCCATAATGCCCCAGATGAATCCCAGTGAGTACGAGTTCGCGAAAACCTCGGGCAATCAGTCGACTCGCCTCGTCAATAATCTCTTCCATCGGCCGGCTGTACATTTGCGGTCGCACTTTGGGGATGATGCAAAAACTGCATCGCAGAAGACATCCATCCTGAACCTTCAGATAGGCCCGATGGCGATCTGCTAATCCGGAAACACCCGTTGGAATATCGACGACCCCGTGTCGGCCCAGTAAATCGGGTAACTCCCGTTTGTCAGTCACGACCTCGACCACGCCAGGAAGTTGCGAAACTTCATCNGGCGCTCGGGTGGCATAACACCCCATAACAATAATTCGCGCATCCGGATTTCGTCGCGCGAGCTGGCGTATAGTTTGACGACTCTTTGCATCTCCACTTTGCGTGACTGTGCAGGTGTTGACGATGCACAGATCAGCTGGTTGCCCTTTCGCAGCGTCCACATATCCCGCGCTAAGCAAACCTTCACGAACATATTCCGTTTCGTACTGATTCACCTTGCAACCAAGAGTAACCGTCCTAATTCCCGGGCGCGACATAGACATAAAAGAAAGCCTTCCGGTCGTCCATTAATAAAAGGTGTATTAACTCTCTGGCTCAATCGAGGCAGACATGGAACCGCTGCAGTCTTTGATAAATGGGTCTTTCCCAAAGGCGTGGATTTGATCCCGTTTCAACTCTGCGTGTTCTAACGTCGTCGTCAAAAGTATTGCTCGCCCTTCCCGATCTACCGTTTCAGCCAATTGAAGACCCGTTTCTACAGGATGNCCAAAAATATNTTTGAGCATAGCAATCACGTATTCGTACGTATGAGAATCNTCGTTCCAGAGNAAAACATGGTAACGAGGCTGTCGTTTTGGACGTGCATTTCGANCTTTNAATTTTTTTCCTGGCCGGACCAACGTCGAATATGTTTCNTCCATNTACANGCCTGTTATCTGCTATCCACTGTCGGTGGGATGGGAATGGTCGAGCCGACCACGAACGATTATATTCGTATGACTTTCCGCTGTAAAATGAGCGGCATTGCAAACGTGAAGAAAAAANTGGACTAGCCATGGGTAAAATGCCATCCGAAGTTGACCAATACATTAAAACCCATCGATCTGAATTCGAATCCGATCTTTTTGAACTATTAAAAATCCCGAGTGTTAGTGCCGATAGCAACCACAACGACGATACTGCGGATGCGGCGAATTGGGTAGCCGACCAATTCACGACCCTTGGCTTTACAACTGAAAAGATCGAGACGGCCGGACACCCGATTGTCGNTGCACGCTCGGCACCGGTGGAAGACAGCCCNACCGTGCTNGTCTACGGGCATTANGANGTCCANCCACCAGACCCACTCGACGAATGGACCTCACCCCCGTTCGAACCCACNATTCGCGACGGCAATGTGTACGCCCGTGGTGCAACCGATGATAAAGGTCAGATGCTCACCCATATTAANAGTGCGCAGGCTTGGATTGAGACNTGNGGAGCACTGCCCGTGAATNTGATTTACTTGATTGAAGGAGAAGAAGAAGTCGGCAGTGAAAATCTGGATAAATACATAGCCGCCCAACCAGAAAAACTTGCCTGCGATTGTGTTGTCATTAGTGACACAAGCCAGCACGGCCCCGGACAACCTGCCATCACTTATGGATTACGGGGCATTGCCTATTACGAATTGCGATTATTTGGACCGTCTCAAGATTTGCATTCAGGAACTTTCGGCGGAGCTGTAACGAATCCCGCGAATGCCCTCAGTGGCATGTTGGCTAAATTGATTGATGCCGATGGAAAAATTCAAATTCCGGAGTTTTATGACAGTGTCATACCGTTGACAACGCGAGAACGCGAGGGATTTCAGGCGCTCTCCAGTGAACAACGTTTTCAGGATCTAATTGGTGTTAACGACACCACCGGAGAGTCTGGCTTTTCAACTTTAGAGAGACGATGTGCTCGGCCGAGTTTCGACATCAACGGGATCTGGAGTGGGTATCAGGGGGAAGGTGCGAAAACAGTGCTTCCTGCGAAGGCCGTCGCCAAGTTTAGCTTCCGTCTCGTTCCCGACCAGAATCCGGAACAGATCACCAAAAATCTTGAGGCGTTTTTACAATCGATCGTGCCCCCGGGCATCCGGATGGAATTAATTGATTTTCACGGCGCCCCCGGCGTGGTGGTTCCACTCGACAGCCCCTACATCGAGGCTTCAGCGCGCGCCATTGAACATGGATTCGGAACCGCTCCTGTTTATATTCGCGAGGGAGGCTCTATTCCGATTGTCTCTACCTTTTCCGACAAACTCGGTGTAGAGTCGCTGCTGCTTGGGTGGGGACAAAATGATGACAACATGCACAGCCCCAATGAAAAATTTCATCTTGCCGATTTCCATCGAGGAATCCGGACGAGTGCCTGCCTCTGGGCCGAAATTGCAAATATCGCATAAAAATCTACGCAAGTGATTTTCTCTCATGCTCGATCGTAAATTCATCCTTGAAAACGTAAGCCTCGTTGAACAGAACTGCCGAGACCGGGGCGTNGTGGTTGATGTGCAGAAACTTGCAACGCTTGAACAACAGCGGCGCAATCTTCAAGCAGAGGCAGAAGAAGCGAATCGCCAGGCAAATGCAGCAAGTAAGGCAATCGGCAAAGCTGCCGACGAGCAGGAACGCGAGTTGCGCAAAGAAGAGGGGCGACAACTTCGGGGAAAAAAAGATGCTCTNCACGCCGAAGTTGAGGGACTTGAAATACAAATCCGTGAAATACATTCAAGAATCCCTAATCTTTCTCATCCCAGCGCGCCGATCGGTGCTGACGATGCCGCCAATCGAGAACTAAACCGGGGCAAGACACCGGTACCCGCATTTGATTTTACGCCCAAAGACCACGTTGAACTGGGCGACTTGCTGGGACTCTTTGATTTTGATGCCGGGGGAAAGGTTGCCGGCCATGGATTCTACTACCTTAAAAATGAGGCCGTACTCCTTGAATTGGCCCTGCAGCAATTTGTGATGCGAATGCTGATCGAGCGTGAATTCACCCCGGTTATAACTCCAGACCTGGCAAGAACGGAAATCCTTCAAGGCGTCGGTTTTATCCCGCGAGGCCCGGAGACCCAAATCTACAGCATTGCGGATAGCGANTTGAACTTAATTGCGACAGCCGAAATCACCTTGGGTGGAATGTACGCGGACACCGTTTTAACGCGCGAGCAACTACCTATACGCATGTGTGGTCTGAGCCACTGCTACCGCACGGAAGCGGGGGCCGCCGGTCGCGCTTCCCGTGGCCTCTACCGAGTCCATCAGTTTACGAANGTTGANATGTTTGCCTTTACGCATCCTGACGACAGCGAAAAAACGCTTGACGAATTCTGCAGTTTGGAATGTGAAATCTTTGACACCTTAGGGATACCCTTCCGCGTTGTGGATACAGCAACGGGGGATTTAGGCGGTCCGGCCTATCGTAAATTTGATCTGGAAGCNTGGATGCCAGGCCGCGGAGACGGTGGCGCATTCGGTGAGGTTACGAGTACTTCAAACTGCACGGACTATCAAGCTCGCCGACTCGGCATTCGCTATAAAAACAAAGGAGAAAAAGGAACGCACTTTGTACACACNCTCAATGGNACTGCTGTGGCAATCAGTCGCGCACTAATTGCAATTCTTGAAAATTATCAGCAAGCCGACGGAAGTGTTTTGGTTCCAGAAGCACTCCGCCAGTACGTGGGTCTTGAAATGATTGCACCTCGCAACGGGTAGTAAATCACGAGAAGCATCTCGGCATTTTTTCGAAAATAATCTTTGACTCTGCTTCTCCTTGCCTCTGTCCTTCTAACCGTTGCAGTTTTTCCAATCGGCACGCAAAAAGCCAGAAATTGCCGCCCCATCTCAACCCATGACGCCCGGACAGCCTCTGAAAGCAG
>NHBP01000041.1 GCA_002168195.1 Planctomycetaceae bacterium TMED10
GAAATTGCAAACCGTATTCGCAACGCAATTACTGACTTTTCATCTACAGGAAATTAACGAATTCGCTCCACCAAGCGTGCCTTTTGGTTGGCAAAAGATTGTCGAAATGCCCACAGAGGCCACTGCCCGTCGTACGGATCCGGTTGGCGAAACCGAATCACAAGAACGGTAAAACGTCGCCCAGGTTGGCCTACTCTTTGTCGGATTTTTCATTATCCGCTGGCCACTTGTCCACTGACCTTGCTTTGAAGATGCATCGGTAAATCCTGCTGGTGTTACTAGCAGTCCATGCAAACTCTTGGTAGCGGATACTACCGATCCGCATCATCCGTTGCGAACTTTTATCGCCGTAAATCGTTTGCGGGCAAGGCTAAATCGGAACATTGTAAAAATAGTGAATTTATAACTATCAAGAAATTTTTACGGATTTTACTTTTTATTACGATTATACCACCAACTTGTCCGATAGTAATTTTCGTTCTGTTAGGCAATCACAACCCACACGTAATACAAATCACAACTTCTTTTTTGTCTGGCCAGGGGCAAGGCGACAAACGGGAACTGCGAATAGCCCAGTTATTCAGTCAGCCATGCAGTGCGTTGGCGCACAGATCGTACAAGGTGGAGAACCATGAAAACTCTTCGACACATCCAATGGATAGCGACGGCATTTGCCGTGGTAATGATGATCGGTCCTCACGCTGTTTATGCAGCGCAGCAGCAAACGAGCTCGCAAAAACAGACTGCCATTTCTGATATTCGCCTTGCTGGTGGTGGCCTGCTCGAAGGTCGATTGGTGGATTCTCAGGCGCAGCCTGTTGAACGCGCTTCGGTGGCAATACTCCACGATGGACTGGAAGTCGCTCGGGCTCAAACCGATGCCAGTGGATCGTTTCAAGTGGGTGGCCTGCGTGGTGGCGTGCATCAAATTAAAGGCCCATCAGGCACTGCCACTTGTCGCCTCTGGCAACAAGGGATGGCCCCTCCCTCGGCACGAGACAGTGCTGTGATTATCACCCGTGGTCCGCTCGTACGCGGTCAGCAGATTGGGTGTCAAAATGGGTGTCAAACCGGATGCAATAGTGGCTGTCGAACGATTTGTCAGACCGTTTGCCCTCCAGGTTGTCAACCCAACACGCAGCAGGCCGTGGTGTGTCCACCGAATGGAACATCAACCGCACAAACTGCACAAACCGCACAAACCGCACAGGCGGTAGCGACGAGAACGGCTCCAGCCGGGGCACGAGGACGACAGGTTCAATACCAGGAAGCAGTTCCCGGAAATGTCGTTCCCCAAACGGTACAAGGGCCACCATCGGGCCCCTATGGTCAAGTCGCCCCAAGCCCCGGTATCCAGACTTGGGGTTGGAATCCACAGATTCGCGATATTTTCATCGCCTGTGGCATCGCGGCTGCAATTGCCATCCCAATTGCGATTGCCAATAGCGGCTCATCAAACGCCAGTCCCTGATCAGATTCTCAAGAGTCTGTCGGACTATCCTGATGATATGTGCGCTGCGGATAGAAAGAACGCGCCAAAAGTTCGAAGTGGAAAAGCATCCGGTCGATATGGGTATACTCTGCGTGTCCCATCCCACTCCTCCACCAACGACCACCGGGTTTTCCATAATCGACCAGCAGGGTGCGGCCCTCTTCCGCTACCCGCATGCCCTTTGCAATGCGTCGAGAAATTTTCATCCAGGTGAGTTCTGCGGCCAACTGTTTGGCCAGTCGCCGGTCGCATTTCCAGAGTGGTCGGCTAAAGGGTGTCGAAAAGTTTGACCCNGCGACACCCAATTCGTGAATGTAATCTCCGTTGGAGGCTGCGAACATCTCNCCGAGNGTTATCGGCCCTGCCACCCGGTATGCGGCACGTAGCTTACCTGGCCGATGATTGACGAAGTGCATCAGCTTGGCATAACCGGTTGTTTCAAATCCATATCGAATCGGCATTCCNAAAGTTACCATATCGAGCGGATATTCCTTCGCCAGTTGCGGTCCATCAAGCACACGTCGAACACGATTTTTCCAATTTACATCGAACGTGCTTGCGTATGCTCCCACAGCATCTAAAAATTCTTCGACACCACCAAGATTGGCCGCAAGTAAATTGGTCAACAGAGCAAGNACGTTGCCACCATGACTGTGACCACAGATTACAATACGTTTGCCAGTCGGCAAGTCGAGACCGCTCAGATAGTCATACAAATGAACTGCTGCAAAAGCCCGACCCGCATGATTGTTGATGCCCGACCAGAGAAACCGACTGACCGATATCGAATTGGGTTTACCCAAATCATCTCTCAACTGGGNAATATACTGCCCGGGNAAATTGCCGCGGTCCTTCATCACACGATCGGCGATGGCTTTCTGCCAACGGCAACATTTTTCATATGAGGATTGATTGCTTCCGAAAAGCATCGCGGCCANNCCCCACGGATCGTTGCCAACAAACGTTCCATGCACTAAGACAACAGCCCCCACGTTCGCTCTCTCAAAAACATCACCCACTGCCCGCATCCGGCGCAGGTATTCAACCGAACCGATATCTGGCTGTGGTTCGAAAGAGAGAAATTCGTAGGGTGCCTTAGGGCGAGTTGCCACATACGATTGATGCGCAAAATTGTTATCTACCGGCATAGATGCACACCACGCTGATCAACATTTCAAGTGGCAATCCCTGAAGCGGCCCAGCAGAAACGCTCGGCGATCTACGTTTTTAACTACAAGTCTTTCGATTCACGGGAGAAACTTCTTCTAGATGAAACTCTTTCCGNCTAAGAGCTTCATAGTGGTGACCAATATCAATTTGTTCTCCTTCGGTGACGCGGTTCCCATCCTTATCCAACCGCGCGTTCATCGTTGCCTTTTTACCACTGCGACAGATCGTTTTAATCTCAATGAGATTGTCCGCCCAGGCGAGAAGATATTTGCTCCCCTCGAACGGTTCGCCCTGAAAATCTGTCCGGATTCCATAGCAGAGAACAGGAACGGAAAGCTTGTCGCATATAAGCGTAAGTTGCAACACTTGCGGAGCAGTAAGAAACTGAGCTTCATCAATCAACAGACAGTGCACCATTTCGGTTTGCTGCGTCTGTTTTACGAATTCAAAAAAATCGTAGGTTTCACTGAACGCAATCGCATCCGCAGTGATTCCAATACGCGAATGAATTTTTTGACCGTCAATCCGATCATCCATTGCAGGCGTATAAAGCAAGGCTCGCATGCCCCGCTCGTGGTAATTGTGTGCGGATTGCAACAAGGTTGTACTCTTGCCCGCATTCATCGCCGAATAATAAAAATAAAGTTGAGCCATGACAAATTAAATGTGTAAAGCATGTTCAGGTCGTGTTCGTAACGACCAACCCGTACTCCCTATACCTCTTTTTCATCGATCCAGGACATGAGCCGGCGAAGTTCCTTCCCAATCTGCTCTACGCCGTGCGTACGTTCGGCAATTCGCTGCGAATCGAACCGATCGCCGCCTGACCGACTTTCGTCGATCCATTCGCGAGCAAACTGACCGCTTTTAATTTCTGCTAGAATCTTCTTCATTTCTGCTCGCGTTTCCTCCGTAATAATTCTCTCCCCTCGCGTATAGTCGCCATACTCTGCCGTGTTACTGATGCTATACCGCATGTAGTTCAGGCCGCCCTGATAGAAAAGATCGACAATCAGTTTAACCTCGTGCATGCACTCGAAATAAGCCATTTCGGGCTGGTAACCTGCCTCCACCAGCGTGTCGAAACCAGCTTTGATCAAAGCACTTAATCCGCCACAGAGTACCGCCTGTTCCCCAAAGAGGTCCGTTTCCGTTTCTTCTGCAATCGTGGTTCGAATGATGCCTGCACGACCTCCGCCAATGGCGCTCGCATAGGCGAGTCCCACCTGAAACGTTGCTTCGTCCCCAGTATCTCCGACAGCCACTAAACAGGGAACACCGCCGCCTGCCAAATATTCGCTTCGGACCAGATGCCCGGGTCCCTTCGGCGCCACAAGCAGCGTCGGAACTCCATCGGGCGCTGCGACATACCCAAAATGTAAATTGAAGCCGTGTGAACACATGAGAATATTACCCGGCGACAAAACCTGACGCAGTTCTTGCTCGTAAAGATCCCCCTGCCTTTCATCCGGCAGGAGTAAATTAATAATGTCCGCTTCTTCGGCCGCCTGCTGAAGCGACATCGGACTAAAACCATGGCTCTTTGCCAATTCGTAACTCGGGCCCTCGCCCCGCGCACCAACAATCACCTCACAACCACTGTCCCGCAGGTTCTGCGCATGTGCGTGGCCTTGGGAACCGTAACCGAGAATCGCAATTTTTTTGTTCTCGAGGAGCTTCAAATCAGCATCGGCGTCATAAAAAATCTCGGCGGCCATTATTTCTACTTCCCTATCTATTTCTTAATGTGATCTCTGTCTTTGTGAATGCTTGCTGTAAAACGTTCCTGCCTCTTAACCTGCATCCACTTGAATGTCTTGTGCCGCAGACTCTTCTTCAGCCTTCAATTGAAGTTGGCCGCGGACCAAAGCAATCCGGCCGGTTCTGACCAACTCCGTGATACCGAAGGGACGAATAAGATCGATAAACGCCTCGATTTTGCATTCCTTCCCGGAAATCTCGATCATGAGNGCGTCTTGNCTCACGTCGACTATCCGNCCCCGAAANATGTTTGTNAGNTCNCGAATCTCGCTTCGCTGTTCTCCCGCCGTGGCNCGCACNTTGAGTAACATTAAATCCCGCTCAACNAAGTCTTGCGAGCTGATATCGTCGACCCTNACCACGGTAACAATTTTTTCGAGTTGCTTACGCACTTGTGCGAGCGTACTATGATCACCAACAACGACAAACGTCATTCTCGAGAGATGCGCATTCTCTGTTTCACCGACAGCGAGACTGTCAATGTTGTAACCTCGCGAGGCAAACATTCCAGCAACGTGCGCAAGCACACCGGGAACATTTTGAACCAATGCTGAAATGACATGTCGCATATAGCGATGCCCTTAAAGTAGCGTTTAATAATAGCAACTTTGACTGAATTTCTGATAATAGCCGCCCAAGGCAAGGGTGCCAAGCGGTGGTCTCAAGTTCGCCGACAGGTTTGTCACAAAGCCGCGACTTTCACCTGTCGGTTGTTCCTCNGAGGTGCTTTATGTTACGGTAATTTTGGTGTGGCCAATGCATTGAAGTCGCGTCAAGAATCGGCGAGANGCATGGCNCCNACAATGACTTTCAATCCGCCAAAGCTGGAAAACATATGGGTGCAAAACGTCGCAAGTCNCCACCGCCCGAGCCANCACGCCAGCAAAGNGACGCAGAAAANATTCGTATCTGCGGTGCNCGCGTACACAACCTAAAAGATATCACGCTCGANATNCCNCGCAACCAACTTGTGGTGATTACGGGGCCGAGCGGATCGGGTAAAAGCAGTCTGGCTCGCGATACACTCTGCGCCGAAAGCCAGCGGCAGTACGTGGAAAGTTTATCTATTTATGCGCGACAATTTTTTTCTCAGATGGAACGCCCCGACGTTGACCTGGTTGAAGGACTTCAACCGACCATCTCAATTGACCAGCGGGCAGCCTTGGCAAACCCGCGTAGTACCGTTGCCACAATCACTGAAATTTATGACTATTTACGATTNCTCATGGCGNGGTTGGGGCAGGCTTTCTGCCATANCTGCGAAGAGCCAATTGCGCAACAATCACCCCAACAAATTTTAGAGTCGATTGCGCAACTTCCNGANGGCACCAAAGCCATGATCTTNGCNCCGCTCGTGCGGGGCCGCAAAGGGAAGCATCAAGAAACAATCGACCTGATNCGCAAACTCGGGTTTGTCAGGGCTCGCGTTGATGGAGANGTGATCGACGTGGACCAGTTTCCCGATCTNTCGGTCCGGAAAAACCATCANATTGAAGCCGTCGTNGATCGCATTGTCGTCCGACCAGGACTCTCATCGCGCATTGCCGATTCGATTCAAACGGCACTCAAGCACGGAGATGAAACGGCGATTCTCTGCTACCTCGAATCGATGACGACTCCCCAGAAGCGTCGCACGCAACAGGGTAAAACAAGTCAAAAAAATCGCGATGCCAAGGAACCACTCTGGCACGACATCACTTACAGCACCCGCTACGCATGCCCAAAATGCCAAATCAGCTACGATGAACTCCAACCGCGAACCTTCAGTTTCAACAGCCCCTATGGCGCGTGCACGCATTGCGACGGGTTAGGCATTTGCTACGAATTCGATCCGGAAATCGTCATTCCCGACGAACGCCTTTCTCTAGCGGACGGTGCAGTCGTTCCCTGGAAAGGTTTGTCCGCAAAAAAATTTGCTCAGCAGCGGAACGCACTCGGAGCTTTTCTTGAACAAACAAATTGGGACTGGGAGGCTCCGCTTGCGGAAATGCCCAAAGCAACTCGCACATTTTTTCTTCGCGGCGACAATAACTTTATCGGTTTATTGAATCTGCTGGAGCATGAACTGGCAACCACCTCAAGTACTCGTCGTCAAGAACAATTGGAGACTTATCGAGACGAAGTGCGTTGTGCTGTATGCCATGGTTCACGATTGTGTACCGGGGCCCGTTGGGTCCGAGTGGCGGGTCGGGCCATTCACGAGATCACTGCGTGTTCGGTGACCGAGGCAACCAAATTCATGCTTGGCCTCACTTTTGAATCGTCCGAACAACCGGTCGCTGAACCGATCATGAGAGAAATTATCCGGCGTCTAAAATTCCTTCAGCAGGTGGGACTCGACTACCTCACACTTGATCGCTCCGCAGACACCCTGAGTGGGGGAGAGCTACAACGCGTCAGGCTTGCTACGGGGATCGGTTCCGGACTTATCGGCATTTGCTACATTCTGGATGAGCCCTCGATTGGTCTCCATCCGCGCGATAATCAGCGGTTGATCGATGCCCTTCGTAATTTGCAAGAGCAGGGCAATTCGGTGCTCGTTGTCGAACATGATGAAGCAATGATGCGGGCGAGCGACTATCTCATTGATCTGGGTCCTGCGGGAGGACAGGGGGGTGGGCATGTTGTNGCTTNTGGGAATCCNGANGCTGTCAGCAAAAACNCNAAATCGATTACCGGCAAATACCTTGCCCACAAAGCTTCNATTCCCACGCCAAAAACGCGACGTCCNCNACAAAAAGGGCGNGCCTTGGAATTGCTNGGNGCAACGGCNAATAATCTTCAGAATATCGACGTTCGTTTTCCACTNGGCACATTCACCTGCATCACGGGTGTAAGCGGTAGTGGCAAAAGTTCATTGATCAATGAAACCCTCGCGCGGGCAGNCATTCGAAAACTTGGGGGAGTGACTTCCAAACCTGCAACCCATCGTGGTTTACGTGGACTCGGGCAAATCGAAAAGTTGATTCTCGTCGATCAAAAACCACTCGGTCGTTCTCCCCGCAGCAATCCGGCGACCTTTACCGGAATCTTCGACGAAATTCGTAAAATATTTGCGGCAACGAAAGAAGCCCGCGAAAGAGGATTCACTATCAGTCGTTTTAGTTTCAATAATAAAGGAGGTCGGTGCGAGACTTGCCAGGGCCANGGGGAGCGCAAAATCAATATGAATTTTTTGCCTGATATGCGTGTACCTTGTAGCGATTGCCGAGGAAAACGGTTTAATCGACAGACGCTTGGTGTTTGCTATCGGGATCACTCGATCGCAGATATTCTCGATCTGCAGATCAGTGAAGCACGCGATTTTTTTGAGAATTTTTCGTCCATCCACCGCATCCTTGACTGCCTGCACCAAGTCGGGCTTGGCTATCTCACNTTAGGCCAACCTTCAAGTACGCTTTCCGGAGGTGAGGCACAACGCGTCAAATTGGCAACCGAACTGGGGCGAACCAAAAGCGGGCACACGTTTTATATCCTGGACGAACCGACCACGGGTCTTCACTTCGAAGATTTAAGGCGCTTGCTGAGTGTATTTCAACAATTAGTCGATCAGGACAATACGGTGTTGGTAATTGAGCACCATCTGGATGTGATCAAATCGGCCGATTGGATTATCGACCTGGGCCCTGAAGGTGGCCATGCCGGGGGTCGGATTACAGCAACCGGTACGCCGGAAGAGGTAGCGGAAATACCGGAAAGTCTAACGGGTGCATTTCTCCGCAAAGTGCTGAGCTAAGCCACGTGAACGGCCCTACAAAACTTGATCTGGATGCCCAGAGAGCCTATTGTGTATGTTTCGGCCCCCCTTTCGCAAATCGGGCAAACGGCCTGCTTNGCCCTTGAAAGATTGAGGGACCGGGAGTCCTGAAAAAACATTGAACCCCGGGAAATCTTGTGGCCACGCAATCAAGCACAAGCAAAAGAACAGCAATCAACGGTGCAGAAACGATCGTTCGCTGTTTGATCGACCATGGAGTTCCTCTGGTGTTTGCCTATCCTGGCGGAGCGAGCATGCCGCTGCATCAAGCACTCCGACGGCATCATGCGGATTTAAGAACGATTCTTCCTCGCCATGAACAGGGTGGCGGATTCGCGGCACAGGGATATGCCCGCGCCACAGGNAAGACAGGGGTCTGCATTGCGACGAGCGGTCCTGGGGCNACGAATCTTGTGACGGCGATTGCCGACGCTAAGCTCGACAGTATTCCGCTGATTGCCATTACCGGACAGGTTGGTTCGTCGGTCATCGGGACGGACGCTTTTCAGGAGACTCCGATTGTCGAAGTCTGCAGAGGGATCACCAAACATCACTATCTTGTGACACAAGTCGAGGATATCCCGCGCGTCATGCGGGAAGCGTTCCATATCGCAAATACGGGTCGACCAGGCCCCGTCCTTGTTGACGTTCCTAAAGACATTCAACTGGCAATGGTTGAGCCAGACTGGGACGCAGCGATGAATTTACCCGGCTACCGATTTGGCAAGCCCGATAAAGCCCGNCCGGAACAAATCCGCCAGGTTGCCGCTGCAATCAAAATGGCCAAACGTCCTGTGCTCTATGTGGGAGGAGGNATTATCGCCTCGGAGGCAAGCGATGCACTGCGAAAATTGATTGCCACCACAGAAATTCCCGTGACGATGACCCTGATGGGACTCGGTGCCGTTCCGAGAGACAATCCGCTTTCGCTCGATATGCTAGGAATGCATGGAAGCGTTTACGCCAATTTAGCCGTCCATCAAGCTGACCTCATTCTTGCGATTGGAGTCCGCTTTGATGATCGCGTTACTGGAAAACTTGCGGAGTTTGCTCCACGGGCCAAAATTATCCATATCGATATTGATGCGGCAGAACTCAATAAAAATAAGGTCGCGCACATTCCCATTGTCAGCGATGCCCGCTACGCCATCGAAGAACTNAACAAAATTGTCGAAAAGCCTGACGATCNCTCCGCGTGGCTTGAAGAATGTGAACGCCTGAAGCAGGCCGATCCATTTCAGTACGATACGGAGTTTGATGGCATCCTGCAGCAGCACGCGATTTCAGAATTATGGNGNGCTACACAAGATCGNGAAACGATCGTTACGGTCGGAGTGGGTCAACATCAGATGTGGGCGGCTCAATTCTACCATTTTTCACAACCGCGAACCTGGCTTTCAAGTTCAGGGCTTGGAACAATGGGTTTTGGTCTACCTGCTGCCATGGGCGCGCAAGCTGCATGCCCGGACAAGTTGGTCGTTGACATTGATGGGGACGGCAGTTTTCAAATGAATATTCAGGAGATGGCGACCTGTCATTGTGAAAACTTGCCAGTAAAAGTGCTCCTGCTTAATAATCAGCACCTTGGAATGGTCGTTCAATGGGAAAATCGATTCATGGATGGTAATCGCGCCCATACCTATCTCGGGCCAATCGATCGCGCCGAAGCAATCGGCGAAGGCGATGGACCTTTCGCAGGAAAAAGATACCCGGATTATGTTCGCATCGCCCAAGGATACGGTTGGGGCGCAGCATCGGTCCATCAGAAGAGTGATCTTGAGGGTGCCATCAGTGAAATGGTCAACACCGAGGGGCCCTATCTGCTCGACGTGGAGGTTCCTTATCAGTCACAGGTGTTGCCGATGATCCCCTCGGGCGGGACCGTACACGACTTGATCAAAGAATAAGCCGCCCGACGTTTCGAACCGATGGTCGTTTAAACCTCGGTATCTCTACGGAAGACCGCTTCGTCCAAGTTGCCATCCCATTTGGCCACCGCACACGCGACCGCCGCATCACCGGAAATATTGGTTACCGTCCGCATCATATCGAGTAAACGATCGAACGGGAAAATAAACGCAATGACCAAGAGAGACTGCTCGGGACTGATACCGATCACCTCAAGCACAGTCGCCGCCAGCAATAATCCAGCCGAAGGAATGCCGGCCGCACCAATCGAGACCAGCGTCGCGGTCAGTGCAACCATGCCATAGTGCATCGCAGTCAGCTCGATTCCGGTAGCCTGTGCGGCGAACAACGCGATCAAACCCAAATAGATCGCCGTACCATCCATATTGATCGTTGCACCAAGCGGCAGGACCGAACCGGCAACCGATTTATCAACCCCCAGATTATTTTCCGCACAGGAAATGCTAACCGGCAAGGTTGCGTTGGAGGACGCAGTAGAAAATGCAACGCCTTGCGCATCGGCAATTCCACGCAGGTACTGTTTCAAGGGAAGCTTCAGGAGACACCCGATGATAAGAAATCCATAGACAAAAACGATCTGCATGCCGCACGCAAGGTAAAGAGAGACTGCCAGTTTTCCCATATTCCACAAAATCTCAATGCCCTGTGTGGCCATGACCCAGGTCATCAATGCTAAAACACCGTAGGGTGCCATTTCCATCACCAGCATGGTGACCCGCATGACGACCTCGGACGCGGCTTCAAAAAAGTTTTTTACCGGGTCCGCCGCCTTACCTGCCAGAAGAATGCCGACGCCGATCAGAATGGCAAAGAAAATGGTCGGGAGCACGGTGCCGCGAGCTAAAGATTCAATTGGATTGGTTGGAATAATCTGCAGCAGTCTTTCGACAATACCTCCTGCGGCATCGGCTGTTTCGATTTTGCCTCTGACACTATCAATGGCTTCGGCGCCGGCCGTTTCGTAATCAACTCCCGTACCTGGGCGCAACACACTTCCGATAAAAAGACCGAGGCTGACGGCAAAAAAGGTTGTTACCAGATACATGCCGATGGTTCGCGCACCGAGCGTTCCCAACTTCTTGGGATCCCCCATCGCAGTCACGCCGGCAACCAGCGTCGTGGAAATCAACGGGATGATCAGCATCTTGATCAAGCGGACAAACGCGTCGCCAAAAGGCTTGACCGCCGTATTGGCTACCGCCTTAGCCGTGTCGATTCCCAACCCCCACCGCATGGCCAACCCGATCGCCAAGCCAAGGAAGAGACCAATCAGCACGCGTTTCCAAAGAGTGATCGATTGCCATTTTCGAAACATCGTATTATTGCCCTGCGGATTGTTGTTTAAAAACTAGGACGGTCACAAAAACTTCTATCGCGCTCGCACTCAAGCCAAATTGATTCCACAACATTATTNTTTTGCTTAAATTNCGGCTCAGTATGCTCTGCCGGACATCCCTACAAAAGCATTATCGGATCACGCTCATTTTGACTGCAACAGACTTCAAGCTCTGCAAACTGATCCGATAGCTCGACTGCCAAATGTTGCATTGCAAATCGCTCGCTGGCAAAGTGTCCCGCAAGCAACAGAGCTACGCCGGCAGCTTCCGCCGCCAAACAGTGGTGGAAGCTGGCCTCGCCGGTTAGTAAAACTTCACAGCCATGCGATTTGGCGGCGTCCAGAAAGGTTGCGCCGCTCCCACAGCCCACGGCAACACGCTCAATCTGTCGATCCGGATCACCTACAAGCCGTATGTGCGGCGTCGCCAAAAATTGTTTTACCCGAGAGGCNAGTTCAGCCAGCGACAGCGAAACAACACCTCGGCGACCCTCTCCGACTGCCGGATCTGCTTCATCGGCAACCAGCGGCTCCACGTGTTTCAAGCCGACACCCTCGGCCAACTTCTGATTGACTCCCCCGGCAGCGGAATCCCAAGCGGTGTGTGGGCTGTAGATGTGGATCCGTGCGGCTAGTAATTCCAACAGATAGCGACCTTCGGTGGTTTCAGCCGTCAGTCTTGTCAGCGGACGGAACGGCAGGGGATGATGCACGACGATCAAGTCGACTTTTCGCTCAATGGCTTCAGACACCGTGTCGGTGGTGATTGTCAAACAGGTCATGATCCGCTCAACTTCCGCCTGACGATCTCCGACAAGCAGCCCCACATTGTCCCATTCGGCAGACAACCGCAGCGGCGCAAGAGACTCTAAGTGATCGCAGATGATTCCTAGCGGTTGCACCGTTTATTTCCCTCCAACTCCCGAGTTCAACGATCAAAACCTCTCGACTTGTACCCCACCATAACGCGACTGGGAAGGGGGAAAAGGCAGTATCTGCTTTTCTAACGGGAAAGCACCCGGTTCGTGGTAACTTCCTGCGAACTTCGTGCGAACTTCCTGTGAACAAGCCGCAGCGACCCATCGGGTCAAACGAGGAACAAGAATAAGTTCGGTCGCAAAAATTTCGAGCCTATTTCATACGGATGTCGATGGTAAAATGCCTTGTCATTTTCACACTAATGGACAAAGACACGATGCTCACTCTCCAAGTTGGCGTTCAGACCATGAGCCTGGGGCGGCCACTCAAAAACAGCCTGCTCGCCGCCGCAAAAATGGGAGCCGATGCGGTTGAAATTGATGCCCGCACAGAATTGCGGGGGGAAGTTCAATCGCAGACCGCGATTCGTCAGTTTCGCAAACTGCTTGAAGATTTGAATTTGAAAATTGCTGCACTCTCCTACCCCACACGCCGTGGATATGACGTCATTGATAGACTCGATGAGAGAATTGCGGGAACGAAAGAAGCGATGCAACTCGCTTCAGCGCTTGGAGCACCCGTGGTGGTCAACTGCGTCGGTCATGTGCCAAGTTCCATGGATGTCGAAGAAGATGAGCAGGAACGGAAAAGATGGAATTTCCTTTGCGATGTTCTCGGAGAATTGGGGCATTTTGGAGATCGTCTCGGCACCGTCCTCGCAGCGGAAACCGGTAACGAATCGGGCAGCCGCCTCGGAGATTTAATACACGCAATTTCGGCCGGATCGATTGCCGTAACGTTGAATCCCGGAAACCTGATCCTCGGCGGATTCAATCCACTTGAGGCTATTGGGGAACTTCGTTCACTCATTCNCTACGTCCGCGCCCGCGATGCGGTACGTCAGGGAAGAGGAGACCGGGGTAGCGAAGTCGCGCTGGGACGCGGTTCGATCGATCCTCCAGCCTTGCTTGGCGGGCTTGAAGAACAGGACTACCGCGGGACGATCACCATTGAACGCCGCGAGTCCATGGATCCCCACTTTGAAATCGGGCAGGCGGTCCAGTATCTGCGAAATCTTTAGTCAAAGTCTTGGAGCGCGCAGGAAGCAACTTCGAAGGTCTCCATCTGGTGGCAAACGACGGCCTGGATAGCTATAGTGCAGAGTAGGTGACGTCTGTTCGGCTCAACGACCCGTTTAAAGGGAAGAAAAATGGTGCGGGTGGCGATTCTCGGGGCCTCCGGATACACGGCCCTTGAGCTGATTAAACTGCTCTTACGACATCCTGAAGTAGAGATTAGTGTTGCAACCAGCCGGCAGGAAGAGGGAGTTCCGCTTTCAGCAGTTCATCCGTCTCTCACGGGCCGCATCGATTTGGGCATCGAGCATCTGGCCCCTGACCGAATTGCCGATCGGGCAGATTGTGTATTCAGTTGTCTGCCGCACGGAGTCACCGCTTCGATAGCCGCTCCGCTACTGGAAACCGGTCTGCGTTTGGTCGATTTCTCCGCAGACTATCGACTTGACGATGCAAGCGAATATGCCGCATGGTATGGCCAGGAGCACCCCGATCCCGAACGATTGCCCCAGGTGGTCTATGGACTGCCGGAACTCTTCCGTGAGGCAATCTGCGAAGCAAATATTGTCGCGAATCCCGGCTGTTACCCGACTTCGGCAATTCTCGGCCTAGCGCCTTTGGTCCATTCGGGAACGATTGCCCCGGACGATATCATTATCGATTCAAAAAGTGGCGTCTCGGGAGCCGGAAGAAGTCCTAAACTGACGACACACTACCCGGAATGTAACGAAAGCTTGTCTGCATATAATATTGGGCGGCATCGACATACGCCGGAAATTGAGTTGGTACTATCCAAAACCAGCGCGAAACCTGTGGAGGTCATTTTCACACCGCACTTGATTCCGATGGATCGAGGCATCCTCACAACCACATACAGTCGCCCTTTAGCAACGGTTCAAGAAGCTGACTTGTTTGAATTGTTCCGCACGTTTTACGCTCCACATCCTTTTGTCCGGGTCGTGAAACATCTGCCAGCAACGAAAGACGCGGCGAATACAAATTTTTGTGATATCACGCTCCGCGTCGTCAAAGGTCGCATCCTTACGATTAGCTGTCTCGACAATCTTATTAAAGGCGCCGCCGGTGCGGCGGTACAAAACTTCAATCTCATGCACGGATTTTCAGAGACCATGGGGCTCTAGTTCGAACGGATACCCCGTATAGACCCTTTCCTCCTTTCAGAATTTATCAATCGTTCTTATGGTCGATTCAACACCAACCGCCCCATCCGGTAATTTGCCAAACGGCTTCTCGCTGGCCGGTATTCATTGCGGCATCAAAACGGATGCTGCTAAAGAAGATTTAACCCTCGTGTTGATCGATCGTCCTGCAACTGCAGCCGGTGTGTACACACAGAATAAATTCGCAGCAGCCCCGGTGGTGCTCGATCGTAAACGAACGCCCGGGCAGTCTATCCGAGCCGTGATTATCAATTCAGGCAATGCAAACGCCTGCACCGGGCAAAGAGGAATGGAAGATGCGACGGAAATGTGCCGTGCCACCGCATCAGCCTGCAGCATTGAGGCGGAAGAAGTTCTGGTGATGTCGACTGGTGTTATCGGAAACTTTCTTCCGATGGATGCGATTCAATCTGGGATTGCCAAAGTCGCTANCGCTCTGGGGAACGATACCGAAGCGGTTCTTTCGGCCGCTCGAGGCATGCTGACAACCGATAGCTGCACGAAAACAGTGCAGCGAAATTGGAAGGGAGCCTCTCTCTTCGGCATGGCGAAAGGCGCGGCCATGATTGGACCGCGTATGGCAACGATGCTCGGCATCATCCTGACCGATGTCGCCATCGATGCTGAAGTCGCACAGCGTTTACTCGGAGCCGCAGTCGAAGAGAGCTTTCACTGCATCCATGTCGATGGTCATACGAGCACGAATGATACCGTTTTGCTGGTGGCAAGCGGAGCTTCCGGTGTAGAAGTAACGGCAGAAACGNAAGAAGAGTTCGGTCACCTGCTGAGCGAATCCTGCGAGGCATTAGCCCGCAGCATTCCCGCGGATGGGGAAGGTGCAACACATCTGATCACGATTCATGTTCGAGGCTGCAGGACGAAGGAGGATGCGCGAAAAATAGCCCATACAGTGGCCGATAGTCCGTTGGTCAAAACAGCCATTGCCGGGGCCGACCCGAACTGGGGGCGTATTGTCTCGGCTGCCGGATACGCCGATGTGCCCTTTGATCCGCAACGCTTGGAATTAAGGCTTAACGGGCACCTGCTTTTTTCAGCGCTTCGGCCAACCCATTTCGATGAGGCGGAAATCTCCGAGTCGATTCGCTCGGCGAAAGAGGTGTGTATCGATTTAAGTTTTTCCGAGGGCGACGCTGAGACGCGTTTCTGGACCACGGACCTTACGAGTGAATATGTCCGGCTAAATGCCGACTACCGGACCTGATTTTTGGATAATCTGCATTCCGGTCAAGTAAACGCACGACCGTTTTTCCCTGCACCACTGATCTGTTCCTCTGAGGTCTTGGCCGTTACACTTCGATCATGGGCACAGAGGCCTACACGATCACAAGAGCACGGAGGCGGCCATGGCGCCGGCAACTGAAAATCGACCGCGCATCTCGGCAGCTATCCTGGTTGTTGATGAGCAACAGGATCTTTCCGCAACGATTGCGTGCATTGATGAGCTTGCCGATGAAATTATTGTCGGGGTGGTGAGTTTTTCTGAAAATGCACCGGGGGGGAAACATCCACGGGCAAGCAAGACGCTATACATTCCGTGGCAAAATGACTTTTCTGCTGTCCGCAATGCGTGTCTCGAGGCGGCGACCGGCGACTGGATACTTCATTTGGATGCCGGAGAAGTGCTCGCCGCAGACGCTGTTTCCGAAATCAGCAGTTTTGTCGAGGTGGGAGTCGATGCAAACAACGTCTATCGCCTGCTCGTACGCGCCGCGGGTGACAACAACGACGACAAGGGAGAAGCGTCGGTCGTTCAGATTGCTCAGCATCGACTGCTACCTAACGCTGCCAGTCTGCACTTTACGGGGCCCGTTCGCGAATCACTGGAAACATCGATTACGGCCTGTAGGCTTGAGACCAAGCAACTCAACATTGTCATTACCCAGCCCGCAAATGTAGACGCGGGAAATATCAAATTTAAAACAGCGCGACGTAACCTTCGGATTTGCGAACAAATCTTGACAGACACAGCGACTGATCCGCGTCTGTGGCTAGCCCGGGGTGAGGCGTTGGCTGACCTCGGTGAGTGGGAACAGGCGGAACAAGCTTTTCTTCAGGCACGGGAATTTGCCGCCGAAGAGTCTGCCGAACTGCTCGAAGCCTACTATGGAGAGCTAAGCGCGATGGATCGAGATCCATCGCTCCAAGATTCGCAACTGAATCTCTGCATTGATGCGCTGAAACATTTTCCCGTGGATGTTCAATTGCTTTGTACGATGGGGCATTATCTTCATCGTCAGCAGCGGATTGATCTAGCAACGCGTGCATACCAAACTGCGGTCAGGCATGGGAAAATCCATCCTGCAAGCTGGCATCTTGCGGAGATCGCTGAAATTGCAACCGTTTGTCTCAGCATCAGTCTCGAACTTGAGGACCGGGCAGACGAAGCTCGCGAGGTACTGGAAGATGCGTTAATCGAGCAGCCCACGTCTTCTCGCTTACGTCATCAACTGATTGATCTACACGTCCGTCATGGGAGAAGAAAAGAGGCGATCGAGCAGGTGGGCCGTTTTCCGAGCGATTGGCCGCATCGGGACGCTTTAGCGAACGCGGTCCGTGGAGCATGTCTGGCTGGTTCGCAAAATTGGACCAATGCGGAAGCCTATCTCCAAACGGCGTTCGATGCCGGATGTCGAGATGTTCTCTGTTTACGATGGCTTTTGCTCACCCATGCCGCACTCGAACATTTCGATGCCGCCCAGGAAGTCCTCGAGTTATGGCGCAAAAAAGAACCCGAAAACCATGAAGTGCAGAAACTTACAGCTAGCCTGCTGACGCGAAAGTTCGGCCAAACGGCGGAAGCGGTCGCTTCGAGCCCCGGTACGACGATACCACCGCATTTTCCGGTATCTAAGGCCGCAGATAGAGCGGAAGCTGATTCAGGGGCCACTCCATGCTCGGAATCGGAAGAAATGGCCTAGTCCGGGTGATTATTTGGCTTCACGATGGACCTGTTGCAGCTTCCGGCGAAACGGCGGCCAACGGCAAGTAATCACTTTTTGAGAATCTCCTCGGGGGATTGCTTGACAAATTCCGCAGGGGCTACAAACTATTTTGTTCAGTATGTGGAGTCGTGGTCTTTGCGTACGTGCCCCAGAGAGTGATGTCGGGCGTGATGTTAACGCCTGGCACTCATTTTTTGCGAAAAAAGAGTAGTCCCTTTTTCATTTGCGGATAGCGTTGTTTATTCATTATTTATCGGGAGACAGGCATGCAGGTTACCTTGGAAGCACCAAAAGCATTCGATCTTATTGCAGAAGACAATGTGCAACCGCAAAATATGCAACTGCAAGAAACGGTTCCACACTGCGTTGCGGCAGCCAATGGTAGTTGGTGTGATCTGAACGCTGGTGAAGAGGAAGTGGACGAAGAATTCGACGAGGAAGACTTCGACGATGACTTCGATGACGACTTCGAGGAAGAAGAAGACGATGGCTATGGTGACTTCGATGATACGATTGATCCGTTTGCCACTGACAAAGATTCAGAAGAAGAAGAAAAGGATGTCGAATTTAACGAATAGTCTTACCCGCACTCTAAGGAGGCCGTTCCGTCTTTCGCGCCGGAAACATTATGTTTGAGCCGGTGGAAGGATCAGCCGATTTTCCTGCGCTCGAACAAGAGATCGGTCGCTTCTGGAATTCCGAGAACATTTACAAGAAATCGCTCGACGCCCGCGACGGAGCTGAGCGGTTCGTATTTTACGAAGGGCCTCCCACAGCCAATGGGATGCCTCATCCGGGGCACTGCCTCACTCGGGCGATCAAAGACCTCTTTCCTCGCTACCGTACGATGCGAGGCTATCTTTGTGAACGCAAAGCCGGTTGGGATACCCATGGCCTGCCAGTCGAGGTTGAAGTCTGTAAAGAATTGGGCATTCACTCGAAGGAAGAAATTGAAGCCTTCGGCGTCGAACCTTTTATTCAAAAGTGCCAGGCCTCGGTCTGGCAATATATGC
This sequence comes from Planctomycetaceae bacterium TMED10, assembly GCA_002168195.1. Classification (GTDB taxonomy): domain Bacteria; phylum Planctomycetota; class Planctomycetia; order Pirellulales; family UBA7805; genus UBA7805. Next base: position 18,597 of record NHBP01000041.1, read on the forward strand.
AGGAATGGGAGCGACTCACGGAACGACTCGGTTTTTGGGTCGATCTAAAAAAAGCCTACGTCACTTACCATCAGTCGTATGTCGAAAGCGTGTGGTGGAGTCTCAAGCAACTTTTTGATCGAGGCATGCTCTACCAGGGTCATAAGATTGTCTGGTGGTGGGCCCAGGGAGGAACCGCCCTTTCCGCGGGGGAAGTCGGGCAGGGGTACCGAGAAGTAGCGGATCCAAGCGCGTTTTTAAAGTTACCACTCAGGGAAAATGCATATCCTAATACTTCCTTGCTTGTCTGGACGACAACTCCCTGGACGTTGCCAAGCAATCAATTCGCAGCGGTTCACCCGGAAATTGACTATGCAACGGTCAGCGAGGAACCTGGAGGGGAAAAACTAATCGTTGCCCGCGATCTGGTAGATAGTCTTAGCGAGAAGTGGAAGAGGGAATGGACGATTGAATCAACCGTCTCGGGAGACGATTTGATCGGGTTGCGCTATCGCCCTCCCTATGATTGCCTGGAGGAGTCGGGAGGAGATGCATCTTGGAAAGTTATCTCTGCTGATTTTGTAACGACCGACAGTGGAACTGGATTAGTCCACATTGCACCTGCCTTTGGCGAAGACGATTATCACGTTTTACAGCGGGAACGGGAGTCGATTGGGGAATCGAATTTACCGCTCATTCATTGCGTCGGTCCCGACGGAAAATTCACTTCCGATGCACCCGAATTTGTAAGAGGACGATGGGTCAAAGAGTGCGATAAAGATATCTTGCGCGATCTNAAAACACGCAAACTTTTAGTCCATCAGACCCAATATTTACACGACTACCCTTTTTGTTGGCGAGCCGAACAGGACCCCCTTATTCAATACCCACGCGAAAGTTGGTTCATCCGCACAACTGCTTGTAAAGATTCGATGCTTGAAAACAATCGTGCAATCAATTGGTTGCCCGGACATATCCAAGAAGGTCGGATGGGAAAATTCCTCGAGTCCAACGTCGACTGGGCGCTGAGTCGCGAAAGGTACTGGGGAACTCCATTACCGATATGGGAATGCACCGAAACCGGGAAGCAGCAAGCGATTTCCAATTACAAAGAACTTCAAGAGAAACCCGGAGTCGATGGATTTGAGGTCTGGGAGGAGGCGAAAAAGTCCAATCCTTCGCTGCCAGACGATCTGTGCGTACACAAACCTTATATTGATGCGGTTACGTACCAATCACCCTTTGCTGAAGGGGCACGCATGCGACGCGTGACCGAGGTAATTGACTGCTGGTACGATTCGGGGGCAATGCCCTTTGCACAATGGGGTTTTCCGCAACAGGGTGTGGAAGATTTTTCAAATCAGTTTCCTGCTGACTTCATCAGCGAAGCAATCGATCAGACACGCGGATGGTTTTATAGTCTGCTAGCCATCAGCACCTTGCTCTTCGAAGGTGAAGGCCAAGAGATTGCAGAAGATGCGCAACTTCAGCATGCGCTGCCCCATCCGTTCCGCAACTGTATCGTTCTTGGACTGATGCTGGGTGAAGACGGCGGCAAGATGTCGAAGAGCAAACGCAATTATCGGGAACCTGGCGAAATTCTGGACAAGTACGGCGCGGATGCCCTGCGTTGGTATTTCTTTGCAAACCAACCACCCTGGACATCGATTCGCTACAACGAACAGTCGATCAGAGAAAGCGTTCCCGAATTCCTGCTCCGTCTTTGGAACGTCTACAGCTTTTTTGTAATCTATGCCAATATCGATGCTTTTAGCCCCGCAGAGAATTTCCCTGCTCTTACGGAGCAAGAATTCGACTTTTCGCTCACGGCTGACACGTTGGCAAAAGCGCCCGGCTATCGCCCTGTTGCTGATCGCAGTGAACTTGATCGATGGATTCTCAGCCAATTGCATCGCACCATCGACGACGTTACGGTCGCGATGGATCGCTACGAAAACTATGATGCGTGTGGACATCTGACTGCGTTCGTGGATGCACTCAGCAATTGGTATGTCCGTCGCTCACGTGATCGATTCTGGAGCGGGGAGACGAAGGCTCCGGACAAGCTGGACGCTTATTGGACACTGTATGAGTGTCTGCTTACGATCTGCAAACTGGTTGCGCCGTTTATTCCATTTGTCGCTGAGGCGATGTGGCGAAATCTTGCCCTGCCGTTCGGCAAGCAAGCTGCTGAGAGTGTCCACCTCTGCGACTATCCACTGTCAGATGGAGACCGAGTGGATGCCACACTCTTGGAACAAATGGCGCTGATGCGCGAGATCACCTCGCTCGGCCGCAGTGCCCGCATGGATGCAAAGCAAAAAGTACGCCAACCTCTACCGCGGGTCGAAGTGATTTTAGCCGATGCCACACACCGCGACTGGCTTGAATCCCATGCCGATCTGATTCGGACTGAACTGAATGTGAAAGAAGTTGAATTCGCGCTCGATGCGGCAGACTATATTACTTACCAGATACAACCCGATTTCAAACGACTTGGTCCAAAGATTGGCCCGAAGATGCCCGGGCTCAAAAAAGCTTTACAGCAGGCCGATGGAAGTGCACTCCTTGCGGAGCTTTCAGCAGGCGAACGCGTGAAACTTGAAGTGGATGGCGATGCAATCGAACTTGGCCGAGAAGATTTACAGGTGCGTCTCCAGGCAAAAGAGGGCTGGGCAGCAGCCCAGGGCAACCAGTGCGTGGTCGTCCTTTCAACCGAGCTTACCGATGCATTGGTCCGCGAGGGAATGGTCCGAGATTTAGTGAGGGTCATTCAGGATCGTCGAAAGGAGCTGGATTGTGCATTTACCGATCGCATTCAGCTGGGAATTCTCACCGATTCGGATGCTCTTCGGGCCGCCCTTGGTGAACATCAGGAATATCTGCTGGCGGAAACTTTAAGCCAAAGTCTCGTCTTTGATCGACTTACCGCCGATGCTGGTCTGGAGGCTGCCGTTGGAGATCAGCCGCTCACCCTCTTTGTTGAGGTTGTCCATTCATGAAACTTGCCGTTTTCATTTCCGGGGGTGGCACCACACTTCATAACTTGATTCAAAAGCGTAACGATGGTCAGTTGGACGTTGATTTTGAACTAGTGATCTCGAGCAACCCGAATGCGGGTGGCCTTAAGTATGCAGAGCAATCCAATATCAACCATCAGAATGTGCTGCGCAAAGATTTCTCCGATGCCGAATCCTACCGCGATGCAATGTTTGCACCCTGTCGTAAAGCAGATGTCGATTATGTTCTGATGGGCGGATTTCTACAGCATGTCCTCATTCCCGCCGACTTCACGCACCGCGTGCTCAATATTCACCCGGCTTTGATCCCGTCGTTCTGTGGAAAAAGTTTTTATGGTCGGCATGTCCATGAGGCAGTCATTGCCTATGGCGCAAAAGTGAGTGGCTGCACGGTCCATTTTGTCGATGATCAATACGATCATGGCCCGATTCTGCTGCAACAGGTGGTCCCGGTGGAAAAAAATGATACCCCCGAACAACTTGCCGACCGCGTCTTTGCTGCTGAATGTGAAGCCTACCCCGAGGCGATTCGTCTGCTGAAGACGGGCCGCGTCCGCATCGTGGGCCGTCAAGTTACTTGGTAAGATTCCGGGCCGGCTCGTATCCCAGGGCGGCATAAAAACGTGTCGCCTCATGCCACCCTGCGTGGGTCTCAAGAAAAATCTCGCGAAATCCCCTGGCCCAGNCCGCAGANTCAAGTGTTGNCACCAGCATGCGTGCAACNCCNTTNCGCCTCCACNNNGGNCGAACTGCCAACAAGTGAACCGCCGGCCGGGCATCGCTTCCACTTCCGCGGAACGAGAGCGAAACAGAACCGACCAGCTGATCTTTCTGGTCGCAGGCTAAAAATAAATCTNCGGGAGACCATCCCGGTTGCTCCATCAGACGCAAATTAAAATCAGCCTCCGTCCAACGTCGCATGGGCGGATTCAAATCTTTAAAGGCAAGATTGATTAACTCGACCCAGCGCCGAGTATCGGCAACATCTTCAAAATGCCTAATGATAATGTCCTCGCTTGTCCTCACTAGCGGGGATTCGGAAAGCGAACGAGACAACTGCTGGACAAGCATCTTACANCCCAAGAATGAAAAAAGTATTTATGCGGGAAATGCGTCGCTCACACCACGAATTTGCTCGAGTGCCTGCTCAACGTCCGGGACAGCCACACCGCACTGTCTCCCTTTTTTGTCGCATTCAGCAAGCAGTAGTAAGTCTTCGAAATCAGGATTTGCTTCGAGTCGACGTCTTGCCCGCATGCCGAGTGTCCCCTCACGATAGCAGTGCGCCTGATGATGTAAGTCGATTAACATGGCCGTTCTCTCACTTACATACCGATCAAGTGCGGCGAGCCCGGCCGTCACATGATCCTCCGGGTCGATTGCCTTACCCACATCGTGAAGAAGAGCGGCGAGCAGAAATTCTTCATCGTAACAACGCACATTGAGCGCAAGTTGAAAGACTTGCAAGCTGTGGTAAAGCGCATCACCCTCGGGATGTCGCGTGGGCGAAAGCATTACCTCTTCAAGCGGCCAGAGTAAGGTAGCGAACTGCACAAACCTATCTTTTGGTGTGGTATCGATTTGCACAACATTGTTTTCTGCTTGGATCGCGAGNCGTTCGATTTCGGATTCGAGTTCAACAATCCCGACGTACGACTGCGGGGAAATACTCTCNTTCGCTTCAACCACACGCAGCGTTAAGAAAAACATGCCTTCAAAATTAATGGGCAAGATATCCGACTGNAACGNGGNTTGCGCGTCGCGTTGCGGCAACTTTTTCATCATCTTTTCGACTGTGCCAGGCAATGCCGCGCGGATCATTTCGACCGGCGCGTCGATGATTTCAATGATGTAATGCGTGTCGGGGGTGATTTCGGCTGTAAGAATTTCAGCATCCACTTGAGGTCGAAATGCCTGCAGCATCCGCATGGCTACAAGAAGCTCTTCAAACAGGTGCCGTCTCATGACAGTTTGTTGATCTTTTGAAATCAGCACGAGCTTTTCGCGAATTTCCTTTCTTGTAGGAAGTTGTCTCGGAAAGAGTTTTCCGCATCCAAGAATGCGTACGGCCTCCTGGCGGGCAGCGTCGTAACTGAGTGACGAAGCATCACACATCAACCGGGCCGCCCGGAAAGCTATCTTTTCTCGCCAATTCTTTGNACGCATCGCGCAACCATTTTNAAAGCCAGAGAGTCTGAAATCTGCTATTCGATTCCCAGGGCTTGCTGGAAACAATAGGCGAAAAGAAGTTCCCACTCGGCCGAAGCAACGTCAANTAAAGTGGAATCCGGCATATTCTTCTTGGCAGCTTTTTCACAGCAATCAATAAAATCATAGGGATCCCAGACGTCGGTCGCTTGGAAACGTTCAGGACTGATTGTGTGAGCAGCAGACGCAAGCGATGGAAAGATCGGGTGATCTCCAACTTTCCGAAACCAATATTTTGCATTTCCAAAATCACCCTCCAGGCGATGCATGATGCCGTGCCAGAAACTTCCCGTCGATGAGTGAAGATGTTGGCTTATCTCATGCGACCGATCAAGAAAATGGTGCCTCAACCAAAGACCGCTTGTACAGGCGAGGGCCATTTCGTCATCGACCACCAAGCTAGGAGCAACGGCAGTCGTAAAGTCAAAGGATTCCAGTTCCCCTGAGCGTTGCACCGCGCCATTCCTTGGATCATTCAACTGGGCAATCAACTGGGCAATCGACGGGGGATAATCCGGGGCAGCGTGGGAAGAGGTCATTGTCTTGTATCTCGTCTGGTCACAGGATTTGGGCCGCACTGAATTATACTGAGCAGCAAGTTGCGCATTGAGGGAAAAGCGATATCTCTGGGAAACGGAAGATTATTAAAAGAAGTTACCTGTAAAACGCATCTTGACTCGTCTATTTAGGCGCACTAAATTACGCCCTCTTGCCAGAAGTCGACAACTGGCAACCAGTTGCAGCGACCAGTGGGCAGCATTCCTTCTCTGCGGTGTCTTGAGGCCGCACCTGAAGATTGCCGTTCCCGTTTGAACAACCTCTGAGGAATTTATTTTATGGCCAAGCGAAAAACTGTCAAAAAAGCCCGGCAAAAAAAACGCGTCTTTTATTTCGGTGTACTCCGCACCGAGGGTCGCAAAGAAATGCGTCAATTGCTCGGGGGCAAAGGTGCGAATTTGGCCGAAATGACAAGCATTGGTTTGCCAGTACCCCCTGGTTTCACCATCACGACCGAGACCTGTGCCGATTACAACGACTCCGGGCAAAAATTTCCCGCCGGCACGCTCGAAGCGGTGAAAAAGAACGTTGCGATGCTTGAAAAAGAAACTGGCAAGCGGTTTGGTTCCGATAAAAATCCGCTCCTTGTTTCTGTCCGCTCAGGGGCGGCAGTCAGTATGCCTGGAATGATGGATACGGTACTGAATCTCGGTCTCAACGATAAAGCATGTGACGGACTGGCGGTCTTGTCGGGCAACAGACGGTTTGCGCTTGATGCATACCGCCGTCTGATCAATATGTTTGGAGATGTCGTGATGGGAGTCGATCACCATCACTTTGAAGCTGAATTTGATCGAATCAAGAAAAAATTTGGTGTGGTTGAAGATACCGAACTCGGTGAAGACGGGCTGTCTCAGTTGGTCGATGCTTACAAAAAAGTTTATAAAAAACAAACACACGAAGACTTTCCCCAAGACCCGTTCACGCAACTTGAAAAATCAATTCGGGCAGTATTTGATAGCTGGAATGCGCCCCGCGCAATCGCCTACCGCCAGGTCGAAGAAATAACCGGTCTGCTGGGTACAGCGGTGAATGTCCAGACCATGGTTTTTGGAAACATGGGGAATGACAGTGGTACAGGTGTCGCATTTACGCGTGATCCATCCACTGGAAAAAACCAGTTTTACGGTGAGTTTCTGATCAATGCGCAAGGCGAAGACGTTGTCGCCGGAATTCGGACTCCCCAACCTGTTGTCGAAATGAAAAAGTGGATGCCCAAAGTCCACAAGCAGCTCATCCAAATTAAGACCAAGCTGGAACGGCATTATCGGGATGTTCAGGATATTGAATTTACGATTGAGACCGAGAAGCTCTATATTCTACAAACTCGAAACGGCAAGCGCACCGGTGCGGCAGCCGTCAAGATTGCCTGCGATTTGGTCAAGGAAAAATTAATTAACCAGAAGACCGCTTTGCTGCGCGTTCCCGCTGGTGATCTGAATCAACTGCTGCTTCCCTCGTTTGATCCGAAAGCCTCGCGCGATGTACTCACGTGTGGATTACCCGCTTCACCGGGCGCTGCGGTGGGACATCTTGCCTTCACGGCGGAGGATGCTACCGAGCGTACGGCAGCAGGAGAAGATGTACTCCTGGTCCGTAAAGAAACGAGTCCGGAAGATGTGGAAGGCATGCACGCAGCACGCGGTATTCTTACGAGTACCGGAGGCATGACCAGTCATGCTGCGGTGGTTGCACGCGGTTGGGGGAAACCGTGCGTCTGTGGTGCTGGCGATATACAGATCGATGAAAAAAAACAACAAATCATCGTTGCGGGCCGAAAATACGGACCAAAAGATACGATCTCCATCGACGGTTCGACCGGGGATGTGATGGCCGGTTCGGTGTCGACACAAGCACCGTCAATGAGCGGTGATTTTTCGACCTTAATGAGATGGTCCGACAAATATCGAACGCTCGGTGTCAGAACCAACGCGGATGCTCCCAGCGACGCGAAACGGGCTCGTCAGTTTGGCGCTGAGGGAATCGGGCTCTGTCGAACGGAGCATATGTTTTTTGAGGGGGACCGTATTCTGGCAATGCGGGAAATGATTCTTGCGGAAGACGAATCGACCCGCCGCAAAGCTCTTAAAAAACTATTGCCCTTCCAGCGGAGAGATTTTGTCGGCATTTTCACCGCCATGAAAGGTCTTCCAGTCACGGTCCGCCTGCTCGATCCACCACTCCACGAATTTCTTCCGCAAGATGCAAAAAGCCAAGCCGAGTTGGCAAAGCGACTCGGTATTAAAGCGTCGGAAGTCAAAGTTCGTGTTGAACAACTGCATGAGATGAATCCGATGCTCGGGCATCGAGGATGCCGCCTTGCCGTAACCTATCCTGAGATTCTGGAAATGCAGGTGACGGCAATTGTGGAGGCGATGATTGCCTGCAAGAAGAAAAAAGTGGATGCCCGCCCTGAAATTATGATTCCCCTGGTAGGCACCGCTGCTGAACTAGAAACCCTAAGGAAATTAACGGCCGAAACGATCGATAAAGTAAAAGCAGCAAAAAAATATTCTGGAAAATTGGATATCCCCATCGGCACGATGATTGAAATTCCACGAGCCGCATTGACCGCTGATCTAGTGGCCGAGCATGCGGATTTCTTCAGCTTCGGCACCAACGATCTGACGCAAATGACCTTTGGTTACAGTCGTGACGATGTCAACACGTTTCTTCCCGATTATCTGAAACAGGAAATTCTGGAACGGGATCCGTTTCAGTCGCTTGATACGTCCGGAGTTGGACAACTGGTGGAAATGGGCGTTGCGAAGGGACGCAAACAGCGCAGAGGCCTCAAATGTGGAATTTGCGGTGAACACGGCGGCGATCCGGCAAGTATTGCCTTCTGCTATGCCGCAGGACTGGATTACGTAAGTTGCTCCCCGTTCCGCGTACCCATCGCCCGGCTTGCAGCAGCGCAAGCGGCCGTGAAGAAATCCTGAGCTTTTTTTCGGCTACGCCGGACAGTGAACTATCAATTTATTTCCCAATGCAGAAACGGGAAAAAATCCGATCGAGCATGTCCTCTGTATAAACGGCGCCGACCATCTGGCCGAGAAAGTCGATTGCGGTCCGGATCTCCACCGCAATTAATTCATGATGGAGGCTGGGGTCCGCAATATTCAGGGCCTCCCCCAATCCGTTAACCACCGACTGTAAATTTTCCTGACAGCGAATCGCGGTGCTTGCGACTGCCCCATCACCCGCCGCAGAACCATCCTCAAATCGCGAGCGGAGTGTTTTACGTAGCGTTTCCATCCCTGCGCCCGTATGGCTGCTCGTCTCAGCATCGACTTGCGTCAAGCCAGCAGGTTTTGCTGAACTTTCCGGGAGTTGATCGCATTTGGTCAGCACCACCAACCCACCTGAGTGACGCACCGATTCAACCATCTTTAAGGTGTCGCTTGAGAGATCTGCAGTCACATCAAGACAAAACACTTGAATGCTTGCCTGTTCCCACTGTGCGGTCGTGGTGGCGTGGGCCTCATTATCGATTCCCTTTGCCAGATGCTTTTGATTTTTAGGTATGCCGTCCAAGGTACCGTCATCGTGAAAATCAACACCCGCCGTATCAATCAACTCACATTGAATCCCGTCAAGGTCCAGTGGGGCGCAAAGATAATCTCGCGTGGTGCCCGGCTGAGGCGACTCGAGTGCCTGCCCGCCGGTGAGCGCGTTAAAGAGGCTGCTCTTTCCCGCATTTGGTTTTCCGACCAGGACCACACGTCCGGCCAGGGGCACCGTTTGGCGGTTGCCGATCTCTGCAAGAAGCCGTTCCGCATTCTCGTAGATTTCGCCCAGTCGTCGCCGTAATGTTTCGTCATCCAGAAAGGTGATATCCTCGTCGGCAAAATCGAGCCCTGCTTCCACATCAGCTAAAATATCGAGCAAAGCATGACGAATTTCATGAAGCGGTTCGCTCAATCCACCCGCCAATTGTTTCAGCGCGCAATCAAATTCTCGCTCACTCTTCGCTTGAATCACACCAAGCACCGCCTCGGCTTGCGTTAAATCGATCCTTCCGCCTAAGAACGCCCGGAGCGTAAACTCGCCTCCCCCCGCCAGTCGCGCTCCATGCTGACAACTCTGCTGAACCAGGGCAGCGACGAGGGGATCGGAACCGAGGCAGTGTATTTCTGCGAGAGGAGAGCGTGTAAAACTTCGACTATCGGGCCAGTAATATAAATCGCATGGGATACATCGACCACAATCGTCGAGTTTGGCCCAACCGGGCAACCGGGTCGGACGGACAACTGCTGAAAGCGAGTCGATGGCGAGAGATTGACTCGCACTCCAGTCTGTTTCCCCGCCGCCTGCACCATCGGCGGGTCGCCAAATTTGAAGCAAACAATCCCGCACGCGTGGTCCGCAAAGGCGAATGACTGCCCGCGCTGCGGGACCGGACGGCGTTGCTGTCGCAACAATCGTATCGTCCGTAGAATATGCCTTGTTTCCGAACATCGTTTTCAAATTTCAGCGAACCAGCCTGGCCTTAAGAAAAACCACTGCGTCCTCCGACACTCCAAGCATCACAACTACAATCAGCGCCTAAGCGATCACTTTTTGCGTCGCTTTTTCTTACGACCCTTGCCCGCATTCGATTTTGAATGACCGCTTTCGGCCACTGCAGGACTTGCCGTTGTAGTCGTTCCCGCACCAGCCAACGCTGGTTCCGCTTTTTTGACTTTAGGAAGAAACTTCCGTTCACCGATTCCCCACAAACTCGAAACGATAAAGTAGAGACAAAGTCCGCTGGGAACTTTGAAAAACATGAAGCCCATAAAAACCATCATGTACTTCATTATTTTTTGCTGCATCGCAGATTGATCATCCGTTGGCGGCGGCATAAATAACTTCTGCTGCAAGATAAACAGAAAGACTGTGATTAGCGGGAGCACATTGAGATAAGGACCAAGCCAGCCCGTAGCGGCTGTGAGGAAAGGAACCGGGATAAGATGATCCCATTTCAGCAGCATATCCGGCGCAGCCAGATTATCGGCCCAGGGAAATGCCTTGCTCACGAGCGGCGCCTGGCGCAGGGCCACATCGGTCATCAGTGCGCGATACAGGCCAATAAAAATTGGCATCTGGATAAAGAGCGGTAGACACCCTGAGAGTGGATTATAGTGATTCTTGCGATAGAGTTCTTGCAACGCTTTACTACGCTTCTCCATATCTCCTTTGTATTTTTCCGTAATTTTTTTAATTTCCGGCTGGAGCTCCTGCATTTTTTGCGCGTTGAGCGCCTGCTTTCGACTCAACGGAAACATGCACAACCGCACGAGAACCGTCAGTAGAATAATCGCCACACCATAATTTGGAATGATGCCGTAAAAGAAGTTCAAGATGTCGGTGAGCGGGCGCGCAAAGAAACCCCAAATTGCCCACCCGTAATAAATCAATTCCGAGAGATTAACCGGTTCTGGAAACCCGGGAACATCATATTGCTCGAGCAGACTACGTTTCTTCGGTCCCGTAAAAAACTGAAATCTCGAACGTAGTGTTTCTCCTGACCGAATCGCATGTGTCACACTGGCGACTTGTGAGGTCACATTCGTGAGATATAACTTCGCTTTTTCTGAATGACGATCTCCGACAACGATTCCCCGGTAACTTTTGTAATGCTGCGCTGCCTCCATTTCTTCTACCAACGGTATCAGTATCGCTGCAAAGTATTGCGTCTCCACGCCAATATACGCCAGCGGATTCAACTCGCCCGAAGAAAGCCGAAGTTTGACGCTGGCATCTTCTTCTTCCGTCTCTTCAACAATCTTTGCCGTACTAATCAAATTCGGGCCACCACGGAGAGAGTGGGCAGCAACATCGCGCAAACCCCCGCCACTCCAGGTGCGACCAATCTTTCTCGAATACCACCAACCCTCGACCGGCATACCGGTGGGACCATCCAGGAGATAGGAAATCTCACGAACCTCCGACCCTGTATTTTCGATGGCAATTTCAACCATCAGGTGGTAGGCCTTAAAATCAGCATTGCTTTGCTGATCTCGAGGCACGCTCGCGAGTTCAAACCTTTTGCGTACAACCAGATCATATGCGGGCAACGGCAACTCGAATTCGACGGCCAGGGGATCCTGATGCGTTACATTCCACTGAACATCGCGAAGTTCGGCTCCGACAATGGCCCGCTCGCCAGGCAACTTTTTTTCATCATCAATTCGGTTCAGTGTCAGCAGCAAGGAGAAAGGGTCATGCAATCCCGATTCGAAATCCGCCAGCGACTGCCCCCCCATCTCTGGTCGCATGATTTCAAGCGGGCGCGGAATTAATTTTATGGTCAGCGGTTCCAGTGATTGGCCCTGACGGATCAAATGCAGCTGAATTTGTTGGCCAAACTCTGACGCTTCAAGCAACCGCTCCAGATCTTCCAGACTACCCACCGACTGTTCTTTGTTACCCAGCGATGCCCGCTGAATCACATCACCGACTCGTACACCTGCTTTTTCAGCAGGTGTACCTCGACCGATAAACTGAACTTCCCAGCCATCCGCATGGGGACTGCCAATCAGATGACCGAGGTAGCCCTGCCTGTCTTGAATATCCTGATATTGGTCACTGTTCAGTTCCAATCGCACGATACTGCCACCGTGTGTCGTCAGGGTTACCAGCGCCCGAGCATCACTGTCAGGATCGAGAGAACCGAGCCCAAGATAGCGGAGTGGGTAATCGTTTGTCGCTTTCTCACTTTGTGAAGCATCCTGAACCGTTGACGCCACTTCCCCAGATGGCTTATCGATCGACTTCGCAGGCGATTTTGACGAGGCTTCTGGTTGCTTTGAGTCCTCGATTTTCTCGGCTATCGGTGACTGCTGTACCGAAGAAACAGAAGAATCTGCTGCTGGACCGTCACTTTCTTTTCTGGGGGCCTCGACTGGAACCTCTGGCGCGGGAAACAAACGATCGAAGATTGCCTGCGACCCGACCAGGACGAACATTGAAAGCGCAAGGAAAACAAAAAAACGCTTATCCACAACCAGGACCTCTCTGAGAAAATCGGTAGGGCATGTGGTTATCGGGCTTAGGGAAAGGCAGGTGTTTCAATTTGGGAAACCTCGAGTTACATCTCGCTGATGCAATTCCAGGTGAAATGTCGATCGTGTCCTATTAATATTTACTATTCCGGTCATTTTTCTTCATCGACCCGCGCGAAGCCGGTCACCAAGAAAGTTATCCAATTCCGGGATGTCATAGATCTTTTTGACTGTTTCTTCAAAATTGTATTCGATGCGGCGATATTGCAATCCCTCCTCCGTGAGTATCACATAGCAGGAGCGAGGATCACCATCGCGCGGCTGGCCGACCGAACCCACATTCACCATGATTTTTTCTTCACCAACAGCATACTCATGACTCAAATCGTCTGGAGAAAAAAACCGTAAGCCTTCCGTAAAGACACCCGGCACATGCGTATGTCCTTGAAAACAGTACCGCTCAAACAGGCTAAACAGTTTTTCCATTTTCCGTTGGTTATAGATATCCTCTGGAAAAACGTATTCGTTGAGGGGATTCCGTGGTGAGCCATGAACGAAGAGGTATTTTTCCTCTTTCCGATTTCTCGGCAACTCTCCAAGAAAATCCCAGCGACGCGCGTTATCTTTTGCGTTCTGCTGCGGGTCTTCCAACTGCTCTCGCGTCCAAAAAATGGCTTGCTCCGCACCAGAATTAAACCCCTCCGGATCAAACAATGCTCCCTGGTCGTGATTCCCCAGCAAACAGGCATCGCAATCGATAATTAAATCAATGCATTCTCGGGGATTCGGTCCATATCCAATGATGTCCCCCAGGCAATAGATTTCGGTAACCTCTTGCTCCCGAATATCCTGAAGCACTGCCTTGAGGCCTTCCAGGTTACTGTGGATGTCGCTGATCAATGCACGCTTCACGGCGGTCAGAACCTCAAGGCTATCTATCCGGTGATCGAGTGGGCGTTAAACCTTTAGAAGCTCTTGGCCGTTTCGTGATCGTTATTCGAACAGACAGGTTTGGCAGGCAAAGTTTCAGGGGGAAATGTATGTAACCATTTTTCAGGTAACATTTTAGGAGTAGTCCCACATCGTATGCTGCAGATCTATGGTGGTCAAGCGGTCGGACCAGTGACATTACACACTGTGGCGAGAACATTCCGGTTGCCGGGAGACTCGAAATCACCCGCGGCTTCCTGTTATAAGAGAGTGACTTGCACGAGTGGTTGTCGTGGCATGTATACATTCATCTTTTCCCACAGACGTCGATTCACTCCCACAGTCCTCGCATCGTGTGTTCAATGAAAACCCTCGCTCTGGAAACAAGTGGTCGTACAGGTTCGGTCGCCGCTTGGNATTCTGATACTTGCCTTACTGAGATTCTCCTTCCGCCTGACGTGCGAACTGCTGAGTCGCTGATTGTCGGTATTGAGAATGTAATCTCAAAATGCAATTGGTCCACTGCAGACCTGGAATTGATCGCCGTGACGCAAGGACCAGGATCGTTTACCGGGCTGCGGCTTGGCTGCGTAACGGCGAAAGTGCTCGCCTTTGCCGTGGAAGCCAAATTAGTTGGGGTCAATACACTTTCTGTCCTAGCGGAGAATAGCGACCCGGGGCCACCGCTATGGTGCGTCATGGACGCCGGCAGAGAACAGTGTTTCGCAGCACGCTATTCCATTACAGAACAGGGGCGCCAAGAGCAAACCATCGAACCCCAAATCATGGAAATTAAAAAATGGCTGCAAATCGTTGTGCCGGGTGATCGGATTACCGGACCCCTCACTCCATCGATAGCCGAAAGATTACCTGCGGGCGCGGAACCTTTGCCTGCGGAAAATTGGCTGCCTCGTGCTGAGTTTGTCGCCCGCCTTGGAATACGGAAATTCCAACAGGGCGAAACCGCAAGTCTTTGGGAATTTTCTCCGCACTACTATCGGCTGAGCGCGGCCGAAGAAAAGCAACAAGCCGCCGATCACAGTTGACGATCGTCTGCAGGGCTGCTGTCTCGATATACCGTCCACGAGAAGTTTCGTCCAAATTTCGCCATAAATCACAGGCGACCGAACATGCCCTCCCGGGTTTCGATTTTTTCCTGGTTACACTCTCTTGCAGAGAACCGAATGGCCGTTCAGAGGGAGAGGGCAATGCGAAATACCAACGAAAAAATGTGAGCGGACTTGAACACAGTAAGATCAGGCAGGCGAGCGTTGAACGAGGCCAATCTTTCGCTTCGTTTTTTAGTTGAGCATAGATGCCTGAAGCACTCTCTAATGTCCTCCAAAGCAGGGAGACAAAAATACCAAACGCCAAAGCAATCTTGGCGCTGCGAAGTACCCCGCATTGCATATATGCTCGGTCGACCTCGTGATTGATTCTGGATTTAGCGATCTGTTCTCCGTTGACAGTTTCACTCAGCGTTGATAGATTTTTTGACGTGCCTTGGAAAACTGGGGCTACCGATCGTCCCTTTTGAATGGGCGATTCGTACGGGGGATTAGCTCAGTTGGGAGAGCGTCTGGCTGGCAGCCAGAAGGTCAGCGGTTCGAGCCCGCTATCCTCCACTGAACACGGGTTGGGCAGGCGATGGGCAAGAGTTGACCCAACGGCAGACCATCGGCAGACGGCTGTGTTTTTTCTCATCTCCACTCTTCCTGCATCCTGCAAGATCGCGACTGCTAGCACCCCGGATACGATCGGTCATTTTCGGCCTGTCCAAATGGTGTGATCACGCCTGGCAACAGCGATAGCAGTGTTAAAACGATCTGGCGGTTTAGCGGTAGCGTTTGCTAGACTCCCGCCCCAGATTGATTCATTGTTCCGTGTCTCTTGAAGTCCTCGAATTCATGCTTGATTTTCTGCAATACACAAAACGTTTTCTGATTGCAATCTTATGGGGATTACTGCTGGTCGAGCAGGCTTCCGCCGCGCCCAACTGGTGGGATCGCATCTGGGCGGAAGGGAGCAACGACCAGCAAAAAGATGCCGAGGAGGATTCTGCAGCACACCATCTCACGGATGAGCAGGGGCCTTGGATGATCATGGCGCTGTCCTTCCGCGGGCCAACGGCGATCGAGGATGCAAGGCAGACTGTTATTGAACTTCGAAAAAAACACAAGCTTACTGCCTACCTTCATCAAGAAACTTACGACTTCTCGGACTCTTTTATTGGCCGTGGCGTCGATCGATTCGGCAAGCCCCGTCGCATGCGACATCAGCAAAATAATTCGTTCGAAGAGGTAGCCATACTGGTAGGAAACTATGGTTCGGTAGACGATCCGGACGCACAACGTGACTTAAAAAAAATCAAAGCGCTTACCCTTAACTCTCTGGAAAGCGAAGACCAAAAAAAGAGTCGCTCTTTTGCAGAGTTACGCAAAATACATAATCAAGTACTGAAAAAAGATAAGTCCAAGTCAGGTGGCGTGATGAAACTTGCCTTTATCACAACCAACCCGATTTTACCGGAAGAATATTTTCGACCCCAGGGCGTCGACCGGTTTGTCGCACAACTCAACGACGATATTGAACATAGTCTCCTGGAATGTCCCGGTGCATTCACCGTTAAAGTAGCGACCTTCACGGGTCTTGCCGCGGTTCACCCCAAGCATATCCAGGAAATTGAGGCAAAGGGAATGCAGTCAAGCCGGCTAGAAAAAGGAGCCATTAAAGCCCATCGATTGACCATCGCCCTGCGGGCAAAAGGATATGAAGCATACCAATTTCACGACCGCAAACAGAGTATTGTGACCGTTGGTAGTTTTTCCCAACCGGAAAAAGTAGGGGAAGGCGGTCGTGTCGTCCACACGGCAGAAGTCCAAGAGTTACTGCAACGTTTTTGTGCAAAACGTAAGGGGGCATCGGCCGANTTGCAACACCCGGGCTTGCAAACAGGAATCCTACCCGAGACACTACTGGGGATTCCATTTGACATTCAACCGGTGTTAATTCCCGTTCCGCAACGATCCGTCAGCAGTGATTTTGCGCAAGGATCTTTCAGTACCCCTTAAAAGCGAAGATGGCGAACCTTCCCCTGCTCATTCTGGGAACTCACAACGCAAAGAAGGGGAAAGAGTTAGTTGAACTTCTCGATCCCCTACCGCTCACCGTTCGAACGCTCGCAGACTACCCCGAAGCGTTGCACGTTGTTGAAGATGGAGATTCGTTTGCGGAAAATGCCACCAAAAAGGCATGTCAACAGGCTGTTCATCTAAGTGGCTGGGTATTGGGTGAGGACAGCGGTCTATGCGTCGATGCACTCGACGGAGCGCCAGGCATTTATTCTGCGCGGTTTGCCGGACCGCAAGCAAAAGACCCTGAAAATAATGGTCTGCTAATCGAACAGCTGACTGATGTTCCAACCGATCGTCGACACGCACATTACGTATGTCACGCGGTGCTTTCCGATCCCACGGGGACGATTCAAGGCTCGACCACAGGAAAGTGTCATGGGCGGATCCGGTGTGAAGAAGTGGGCAACCATGGATTTGGCTATGATCCGTTGTTTGAAGTCCGTGAATATCATCGCACGTTCGGTGAGCTCGGTCCCAAGCTAAAAAGTTCAATCAGCCACCGGTCTCGGGCTATCTCCCAACTGGTACCCCAAATACGAAAAATCTTGAGCCAGGGGCTGTGGACTTCAGAATGAACAAGCGATGGAAATTCGGCCGTCCTTCCTTAGCACATTTCTGTTGGGTGTTGGGTTACTTGTTCACCCTATCGGCCATGCTCTACGGCATGTCCAAAATCCGGGAACAACAACTCTCGGGGGCAAGTACCAAACTAGAAGATTCCTGGAGGCAGTGGCGCAAGGCCGCAGCAATCCAAGCCAAGGGGGCCGGCCCGGTAAAGCGTAAAATACCCAAAAGTACCCTGCCGCCAATGCAGGTTCTGTTTGCAGACCATTATAAAACCATCACGCTCGCGGCGGTCATCTTTGGCAGTTTTCTCTACGGGATGCTTTATTTCTTCACCCAGGGCATTGTCGCTGGCGATCATCGCCAATTGCCGGACTCCGGGCATCATCGCGGCACGAGAACCAAGGCTGAGCATCCACCCGATTGACCCCGAACCGCCTGGACTTTACGATAATCGGACTGTCGCGCAACGGGCCCGCGACAGCCGTGGTTTGTATTCGATTCGGCCCACTTAATAGCCTTGCTCAACGTCGCAGAAGCTAAATCCAGTTTGGGTTTCTCCTGTCGGTGTGCTGAAGGTAAGGAGGCGCACACAATGGCCGATCCCTTGGTCAAACAACTAGTCGAAGCGGGTGTCCACTTTGGACACCGGGCGAGTCGCTGGAACCCGAAGATGGGTCCCTATATCTATGGCCGCCAGAAGCTCATTCACATTATCGATGTTCGTGAGACGGTTCGTGGCCTACTCCGGGCCCGTAAATATTTCAAGCAGGTCGCTGCCAGCGGGAGCCTGATCCTTTTTGTCGGAACGAAGCGACAAGCAACCGATACGGTCGAACGAGAAGCTGCACGCTGTGGAATGCCTTTTGTTTCCCAGCGATGGTTGGGGGGAACACTCACTAATTTCAGAACCATTCGTAGCCGACTAAGTCGCCTCGAGGAACTTGAAGAAATTTTAGGCGGAGAGCAAATTCAAGATTACTCGAAAAAGATGCAGTCCTCGCTTTTACGTGAAAAGCGAAAAATGTTTCAAAATCTAAACGGCATCCGCGGAATGAACCGACTACCCGAGTGCCTGCTGACAATCGATCCGAATAAGGAGCGAAATGCTATTCGAGAAGCGACCAAACTGGGTGTGACCACGGTTTCTTTGATCGATACCGATTGTGATCCTGATTTAGTAGATTTGCCCATCCCGGGTAATGATGACAGCATCCGAAGTATTGAACTCGTTACCCGGATCTTGGCCGATGCGATCCTTGAAGGCAAAGCAGAGGCGGCAGTCGACGAACACGTCGAGGCAGAAGGCAGCACGCCCGAGCCACCGAGAACGACGATCGACGTTGCCGCAGCAGGCAAGACCGGAGCAAAATAATAGGGCGAACGTGCGGCGGCATCCACCGGGATGACGATTCAACCAAAGCCTCGTGATTTACCGAAGGGTGGACACGTAATCGTTTCTTATGAGGGAAGATGAGGAGTTGAACTACCTATGGCTGAAATAACCGCAGCGGCAGTAAAATCGTTACGCGAGCGCACAGGNCTGCCGATGATGGATTGCAAAAAGGCGCTCACTGAAACCGGCGGTGACGAAGAAGCAGCGGTCGAATCGTTGCGAAAAAAAGGCATCAAGACCCAAGAAACAAAAATGGGGACTCGGGATACTTCGACCGGGCGTATGGGCCTCTACACGGACTTCGACAGCGGCGTGGCTGCTATGATTGAACTCCAGTGTGAATCGGCACCGGTTGCAAGCCATGAAGAGTTCATCGCCTTAGCCAATGACATCGCAAAGCAACTGGCCACAGGACCCGGAGCCGAAACGCCTGATGAACTTCTTGACCAGCCTTCCCCAGGAATGGAAGGNTCGACACTCCGGGAACAAAAAGATGATCTCTATAATCGTATTCGAGAAGTTTTCAATCTCAAGCGAATCCTGAGAATCGACGCTCCTTGTGGCGGATATGCGCATCATTCCGGTGTCACCAAAGGAGTTCTCTTGCAAGTCGAGGGTGGTGATGGCAACTCGGCAAAAGATGTGTGTATGCATATTGCTGCGATGAATCCTAGTGCGGTGAACAAGGAAGACCTTGATCCAAGCTTGGTGGAGAAAGAACGGGAAATTCTCTCCGAAGCCGCTCGCAAGGAAGGCAAACCGGAACAGATTATTGAAAAAATGATCGATGGTCGGATGAGGCAGTTTTACGCCCAGCAAGTTCTGGAAGAGCAACCTTTCGTTAAGGATGACAAACAGACGGTGGGCAATTATGCCAAAGCAGCAAACATGAAATTATTAAAATTTGTCCACTGGGAATTGGGTGACGATTGATCGGGTGATTGCAGATTAACTACGTACGTAGGATTTTCACACGCACGGCGTCCATCTCAGGCGAATTGCCTCCTCTAGTCTCGAAAGATCAGTAGCAGAAAGATCGGTAGCACAGTATGGCGAATCAAGAAGACGCTTGTTCAGCCGGCAAGGGACAATACCGTCGCGTTATTCTAAAACTATCTGGCGAGAGTTTTTGCGAAGACGGACAGCGGGGCATCAGCATGGAGGCGGTAACCCATGTGGCTCAACAAACGTTCAAGGCGGCAAGCCAGGGTGTTCAGATTGCAATCGTCATTGGTGGTGGGAATATTCTGCGCGGCGCGCAATTCACTGCCGGCAATACGGTCATTCAGGAGGCGACGGCGCACTATATGGGCATGCTGGCGACCGTAATCAACGGTCTAGCGCTGCAAGATGCTCTGGAATCCTTGGGATGCGAGACTCGACTACTCACAGCCATCAAAATGGATGGTGTGGCAGAAGCTTACATCCGTCGGCGGGCGAAACGACACCTAGACAAGGGGCGCATCATCATTCTTGCGGCGGGAACTGGTAGTCCGTTTGTGACGACTGACACGGCGGCAGCCCAGAGAGCGTTGGAACTCGAAGCCGATGCCTTACTCAAGGCGACACGCGTGGATGGTGTATACAGTGACGACCCTGAAAAGAATCCGCACGCCGTCCTCTATCGTGAACTGAGTTACGATGCCATTCGCGAACAGAAGCTAAGGGTGATGGATTCCACGGCAATCGCACAATGCATGGAGCACCAAATGCCGATCGTTGTCTTTAACTACAAAAAAGAGGGTTACATCGAACGCGCCGTTCGAGGTGAAGCGGTAGGCACACAGGTCGGTAGTCACGCTGTTGTCAAACAGAGTTCCTGAATAGTAGTCCCTGAGGATGGGCATGTCCCGCGCTGAGGATAAATCGTATGGATAGTGATGATATCCTGCTCGATGTGGAAGAGCGGATGGAAAAGACCGTTGATCGCTTAAAGCATAGCTTGGCTGGCATTCGTACTGGACGAGCCAACCCAGGCCTCGTCGATACCCTACGTGTTGATGCCTATGGTTCGCCAACACCGTTGCGTCAACTGGCTAATGTGGGTGCGCCGGAACCGACACAGATTGTCATTCGACCCTTTGACCCCTCGACCATCAAGGATATTGAAAAAGCGATCTTGGCATCCGACCTCGGTTATAATCCACAAAGTGATGGCAAATTAATTCGTATCAACGTCCCCCCGCTTTCGGGTGAAGTGCGGCGAAAAATGGTAACGCGAATTAAGGAGTTAGCCGAAGAAGGGAAAGTCTCTATCCGAAATATTCGCCGAGATGGAAATAAGGCGGCAGATACTGCAGAAAAAGAAAAAGAACTCAGCGAAGATCAGCGAGAATCGCTCAAGGTAGAGATTCAAGAATTAACCAAAAAATATGAAACGCTTGTGATTGAATCCGCAAAAAATCGTGAGACAGAAGTCCTTGACGTTTGACGCTTGATATCTGCTCTTTGAATGGTGTTTAGAATGGCTTTGAATCGAAGAGAGTGCCTCCGCTCTGCGGGCTTGATGGCAACAGGAATGCTCGGACTCGATCGCTATCTCGCTGCCGAAGAAGTACGTCCCTCTCCACGCGTCGCACCGCTGGAACCGGATCCTCAAGGAATCCTTGACTTACCACAAGGATTGACTTATCGCATCTTCTCCCGCACGGGTCAGCAGATGGATGACGGGTTGCTTGTGCCCGGCCTCCATGATGGCATGGCAGCGCTACCGGGAAAGAATGGGCTCACGGTCTTAATTCGGAATCACGAAATCGATTTCGAAAAATCGCACCTGAGTGCCTTTGGTGAAGGCTTTGAACTACTCAATCGTGTTGACCAACGGTTACTCTATGACAGGGGGCATGGAAATCGTCCCGCCTGTGGAGGAACGACAACGTTAGTGTACGACACGAAGAAACAGCAACTTCAAAGCCATTTCCTGAGTTTGGGGGGAACGGCGAGTAATTGTGCAGGGGGGCCAACTCCCTGGGGAACATGGCTCAGCTGTGAAGAAACCATCGAACGAACCGGGCCACGTGCAAGCCGCGACCATGGCTATATCTTCCAAGTGCGTAAGACCCAGCGGCCGGGACTCTCCTCTCCGATACCCTATCGCGCAATGGGCCGGTTTCGTCACGAAGCGGTGGCAGTCGATCCGCAGACCGATATCGTTTATGAGACGGAAGATGTGGAAGATGGTTTAATCTATC
This sequence comes from Planctomycetaceae bacterium TMED10, assembly GCA_002168195.1. Classification (GTDB taxonomy): domain Bacteria; phylum Planctomycetota; class Planctomycetia; order Pirellulales; family UBA7805; genus UBA7805. Next base: position 40,566 of record NHBP01000041.1, read on the forward strand.
GTTTTCTTCCCGAAAAGCCAGGAAATCTTCAACGGGGAGGGCGACTCCAAGCACTCTGTCTGCGTGATCAGCCAGGAGCTTGTCTCCGCAATTGGCCCGATGACCGGGGGCCGAAAATCTCCGTTGGCCAACGCTATGCCACCGAGTGGGTCCCCATTGAAAATGTAGAGTCCCCCGCCGATGACTTGCGCTATCAGGGGCACGTGGAAAAAGGTGCGGCCCAGTTTGCGCGGGCAGAAGGAATTTGGTGGGATCGGGGCGTACTTTACTGGGCCTGTACCACCGGCGGAGAAAAACAGTTCGGGCAAATTTGGCGCTACCGGCCGAGCCCAGCTGAAGGTCGATCACAGGAAGACCAATCTCCCGGTGAAGTGGAGTTACTTTTCCAACCGAATCATAAGCGTATCCTCCAAAATGCCGATAATCTCATTGTCGCACCGTGGGGAGATTTGATTGTTTGTGAAGACAGTGAAGATCGCGACCATTTGGTTGGCATCACACCGGACGGTACATTCTATCGTTTAGCGCGAAATGCGATGAACCACTCCGAACTTACCGGCTCGACATTTTCTGCGGATGGCACAACGCTCTTTGTGAATATCCAGGACCCGGGAATGACCTTGGCGATCACCGGAAACTGGCCAAACGTAACGAGCTGAGATGCTCTGAATTGTTTCAGGTGAGTTGTTTGCCGAGCCAGGAAAGATAACCGTCGCTACCGGCAACAATTTCCGTCGCGATGACTTCCGGTTCATCATAAGGATGATGCTTTAAAATAATATCCTTGAGTGCAGCGAAATGCGCTCGATCAGTTTTAGCGATACAAAGCCATTCCTCCGCTTGTTCCATCTTGCCCTGCCAGCGGTACACACTTTCTATCGGGCCAATCACCTGCACGCACGCTGCTTGCCCGACCTCCACTAAATTTTTGGCAATCGCACGCGCGGCAACTTGGGAGTCGAGCGTTGTACTTACACAGAGAAGCTGTTCAGAATGCATAGAATTCGCCGGTTTGCCCGGAATACTTTGGTGCCGCCATGGCTACAACCGTTTGGGTTAAAAACGAGGACGTACCGGTTCGAAAGTATTCGGAGTAGGGCGATANAGCCATTCGTATTTCGGATGGCCTTCAACTCCCAGGCGAATTTCGTCTTCCCGCTCATCGAGCGCATCCCCAGGGCGATGAAAGTTGAGCTGCAGCGTTTTATATTCATACTTTCGACCGGTTGCCGGGGGTGTACCCTTCCGGAAAGCTCCGTCCGGATCGACCCAGCGGTATGCATTGGTCAAGCCCATGATCTGGATCGTCAAGTAATCAATCTCCGGATCAATGTCGCTCCACGTCGCAACACCCCAGCGACTTATCTCATCGCGTCCCGTGCTGACCGGAATCGGCGCGGCACTGATTTGAGAAGAATCATAAAATGCATCGAAGGTACATGGTGGTCGCTCACGCCGATAAATTTTTTCCCGAGCGGCCGGAATAATTTGATCCATATACTGCACTGTCTTTTCGTCGATTTTCAGCTTTGCATTGTCAAATGTCCTCAGTAAAAACGTCGGTACAAAGCGATGTGGTCCGATGTTCGATATCATCTCCTCGTAATCATCCACCGCTTGAATCTTTTCATACTGGCCCTTGTGAAGAAGTTCACCGGATGGCAGNACTTTATCCTCGCTTCGAACGGGTGTGAGATGCTGCCCAGGATTTATAATGCGGTACATCAGATACCAGATTTTTTTGCGACGCATCTTGCCGTCCGGCTGCGGAATGTCCACTTCGATCATCCGCAGCGGTTTGTGCACGAATTGAAATTGCCAAATACCTCGATGGAATAAAATCTTTTCTGCCTTGGCATACAAAGTCCCCGAAGATTCAAATTCCTCGGGCACCCACTTTCGATCCGGGTGCCCCACAATCACCTCCACGATATCATGTTCGGCGTTTGTCTCATTTTCGGCTCGTTTCAATGGGACATAGGTTTCCACACCGGGCGCAAGCTTTCGGATCTTCTGCTCTTGGGCGCACGCGTTGCCAACGACGCAAACGAGCAGCAGGCCCGAAAGGCAGGTAAAAAAGTATCGATAAAGGGCACTTGCGCTGGTGCGTGACGCAATTCGAGAATCATCCATGGCAATCGCGTTCCTCGGTGGTATGCAATCGGAATTCTGCCGACCTTTGCAAACCTTTGCAAACATAGGGAGGCTTCCCCCAGTATACCTGCCCGGTTCTGCCAGAGAAACGGAGAATTCGACTGGGCATACCAAGTGCGATGCCTAATTCGCATGCTCCCGGGGCGAATAGGTGCGATTCCACTCGACTCATGAAACCGGGGCATGTGTCTCGATTTCTTTGACGTCTTCCCGAGACTTGGTATCTTGAGGCTCACCGGCAGAAAGGAATTCGAGGCTGCGAATCCAATCCAAATCCGCATCGTTGAATTCATTTTTTTGATCTTGTTCCATCGTAAAGACAATCGCAACTCGGCGACCGACCGTATCGCTTAGCAAATAATAGATCCAACGAACCGGAATGCCGGAAGCAGTCCCCAAAGCTTCGATGCGGTAAATCAAATAGCCTCGCTCGCTTGTTTTCTCGTCCGCCTGGACAAACGAACCAAAATTTTTATTTAGATTCTCTCGAATATCTTTTTCAAATTGGTTAAGCGTTAACGCCTTTCCTTTTTTTATTCGGGGCAAATTNGAAACATTGCACTGTGCAATCAAATCTCCTCGAAACAGCTGGCGGAAGACAACGGCCTGCCGATCTTCTGCGGTTGCATACCAATCCGTATCGTAATCAAACCCCAGGCCTAGCTCGGTTGACTCATATCGAAGTTTTCGCTCCCGTGAATCCGGGGATTGATGCAGCGGCATGATTTTTAAATCGGAGAGTTGCCCCGCATCGGACTGTGGTTCAAGTCGCATTTTTAAACGAGCCGTTACATCCACGCCCGGATTAATATGTCCAATATCTCGCTGCTCGCGCGTGACGAGTTGTAAAGAAGCAAACTCACCATGGTCAATATAAAAGTAGTAGCGACCTTTGACGGCGACTTCTGTGGCAACTCCAGCCAGTGCACCGTGAACGACACCCTCAAATTCAACGCGGGCAAATCCTTGCTCAACCGTGGTCAACCTACTCTTCACATCGCTATCCCCCACCACATCCAGAGCCAATAAAGCAGCCANAGCGGTTGGCTCTGNNTGCCAAACCGACCCGATTCGCACCGGATTTTCGGGGAGCAGCATGGGCAACGCCTGCCGATCACCGGGGAGACGTATGAGATCGAGTTCCCCACGTGTCAGCGGCCCATGCGGACAGAAATATTCGAGTAAACCATTTTGTTGCTTGCACAATCCAATGAGTTTTCTACTTTCCCGAAAAGTGGGTTGCATTGTGCGTTCGCCAATCCGCATATTCACATCGATTTTGTGATAGTAGCGACCAGCGCAGAGGGATCGATCGCGATTTGGCAGCGAGGTGCCGCCAAGAAATCGATCCTGAAAAGCAAGCTTGGCCGCAACGTGCATTTGGACCTGTTCGGCTTTTTCTTCCCCTTTTTCCCCGGGCGTTTTCAACTCTCCATCCGCTTCAAATTCCACACGGACCTCAGCGACCCGACCAGAAGATTGATGCGATTGGAGTGAATACGTCTCGCCTTTCGATGCACTCATTACCCAAGAGGGATGCAGAAAACCAATCGTCTGCAGCAGGAGTAGACCGGTGCCTCGCAGAACTGNCTGACGAATCAAAGAAAACATGCGTGATCACCGGGATAGTGGGCTATGCTCGAACAAGACTCAAAACCGACAACGCCATGGAGTGCCGCTTTGTTTTGCTTCGTCTACTCCTCTGGGAGAAGTTGAGGCGTTTCCCTGTGGTTTCGGCGTTGCGATCAAACTTCTCCGCTTTCGAGAGTACGTAACTCCCAAGGGGGGTGTAGCAAGGATTGCAGGGCCGAATTTTTTTCGCTGCATGAATTCCCTAATTCATTGGAGATTAAGGGTTTAAAAACACGACCGCTTCCCGTTTACAAAAATTACATGGTTTTTTAGAGTTTTACCGAACTTTTTCGCGTCCAAAGCAGACTTAGATGCGTAAAAATGAGTGTTCTTTGCAGAGAANCGGGTCCCTTCCGGACGAAGATCGCCCGATCTTCTGCAAGATGTCCATGCATCAGGCCGATTGGCAATCCACGCAGGAGCTACTGGCAGAAGGAGCAGGAAGCGGCGGGTCGCGGGATGGACTCACCGTGCATTGGAACCCCGGAAATTGAAACCCGAGAGGTTGCTAGGGATCGCCGGCACGCAGCACGTGTGCCCCCCTCCTCGGGCAGATCGCAGAAGAGGCAACCATGCGCATCCAATATAGAAATTGTTTTTTTTCCGAGTTCCTTGGAACTCTCGTTAACAACACACCGCGTAGTGTTCAGTTTCACGTGGCAGCTGCTGCGGAGCGGGTTCTTACCCGCCTCACCCCGCAACAAACCTATCGCATTCAATCGGTGCTTCAGCAGATATTGGACGCCGCACCGGAGGCTGGGAGTGCCGCTTTAACTTCAANCGACGCAACAGCCANCGGGATCGATGCCTGCCATGATTTGAGGCAGTTGATTGAGGACCTCACCGACGCAGCGGCAATGCCTATCGATGCTGCTGGTGAACCAGTGCATACGGTCGAAAACTTGAGCAAGCTCTTCGACGTTTCCACAAAAACGATTTCTCGATGGCGACGCCAAGGATTGATTGGGAGGAAATTCATCATCGATGGACGTAAGCGGGTCGGATTTCTGAAAAGTTCTGTCGACCGTTTCATCTCAGGTAATCGCAAACAAATTGAACGCGGCAGTCGTTTTCGCCAGATGACCAATCAAGAGCGAAAACAAATTATTTCCGAAGCCCGGAGGCTATCGCTTTCGGGCTGTGGCATGAATGAGATTGCCAAGCAGCTAGCGATGGAATTACAGCGAAGCCCGGGCACGATTCGAGGCACTGTGAAACAATATGACCAATCGCATCCCGAGTCGGCTATTTTCCCGACCAACGGGGCACCCCTTCACGAAGAGTTACGGAAGAAAGTATTCGTGCTCTACCAACAAGGACGATCAATCGACCGGATATCAGAGCAGTTTGAACGCTCTTCAAGTACGATCCTCCGCATCGTGGCGATGGAGAGATACGAGTACATTCACAACCTACCGCTCGACCACGTGAGCCATCCGAGTTTCTCAAAGATCCGAAACCTGGTATCCGTTTTGGGACCGATGCCTGAGAATGCGGCGACAGCTAAAAAAGCAAGAGTTCCCAGTGATCTCCCGAGTTACCTCGCCAGTCTCTATGAAGTGCCACTCTTGAGTCGAGAGCAGGAACAGCATCTGTTTCGTAAGCTAAATTTTGCGAAATATCGAGCGAATCGCTTGCGGAGTACCCTGAATGCAGAGCAACCGCAGGCAAAACGCATGGATGAAATTGAACAACTCTATGACACGGCGGTCGCAACGAAAAATCAGATCGTTCGAGCCAATTTACGACTTGTGGTATCGATTGCCAAACGGCACGTCGGGCCCCAGGAAAATTTCTTTGAACTCGTAAGCGATGGAAATATTTCGCTTATCCGCGCCGCCGAAAAATTTGACTACGGCCGAGGGTTCAAATTTAGCACCTATGCAAGTTGGGCAATTATGAAGAACTTTGCTCGATCCATCCCTAATGAAATGAAACAGCGTGATCGTTTCCGGACGAGCAATGACGAGCTTTTTGCGGCAACCCAGGAGAATCGCGCTGATCGACTGAGTGAAGAATTAGCGCACGAAAATAGGATATCGGCGGTCCGCAAAATCCTAAGCCGACTTGACGACCGGGAGCAAAAGATTATCATCAATCGGTTCGGGCTTGATTACACTCAAGAACCCTGCACACTCAAACAAGTGGGTGAAAGCATGGGCGTCACCAAGGAACGGGTGAGGCAGATCGAGTCACGAGCGCTGGATAAGCTGAGAATTGCCGCCGAAGAAGATAGGGTAGATCCCCCAGGAGAGGGGTAATCTACTGGGGGCACAGTGCTTCCGGTTGTGACACACATTCAATTCTGTAGGTGCCCCAAGCCAGGGGATTTTTCCGAGAAGGAGCCTCTTTCCCATAGACGCGATGATTCCGACCGCAAAAGCGGCTTCGAGGATCACTCCTATCTGTGTCTCCATCGCCAGGAATGGGTCCGCGAGGGCGTTTTTCTTCGGCGTTGACGGCAAAACCGGCTGGTTTGGCTTTTCAGGGCTGGACGCCGGGCGGTTTAGGGACCTCAAAGGCTGGGAGAACGCTGACTTACGTCGAACTGCCCCTCATTGCAAGGCATCGGCTGATCGGTATATTTAGAGGTTTCCCTGGGGGAGTCGGGCGCTAGCGTAGCTCAATTGGCAGAGCAGTTGATTTGTAATCAACAGGTTGTGGGTTCAAGTCCCTCCGCTAGCTCGTATGATTTTTTGTACCGATCGAGTTTCTCGTGGAAAGAGCAGATGCCTCAAAAGTCACTTCGCAATTGATGGACCGATGGTGTTGAAGCCAAAGGGACAAGTGACTTCGGGTATCGAAGGGTTAAACGGTGATTGGTTCGAAAGGTGATTTGCGATCGCACGGGTCGTGGGTGCAAGGTTGTACAGGGGGGTTTCCCGAGCGGTCAAAGGGGTCAGACTGTAAATCTGATGGCATAGCCTTCGCAGGTTCGAATCCTGCACCCCCCATTAAATTAAATGGCTTAATAAAAAAAACTGGCAGTAGCCAGGTGTCATTGCCGGAAGGCGTGTACACGACAGCAAGCAAAAGTCTTGATAACGGAGAGCAATCGAAGCGGGAGCAGTGGAGTTTAAGTTTTGTGGATCACGTGTCCTTAATCGCACGTTTCTACCTTTGCGGGTGTAGCTCAATGGTAGAGCCACAGCCTTCCAAGCTGAAGACGAGGGTTCGATTCCCTTCACCCGCTCTGATACGAAAATAATGAGAGTTTTATAATCCGCCATCCTAAAGGCGGATGGTGGAATGGATTGGGACACGAGATACGGAAGAGGAAAGCGGACAATGGGGGACGGCCATACCGGCAATAGCGGCTGCTGTAGCTCAGTTGGTAGAGCACGTCCTTGGTAAGGACGAGGTCATCGGTTCGAGTCCGATCAGCAGCTCTTGTGCTGCATGGTTCGTGGCTTCTGCTGGTCTCGACAATATATATTTCAGGTTAGCAGGGGGCAAAAATTCCCGGCTAACCGCGAGAAAACGATCGCAAAATAGAAACATAACAGAAATGCCGCTTGGCAATTTTAATATGAACACCATCCGGGGCTGAAAGGGCCTCGAATTCGGAACCCGCAAGTAATAAAGGAACGATTCATGGCAAAGGACACTTTCGAAAGAAATAAACCACACGTCAATGTTGGCACGATTGGTCATATTGATCACGGAAAAACAACGCTCACAGGTGCTCTCTTGGCAGTGCAGGCGCACAAGGGATTGGCAAATTTCAAATCGTATGCAGATATCGCCAAGGGCGGCACTGTCCGAGATGAAACAAAGACCGTCACCATCGCTGTCTCGCACGTCGAGTATGAAAGCGAAAAACGTCATTACGCGCATATCGATTGCCCGGGCCACGCTGACTTTATCAAAAACATGATCACCGGTGCCGCCCAGATGGATGGTGCGATTCTGGTCGTATCAGCCGCCGATGGACCGATGCCGCAGACGCGGGAACACGTTCTTCTCGCAAGGCAAGTGAATGTACCTTCGCTCGTTGTTTTTCTGAACAAATGCGACTTGGTCGACGATCCAGAACTTTTGGATCTTGTTGAAATGGAAATCCGTGAACTGCTTGAGGCCAATGAATTCCCGGGTGATGAGATACCGATTATTCGTGGTGCTTCAAAACCTGCTTACGATAATCCTGGAGACGAAGAGGCGAACAAGTGCATCGGCGAATTGATCGATGCGATCGACAGCTATATTCCCGATCCGGTGCGTGAAACGGACAAGCCGTTGTTGATGGCGGTCGAAGACGTGTTCTCGATTGAAGGTCGTGGAACCGTAGCAACCGGGCGTATTGAAAGAGGTGAGGTGACCGTTGGTGACGAAATTGAAATCGTAGGTTTGACGGAGGAAAGTCGAAAAACGGTTTGCACTGGCGTAGAAATGTTCAATAAAACACTTGACCATGGTGAGGCCGGTGACAACGTCGGCATGTTACTCCGAGGGGTCAAGCGAGAAGATATCGAGCGTGGACAGGTGCTCTCCAAGCCGGGAAGCATCACGCCACACACAAAGTTTGAAGCGGAGGTTTATGTCCTAGCGAAGGAAGAGGGCGGTCGACACACGCCTTTCTTTAACGGATATCGCCCGCAATTTTATTTTAGAACGACGGATGTCACAGGCGCTGCAAACCTCTTGGGTGATGTAGAAATGTGCATGCCCGGGGACAACGCCAAATTAGAAATCGAGCTGGGCAAACCGGTTGCGGTTGATGAAGGCGTCCGGTTCGCGATTCGAGAAGGTGGAAAAACCGTGGGTCGTGGCGTCGTCAGTAAGATCCTGGAGTAGTGTTTTAACTGGAGGGGCGTAGCTCAATTGGCAGAGCGCTGGTCTCCAAAACCAGAGGTTGCGAGTTCGATTCCCGCCGCCCCTGCCATTTTAAGGCGAGGCCGGGGTAGCCCCTGGGTCGTACTCCAGGCAAAAGTGATTTGCTAGAAGTTTTTCGAGTTTTGAGTGTTTTGAGTAATGAGGCGAACAGCGTAACGCTGTTTTGTGAGTGACAAAACCATGGCAGCAGCACCGAAAGAGTCCGCAGCGGGTATGGGTTCGGCATCGTTTTTGCAGAACCTTTTCCAGGCACGGCTCTACAAACGCAATCAGGGTCGCATTACACGTCAAGTGACGTTTGCAGCGATTGCAATCGCGATGCTGCTAGGGTGCTGGCGATTGCATCTTTCTGCGGATCCGACGGACGTCGCAATGCGGATTGGTCTACCCGGTGCATTGCTCAGCATTGGTCTTTGGGTTGCCTACAGAATGGTTAATTTGGCAGTTTTTGCAGATTTTCTGATTTCTGTCGAAGCTGAGATGAGTAAAGTTTCGTGGCCGACAAAAACAGAGTTAGTACGCGGGTCGATGGTGGTTTTGATTACCATTCTCTTCTTAGCGGGCTTTCTGTTTATGTTTGATTTAATTTGGGCGATGGTCTTCAAATACCTTGGAATCGTAGGATAGGTGCAACCTGAGGAATGGCTGAAAGTTTGGCATAGGGCGGCATGTAACCCCCTTTGGCTAAAGATTGCATAGATACAAGTGAAGGAAAGTGCCGTGAGTGAGGAACGAGAACAGGTCGATGAGAGCGGGATTGCTTCCGAAACGGAAGAGACGAAGCCGCTTGCTCAGAACCAGGAAGACAATTCCTCGCAAGAAGTCCCAGAAGAAGAGGGGGTGACTGAAACCGAAGAATTCGCCGAGTGGGCAGATGAGGAAGATCTGGAAGCGCTTGCCAAAGAGCAGGCCGAGCGCGCCGAAGATCATGGCAAAGTGGAAGACATTGCTCCGGTTGAGGAAAACCTAGATGTGGGCCCGGCGGAGTCTCGTGTCGAAGAAAGACCTCTTGATTGGTATATCCTCAAAGTACAAAGCAATCGTGAGGACTCCATTGCTGCTGGCCTGCAACGCCGGGTGAAGATGGCGGGACTAGATGATTTCTTCCAAGAAATCATTGTTCCAGTTGAGATGGTCACTGAATTCAAGGGCGGAAAAAAGAAGATCGTTAAAAAGAAACTTTACCCGGGATATATCGTCGTCCACATGATCATCAATGATGAAACCTGGTTTCTTGTGCGAGAAACCACGGGGATCGGTGACTTTACGGGTGCCGCGGGTCAACCGACCCCTATGCTGCCAAGTGAAGTGGCGCGAATCATTCCTGAGGAAGATGATGTCGAAACCCAAGAACCGAAATTGCAGATCGGTGTCGGGTTGGGAGATCGTGTGAAAATTAATGAGGGTACGTTCGAAAACTTCGAGGGCGATGTCGACGCGATTGATGAAATGAATGGGCGGGTAACCGTAATGATCAATATCTTCGGTCGCTCAACCCCTGTTGAACTAGAACACTGGCAGATTGAAAAGCTATGAACCTAAATGTCCGCTAAGAGGTCAACTGATCATTGCATTCGGTTGATTCAGAGGGCATCGGAATTGAGAAAGCGACTGTTAGAAAGAGACGGATAATTATGGCAAAACAACTAGCTGGAACCGTAAAATTCCAGGTACCTGGCGGGCAGGCGACCCCCGCGCCGCCAGTCGGAACCGCCTTGGGGCGATTCGGGATCAATCTGGGGCAGTTCGTCCAGCAATTCAACGACCAGACAAAAGATGCCGGCGGAATGCCCATCCCAGTCGTCGTCGATGTTTACAGTGATCGCACCTTTGAATTTAAGACTAAAAGTCCCCCAGCTTCGGCACTGCTTAAGCGTGCTGCGGGAATTGCGAAAGGGTCGGGAGTTCCCAACAAAGACAAGGTGGGAACTGTAACCCGCGCGCAAGTGGATGAGATCGTCAATATGAAGATTGCTGACCTCAATGCAAGTGATAACGAAAATGCCCGTAGGTTAATTGAAGGTACTGCACGCAGCATGGGATTAGAGGTAGTTGATTGACGATGCNNCNCGGCAACAAGTCCTGACACNGAAAAAAATTTACACCGTTTACTTACCCNGATAGAACCGAACAGCTAACGATTTGATCTGGAGAATATTTATGGCAGCCCTATCCAAACGCATGGNAAGCCTGACGGAAAANGTAACTGGCAAAGNCCCGGTCTCCGTAACNGAGGCCGTTGAACTGCTTAAAAGTTTTGGCGCGTTAAAATTTGACCAATCGGTTGAAATCGCCATGCGACTGGGCGTTGACCCCAAGCAGGCGGATCAGATTGTGCGGGGCTCGATCGTTTTACCGCATGGAATTGGTCGTACGAAGCGTGTCGTTGTGTTTGCCAAAGGGGCTGCTGCGGATGCTGCACGTGAGGCCGGCGCTGACGAAGTGGGGGAGGATGAATTGGCGAAAAAAATAAAAGATGGTTGGCTCGATTTTGACGCGTGCATTGCAGCACCGGACATGATGGGCCTTGTCGGTCCTCTTGGCCGGCTTCTAGGTCCACGTGGACTCATGCCCAGTCCTCGGGCTGGAACGGTAACGCCGGACGTGGGGAAAATTGTGCAGGAGTATAAAGCTGGGAAAGTTGAGTTCCGAAATGATGCTGGGGGAAATGTACAGGCAGTTGTCGGAAAACTGTCTTTCGATGAGCAAAAACTGGGCGAGAACGTNCAAGCGTTCATCGATTGCATCAACGGGATGAAGCCTGCGACGATCAAGGGGCAATATGTGAAAACAATTTCTATCAGTGGAACGATGACACCGGGAATTCATATTGCAGCTTAAGGGTTCAGATCAACGAAGCGGATTTGCTTGAGGAAGTCGACACCGCTAATACGAAACATTGATGGCAACGGAAAAACAAACGGCAAGTAGGTGAGTTATGAGTAAGTACGTTAAAAATTTAATTAGCGAGGATCTAGCAAAGCAGCTTGCTGGAGAAACCGACTGCCTTTTGGTCGATGTAATAGGCCTCGATGCAAACAATACGATGACGCTACGTCGTGAATTGCGGTCGAAGAATATTCANATTACGGTTGTAAAAAACAGCCTTGCTCGACGGGCAATCGAGGGAACTCCACTGGCAACTGCCTTCGAATCTGTCGCCGGACCTGTTGCCATCGTTTGGGGTAGTGAAGACATTGTTTCACTCGCCAAAGAGGTCGTTCGACTCACCAAGGAAGAAGCGTACGAAGGTTTATCAGCGAAAGGTGGGGTGATGGATCAGGCCCCACTCACTGAAAAACAGGTGCACGAAGTGAGCAAGTGGCCGGGCCGAGCGGAACAGCTAAGTATTTTGCTTGGGCAAATTCTCAGCCCAGGCGCAAATTTGGNGGGACAATTTNTTGGGCCGGGTGGCGGCTTGGCGAGCCAAATTGAACAGTGCGGCACAGAAGACTGACAAATGAATCGAACAAAAAATTATTTCAATCAAACTTATATTCGGTGCAACCATGGGGTTGCCTGCTAAACAGAAAGGGAGAGATGCGAGATGTCTGAAGAAACAACTGCAACAGTAGAATTCAGTGATGCTACGAAGGAGTTTGGCGACAAAATTGTCGGGATGACTCTTAAAGAAGCAAAGGAACTGAGCGATTATTTGGAGGATGTTCACGGAATCAAACCTGCCGCCGGTGGCGGTGCTGTCGTCATGGCAGGTCCCGCTGATGGAGGCGATGGCGCAGGCGGTGGTGAAGANGNTCAATCCGAATTCGATGTTNTCCTCGAGAGCTTTGGNGACAAAAAGATTGNCGTGATCAAGGAAGTCCGAGCATTNACTGGNCTCGGTCTNAAGGAAGCCAAAGAACTTGTCGATGGTGCTCCCGGCAAGGTCAAAGAAGGNCTTCCAAAGGAAGAGGCTGAAGCAGCCAAAGCNAAACTAGAAGAAGCAGGTGCGACGGTATCGGTCAAGTAACATGNAATCCCGANNCATCGGGATTGCATAGACCTGGACCAGATTTATCTGGTGAAACCCGACGCCATTGATTCTTTTAGTTGAGCTTTATGAACTGCACTTGCGACTACTTTTTGCACTTAATGGAACCGCGACGCACTCCCAACGAGTTCTCGCTGCTGCTGCGGTTTCCTTGCGCGCAATCGGCTCGTCGCATTCTCAACGCTGACGCAATAAATTACTGCTAGGAGTGTGTCCCACATGGCAACTACGGCAAATCGACGCTTGAATCCAGGAAATATTCGCTACTTTGGAGGCGACAACGCGCCGCATCCTCTGCCCAGTTTGACCGATATTCAGACTGCGAGCTACGAACGTTTTCTTCAATACGGGCTCACNGATGCCCAAAGGAAATGCGAAGGCCTGGAAGCGGTACTCCAGGAAATATTTCCGATCGAAAGTTATGACAAGACTTTAAGGCTTGAGTACCTGCGTTATGAGTTAGGGAAGCCCCGCTACGAACCGGACGAGTGCAGACAGCTGCGACTGACCTATGGAAGACCATTTCGGGTATGGTTGCGATTGACGAAAGATGAACCGGTTGAAGAGGAAGTCTACCTGGGCGATATGCCGATCATGCTCGGTGGTGGTGAATTTATCATTAATGGGGCCGAACGCGTTGTTGTAAGCCAACTGCATCGCTCCCCCGGCGTCGATTTCGTTTGCGAGGCAGATACGAGCGATCGCATGCTGCATAGTTGTCGCATTATTCCGGAACGCGGCAGNTGGATCGAACTCAATGTGAGTAAGAAAGANAGCTTGACGGTCCGCATTGANCAGAGCGGAAAATTTTCTGCGATGACGCTGCTGCGGGCAATGGATCCAAAATTCAGCTTGAATCGTGANATCATCAAAAGTTTCTACAAGACGACGACGGCAAAGGTTGTNGATGGTCGAAGTCTCGGNAAAATTGAGGGTAAAATTGCAGTCGACGATATCGTCTTCCCTCCCAAGAGTGATCGGGCGGGAGAGATCATCGTGGAATCTGGACACAAAATTTCAAAGGCCGCTGCAGAGACTATTTGCACTTCCGGCGTAGGCACTGTGCAGGTCATGCCCGAGCCGAAAACGCCCCTGATCTTCAATAGTCTTGNTGAGGATAACACGTCCAGTCACGAGGAAGCCCTGCTACGCATTTATCAACGATTGCGACCTGGCAATCCTCCTCAGCTGGAAAAAGCCCGGGCATTATTTACTGAAAAATTCTTTGATACCAACCGTTATCGACTCGGCAAAGTAGGCCGGTTTCGAATTAATCGTAAGCTTGGCCTTAAAGTTTCCGAAAACGAGATGACTTTGCGGCCTGACGACCTGCTTTCTTCAATCAGATATCTCATTCGGCTCGTCGGTAACGATCCAGCTGTTCAGTTGGACGATATCGATCACCTGAGCAATCGACGATTGCGGACGATCGATGAATTGGCGAGCGATGAAATGCGTAAAGGGTTCCTCAAGCTGCGACGAACGGTCCAAGAGCGGATGAGCCTCAAAGATCAGGAGGATATGACTCCCAGAAGCCTAATTAACCCCAAGAGCATCTCAGCTGCGATTGAATATTTCTTTGGTCGCGGTGAACTCTCCCAAGTCGTAGACCAGACCAATCCCCTCTCGATGCTAACGCATGAAAGACGACTTTCAGCCCTGGGGCCGGGTGGACTGAATCGTAAACGGGCAGGGTTTGAAGTGCGCGATGTGCACATCTCGCACTATGGACGTATTTGTCCGATCGAAACTCCCGAAGGAACAAACATTGGTCTGATTTCGTCACTCGCTATGTATTCCACAGTGGATGAATACGGATTCTTGGTGACTCCCTATCGTAAGATAAAGGGTGCGAAGTTAACCGACGAAGTGGTTTGGTTACGAGCGGACGAAGAAGCGGAGGCTTATGTTGCGCCTGCCGATGCGGCGACCCGTGACGGCAAACTTACTGCAGCGAATCTTGTAGCACGCCATTTGGGTGATTTTGAACTTGTATCTGCAGAACAAATTGAATACATCGACGTGGCTCCTAGTCAAATGGTTGGCGTTTCCGCTGGGCTCATCCCCTTTCTCGAACACGACGATGCGAACCGAGCTTTGATGGGTTCCAATATGCAGCGACAGGCCGTACCCCTGCTTGTGGCAGAGCCTCCGATTGTTGCCACCGGCATGGAAAAGAGTGTTGCCGTGGATTCCAGTATGGTGATCCGCGCCCGACGTGCCGGAACGGTGAGCTACGTGGACGCGGATCGGATTGAGGTTGGCAATGAAGTCTACCCAATGCGGAAGTTTGTCGGACTCAATGAGCGAACCTGTCAAAACCAGAAGCCTATTATCACTCTCGGTCAACGAGTTGAAAAAGGCGATGTGCTGGCTGATGGTGCGGCAACTCGCAATGGAGAACTCGCATTGGGGCGCAATGTGCTCGTCGCCTTTATGACTTTTGATGGCTACAACTTTGAAGACGCGATTATTATCAGTGAAGAGCTTGTCAAAGAGGACTCGTATACATCGATTCACATTGAAGAGTACGACATTGAGATTCGCGAGACTAAATTGGGGCGAGAAGAATTCACACGCGATATTCCGAATGTAAGTGAAAAAGCTCTGCGAAACCTGGATGAGAATGGGATCGTCGATATCGGAACCTATGTCCGACCGGGTGATATTCTCGTTGGAAAAGTTTCTCCAAAATCAAAAAGTGAATTGACGCCGGAAGAAAAACTGCTCCATGCTATTTTTGGACGAGCGGGTGAAGATGTAAAAAATGACTCGCTTGACGTACCGTCCGGCGTTGAAGGCATTGTCATTGATACGCAAAAATTCTCGCGGCGAATGAGCCTCTCGGATGAAGAACGAAAGACATTTGAGAAAACGCTGAAAGAAATTGAATCGCGGGGGAATACCCAGATTGCCGAAGCGTTCACGCGCATGCTGGAAGAGATTCGTGAAATTATCGGTCGACCTGCAACGGCCGATGATGGTACTCCACTCTCTGCCGATCAAGACCCCAAGTTTTTGGCTGAAATCGCACCGCGGTTCAATATTGCATCGCTCAATCTTCGTAGCGAACAGAAAATTGAAGCGGTAAATAAAGTCTATAAGCAATACGCCCCCTTGGTTGAAGAAGCAATCGATCAGCGTGATCGCGAACTGAATTCGATGAAGCGGGGAGATGAATTACGAAGCGGCGTATTGCAAATGGTCAAGGTTTACATCGCAACGAAGCGGTGTATTTCCACTGGCGACAAAATGGCAGGCCGTCACGGTAATAAGGGTGTGATTGGAAAAATACTTCCGCAAGAAGACATGCCATTTTTGGCTGATGGAACACCGGTTCAGATCATGCTCAATCCGCTGGGCGTTCCGAGCCGAATGAATGTCGGTCAAATCCTGGAAACTCACTTGGGATGGGCGGCATCGAAACTCGATTACCAGGCAGTCACTCCGGTATTCAATGGTGCTACGGAAGACATAATCCAGGAGCAGCTTAAGGACGCCGGACTACCAACGACCGGAAAGGCACAACTCTTTGACGGACGCACCGGCGAACCGTTTGAGCAAGAAACAACGGTCGGTTACATCTACATGCTCAAACTGCACCATCTCGTCGACGAGAAGGTGCATGCCCGTAGCACGGGACCTTACTCGTTAATCACGCAGCAGCCTTTGGGCGGAAAAGCACGCTTTGGTGGTCAACGATTCGGTGAAATGGAAGTATGGGCTCTGGAGGCATACGGTGCCGCTTATATTCTCCAGGAACTGTTGACCGTAAAGAGTGACGATGTTGAAGGGAGAACGAAAATTTACGAATCGATGGTCAAGGGTGAAAACACGCTCGAAGCTGGCACACCCGCTAGCTTCGATGTTCTCACTAATGAAATTCGTGGACTTGGACTCAATATGCAATTGGAAAAACGACGGATATAAACAACGTCATTTTTTCGGAAATTTAAAATACTTACACACATAAACAATCCTCGAAAATGAGGGAATTTATTCGCGCCGCAGTTCGACTGAGAGTGATTAAAACGGAACTGCTGAGGCAAATAATTCTCGAGTGAAGGAGATCTGGTAAATGAGCATTGGTGAAGGCTCTTACGACCGTATCAACGATTATGCGTCGGTAAAAATCAGTTTGGCCAGACCACACGATATTCGTAGTTGGTCATTCGGCGAGGTCAAAAAACCGGAGACGATTAATTATCGTACCTACCGACCTGAAAAAGATGGTCTCTTCTGCGAGAAGATTTTTGGACCTGAGAAAGATTGGGAATGCTCCTGCGGCAAGTACCGGGGCATGAAATATAAGGGCATGATTTGCGACCGCTGTGGGGTAAAGATTACCCACAGTCGAGTGCGACGGAAGCGGATGGGGCATATCGAGCTTGCAGCTCCAATCGTCCATATCTGGTTTTTCAAAGCGATGCCTAGTCGTTTGGGTAATTTCCTTGCCATGAAAACGACCAGCCTCGAAAAAGTGATCTACTTCCAGGACTACGTCGTTACAGATGCGGGTGATACACCATTAAAAAAGCAGCAACTGTTAACCGAGGAAGAATACCGTACGGCCTTGAATGACTACGGTGAGGGTTCTTTTGAAGCCTATATGGGTGCTGAAGCAATCCATAAATTAATGCTGGGCCTGGATCTGGTGCAGCTTTCTGAAGAACTCCGCGGAGAACTGGCGACCACCGGTTCAAAACAGAAAGAAAAAGAGTTGATTAACCGACTCAAAATTGTTGAGTCGATTCGGGACAGCGACAACAAGCCCGAATGGATGGTTTTGGATGTCATTCCTGTCATTCCACCTGACCTCCGGCCGCTTGTCTTGCTTGACTCGGGCAACTTTGCGACGAGTGATCTCAATGACCTCTATCGCCGGATTATCAACCGTAACAATCGTTTAAAAAAATTGGTCGATCTCAATGCGCCTGAGGTCATCATTCGTAATGAAAAACGAATGCTACAACAGTCGGTTGACGCACTGTTCGACAATAATCGGTGCAAGCGACCTGTATTAGGAAGTAGCAACCGGCCGCTAAAATCTTTGACCGACATGATCAAGGGTAAACAGGGCCGATTCCGTGAAAACCTCCTTGGTAAACGGGTCGATTATTCCGCACGAAGTGTGATTGTCGTCGGACCGAAGTTGAAATTGCATCAATGTGGACTTCCCAAAAAGATTGCGCTCGAGTTATTTCAGCCGTTCATTATTCGCCGACTTAAGGAATTAGGTCACGCCGATACGATTAAAAGCGCAAAGAAGATGCTTGAGCGAAAAGATGAAGAGGTTTGGGATATCCTCGAAGAAGTTATTCGCAATCATCCGGTCCTGCTCAACCGTGCCCCGACACTCCATCGAATGGGTATCCAAGCTTTTGAACCGGTGCTCGTTGAAGGCAACGCCATTTTATTGCATCCGCTCGTTTGCAAAGGATTTAATGCCGACTTTGACGGGGATCAAATGGCAGTGCATCTCCCACTGTCGATCGAAGCCCAGGTAGAAGCCCACACCCTGATGATGTCGGTACACAATATTTTTAGTCCATCCAGTGGAGCCCCGGTCATCAGCCCCTCTCAGGATGCGGTCATGGGATCGTACTATCTCACCGTTGCA
The DNA here is from genome assembly GCA_002168195.1 of Planctomycetaceae bacterium TMED10. Taxonomy (GTDB): domain Bacteria; phylum Planctomycetota; class Planctomycetia; order Pirellulales; family UBA7805; genus UBA7805. The sequence goes on from NHBP01000041.1 coordinate 58,796, forward strand.
ATTCCCGACCGCAAGGGAGATGGAATGATCTTTGCCTCAACCGATGAGGTCACGTTGGCCTACTCGTTAGGGGCCGTCGACACTCATGCAAAAATTAAAGTCAAAATGCCGGCAGGCACACGGGTTCGCAGTGAAGCAGAGGATGACCCATTCGAGGCTACGATGGTGGACACCACAGTAGGTCGTGTGATTTTCAACTCAGCGCTTCCAGAGGGAATGGCCTATTACAACCTGCCGATGCGTAGTGGCGAATTGGCTCGGGTCATTTCAGATTGCTATCAGGAACTAGGCCGAAGAGCAACCATCGTGCTACTGGATGATATGAATCGCATGGGTTTCCGGGAGGCGACTCGAAGCGGCCTATCTTTCGCCACCGACGATCTGATTACGCCAGAGGCAAAAGAATCGGTTATTGGTGACGCCGAGAAGAATGTACTGAAGACGAACAAACTTTACGCGCGTGGAATTATCACCGAAGGTGAGCGTTATAACCAAGTTCTTGATTGCTGGACGCATGCACGCGAAGAAATTACCAAGGCCATGATGGCAGAACTGGAAACTGACTATCGTCAAGATGGCTATGTGAATCCCATCTACTTGATGGCGATCTCTGGTGCTCGAGGTGGTGTTGAACAAATTCGACAACTCGCAGGCATGCGAGGGCTGATGGCCAAGCCATCCGGGAAAATTATCGAAACCCCGATTAAGGCAAATTTCCGCGAAGGGCTTTCCGTACTGGAGTACTTCAGTTCGACACACGGTGCTCGCAAGGGTCTTGCCGACACCGCACTTAAGACGGCTGACTCGGGTTACCTCACTCGAAAACTTGCTGACGTGGCACAGAATGTGGTAATCACCATGCATGACTGTGGCACAACCCAGGGAATCACGAAGGGAATTATCTATCGTGGCGAGAAGGTTGATATTCGTCTCGCGGACTCGATCAAAGGTCGGGTTAGCCGAACCAACATCGTTAATCCGATTACGGACGCAGCGATCGTGCGGGACGGCGAGATGATCACGATTGACATCGCAAGGCAAATCGAAAATCTTGGATTAGAAAAGATCCAGGTCCGGAGCCCGATGACCTGCGAAGCCCCACTGGGAATTTGCCGCTCATGTTATGGCATGGACCTTTCAACCGGTTCGATGGTTGAAGAGGGTATGGCTGTCGGTATCATCGCTGCTCAAAGTATTGGTGAACCGGGAACACAGTTGACAATGCGTACCTTCCACATTGGTGGTGTCGGTCAGCATGATGTTGAAAAGAGCGAAATCCGTGCAACAAAGGCGGGAACGGTTCAATACACCCGGTTAAAGGTCGTGGTCAACCAGGAGGGTGCGAACATTGTGCTGGCCCGAAATGGTGAAATCACCATCCTCGACCCTAAGGATCGCGAATTGGAAAAATTTGAGATCCCGACCGGAGCCACTTTATTGGTCGATGAAAAAGCAGATGTCAAAGCGGGAGAGGTTATCTGCCAGTGGGATCCTCATAGCATCCCCATTCTTGCTGAGGTTAACGGAAAGGTCCGCTACGAGGACGTACGGGAAGGCGACACCATGCGTCTGGAAAAAGACGTTAGTGGCCACGTTCGTCGAGTCATCACCGAACACAAAGGTGATTTGCATCCGCAAGTTGTGCTGGAGGATAGCGAGGGCAAAACTCTCGACTTTTACTATCTCCCGGAACGTGCAAATATCGAAGTCAATGAAGGTGATGCCATCAGTCCCGGAACGCTGCTCGCCAAAACTCCTCGCGAAGCTTCTGGAACGCAGGACATCACTGGGGGACTACCTCGTGTAACGGAAATTTTTGAAGCTCGGAAACCAAAAGATCCCGCGGTGATCGCTGAAATTGATGGCGTCGTGGAGTTGCTTGGTGAAAAACGTCGTGGCAAGCGGACACTTGTTGTTCGCAGTGCAAGTGGAATTGAGAAAGAACATCTCATTTCTCACGGGAAGCATTTACGCGTCCACGCAGGAGATGAAGTGCGAGCGGGTGAATCATTAGTTGATGGTCCTCTGGTGCCACATGACATCTTGCGTGTTTCTGGCGAGGAAGCCGTCCAGCAATATCTCACTCGCGAAATTCAGAATGTTTATCGTTCACAGCGTGTAGAAATCAATGACAAGCATGTTGAAATCATCGTTTCTCAGATGCTTCGTAAAGTCAAAATTGAATCGGCTGGTGACACGAAACTGTTGCGTGGGAACGTATTAGATAAGTTTGAATTCCGCCAACATAACGATGGCCTTGCAGATTGTGTCAAAATTACTGAGATCGGTGACAGCGAATACGCTTTGGGCAGCGTCGTTCCCAAAGAGGCTTTGCAACAAGCCAACGCACAGATTGAAGCGTTGGGCGGTGAAGTCGCCAAGGGCTCGAAACCTAAACCGGCAACTGCGAGCACCCAATTGTTAGGGATTACAAAGGCGTCGGTGCAGAGTAGTAGCTTTATCTCCGCTGCGAGTTTCCAAGAAACCACAAAGGTGCTAACTGAGGCAGCGCTCTCAGGAAAAGTAGACCGCTTAGTGGGGCTGAAAGAAAATGTCATTCTCGGACACCTGGTACCGGCTGGAACAGGCTTCCACTCCTTCCAGGACTCGGAAGTCCGCATCAGGCCTGAAGCGCTCGAGGCACTTACGGCTGAAAAAGATCTCGTACTCTCCCGCTCTTTCCCATTACTGGATGCAGCCATTGAATCGGGGGAGGGTGGTAGCAGCGATGAAACGCAAGCTGTTGCGACGCTCGACATGGAATCGCTGAGTCCTCAGCCTCTGAGTGGTATCGAAGAATCGACCATTGACCAGCCCCTGATGCAGGTACCAAGTAGCGTTGAGGAACATGGTCTAGGCGGGCTTGGAATGGATCCATCCGTTCGTGACGTATCCACGGTTGACACGGTTACTGGAGGTACCCCGGAGGGTATCGCAGGCATCGTCTCCGAAGTGACTACTCCTCCGGACCCCATTTCGACAACCTACAGTTNCCGTNAGAAACACCTACGTTGCCGAAGAAACACCTACAGTTGCTGAAGAAACACCTACAGTTGCTGAAGAAACACCTACGGTTTCCGAAGAAACGGAGCCGACCTCCGAGGAGGGGGGGCTTTCTGCCCCGTTTGATGACAATCCCAACCCTGCGCCAGAGGGCGAATGAGCCACGCGACACCAATCAAGAGTCGCAAGACTTTGGGACCATTGACAATCCATCGGGATCGGCTAATTTGAGATGTTTCCTACCCTCTTATATACGACTGTTACAATTACGACGCAAAATTAAAAAATAGCATGCCCACGATCAACCAATTGATACGCCGAAAGCGGAAGCAACCAAAAAAGAACAGTAAGGCTCCCGTGCTTGATCGCTGCCCTCAGCGGAGAGGTGTCTGTCTTCAAGTGAAAACAATGACACCCAAAAAGCCGAATTCGGCACTTCGAAAAATTGCGCGTGTAAGGTTGTCCAATCGGAAAGAAGTTACTGTTTACATTCCGGGAGAAGGGCATAACTTACAGGAACACTCCATCGTCCTCGTCCGTGGCGGACGTGTTCGGGATTTGCCGGGTGTTCGTTATCAGGTGATACGTGGAGCACTTGATACACTGGGCGTCGATGGACGCCGACAAGCACGCAGTCGCTATGGTGCAAAAAAATAGAGTGCAATGGTCGTACAATCTTAACTGAAAATCTCTTGCGGAAATAAAAATGGGACGTATTACTGCCAGCCGAAAACAGCTTGTGGGAGATCCGAAATTCGGTTCTCTCTTGGCTAGTAAATTTATTAATGTGTTGATGTGGGACGGGAAAAAAAGCACCGCACAGTCTGTTTTTTACACTGCACTCGATCTCGTCGGCGAGCGGATTAACGAACCGGAGCCCATTGAGATTTTCGACACCGCAATCAACAACATCAAACCCGATGTTGAGGTGCGGAGTAAGCGCGTGGGTGGAGCTTCTTATCAGGTGCCGATGCAGGTCGGTCGCATTCGCCAGCAGTCACTTGCGATTCGTTGGTTATTAATCGCTGTACGTGAAAAAAAGGGCCGCCCCACTTCGCAGAAATTGGCAGACGAGATTGTAAATGCCTTCAATCGCGAAGGAGTTGCCATGACACGACGGGAGAATGTGCATCGTATGGCTGAAGCCAATAAAGCGTTTGCGCATTTTGCCTGGTAGTCCAATAACATCGATTCACCACGCTTTGAAATTCGGGGCGTGGCTTTTTTATGCGCTTAAATTCAATAGAAAAACATGGCTCGCGAATTAGAAAATCTGCGTAATATCGGCATCATTGCTCATATCGATGCGGGGAAAACGACCCTCACCGAAAGAATGCTCTTTTATGCCGGTGCCACACATCGAATGGGTGAAGTCGACAAAGGAACGACCAAAACTGACTTTGATGAAGAAGAACAGCAACGCGGCATCACCATTTATGCGGCCTGTATCACTTTCGATTGGAAAAACGTTACGATCAATCTGATTGATACCCCAGGGCATGTCGATTTTACTGCAGAGGTCGAGCGGAGCCTGCGCGTTCTTGATGGTGGGGTTGTCGTATTCAGTGCCCGCGAAGGTGTGGAAGCCCAAAGCGAGACAGTCTGGCGCCAAGCAGATAAATATGGTGTTCCTCGCATCGCATTTATCAACAAAATGGATCGGGAGGGTGCAAATTTCGAGAACGTACTGGCCGATATCCGTAAAAGACTTCGAGCGAACCCGGTCCCGGTGCAGATTCCAATCGGTGCGGGCCCACCGCATGTCGCTGAAGCATTTCGAGGGGTTGTCGATCTTCTTTCAATGAAAATGTTGCATTTCACTGAGAAGAGTGATGGAGCTGAAATCCTTGAAGAAGAAATTCCCGCTGAGTTTCTCGATGCGGCAAAGCAGGCCCGCAACACATTGCTGGAACAATTGTACGATTACAGCAATAAGCTCATGGAATTAGCCCTGGAGGAAGCCGAAATTCCCGTTGATCTGCTCCACTCCGTGATTCGCGAAGCAACGCTTCATCAGCTAATTACTCCTGTCTTCTGTGGGTCGGCTCTGGATCACATTGGGGTACAACCGGTGCTCGACGCCGTCGCGACTTATCTGCCTAGCCCTAAGGAATTACCTGCAATCATCGGCACAAACCCTCGCCACGGAGATCAAGAAGAAGAGCGCAACGCCAGTCCGGAAGAACCCTTTTGTGGCCTCGTGTTTAAAGTGGAGGCGGAAAAGACCGGCGATCTTTCTTATGTGCGCGTCTACTCGGGAGTGCTTGAAGCCGGCACACGTGTTTACAATCCAGGCAAGGATAAAAAAGAAAATGTACCTCAACTCTGGCAGGTCAAACCGGGAGGAAAGGGACAGCAAGTAGAACGCGTTGAAGCGGGTGATATCGTCGGGGTGATTGGCTTACGTCATTCGGTAACCGGCGATACCATTTGTCAGAATCAAAATCCTATCCTCTTGGAAACCATTGAATTTCCCGAGACTGTCATTTCAATGGCCATCGAACCAGAAACATCCACAGAGCGAAAGAAGTTATCTGAGGCGCTTGAATTAATGAAGCGTCAGGACCCGACATTTCGAGCAGAAGAAAATGAAGAAACCGGGCAAACCCTCATCAGCGGCATGGGAGAATTGCATCTGGAAGTGATCAAACATCGCCTGTTGCGGGACTTCAAGCTGAATGTAAAGGTTCACAATCCGCGTGTGAGTTATCGAGAAACCGTGCGTCAGCGTGCCACAGTCGTTGGTAGCTGCCAACGGCAAATTGCCGGCAGTTCCACATTTGCAGAAATTCATCTGCAAGTCGAACCTGTCACATCCGGACAAAGCAGTGTAATGATGCAAGCCGGAGACACACTGCCGGGCGAATATTTACAGCCTGTTCTCGAAGAACTCAATGCTCGGGTCGAGGGGGGCGGACTTTATGGTTATCCACTCACGCAGGTCCAAGCTACGATTACGGCAGGAAAAGTCCACGAGACTGATTCCAATGAAGTGGCTTTCCGCGTTGCAGCCAACGACGCTTTTGATCGTGGTCTGCAAGAAGCCGGGATTGTACTTCTGGAACCGATTATGCGATTGCAAATTTCGACTCCCGACGAATATCTGGGAGACATTATCAGCAGTCTGCAGCAAAAAAGGGCCATTATTCACGCCACACAGACCCGCGGCCAAGATTCGATCATCGATGCCGAAGCTCCGCTGGCAAGTCTTTTTGGATTTGCCGGTGAGCTTAGAGGTTTGAGTCAAGGACGCGCGGGTTGTTCGATGGAACCCGCGGCCTACGGTCCTGCACCAGACGAAGTCCTAAAGGCCTTTGTTTAAAAAAATAGGGTCTGGTCCTTCTTGCGAAGAACCAGACCCCTTGATCACAACAGGATCAAATAAAGATCCTGTGAGATGGTGGCTGCATATCGCGGCAGCCCGCCGGCTGTCGTCAGCCGCAGCCACCCCACTGGTTATGTTTATTCGCTATCAATTGACCACCTCCTTTCTACAAGGTTTTCCCCACGGGGCTGAAAATACCAGCATCCAGTCCGCAGGGCCGCTTGTCCGTCGCGCTGCGTTTGCACGACCCGATACACTATCATGCTAAATTTCGCTCTGGGATACCAGGGCAAATAGCGTGGTTTCAATTGCGAGCGTATAGAATCAGACCCAACGGGCGAAAGCATTACACCGCGTAATGGCTATTTTTGGGGGNCAGAACCCGACCGATCGGTGTCATCCGCTTTCGAGTCTTTTTTGATGGTGGGTGGGATCGGGTCTCCTTTGGGGATCAAAACCATCGATACTGAATTCACACAATGCCGCGTATTTTTGGCAGTCAATCGTTCACCTAGAAAGACGTGACCCAGATGGCCTCCGCAATTACTGCAAACAATTTCTGTGCGAAATCCATCTTTATCAGGTATTCGCGTAACGGCTCCGGGTAATTCGTCGTCAAAAGCGGGCCAGCCACAATCGCTATGAAACTTATGATCAGAACGATAGAGGGGTGCATTACAGCGACGACAAATATAAGTTCCCGCGTCGTCCGTGTCAGTATATTTCCCAACAAACGGCCGCTCTGTTCCCTTCTTCAAAAGCACATATTTTTCAAAGTCTGTTAACTTATTGAACTGTGAATTCGTCTCTTTTGACACTTTCGATTCCCTCGCGCTGGATTGTTGTGCCGACGATTTATCGGCCTTGGCACTCCCCACCTGAGCAAAAGTCTCTCCTCCTTTAAAAGGATTATCCGTGCAACCAAGAAAGCACAATACGTTTAATAAGGCGAACACTAACAGTCGCATTCTATTTCTCCGTAGCTTGAACTTTTCGTTGCCACTGCATACTTAACCGAGGCCTCAGTTTATTTTAACAGAATCTTAAGATTTGTTGCACGCGTACATGCTGTGCCCGAAGAGAAGGTCAATAATTCNCCCNAATATTTACNTTAATAGACNATCAATCGGTTCAATCGGCTTACCATCCTTCGCCCTCTGATAGAGTTGTTCAATCGCTCCAACGATATCGNTACAGCGTTCCGCGACATTATTGACTTCCCAGCGATCATCCGGTTTGAAATACANTTCCTTGGTGTTGCCCGTGTCATTCCGACTTTGGAGAAACCAAGCTGGAGTACGAACAGACCAACTGCCACTCTCGTGCTGTGAAATAACCGTCGAGCGGAACTCTTTCGAATGCTCGAGAAAATCGGCCAGCGTTTCTCTAGGTGCTTCGGTACTCTGTTGCATCCAAAGGTGCAAAATATTGAACAGATCTTCGGGCTGCATAAGCTGGCCTAAACGACCAGCGCTCGGCCCACCTGGAATACGGCAAAGCAGCGGGAGATGCANGAGTTCACTGTATAGATCACAGTCCGGACTCTCGTGGGTACCTTGACCGACAGCACGATGNTCCCCTAACGGGAAGCCTCGACAACCTCCGACAATCAACAGCGCGTCTTTAAAAACAGNGTGNNTGTCAATCAATGCNACCAACTGNCCNAGGCATTGATCCCAGTGCGATATCTGGGCCGCGTACGCTTGGGCCCAACCGAGCAATTCATCTGGATCGGTTTCCGGTCCTGTATAGAAATGCGGGGCAACCTGAGAATTCGGTGGCGGCGGGTCATCTTCGGCCGCATACCNCTCGCGCATTGCATAGGGAGCGTCCCAGTTGTCAGCAAGACATTTTGTATGCAACCAAACAAACGTCGGCGCATTCAGCGTCGTCAAATGATCAGCGGCGGCGGAAAAAAACTTTTCCGTCTCGGTAAATTGATTATCCGCAAAAGATCCCGGTTCTATCATAGAAACGTTTGTAAATCCGGAATCTTTTACGGCCAATGACATTTCGTCGGTGACGAGGAGAGTATCTAAGCCACGCGCTGCACAACTTTCAGAAATAGAAACGCTTGGTTCTGATTCCCCACGCCAAACCGAATCGTAAAAATCTCCCAGTGTTGGCGAGGTAAGCAGCATCTGATCGGCAAGAATCGAGCCAAAGGCGAGACGATCAAAACAGGGAGTTCCAATCCACGTATTTCCATAGGCACCAAGCATGCCCACTGAAAGCCGATCCATCATAAGACAGATAACAGGTGGAGCAGACTGGCGATGCATGGGAACCATCCGCTTTCAGCGTGTTACGCAAGGGCCTCTTTTGCTTCGGCGACAATCTGGTCCACCGTAATCCCGAATTCCTTGTATAGCTGCTGATAGGGAGCGGAAGCACCGTAGCCGGTCATGCCTACAAAGCGACCCTGCGGGCCAATATATTTTTCCCAGCCTTGACTGAGAGCGGCTTCGACGGCCACCCGAGCCGTAACGCAAGGCGGGAAAACTTCCTGCTGATATGCCTGTTCTTGGTCATCAAACAATTCCCAGCATGGCAAGCTCACAACACGCACCGCGACACCATCTGCCGCGAGTTTTTCTCCGGCCTTTACGGCAAGCGAGAGCTCACTTCCCGTACCGATGAGAATGAGTTCGGGGTCGCCGGGCGAGTCCAACAGCACATAACCACCGCGATGAACACCTGAGGCAGGTTGAAATTTTGTGCGATCAAGCGTCGGCAATGCCTGCCTGGTAAAGACCATCGCCGTGGGCATCGAAGGATCGGACAACACCGTGCGATAGGCCTCTGTGACCTCGTTAGCATCTCCTGGACGAAAAACGCGAAGACCATGAATCGCCCGCAGCGCACTAAGATGCTCGACCGGCTGGTGCGTAGGACCATCTTCTCCCAAACCGATGGAGTCGTGCGTGAACACATAGATCACGGGAAGTTGCATAATGGCGGCCAATCGTATCGCAGGCCGCATGTAGTCGGAAAATACAAAAAAAGTGCCGCCGAACGGAAGAAAGTGAGAAAGCGCCAAGCCATTGCAGGCAGCAGCCATCCCGTGCTCTCGTATTCCAAAATGAAAATTCCGATTTCCATAACCGTCCGGCTCGAAGTCACCTTCATTTTTTAAATGCGTCATTGTCGAGGGCGCCAAATCAGCGGAGCCACCTAAAAACCAGGGAATGGTCTCGGCCAACGCATTCAAAACTTTCCCGGAAGTAACACGGGTTGCTAAGCCCTTTTCATCAGGCTCAAACAAAGGCATCTTTGCATCCCAATCGGCTGGCAGACTTCCGGACTGCATCAACTGCCACTGTGCAAAAAGCTCTGGATGTGCTGTGGCGTAGGCATCGATTTGTTCCTGCCATGCTTTGTATTCCGTTGCACCACGCGCTCCAATCCCCTGAGAAAAGTGCTCTGAAACTTCATCCGGGACAAGGAATTTGGCATCCACTGGCCAGCCATATGCCTCCTTCGTCAGCTTCACTTCATCTTCGCCCAACGGAGCTCCATGTGCACTGTGATCATTGGCTTTATTCGGGGAGCCATAGCCAATGATACTGCGGACAATAATCAGCGTCGGGGTCTGGTCATTTTCTTTAAAAAACTGAAATGCCCTAGCCAACGCACCCAAATCGTTGGCATCGTCAACCAAGATCACTCGCCAGCCAAGGCTTTCAAACCGACCTGCAACATCTTCGTTAAAAGCAAGCGATGTGTTTCCTTCGATCGTGATGTGGTTATCGTCATATATCCAGCACAGGTTCGATAGNTTTAAGTGGCCNGCCAGTGAAGCCGCCTCCTGNCTNACACCCTCCATCAGATCNCCATCACTNCATACCGCATAGGTATCGTAGCCAAATAGATCGAANCCCGGTCGACTGAAATNNGCCTCGCTCCANCGCGAAGCCATCGCCATTCCAACGCTCGTCGCGACTCCCTGCCCTAAAGGACCGGTTGTCGTTTCAATACCACTGGCATGTCGGTATTCGGGATGGCCTGCACAGGGGCTTCCCCATTGGCGAAATTGTCGTATTTGCTCAAGGGTAATTGACTTCCTGCCGGCAGCAGTCCCATCTTGATCCACTTGTTCAACTCCGGCCAGATGAATCAACGCGTAGAGCAGCATTGAAGCATGGCCACAACTGAGTACAAAACGATCCCGAACCGGCCAAAGGGGCGATTGCGGATCGTAGCGGAGCCAGTCATTCCATAGCGAATAACCCACCGGTGCCAGCGCCATNGGTGTACCTGGGTGGCCGCTATTGGCCGCCTGTACAGCATCCATAGACAACGTACGAATCGTATTGATACAAAGCTGTTCGATACTCTGATCGATCAAGGGCGTCGACATAGTACGATTTCCTAAGCGATGGACGCGTTAAAACTGAAAATGAAATTGAATATCGATTGCCCCAAAGATCACACGATCTGGTTCATCCGAAATACGGCAATCTCGTCTAAAATTACGGCAACATAAACTGCAAAACTCAAGGAAAAAGTTTAATCTCTGACTGCGGCAACCGTCAATGAGACCACCCNGCTGCAACAAAATTCTCCCGCAGAATTTAAGTTGCNGTAAAGCGTTGANTGAGGGCAACTTAAAACGGTCAAATTATCTTATTATGGGGCAAGAAACCTTTTTATTGTTGCGACAAATCCCATGAACAACCAAATTAAAAACTCTGTCCAACAAGTCGTTTCAGGAAAAACGCCCTTTGTTTTAGTCGGCAAAGAACATGTGGACCCACCGCGTGTCGTTTTNCCAGGATCCTTTAATCCGCTTCACGCTGGGCATCGAACGATAGCCTCGGTTGCAGAGAAGATTATCGGGGGCCCACTCTTTTACGAGATTTCGATCGACAACGTCGATAAGCCATCCCTGAGTACCGCCGATGTTGTACGACGAGTGAATCAATTTGATGCAAACGATACAGTTGCAATCACACAGTCCGTCACATTTAACAAAAAAGCCATTTTATTTCCGGGTGCCATCTTCGCAGTTGGTATCGATACTCTCAAACGAATCGGGGACACTCGGTACTACGATGCCTCTGGAGAAGAAAGNGCTGAAAAACGAATGCAGTTGGCAATCGACCAAATCGCGCATACGGGTTGTCGGATGCTGGCATTTGGACGAAAAATCGATCATGTCTTTTGCAACCTGGAGGACATCTCCATCCCAGCGGCACTTCGCCAACTTTGCCAATCTGTGCCAGAAAGCCTGTGTCGGGAGGATATCTCCTCTTCAGAATTGAGGTAGTCTTACCCAGTGCATTCGATGCATCAATCCGGCGAGAATGTGTGTCCCTGTTATGCGTCTCTGTTGTGCGTCCCTTTGAGGCACACTGCGTTGCGGCCACAAAGGCCTAAAATTTTACCCTGCTCCCTCAAACTCACTCCGGCAAGCTTATTGGCTTTCGTTTATTAGACTCCTCTGCATGCATCTCTAGTCGACCCCCTTGGTCAAAGGTTGTTGGATCGCCTACACTTTGTAGAGACTTTTCGCTGTTATCGCTCCGAAGATTCCATCGATTCCTTGCTCGTTGCCATTCGATAGATTTTCATTTCTTGCCTAGCCGTTTCCTTCGTGTCCGAGGATAGAACCATCACTGATCATGCTGATGATATGGGCCCGATGATGCGCGAGTCGCGCAAAATTGTGGACGATTTGCTACAGCCAAAAGCTTGGATATTTTGGACCGATTTTCTTGTTTGCCTGGTCGTTACTTATTCGTGCATCCTCTTTTTGTTTCAACTCGAGGAAGCGGCCTATCCCAAGGGACTGCCAGACGAATGGTGGCAAATCGTGCCGGCATTCATCTTTGACATTGGAAACCGTCCTTGGGTTCTTCTTGTCTATCTGGTTGCTGGTTTTGGATTGCACCGATTGGCCAATTTCATTCACGAAGTGGCACATTTGAACGCGAGGAATAGTTTAAAAAAATTCCGTATCGCGTGGAATCTGCTTTTCGGCATTCCCTCGATGATGCCATCGTATTTCTTTGAATTTCATATGGGGCATCACAATAACACGATTTACGGAACCCATGTGGATGGAGAATACTTACCCATTGGGCGAGGCCCGATTAAAAACGTTGTATTCTTTTTAATGCAAGTTTTTGTGCAACCTACTTTTGTTCTTTTCAGATTCCTTGTCATCGCACCAATATCATTCTTGACCCCAAAACTTCGTGAATGGTCACTGAGTACCCTCTCGTCGTTCGTATTCAATTTTTCATACCGTCGCAAAATTACTGGCAAAGAACCGCGTCGCTGGTGGGCATTCATGGACGTTGCATGCAGCATCCGCGCGTGGCTGATTCCCGGACTGGTCGTGGTCGGGATCGTTTCCGGAGGGGCCTTTGGATCGCCCTTTTGCAGGATCTTTACCATCCTGACACTTGCAGCGATGCCTCTATCGCTCCACTATTTTCGTTCGCTAACGGCACACTTCTGGACCAATCCTGGCGAAAGAATGAGTTTTCGGGATCAACTATACGATTCNGCTGATATTGTCGGAAACCGCTTTACCGAACTGATCTACCCGGTGGGCTTACGCTATCACGCCCTGCATCATATGTTTCCGAGTCTGCCGTACCATAACTTGGGGATTGCGCACCGCCGACTGATGGCGCAACTGCCTGCCGATTCACCTTATCGCGACCTGGTATACCCTAGCATCTATTCTGTGCTTAAAATACTGTTTCGCAACGCTCGGACAATTCCTAAACAAACCGAAACACAGAGTTCCCCCGCAGAGGCTGCGTAACGCTTCCTAGAGAGGGTCTCTATCTTTGAATGATGGTAGCGGAATTTGGAAATTCGGCAGGCGTGGCCCATGAGGCCGCTAACCGGGATTCCTCCAGTCGGNGCAAGCCTCGCTGGAACCCACCTTGGCTGGTTTGGGCGTTCATCGTATTCGCAATCCTCGTGATCGTGACCGTTCGCTCGATCGATCTGACGGCCGATCACGCCATGGATAACGTCATTAGTGCCGCAGCGGCGTTCTTTGCCCTGTTTGCCTGGATCGGCTGGTTCGGCATTTACAGTCAACATGCGCTCTGGGTCCGGATGCTTCCCTTTGGGCTGTTTGTTTTTTCTTCAACTGCTTTCTTCATCTTTTATCGCATTGATCACGTGAGCGGAGAACTGGTGCCCGTTTTTGCGCGGCGATTTTCATTTCATCCGGATCAATTACTCCCAATCCCCAGCCAAAGACAAACGACCCCTGATAAGCATGCCCCCGACCTTTCACGTGAAACGTCCAATGATTTCCCACAATTCCTTGGACCGCACCGCACCGCAACTGTCGATGGCATCGAACTTCACGACGACTGGGAGCAGCAAAAGCCGGAAGAAGTCTGGCGACAGTCTATCGGTGCCGGATGGTCAGCGTTTTCAGCCGTCAATGGTTACGCCGTTACGATGGAGCAGCGCGGCCCATCTGAACTGACAAGTTGCTACGATCTCGAGACGGGAGAGATTCTTTGGTCTCACGCGACGCCTGCTCGCTATCAGAACAAACTAGGGGGTATCGGCCCTCGCAGCACACCTACCATACATCGAGGCAACGTTTACTCCCTGGGCATAACCGGGATATTAAATTGTCTGGACGGTGCGACTGGCAAAGTACTCTGGAAGAAAAATCTTCCGACGGAGGTCGGAAGTTCCGCACCTGAAGATGCAGAGTTGGTTTTCTATGGCCGCTCGAATTCTCCTCTGATCGTGGATGATCTCGTGGTCATTCCCGCCGGAGGCACAAAAGAGCAGGGGCTCCACTCGTTAGTTGCCTATGACTACAAAACCGGTAAGGAAATGTGGCGGGGCGGGGCAACCCAGATCAGCTATAGCTCGCCGTCATTGGTGGAAATTTGCGGTACGCGACAAATTTTGAGCGTTAATGAGCAAACGGTTTCCGGACATGACCCCGATACGGGAAAGACGATGTGGTCCCATTCCTGGCCGGGTGACAATCTTTCGAATTCAAACTCTTCGCAGGCAGTTGTCATAGACACCGATAAAGTCTTGCTCTCAAAAGGCTATGGGAACGGGGCGATGCTACTCCAAATATCCCGATCCGATGGTGATGTGTGGTCCGTGGAAAAAATATGGAAGAAGCATAATGTATTGCGGACAAAATTCACAAATGTTGTAGTGAGGGATGCGCATACATTTGGATTGAGTGATGGCATTCTTCAGTGCATCGAAACAGCAACTGGCCGAGTGCGTTGGAAAAAGGGTCGCTATGGGCACGGGCAGATTCTTTTGGTCGGTAACAAGATTATCGTTCTGGCCGAGAATGGAACCGTGCATCTTGTAGCCGCGAATCCGAAGCGACACGAGGAACTCGGTGAGTTCAAGGCAATTGAAGGAACCAGCTGGAATAACGTTTGCCTGTACGGCCCTTACCTGCTTGTCCGAAACTCTCAAGAAGCAGCATGCTTCAAGTTACCTACGCAGTAAAAACGGCAGTAAAAAACGGAGTGAGCGGCTAATCTTTTATTCAACGGCCACTTCAAATACCGCTTCCAACTCGACCGGCACACCGAGAGGGAGACTTGAAGTCCCTACCGCGCTGCGAATTCCGATACCGTTCGCGTCCCCGAAAACATCGCGAAAAAGTTCGCTACAGCCGTTGATCACTGCTGGCTGGGCAGTAAAGTCTGGTGAACAATTAACGAAACCAAGAATTTTGACCACGCGATCAATCCGATCAAGGCTTCCCAACGCTTCACGTAAACTCGCTAACACGGCCAACCCAGCCTGCCTGGCTGCAGCAAACCCGGCATCCTGATCGAGTTCTAGACCCACTTTGCCTAAAATTAAATTTCCGTTTTCGTCAGACGGCAGGTGACCGGAAGTCATCACCAGGTTTCCCGAAACAAGGACATTTCGATAAATTCCTTTGGGTGCCAACGGATCTGGTAGTTCGATGCCCATCTTGTGCAGAGACTCTTCCGGAGAATGCATATAAAAACCTTCTTCTTGATCCTGTGATGCTCTTTGAGTTTCAGTCAATCGATTACTTTATTGAGCGGATATTCAACGATCCCTTCCGCTCCTACTGAACTCAGGCGAGGAATAATTTCCCGAACGATGGACTCCTCAATGATTGTGACGACAGAGACCCATTCGGTATCGGCCAAATCAGATACGGTTGGTTTCTTCAGAGCGGGAAGAAGCAATAACACTTCTCCTAAATTTTTTCGCGGGACATTGAGCATCAATCCGACAAGATCCTCTGCATTCATTGCGCCCCTGAGGAGCAGGGCAATATCATCGATTTTTGTTCGCTTCCAGGATTCCTGATAGGCGTCATGATTTGCGATGAATCGAGGTGTGCTCTGAAGAACCTCAGCAATAATTCGTAAATTATTTGCCCGAAGAGAACTCCCTGTTTCTGTCACTTCGACGATCGCATCGGCAAGTTTTGGGGGCTTAACCTCTGTCGCACCCCAACTGAACTCAACATTCGCTTTCACTCCGTGTTGTTCAAGGAAACGCGTGGTCAGACCAACCGCTTCGGTTGCAATTCGCGCACCGGATAAATCTTCCACCGATTGAACAGAGGAATCGTTCGGGACGCAAAGTACCCAACGGACCGGGCGGCGACTCACTTTCGAAAAAACCAGTTCACTGACTTCATGGACATCGGCACCGGTCTCCTTAATCCAGTCATGCCCCGTAAGCCCTGCATCTAAAACGCCTGCAGCAACATACCGCGCCATTTCTTGCGCACGAATCAACAAGCATTCGATTTCTGGGTCATCAATCGAGGGCACATAGCTTCGAGAGCGGAATGAAATTTTATAGCCCGCTCTCCGAAAAAGTTCTCCCGTGGCCTCCTGCAGACTTCCGGCAGGGATTCCTAACTTCAGTATTTTTTCGCCGCTCATTTACGGTAAACCTCCTCTGGATCAAACACCTGTTCTCCGATAATTTCCAGACCATTCGGTGTTTTCTTGCGAAAAAAACAACTCCGGTAACCACGATGGCAGGCGGCACCGCCGACTTGTCGCACTTTCAACAAGAGAGTATCACGATCGCAATCGAAATATACCGAGTCGATCTCCTGCACATTGCCACTCTCTTCTCCTTTTCGCCATAACTTTCCTCGCGAGCGACTGAAATACACGGCTCGCCCTAAACGCATCGTCTCTTCGTAACTCTCTTGATTCATATAGGCGAGCATCAACACCTCACCGGTCTCCACATCCTGGGCGATCGCAGGGAGAAGTCCGTCGTCACTCTTGGAAAAATCTGGAAAATCGTCTGTTTCCGGGCNTGGAGAGGTACTCATACGATTCGATCTATCGCGTAAAAAGGAAGGGAATTAGGCTTTAATAACAGATTCAGCATAACCTCCGCGAAAGGACAGGGCCAGGAGGGATTTTTTGAATTGAATTGAATTGAAGTTGATATCTGAGTGCGATATCGTGACATTCGAGAAGCAACCAAACAAAAGCGACAAAAGGGCTCTGCCATGCAAATCAAGGACCGTTCTTTTCTGATCACTGGTGGGTCCTCCGGCCTGGGAGCTGCCTGTTGTCGCGAACTTGTGTCGACCGGGGCTCGCGTGATGATCGCGGATGTCAACCAGGAAGCAGCAGAGAAGCTCATCGAAGAATGTGGTCCGGGTCTGGATTTCAGGCGTACCGATGTTCAAAACGCTGAAGAAATGGATGCGGTCATCAAAGCGAGCCTTGAAGTGCATGGGCCACTCCATGGCTTGATTACCTGTGCAGGTATTCTTCGCGGATCACGCGTTGTCGGGCGAGAAACACCTCATGATTTGAGTCTCTTTCAACAAATCATCAACGTCAATTTGGTGGGTACATTCAATGCAATGCGGTTGGCGGCAGCCCAGATGGTCGACACACCGACAGATGACGATGGGGAACGTGGCGTAATTATTACGACGTCTTCGATTGCTAGTTGGGACGGACAAATCGGGCAAGTAGGATATGCCGCTGCAAAAGGTGGCGTAGCGAGCATGACTCTTCCGGTGGCACGCGAACTAGGACAACACGGTATCCGAGTCGTTTCGATCGCGCCGGGAATTTTCGACACACCCATGATGGAAAAGGTAAGACCAGCTATTCGCAGTTCATTAGAGGCTCAAATCCCTTTCCCGCAGCGATTTGGACAACCGAGTGAATTCGCCCAATTAGCGCGACAAGTGATTGAAAATCGAATGCTCAACGGAACGGTCATCCGTCTGGACGCAGCAGTCCGAATGGATGCCAAGTGATCGTCTCGCCAGCCAATCGTTGACGCGGTGCGTCAAAACCAGCGGTGCTCTAAATACCAATCGACCGTTGCCTGCAATCGATCCTCAAGCGACACACTCGTTTTGAAATGAAGTTCTTGTTTGATTTTTTCGGTCGAACAGGTCCAACTTCCTGCCGCTCCTTCGCGGGCCTTGTCCAATGAAAAGACCCCCGGGCGACCACGCAACTTGGACACCATCGTCGCAATTCCGCCAAGGGTTCGCGCCAACGTATCCGGAACCGGCAATTTAACGACACTGGCTCGCCCTACAGCGGTGCCTATCATATCGCCGAGATCGCTATAGAGGGGTGTTGCATCATCAGCAACAAAGTAACACCCCTGAGAGAAGAAACTTCGATTGGCATCGGTCGCATCGACGCGTGTTCCCCCATGGGCCGCAAGAAGAATACTCGTTGCGAGATCCTCTGCATGGATGAGCGATATTTTTCTTCGATGGCGCATTCCGGGCACGGGGTGAATGCCAAACCGCTTCACCGGCCTAAAGATATAAAAGCCACTTCTATCACCACCACCGAAAACAAAAGGTGGCCGCATAATGGTCACCGGAACACGGTCGGCGGCAGCGGCGGCAGCCAATTCACCTGTCCGCTTACTCCTTCCATAATGTGAGATCGGATGAACCGGATCCATTTCATTCCGCAACTGATCGCCCGACGTTCCGGCAGCCGCAATACTTGAAATCAGGATGAAGACAGGGGGGCTTTCTAGTTCAGCACATGCGGCAACCAAGTGCTGCGTGCCTTGGCCGTTGATCCGCTCAAATTCGTTGCTGGTCAGGGCAGTCATCAGTCCACCTAGATGCACCACGAGATCCAGATCCTTAACAACGTCCTTGAGCGTTTCTGGCCGGGAAAGATCACCGACGAACCGCTCTACGCCTTGTCGCTTAAGAGATTGGCTTCGCTCGAGATTCCGCACGAGACATCGCACCTCGAAACCATCTGCCAAGAGAGCATTCAAAACATAGTTGCCTACAAATCCCGTGGCTCCGGTTAAAAGTGCTCTCTGCATCAGGGACCGCCCCTTCCAATGTGATGAGTTGCTTTCGTGTTCGGTTTTGCTGCCCAAGACCCTCGCAATCGGGACCCACGCAATCGGGATTCAAGATACTGTGACTGCCTCCAAATGGCTATCCTTGATGAGCAGGATGAATCCCGATAGGATGGGCCACCTGCATCATGACCCCCCGAATTGTCCTGTTTCTAGAGTGCTGGTGCCGCTCCCTGAGGAAAATGGGACAAGGCTTTTGATATCGTCTTCTGACGAAAGTTCCTGCAGATGTCAGATCGAGAGGTGGTTCTCACCGGGTTCGGTATCGTGAGCCCGATAGGTATCGGGAAGGATGCCTGCTACGAATCTCTGCATAATCAGCAGAGTGGTGCAGCACCGGTGCAGGCTTTCGATGGCAGCACTTCACGGTGTGCAATTGCGGCAGAAGTTTGCGGATTTGAGCCCAAGCAATATGTCCGTCCCCGTAAAAGTCTTAAAGTGATGTCGCGCGACATCCAACTCGCCTTTGCTGCAGCAGAAATGGCAGTCGAAGACAGCGGACTCTCTCCAGAGAAAGGGGAGCCCGAGCGCAAGGGCGTCATCTTCGGTACAGACTTGATATACACCGATACGGAAGCTGTGAGTGACGCCTATTTGAGTTGTATTGAAAATAAAGATTTTGATTTTTCACTCTGGGGAACGAATGCACTGGAAAACATGTATCCCCTATGGATTTTAAAATATCTGCCCAACATGTCGGCGTGTCATATTGGTATCGCGCAAGATGCACGAGGAGCAAATAACTCGATTACCGTGGGCGATACCTCAAGCCTGCAAGCATTATCCGAAGCCGCCCATGCAATCGAGCGCGACGTACTGGACATTGCAATTACCGGCGGAACAAGTTCGCAGCTGAATCCCACCGTTTATGATTTCAGGGGTCGGGGGCGTTTTACGCAGAGTAAAGGTGATCCGGCCAAAGCGTGTCGCCCGTTTGACAGGGATCGCGATGGAACCATTCATGGTGAGGGATCCGCGGCATTTATTCTTGAGAGTCGAAGCCACGCAGAAAAACGAGGGGCAAATATCCTCGCCACAATCGCTGGAACATGCAGCCGTTTCGAGTGCAAAAAAGACGGTGTGTCTCCATCCGGCAAAGCGATACGCAACAGTATCNAAGGCGCGATGCGAGAAGCCGGGGTCGAAAAGAAGCAAATCGATCATGTGAACGCACACGGAATCGCCCTTCCGCAAGAAGACCGGATCGAGGCAACCGCCATTCATTCCGTACTTGGGGATACACCCGTGATCGCCCCAAAAAGTTATTTTGGAAATATCGGCGGCGGGGGTGGTGCCGTAGAAATGGCGATCAGTCTTCTTGCTTTCCAGGAGAAGATGCTTCCGATCTCTCTCAACTATGACAACCCGGATCCGGCCTGTCCGGTCAACGTGGTCCATGGCGAACCACGCAAGATTGAAAAGAAGGGCGCGGTCTTATTAAATCAAGGTCGCGATGGCCAGGCGGTCGCCGTGGTACTGATGACCGAGTGAGCAAGCCGCCCTCTGGGGCTCATTGCCGCCTGCGTGTACCAAACACCGGTTCATCGATCCGAGACGCCTGTGCCGAATAGGGCGCGGGGATCGGTGGGTTTGGATTATCGTTTCCGAAAGTCGGTGCCTGATTGCTCACCTGGTNTTTCTTGACTTTCTTTTCCAAGCCCCGCGTGAATAACTTACCGAGTGGGCCTGTGAGAAGTGCCGGGAGAAAGATTAAATCGCCGACCAATGCCGCAGCCAACAAAAACATCATCAGGTAGCCGAACCGCTGTGTCGGTGTAAAGGTACTGAGCGCAAAGACCCCTAAGCCGAGGCCGCCAATAATGGTCGTTTCAATCATGGCCGTCGCACATCGTTCGTACGCCATCCGCACGGCACCGCGACGGTCAAGTCCGCTCATGATTCCACGGCGGAACCATGTTAGAAAATGAACCGTATCGTCAACCGCAACGCCCATCGCCACGCTTGCAGTCATCATGGTGCCGATATCGATGAGTGCACCAATCCACCCCATAAATCCAAAGATGATGACGATCGGAAACACGTTCGGAATCATCGAAAGCAGGCCTGCCGTTGGCGAGCGAAGAATGGCAATCATCAATATGCAAATCAGTACAAACGCTAACAGAATGCTATTTACTAAACCGACCAAAAGTGTCCGCTGAGCCTTGTAAACCAACGGCACGACACCGGTGTAGACCGGCCAGATACCACCTGCTTGTTCTTCTTCGCGGGTTGTTTCAAGCAACCGCATATCACGCGCGTCAATGATTTTATTCGCATGTCGCTTGATAAAATCATCAGCCACGGCAGGATGCGCATCGGCAAAGTAGACGAGATCAAATTTTTTAAAATACGCTGCGGCCTTCGAGTGCTCTTGATTGGCAGTGATCGCCTTTTTTTGGTTCTGCTCCGCCGTTGCCTGTTTAATCGATGTGACGCGAACACCCGCCACCCGGAGAAGTTCGCTAAGCGTTTGCAGCATCTCTTTCCGTGATTTCGCCTCGATCGCCTCCTCTGCCCCGTCGCCATCGATCGGCGTCTCGGATGCTGGATCCGTCGGGGTACCGACCAAACAAACACGTTTGCCTCGCAGCGATTCACCTTCCTGCGCTATCGTGCTAATGATTCGCTCGCGTTCACGATAGGCAGCCAGAAGCGGCATCACGGCATAGCGGATCTCTTCAACAAATTGTCCGTAATCCACATCGCTTAATGCGGGAAGTCGGGCACTGACGCGAAAGAGTTCTTCACTGCCATCGACACGAAAATAATCTTCTTCCAAAAAGTCCTGGCGATGTTTTTGCAGTGCCGAATTGTATCCCGATCGCTCTGTGAACACGCCAAGATTATTTGCTTGTTCCGGCAGCTCGGGGGCAAAAGTTACCATCGATAGTGCACGACCAACGTCCGGAAGTTGTTCAATCCGCTTCTGGATGCGTTCGACCATTTCCATACGTTCAAGCATGCTCAAACGATAATGCCCATCGGCAGAAAGAATCGACTCCGATCCCTCGCGCATCCGCGAACGATCCATCCGGAGAACCACTTCCATTGGAACGAGATTTCCCAGGTTTTCTTCAAGCCACGTATAGTTGCGGATAATATTTGCACCCGGATCAAACAGTTTCATCAACTGGACCGTGGTTTTGGTCTTCGCCAAACCAGCGCCTAAAACGAATAACAGAATCAGGCACAGAATGGTTACCAAAGCATGGCGGTTGATAATCATATCCCCCATGCCCAGAAGCAACTTTGAAAAGGGTGTTTTGTGAACTTGACCTTGGTCGCCCTTCTTTTTCTTTTGACGAGGTGGCCAAAGTTGCAATAACGTCGGTAAGAGGGCAAACAAAACCACCAGCGTGAATAGCACTCCATAAGCCGAGTAAACGCCAAATTTACGAATGGGAATCACTTCGCTCGTAATCAGCGATCCTAATCCAAGTGCCGTGGTCACTGCCGCCAGAGTGCAAGGTAGCCAACCGGCCCGCAAAGCTCGCCCCGGCGCGCCTTCTAAACCGGATTCTTCGACCTCGTCTTGATAGTAGTTGACCAGGTGAATCGCACCGGAGAGTCCAAGCACATAGACCAATGAGGGCAAAACCAACAAGACGGCATCCATTAGACCGCCAGTAACATAGACGATCATCAGACTGCACGCGGCTCCGTAGACACCGCAAAAGAAGACCATTGCCGTGACGCGCTTGCTACGGAAACAGTAATAAGAGAGGCCGAGTCCCACTAAGGCAGAGAGACCGACCAATCGCATCAACGTAATCTCACCCTCGTCATCGATCGCGACATTATCCACGGGGGGGCCGCCGATACGGATTTCCGCTTTATCGAGGCCGCAGGATGAGCTCGCTATCTTGAAAAGCAATCCATCCTCACGTCCCATTAAAATACGGGTCAATGGCCAGGAGTTGCCCAATCCTGCCCGTAAATTATCTTCTGCACCGTCGGTCAATGTGGCGACCAGACAGGTTGTTTCGCCATCGGGGCCGATCAATGCCCCCTGCATGCGATCAAGGGCCTCGCGGCGTCTGAGTTTGAGATTTCCCTTCGGATCGGTCATCTGTGCAAGCACCTGAGGACCGGTAATTACGCTCTTGAAAAATTTCCTTTGTGGCAGATCAGCATTTTCTGCTGTGTCGGGAGGCACAAGCGCGTGGGCTAACTTTTCAATCCGCGGATCGTCCAGCGTGCAACCGGGCCAACTGATGACCACAAATTGTTCACCCAAAAATTGCTTCCGAAACCAGTCCAGTTCCCGCGTCTCTTCAAATCCATCGGGAAGCCAAGCCTTGACATCGTTTTTATTATTTTCCAGGGCAATCCGGGCACCGCGCAACACGATGGGCAGCAGAAAAATGGCTGCCAGTAACAGCAAGAAAGCGTTGCGCGTAAAGAAAGCCGGTTTCTGCATTACCATACCCACTGCCCGGCAAGGGACAGCCCTGTGAAGTAGACGTTACCGCCTGCGTTAATTTTTGATCGCGCCGGTTCGAAGTGAAGCTGATAGGGCGCCATCGCCAGACCGTTGATCCAGAACTGGTCCCATGACAAACGGAAACTCAAATTCGGATTCACGTTATACTGCGTAAAAAGTTTGCTTTCTAAAAATGCGGCATAAACACTCGCATTCTGTTTGCCTCGATATCTCCAGCTAACCTGATTTACACCTGGACCGGGCCCGAGGCCTGGAAGATTTGTGGCAAAACTATATGAGAGGGGCTGACCCGCATCTTCATAGACGGTATTCGGAAAATTAGCACTATCTCCCGTTCCATCAATTTTGCGTTGCATGTTTGCAAAGTTAATGTAGGCGCCTGCTTTACCCATCGCACCCGCACTCCACGTCTTTGTTTCCCACGTATAGCTGCCGCCGAATTGCAATCCGAAGAGTTTATTACCCGTGTCGACGTCGTAGGTGCCCCTATCCAAATTATTTCTTGATTGGCTTAACCAGAATAGGCGCTCTTTAATCCCGATATAACGCATTCCGGCAAAGAACGATGGTACGCCTCCATCGGTAAGCTGTCGAGACCAAGTTCCATCAGGCATCGCTACCATGCGATCTCTCCCGGGACGATGAGACAGGCGTACATTGACCTCAAAGCTATTGAAAGTACTTGAATATTCAAATTCCTGTGAATCGACCGCGTCAAACCCAGGAATCAATGTGACGCCCAAGGGGACTTGAGCACCACCGAATGTAATCCGCCCTGATGAACTTCCACCAGGACCATCAAGGTTTAGGGCAGTAAAAAGTTCACGCCTATCTGCGCTTGCCAGACGCAGATCGGTCTGCCAGTCGAGCAGCCCTAAAAATCCAAACTCCACACTCGCGTCGCGGTTAAAATAATCGCGGCCCAAAAAACGCCCGATCGTCAGGCCGAGACCCGGTTCAAAGCGAAATCCTTTGTGCCGTGTGGTGATCGATCTGATCGGCACATCCAGCAAAGTAAGACCGCCCGGAGTGATACCAAGCCCAGACAGGTCTTTGGCAAGGACTTTTGGCTTACCACTTGATCTCCAAATACCCTCGGCCGTTGCGTTGACATACCAGCTGCCGTTGCGATACCAATCGCTACTGCTAAAGACGGGAGCCAAAAAGTCACCGATCTGGTATTCTTCCGGTTCATTGTACATAGCGTCTTCAGAAACCCAGTCTTCGCCTTCTGTTTCTTGCGACGAACTGTCCGATTCACCGTTAACGCTGTCGGCAGCATCAGCACCATTGGCGATACTTTGCGTAGATTCTGACGTGCCTGACGATGCAGAACCGGATTCTCCAGAATCCACCTGCGCCGGACTCGGCAGGGGTAGCCGATAGGGTGGCACTTCACTTTCCTTTGACCCGGCATCACCCGACGAATCAGGGAAGTCGAGCGGCGGGAGATCTTCCATTGCCAATTGCCAAGGGTCTTGCGCAGCGGCCGACATTGTGATCGAGGCACAAGCCGTGATCAGCAAAAAGAGCGTTGCCAAACGCTGGCAATCAATTAGTCGGTGCAAGGTGTTATCCTCATCGAACGATCCCTCTGGCTCGCCTTTCCACCGACACCGGTGGGCGGCGCAATTCCCCAACCACCATCAACGCATGAAAATTGGGGCTTCAAACGGGTAATCGACCAGTTTCCGTGGGTCTCGCTAGGAATAATCGTCAAAATCCGAAAAATCGCTACAGCTTTCCTATTTGTTATAGATCACCGAAAAAGGTCCAAACCATCTCAAGGGAGTCTGAACTGCCAAAAACGTGGGGTTTTCCCGGGTGAGTTGTCGGCTCCACGCCCTGGGGTTTATGCTGTCATACTTGCATTTTGCCCCACGCGACCCTTTTGCGGTCCCACTTCTTCCAGAAAGTCCAGTATGCCGTTCGATCGTTACATGCCCTGCCCATGCGGTACGGGAAAAAAGGTGAAATTCTGCTGCGAGGATCTCCTCAGTGAGCTTGAGGCCATTCAAAAAATGCTCGAGGGGGAGCAACGGTTAGCATGCCTTGAATACATCGACAAGCTTCTTGAAACGCATCCTGATCGCGCATGCTTGCTTGCTATCAAAACTTTGTTGCATTACGAAATGCAACAAAGTGAGCCGCTAGAAAAAACGTTACAACACTTCGAAGAAAAACATCCCGAGAACCCGATCGCTGCTGCCGAACGCGCGATTCAGTTGGCCGAATCGGGAGATGTCACACAAGCGGTTTTAAAACTGCAGCAGGCGCTCGCAACGGTCATTGAACAAATGCCGATTCGGGTTTATGAAGCCATCGGTATTTTAGGACGTGCCCTGTTGGCAGAAGGCAATGTTTTGGCCGCTCGAGCTCATCTTCTCTTACAGGCATCGATTGGTGGCTCAGAAGATCCACGCGCCATGTCCTTACTGGCCCCACTCATCCGTTCCCCCGAAGTTCCCCTGCTCCTGCGCGATGAGCAACAACTTCTTAATGCGAGCAACGAATCTGCCGAAGTGCAAGCGGCCGTCGCGTTGGCGGCGAAAGGGCGTTGGCTTGAAAGTGCCGATCAATTAGCAGCCTTGGCACAGCAGGCAGCATCACCGGTCATTATGGGAAATTTGGCGATCCTGCAATCGTGGTTAGCCCAGGTAGAGCAGGCGACGGCCAGTTGGAAAAGCTATGCCGCGATGGATTTGCTCGATCCAGATCAGGCGATCGAAGCGGAGGCAATTGGACAACTGATTGACCCCAAGGCCGATTTCACCACCGTGGCACTCGTTTGCCACACCTTAGAGATAGATAATGTCGATTCCTTCGTTGCAGTCTTTTCGGCCAATCGGCAAACGGAAGTGTTGGGTGACACTCAAGCGGGCCCGCTTCAAGAAGAAGGACAACCACCACCCCGATGTGTGTTTTTACTTTTAGATAGAGAAATGCCAAGCAGTGGGGCAGACCTTGTCCTGGAAGACCTTCCCTGTGTGCTTGGTCAAGGTTATCTATTTGGACGAGAAACCGATCGCAGTGCGCGACTTGAGTTTGTTCTCTATCAGGACGAGCAAGCTACCTCGACTCTAGAGTTACTCGACAAAATAGCTGATGGAAAACTGCAAGACGGTGGCAATCAACAAGTTTTGAGTGAAGTTCCTGATATTGAACGAAAGATGGCGATGCAGACACGCGTACCACCCGATACGCCGATAGCAGACCGCGAAAGACTCTCTGGCGAGAAACAGCGGTGGGCGATCTTTAACGTCTGGCCGGATCTACCCCAACCCGCATTGGCCGGGAATACACCGCGCGAAATAGCGGAAAAGGACCGGGAAAGTCGCAGCCTTCGGGCAGCCGTTCTGGTCCTCGAAACGTCACATGCCACGGCGGGCGAAATCATTGATTTCAATCGCTTACGCGAGGAACTTCAATTACCACTACCGCAGCCGATATCTCCTGAGGGGACTGATCCAGACCGGTTACCGATGGTGCGCATGCATCGCGTGACAGTTGACGCCATGTCCGATGAATGGTTGCTGCATGCGTATCGACGCGCTGCCATGCTCGCTGCGACCAGTGTCTTGGCACAACTGGCCCCGGAAGTGATCAACCGTGAAAGCATGGGTGGCACAGTCGATAAAGCGGAGGCATGTGGACTTCTTGCCGGCGGATCCCCGACAAGTGAACAAGCAATCGAGTGGTTGACCAAGGCACGAGAATGGGCGGCCAGAGAAAAAGAGTCGCCGGCCCGCTGGTTGCTGGCCGAATTGGATTTACGGCTACGGCGGGGCGAAGCTGCCGAAGCCCAGGGACTGCTACAAGAAATCCAAACCGATCACATGCGTGAACCGGGCATTGCGCAAACACTTTATGAATTACTTGCACGGTATGGCATTATTGATCCACGTGCGGCAAACCCCGCCAACATGCCATCTCCGACTCCGCCCCAAACTGGGGATGTCGCGAGCGCCGATCCAAACACGACAGCAGGTGGCGAACAAAAAATCTGGACACCCGACGGTGCTCCATCAGGTGAACAAAAGAAATCAGCCATCTGGACACCCGATGACTGACCCAGCATTTTGTCAGATAGCCCCGAGAGCTAAACGTCGAGTTCTTCGTTTCGCCAGAATTCACCCGTAATGAATGAAAAGCAAAATGATTATCGTTGGATGCAACGCGCTTTAACGCTCGCTCGGCAAGGAGAAGGGCGAGTTGAGCCGAACCCGATGGTCGGCTGCGTTATCACGCAAGGCGAAAAAATCGTGGGCGAAGGTTTCCACACCGCGTTTGGCGCCGCGCATGCCGAAGTTGAGGCCATACGTAACGCGGGCACGCTGGCCGATGGTGGAAATCTCTATGTGAACCTTGAGCCCTGTTGTCATCAGGGGAAAACAGGGCCCTGTACAGAAGCCATTCTGGCGGCAAATATAGCTCGCGTCGTTGTGGCCAATACGGATCCCTTCCCACAAGTCGCCGGTTCTGGTCTAGCAGCACTTGCGGCGCAAGGGATTGAAGTCACTACGGGCGTTGCCCTTGAGGAAGCAGAGGAATTAAATGCACCCTATTTCCACTATCTTCAAACCAAAAGGCCATGGGTGATTGCCAAGTGGGCAATGTCGCTCGACGGAAAAATTGCAACGCACCGCGGCGATAGCCGTTGGATTTCGAATTCGAGTTCTCGCAAAATTGTGCATCAAATTCGCGGACGCGTCGACGGCATTCTTATCGGTCGGCGCACAGCCGAATTGGATGATCCACAACTTACAGCGCGACCCCCGGGACCGCGGACCGCGCTGCGGGTTGTGCTTGATTCACAAGCTCAACTCAGCAGTGATTCGCAATTGGTCCGTTCGGCAGGTGAAATACCATTGCTCGTCGTCACCAGTGAAAAAGCCCCTGCCGAAGAAGCGTCCCGACTCAAAAACGCTGGCTGTGAAGTTGTCAAAATAGAACAGGATCAAACGACGAACCCCTTGCATGCGCTACTCACATTACTCGGCAAACGTGAAATGACAAATCTCTTGGTCGAGGGTGGCGGAAACGTCTTGGGAAGTTTTCTCGATGCGGGGCTCATCAACGAAGTCCATACGTTTGTTGCGCCCCTCATGATCGGCGGTGAGGGCATTTCCGCGGTATCTGGCAAGGGCATCGACCAGATGGAACGTGCATATCGCCTGGAAAATTGCCAGATAGAACAAATAGAAAGCGATATGTATATCTCCGGCCGTTTTCCACGAGAAAAAGATAGTTAAAGCGGAATAAAGCTTCCTATTTTGATTATTCTCTCACGCCTTCTTTATCACCTTCAGGGCCCGCAAAATACCTTTTTCTTGTAATAATTTTTGACCCTGACTAGAATTTTGGTTGTGGCGAAGCCCGCATGGATTCATTGCGGGGCCTGACTCTCTGGGCGTTGAGAATGAGCTTGATAGAGTTTTGTGCAGGACAGCACGCCAGATTGACTGTAACACACCATGGAGCCGTTGGCGCGGAACTGTGACGACGCACCGCTTGATCTGTTTGGACAGGCAGATCAAAAAAAGGTGTTGGCGTTTGAAGAGGCAACGAGTTGAACCTGACTCAGACAAGGAATGTCGCGGGACGCACCTTCGGATGGTGAGTACGTCCTGGAGTTAGCTTACCTCATGGATTGATGGGGTAGCTGTTAGTTGTATCGCACTCTTCAAATTCGGAGCCAGTCTAATGAGCACAGTGTCCCCTCCTAGTCAAAAAGAAAAGTCATCAGCGGTTGATGGACAAGAAAAAAACATTCCTGAAATTCCCAAAGCTCTCAATTGCATCTCACAAGTTCGTCAACGCCAAGGCATGACCTTACGTACCGTGGCTCGACGCTGGGATTTAGAAATAAGCGATATTCGCCAAATGGAGCAGCCAACAGCTGATTTAAGAATCAGTGAATTGCATGCTTGGCAACGGCTACTCGAAGTTCCGCTCCACGAATTGCTCGTCGACACGGAACTACCGCTTTCGCCACATGTGCTGCAACGAGCGCAACTCATCCGCTTAATGAAAACAATCGTTACCCTCCGTGATAAATCGACGGAACCGGAAGCGCAGCACCTGATCGAGAGGTTATTACTCCAGGTGGTAGAAATCATGCCTGAGTTGAAGAATGTGGGTCCGTGGCATGAAACTGAAGAGCGGATGGACCACCGTAGCCCCATGGTCTATCAGCTACCTGAATCTTACTAATCGTTGCATTTCGTCCTTTCAAGGCGTCGAAGGAGTGAAATCAGGCGCCAACAAAGCGGGCGAATGCCGCGCGTGCTTCGGCTATATCGTCGGTTCCTCCGACAATCGCCCGGCCGTCCGGAAAAAGCGTAAATTCAAAGCCTTCGACCGTAAAACGTACCAAAAACTTATTCAAAACCACTTCCCCGCGTTCTTTAAGTTTCTCGGCCAGTTGCTCAAGATCCAATTCCTTGTCGTCGAGCGAACGTAATTGGACCGCATTGCGCCCACAAAGTATGGCAGATTGGCTTCCTCGCTGGCCTTCGAGCCACAGCGATTCACCACCATGACATGCGGGACAATCCGCGGATGCACGGATTGCCCCCGTACCAACTTGGCGAATGCGATTATCCCAAAGATCGATAACCATCAGACCGGGCTGAATCTGTTCTGTATGGCCACTTAAAATTTTTATCGCTTCCACAGCCTGGATACTGGCAACCACATTGACGATACCGCCCAAAATGCCGGCCGTATCACAAGTCGGTGTCTCACCAGGCTGGGGAGGCTGTCGCAGTACACAGCGAAGACAGGCCGTTTGGCCGGGAATAATCGTCATCGTCTGCCCCTCAGCCCCGATGCAACCACCAAAAATCCACGGCTTCGAAAGCCGCAAAGCCGCATCGTTGAGAAGCATACGTGTCTCGAAGTTATCCGTGCCATCCAGAATAAGATCCATCGAATCAGCGAGATCCAGGATATTGCGGTGATCGATATCGACAACCATGGGATCTATTTGAACAGTCGAATTGATCTGCTGAATTTTTTTTGCCGCCGCAATGGCCTTGGGAAGGCGAGCTGCCACATCTTGTTCATCAAAAAGCACTTGCCGCTGCAAATTATTCAATTCTAAAAAATCACGATCGACAATCCGAAGATACCCGACTCCGGCGCGCGCGAGCGTGTTTGCAATAACAGAACCGAGCGCGCCGCAGCCGCAAATGAGTACTCGACTCTGTTGAAGTCGCTCCTGCCCCTCTCGACCAAGCGGCGCATACCGCCACTGACGTGCATAACGATCGAGCGGATCATGCGATGCGGTACCTGACATTCGATCACGGACTCGACAAATAGAGATAAGGGGGAAATGCTATGGCCATCAATATAACGCGCCTTTGGACAATGCAAGGTACCCGGCAATCTGTTGCCAAGCGACTGTCCGTTGTTGTAAATCGTCACAAATGCGACGTGCGGCGACAATCGACGCCGCGGAATCGATCGGACAGCATACGATCTGTGGTCGCTTCTCCTCTTGCAAAGATGCTTCGCCCAGACACTGTTCTTTCACGATGAGAACCTGTGCCCATGGCGGAACGCTTTCACCATGCCGATACTCAACCGCACGAATCAAAGACGAGACCGGGGGACGCAATGGCATCTCGAGAACCAATTCTCTCGGCAGGACCACCATCCCAACCGCAGGCCAGAGGGCGTATTTATTAAGCTCCGATTGCACTTGGTCCGGATGCGTGCTTTCAATTTGTGCGGCCAATAGAACGCCCTTTTGTGTCGCCTCCTGAAAGATTGCTTCATCGGGACGTCGCATGAGCAATACTGCTCCCGTCTCGTGACAAGCCTCCAGTGCTGTTTCTATATCTTGTGTTTTCTGCACCGCCTGTGGTACGTCGACAATTCGCATCACATAGCGACGTTCTGCGTAAAAAAAATCATGACCCCGGATAGTTAATGGACGGATACCGAGGGGAAACGAATGGCTCGATTCCGGCTCCTCGTTGATGCAAACTTTGATCTCCAACTGATAAAGAAACGGAGCCCCGGGTGACCAAAAACAAGGGTCCGGTAAAACAACTTTCAAGACCTGTTGCTCTTTGTCTCCACAGGGACGTAGAGCGTAACGAGAGGACAATGTGTGTGCATTGCAGCAAAAAGGGCCGGATAGCTCTCCACCTAGAACCGTTACCGATGCATCGTCCGACTGCACAAAAAGTTCTGCCTGGATGGAATTTACATTATCCCAATAAATTGTGATCACATTGGAAATGAATTGGCTCAACAACAGTATCCTTTAGGTCTCTTTTTTCTATTCCAGAAGAGATGCATCCTCGTGCAACAAGGTCTCTTCAGTCAAAGCCTCAGCCAGGCAACGGGCTGTCGGGTGTGATGAATTTTTTGCTAAATCCTCCGGAGTCCCAACCGCAACCACTTGTCCGCCGGCATCCGCCGCTCCCGGTCCCAAATCAATCAAATAGTCTGCCTCTTTCATCAATTGCAGATTATGGTCGACAACGATCAGTGAATGTCCCACATCAAGCAGTGCTGTGAAACAATCTTGCAACTGAGTGACATCCGCAAAGTGTAATCCGGTGGTCGGTTCATCAAGAATATATAAGGTTCGACTCTGAGATCGCGTGGACATGGCTGTGGCCATCTTGAGCCGCTGTGCCTCGCCTCCCGACAGCGTATTTGCCCCCTGACCCAGCGGAAGATACCCTAAACCCACATCCAATAATCGCTTCAATTTTGCCTGAACTTTTGTCTCGCCTCGAAAGAAAACAAACGCTTCACGTACCGTTAATGCCAAAACATCGGCAATACTTCGACCACGATATAAGATGTCCAGAATTTCCGGTCGGTAACGCGCACCATGACACTCTGGGCAGTCCATATAAATATCGGCAAGAAATTGCATATCGATGCTAATCTGGCCTTCTCCTTTGCAACGCGGACAGCGACCACCATCTACGTTGAAACTAAAGTGACTCATCGTAATGTTCCGAGTGCGGGCATCCGTTGCCTGTGCAAAGACCCGACGTATCTCGTCAAAGGCTTTGATATATGTCACCGGATTGGAGCGAGGCGATTTTCCGATTGCCTGTTGATCGAGAAACACGCACTCATCAAGTTGTCCAACGCCAAACAGATCGTCAAAGGGCAACCCCGATGGTGTTTCTTTTCCTAGTCGACCACAGATCGCAGGGAACAGGGTATCTTGAACAAGACTGCTTTTTCCAGCACCACTGACACCGGTTACTACACAAAGAACTCCGAGCGGAAACTCGACATCCACATTTTTTAGATTATTTCCGGAAGCACCCGTCAACCGAATCCACCCCTGATCCGTTTCGCGAGGATGATGCGCCGCACGTATACCGCGGCGCCTAGCGAGATAATCGCCGGTTAAACTTCCCTCATCCGCTTCCAGTTC
>NHBP01000042.1 GCA_002168195.1 Planctomycetaceae bacterium TMED10
GATGCAGAGTTTGTATGCCGTGTGAACGCGTGTTTTCTTGCTCTCCGTGAGACACTTGGGGCAGCCTGGACGCTTCGGCTGGCTGAGCGTTTTGATCTGATAGCCACGCGGCGTGGCTGGCCGGTTCAGCTCACTTTTCAGGGAGTCCAGATACGAGAAGAATCATCAGATTTGAAATGGGAGCCTGATGCCCTTCGAGCTTTGGAAGCCCTAATGAGACGATTTGTCTCATCAGCGTGGCTTAAGCGACATGGCTGGGCACGTTTTTCCGTTTGACGTTTTTCCGTTTGAATAGTGAGAAATGCCACAGAAACGCTGGTTCAATCCTCCCGGTAGCCCCCGAATCAGAAGGGGAGTAAACTTTTTGCCGGTCGGGAACGTACTACTTCATGTCGTTCCGACACAGTATTGTTCCCTTGCGGTTGCTGAATGCACCCGCGCCCCCCGAATAACTACGGAGTTACATTGATGGCTGAAGAAAGCAAAGAAGCAGCACGTCCTGCACAAGAACCTGTCCCAGTTGATGAAACGAGCATTGCAGCAACGTATGCAAATTTCTGTCGAGTCACTGGGACCCCTGAAGAACTTATTGTTGACTTTGGTCTGAATAAACAGGTTGTGGGAAATTCACCTGACACAATTCAGTTAAACCAAAGAATCATCGTGAATTTCTTTACGGCGAAGCGGCTGGCAGCTGCACTTATGATGGCTGTTCAGCGTCACGAGCAGGCTTTCGGTGTTCTTGAAACTGATGTCCAAAAGCGTGTTGTTACACCACCGACAAAGGCCTAATCAGATTAGGAAACGGTGATTTATTAGACCAAGTAGCACCGATGTTCCGATTAAAAGTACGGAACATCGGTGCATTGGTTGTTCTCGCCTCGAGAAAGTTTAAGCCCCATGAGCACTGTCGATCCCCGGTCGGTTGAAGAGGCCCGGCAGCAGATTCGTGCGCTCATTAGTGAGATCGAAGAACTCTCAAAAACAGACGCCGCGGAGGCCGAGTTTTTTCGTGGTCTGCTCGAACGAGTCATTGAGGCCATGGGTGCGGTGGCTGGTCTTGTCTGGCTTACGGGGAAAGAGGGTCGTGTTGAGCCGATTGCGCATCTGAAAATGCAAGACACCGGGCTTTCAGACAATGAGGAAGTTCAGTCTGCCCATAGCGGTATGGTGCACGCATTGATGAATTCACCTTCTGGACTTCTTGTGCCACCGCAGGCTGCGATTACGTCTCCAGACGGCAAACCAAGTGGGTCAAACCCGTCGAGTCTTTTGGTAGTCGGTGTGCCGATTGATCGTGGTGAAGATCGTCAGGGTCTTATTGAAATATTTCATCAACCAAATCAGTCGGATGTTGAACGGGGTTATCTGAAGTTTTTGCAGCAGGTGGCAGTCGTCGCAGGAGCGTATCTGGACCGGAAGCAGATTAAAGTACTTGATACCCAGCAATCAGCACTGGAGCAGGTTGATCGGTTTAGTCGTGCTCTTCATGAATCACTTGAGCCGGTTGCGACAGCATTTGTGTTGGCGAATGAGGCTCGGCGGATCATCGGTTGTGATCGAGTGAGTGTCCTTGTGAAGAAAGGGCGGAAGTTACGGCTTGAAGCGGTCAGCGGACAAGAGTCGATCGAACGCCGTGCCTCTGCGGTGCGGGCGATTGAAACGCTTGCCCGGGTGGTTGCTAAGGCACGTGATCCATTGTGGCATCCAGATGCGGAGCGAGAATTGCCGCCACAGATTGAGGAGGAACTCGAAAACTATATTGACGAGTCACACTCAACGGCTATGGCGATTCTGCCGCTTGAAAAACCCAGGCCGACACCCGTTGTGAAGCCAGGTGGGGTTGATGCCGTTGCAGTTGCTAAAGCGGAGTCACCTCCGAAAGAGGCACCAGACCCTATTGGCGTTTTGGTTGTCGAGTGGTTTTCGTCGACAACATTTGAAGGTGGCAAAAGGGCTCGTGTGGAACTAGTCGCTGAGCATGGTCGAGTGGCAATCTCAAACGCGATTGATCACACGACAATGCCGCTTCACCGGCTGACTAGCCTTCTCAATAAATCAAAGGCTCTTACGACGGCACGAAATCTTCCAAAGACGGTGCTTGCTGCAGTTGCTTTTATTGCTTTCATTGTTGCTTTAACACTCATTCGTGTAGACCTGAGGCTCGAAGGCAAAGGCACGCTTGAGCCTGTTCACAGGCGAGACGTCTTTGCTGATATTGAGGGCGTTGTCGAGCATCTTGAGACCAATTTAAAGCATGGCTCAGAAGTGAAAGAAGGAGAGCTTCTTGCGCAGCTTCGAAACACAGACCTTGAAGTAGCAATGACAGATATTCTCGGCAGGAAGGCATCGAGTGAAGAGCAGCTTGTTGCGACTCGTCGATCGTTGCTTGAAGACAAAGGNCTTTCCAACGATGAAAAAAATCGAATGGCTGGCCGCGCGGCACAACTGCGTCGCGAAATCGAAAGCCTTGAACAACAGCAACGGCTGTACGAACACAAGAAAACAGACTTGGAAGTCCGCAGTCCCATCGATGGCGTAATTGTGACTTGGCAGGTCAGGGACCGACTGCTCTTCCGCCCGGTTGAACGCGGTCAGGTACTCATGAGCATTGCTGACAAAACTGGTGAGTGGGAACTTGAAATCCATATGGCGGATGACCGGCTCGGTCATATCAACAAGGCTCTTTCGAGAGCAGAAAAAGAAAGTCAAAAGCTAGAAGTAGACTACATTCTGGCAACTGATCCAGGCACACGACACTACGGCATTGTTGAAGAAATTCATGAGCAGGCAGAGGTTCGAGGAGAGCAGGGCAATACAGTGCTTGTTCGAATTACGATTGATCCAACAAGGCATGAAAAGGAAGAACTGGGTGCCGGAGCCACAGTGACAGCGAGAGTGAACTGCGGAAAACATGCTTTGGGGTACGTCTGGTTTATGGATGTGATGGCATTCTTTCAGACACAAATCTTTTTCAGGCTTTGGTAAAGAGACAGACACAGTACATCTGGTGAATATTATGAGAATTGTTTCAGGAATTATGTGTGGCGTTGTTTTGTTTGGAGCAGGTTCTCTTTCAGCAGCGACGCCAGAAGAGCCGGTACTTCGTCGCTGTTTGGTCTCAGTTGTTGAAGAAGCTCGAGTGCCTGCACGTGAAGCCGGAGTCTTAGTTGAGCTGTCAGTTAAAGAGGGGGACACAGTTCGTCGCGGAGGTGCCATTGCTCGCATTGATGATTCTCAGCCTCGCTTTGAAAAACAGAAGGCGTCTGCTGAGCATGATCAGGCGATTGCGAAAGCAAAAAGTGACGTCGATGTGCGGTATTCAGTGGCTGCTGAAAAAGTTGCGGAAGCAGAAGTTGAAAAGGCAGTGGCATCGAATCGAAGAATCCCGGGTAGCGTGACCCAAGTAGAGCTAGCAAGGCTTCAGCTCAATCAGAAAAAGAGTGAACTTCAGATTGAACAGGCACAGCTTGAAAGGCAGCTTTCATCTCTCGATGTACAGTCGAAAGAGGTGGAAGTTCTCGCGGCTGAAAACCGTATTGGTCGACGGCAGATCGCTTCGCCGATTGATGGCATGATCGTTCAGGTTTATCCACATCTTGGTGAATGGATGCAGCCTGGAGATCCGTTGGCGAGAGTTGTTCGGACTGACAAACTGCGGGTTGAGGGCTACGTGGATTCATCGAAGTATGAGCCAAGTATGGTGCATAACCGCCCGGTGACAGTTTCGGTGATGTTTGCCGATGAGCGTGAAGAGTCATTTAAAGGCAGGATTGTCTTCGTGAGCCCACTTGTTGAGCCAGGCGGTGACTTTCGTGTATGGGCTGAGGTTGAAAACAGGCAGGCAAAAAATTCGGTGGAGTGGCTGCTGCGGGCTGGGCAGACAGCAACAATGACGATTCATTCAACACAGGCGTCATTGCCACCCGTCCATCGAACAGTGACAACGGCAGATGCCGAGTGAGGTGAACCATGGCGATGGCTGAAGCCTTCCGCTCGAGTACATCGCGGCCTGTGGGTCTGCGATACCGTGGTGACTTGGTAACCAATCGTCAGGTGTATCAGGGGCAGGCATGGTATGTGGTCAAAGACCCAATAGGGTTGTCGTACTATCGGTTTCGTCCAGAAGAATATGCACTTCTTGAGATGCTTGATGGGGAGGCGAGTCTCGAGGATCTCAAAGACAATTTCGAGGCCCGGTTCCCTCCTCGTCGAATCACCGTGGATGAGGTTTCTCGTTTTGTTTCCACGCTTCATCGCAGTGGGCTTGTGATTGGTGACCGGGCTGGCCAGGGGCCACAGCTCAATGAAAGACGTCGGCAACGCGTGTGGTCGGAATGGAAGAACTGGCTGCGGAGCATTATGGCGTTGCGATTTCGTGGCATTGACCCAGACTGGATTCTTAACAAGATCAACCCATGGTTTGGGTGGCTCTACTCATCACCTGCACTGATGGTTGCGAGTGTGTACATACTCACCGCGCTCATGTTGGTGCTTGTAAATTTTGAAACATTTCGCTCAAAGCTTCCTGAGTTCCATCAGTTTTTTGCCAGCGGAAACTGGTTTTATTTGGCTGCAGCACTGGGTATTACCAAAGTCATTCATGAATTCGGCCATGGGCTCTCCTGTAAGTATTACGGAGGAGAGTGCCATGAGATGGGTTTTATGCTGCTCGTCTTTACACCGTGCTTGTACTGTGATGTGTCAGACAGTTGGATGCTACCGAGCAAATGGAAGCGGATGATGATCGGTGCAGGTGGGATGTACATCGAGCTTATTCTTGCATCGACGGCCACATTTCTTTGGTGGAATTCGCACGAAGGCATTTTTAATCAGATGTGCCTGAACGTGATGTTTGTGTCCAGTGTGTCGACGATACTTTTTAATGCGAATCCGCTGATGCGGTTTGATGGCTATTACATTCTTTCAGACATGCTTGAGATTCCGAACTTGCGGACCAAATCAAGTACGAGCCTGAGTCGTCTTGCAAAGAAGTGGTGCTTGGGGGTGAAGTTGCAGGATGATCCATTTTTGCCAAAACGGCANCAAGGCTTATTTGCGCTTTATAGTATTGCTTCAACAATTTATATGTGGGTCCTGATGACCTCAATCTTTATGTTTGTCTGGAATGCCATGAAGCCGTACCGCATGGAGGCCATCGGTCGCATGCTGGCGCTCTTTGGTATTTATGGCTTGATTGTTCGTCCGATTACTGGCATCTATAAGTTCCTGAAGGTTCCCGGGAGGAGAGATGAGGTGAAGAGTCTCAATATGTCAATTACGGGTGGGGTTGTTGCGTTGATTGCAGCAGCAATTTGTTTCATACCGCTACCACAGCGTGTCTGGTGTCCAGCTGAACTTCGGCCTCGCGGTGAAGAGACTGTCTACGTCACGGTTGATGGACGCCTCGAAGACATTCTTGTTGAGGCAAATGATCGTGTCGCCAAAGGTGACGAGCTTGCCACGTTTTCAAATATTGATCTGGAGCTACAGATTGCTGAGCTTGAAGGGCAAGAGTCCGGGTACCGTTCGAGACTCGCCAGCCTTGAACGGGAACGATTTACGGATTCTGCAGCAGGCATGGAAATTAGAACAGTTGAGGAGTCTCTGAAGAGCGTTGAAGAGCAGCTTGCCAAGAAGCGGAAATATCAAGAAGAGCTCGTGCTTAAAGCTCCACGTTCAGGCCTTGTGTTGCCGGCGGAGACAGTCGACGAGAGGCCGGACCCAAGTGGGCGGCTACCTGGCTGGTCTGGCAGTGCGCTGGCGAAGAAGAATATTGGTGCGACGTTTGCCGAGGGTACTGTGCTTTGTATGGTTGGTGATCCAGATCATTTTGAAGCAGTGATGATTGTTGATCAGAGTGAAGTTGAATTTGTACAAAGTGAACAGCGGGTCGATCTGAAGCTCGATGCCTTTCCCTTTGAGACATTTCGAGGTGCTGTTGATGAGATTGCAGAGACCCATATTGAAGTAGGATCTGAGAGGCTCAGCGTTAAAGCGGGTGGTTCGGTGCCGACGTCAACTGATGAAATGGGTCGGGAAGTTCCAATCTCGACAAGCTATGAAGTGCTGATGCAGGTCGATGATGCAGAGAATGTTTTGACTCCTGGTATGCGTGGAACAGCAAGAATCGAAGTCGGAAACCGAACGGTTGGTCAGTGGTTACTGAGGTTGTTCTGGCAAACATTCAATTTCCGGATGTAGTTCAGGTGTTGTGAATTTTTTGGAAGGACGCTGGCAGATGCCACATCTCTCCGGCATCACGATCTATCCGGTCAAAAGCCTTGACGGCATAAGTCTCTCTGAAGCGACTGTATTGCCAGGCGGTGCACTCATGCACGATCGCCGGTGGCGGCTTGTCGATGCCGAAGGTGCGGTTGTCAATGCAAAGAAAAATATTCGGTTCCACGGCATTCGAGCAACCTTTGGCATTGAAGGTATCGAGAACAGCCAAGTATTTTCAGCTGATAGCGGTAACTTTGTAACGCTTTCGATAGACAAGAGTTTGTCAGATAAACATCCTTCTTTAGCAGAAGAGACTTTTCCACTTCTTCCGAATCGTGAGGGGCCTTGCGAATGGCTTTCAGAGGCTCTCGCTACAGAAGTGTTGCTTCAAGAGCGTTTTGATGGTGGCTTTCCAGATGATCGAGATGCGGCTGGGCCAACACTTATTTCGAGTGAAAGTCTGCGTGAAGTAGCAGGCTGGTTTGACTGGACAATAGAAGAAGCAAGACGACGGTTTCGGATGAACCTTGAGGTTGCAGCTGAGCGAGATGAGGGAGTGGGGGTAGACAGTCCTGATACCGCTAACACTATGTTACGAGGAGCGTTTTGGGAGGACTCACTTGCATGCCCAGTCTCTTCCTTTAAGAGCGTGGTATCACCCTCGGAAGATTTTTTTGAACCAGAATTTGAACCAGAATATGCGGCAGGTGATCCGAGGCAGTTCCAGATTGGCAGCGTGTTATTTCAAGCTGCTGGCGTTTGCCGACGCTGTCCTGTTCCTGAGCGAAATAGCTTGACAGGGGCTGCGAGCCATTTATTCCGTGATCAATTCGAGGCTTTTCGAATGCGACGATTACCTGTTAGTGTGGATGCAAGCGATTGGACGAACTTTTACCATCTGGGTATCAATACGACGTGTAAGAGTAATCAAGGATCTCTTGAAATAGGCCAGGCGTTTCAATTGATAGAGGGCAAATAAAGCTGTGAATAACGCATGTGTAGCTGTTGTCATTTTGATCTCATGCGTTCTGTAAATAGAGGCATCAGCAAGAGTTTATGTTGAACATGTCGCACAAACAGGTGTTGAAGTAAGAACATTTTGTGAGTAAACGAAGGTGTCTATCTCACATGTCTAGCTGGCATAAAACTGTGCGCGTTCTGGCTAACCAAGAATCGGATGCGTATCTATACGAGTGGAACTCTCTTCGTTCGCATTTTGGATAGATCGTGAGTGAACTGAATCGAGTCATTTCACCAACGTATCATGCCCATGCTCGTGTTTATCGGTATGCGTCTGTTCGTATGGCAATGCTTCGCATAAGCGAATGGCTTGAGAACAAATTGTGAATAAGAAAAAATGGTGAACAAAGATCAGGCCGATGCGTTCTACGTAATATTTTCCGGAAAATTGGAATACACAGGTGTAGATATTGGGGTGGTCGTCGTGGTTAGGCGGACTCTGCGTTCAGGTAGTAACTAGGAAATTTGTCATGGATCAAGATTGCCGAAGAGTGGATAGAAGAGGGGGGCTTAACCAGCTATTGCTGCCGAAGGTGAGAAATATCGGC
>NHBP01000043.1 GCA_002168195.1 Planctomycetaceae bacterium TMED10
GGTACGGCGAGTTGGACCTTCTCGGATCTGGAGGATGGCGAGTATCAGGTGGCTGCCACCTGGGCTCATAAATACAACAATAAGTACAACGTGCTGGACGCTCCTTTCTCGATTGAGGATGGCAGCGGTACGGTCCTGGCAACGGCTACGGTGGATCAATCGAACGCCCCGAACGATTTTACTTACGGGGGTTCCAGTTGGGACGCTCTCGGCACGGTCAACGTGACCGATGGNTCGCTGGTCGTCACCCTTGGACCGGGNTCCAACNNCAANAAGTACACGGTGGCGGATGCCATCCGGATCGAGAGGATCGGTTCTATCTCTCCAACTCTCACTGTATCCGTTAATGATGCGACGGTCTCTGAGACAGCCGGATCTGCGGCCACCACCGCCACGGTGATCCGGACCGACACAAGTGGTGACCTGGTGGTCACCCTTTTGAGCGATGACACTAGCGAAGCGACCGTCCCATCGACCGTAACGATTCTTGATGGGCAAAGCAGCGNTACGTTTGAGATTGCAGCGGTCGACGATAGTATGGCCGATGGAACGCAGACAGCGACCATCGCTGCAAGTGCAAGTGGCTACGTCGGTGGCAGCGATACCCTCGATGTGACTGACGATGAAGTTTCGCTGGTAACCATTCTCGACAATCAAGATAGCGGCTTTACGCAGAGTGGCTTTAGGGAGCAAAACAACGCCCAAGTGTCTGCTGCGTATGGCGGTGATAATTACAACATGCGAGGTGGTAGTGGTACGGCGAGTTGGACCTTCTCGGATCTGGAGGATGGCGAGTATCAGGTGGCTGCCACCTGGGCTCATAAATACAACAATAAGTATAACGTGCTGGATGCTCCTTTCTCGATTGAGGATGGCAGCGGTACGACCCTGGCAACCGCAACGGTGAATCAATCGATCGCACCGAGCGATTTTACTTACGGNGGTTCCAGTTGGGAGGCTCTCAGCACGGTCAACGTGACCGATGGATCGCTGGTCGTCACCCTTGGACCGGGTTCCAACGGCAATAAGTACACGGTGGCGGATGCCATCCGGATCGAGAGGATCGGTTCTATCGACACAGCATCGGAGTTGGAATTAGTCGATATGATCTTTCGCGAATTTTAAATCGCGCAAGGGGAAAATGAAAGCGATTGCCCGTGGTCGCATGGCATACAGACACGGTCTGCCAACGCGCTATTCACGTAAAGTGTGCAGCGAGGCCGCCATGTGCCCTAGCGGGCAACATAGACAGAGGGGTCATCCACGATCCAGGGCGTGGACCATGTCTTTCCATCGTCGCCACTGAGGACATTAAAGAAAAATGTCCGCATTTCGCGGGCTCGAAAACCGTAAGGATACTGCGACGCGATGCGATCCTCGGGAGTAAGATCCTCAATGCCTTTGCGGGCATAGTAATGAACCATACCGTCCGGTGTGACCGACATACCAAGTGTCCACCAACCGGTTTCTGTAATCGCCGGTCCACGATAATCGCCATTACGGCTCGCTCGAATCCGGAATGACGCCATGTCCTCCGGTTGCTTCTCCCCGCGTTTAGGATGGAAATCAATCAGGAGGCCAGGCCAGTAGGTGTCCGGTTCGTCACTGTGACGCGATCTTGCCCGGGGATTTGTGGGTTCGCATGCGAGACGGAAAGCGAAAGTAGCCCCCTTCCGACGTTCCCATCGATCAAAGGGTGCAATATAAACTCGGGTGACAACACTGGGCATCCTGCCCGATGAAATGGGGCGGCCCAAGCGATACATCGTATCCGCAATCAAATCATCCTGCTGCGTCCTGTAGCTAGGCACGCCTGGAATGCCTGTCTGCAGTGAGCGCATCATCAGCGCTCCTTCACTACCAGCGAGGCCACCTGTCGGTGTCGGTACCCTCCGAAGAAAATCGGGTTGGCCCCGTTTCATCCCTTCATACCATCGTCCATTGGATGATTTTCCAGAGGGGTAATTATGTCGGTCGTTATTTTCTTCGGTACTCTTGGGCCAATTGCCAATGTAATTCCATTGGGGATCCTCAAAATCATCTCCCACCTGCTCGATTTTTCTTCCTGTCCCGGGAACCAACTGTGCAAGCAGGACTCCGGGAATGAGTAAAATAAGTAAACAGGTGCTAGCACCGATGGCAGATTGGCACATAAGACGAGACATTTGAAAATTTCCTTGTTTCCGGATTCCGAAAGGGAAGCACCGTTAAAAACAACCGCCCTTGGGGATGGGCCCGTTTTATTACTCTTTGATGGTATCGGATCGCTNCGGGTGATTCCTTCAGCGGATCTATGTCTTCGACGCCTTTGGCAATATCGGTTTCTTACAAACCGTCACCAATGAGGGGCACGAATCGGCAGGAAACGTGCTTGGTTGTAAGGGGATCGCCCGTTTCCTTTTTTTCAAGCAGGATAAGCTGTTGCTGCTCAGTTTGCCCCACAGGAATCACCATCCGTCCACCGATGCGTAATTGATCCCAAAGTGCAGGGGGGCAACGTGGTGCTGCTGCTGCAATCAGCATGGCATCGTAGGGGGCTTGCTCGGGTAGACCCAGCGACCCATCACCGACGCGAAGATGGACATCCTCATAACCGAGTGCAATGAGTNTTCCGCTTGCAGACTCCGAAAGATCAGCGTGCCGTTCGATGCTCCAGAGCCCCCCCTGGGGCCCAATGATTTCTGCAAGAATCGCTGTCTGATATCCGCTACCGGTTCCCACTTCGAGAATCTGTTCATCACCCTTCAAAGCAAGTGCCTCACTCATCAAGGCAACCATTAAAGGCTGACTGATCGTCTGATTGCATGCAATAGGCAGAGCCACATCTTCATAGGCGCGGTGCCGTATCGCCGCTGGAACAAAGTGTTCACGAGGCACTTTCTGCAATGCGTTTAAAACAACTTGGTTGGCAATGCCCCGACCGATAAGCTGATCGCTTACCATTTTGGTCCTCAAAGAGTCCCACTTTTCGGAGTTGCTCATCGCAATCAATCTGACGTTTCGCCTGAAGCAACGAGAGATTTATCCGAGTGGGTTGCGGTCCGCTGCCAATCCTCCAGATGGAGTTCCACATTCCTTTGTCCGCGAAATGTATTAATCACCGGTCGAAACGCGACTGCAATAGGATCCGTAAGTTGCTGCAACTCTTCCGCCCAATATCCACGCCCAAAGGCAACTCCACGGAGAACAAGACCATTCTGCACCAACTTTAAAGCCAGATGCTTGTTCCCATTACCAATGGTCCGAGGTTCACGAATTTCAATTCGGCTGCTGCAGAGAAGTGGTCGACGGTTGTCTTTACCAAAAGGCT
Organism: Planctomycetaceae bacterium TMED10; assembly: GCA_002168195.1. GTDB lineage: Bacteria > Planctomycetota > Planctomycetia > Pirellulales > UBA7805 > UBA7805. The sequence goes on from NHBP01000043.1 coordinate 3,311, forward strand.
CCAAGCGTTCGATTTGCTCGACTGCCTGCAGGGTGAGTCCACTCAAGGGAACCTCGGCATCAATTTTTAAATCGACTTGCTGCATGTCACCGTCACATTGCGCATCGACATATTCGCAGAATGCAATGCGGAACCGATCCATATTCTCCGTCGCGCATTGAAATCCGGCGGCCGCAGCGTGCCCGCCATGACCGAGGAGAAATGGATCGCATGCCTCGAGGGCCTGGGCCAGATTGAATCCCGGAACGCTTCGGCCGCTTCCTACACCCGGTTGGACTCCCATTTCGTCGAGNGAGGCAACCAGCACNGGGCAATGNTATTTTTCNGCCAATCTTCCGGCAACGATTCCGATGACTCCTTTATGCCATCCGNTTCCAGCTAACACNAGTGCATTGTGGCTTCCNGCATCAAGTTGNGCTTGNGCCTGTTTNTTTGCAGCAAGATAGACGCTACGTTCGATGCTTTCACGACTTTTGTTGAGTTCATGCAGATAGTCCGCAAGCGACTTGGCCCGCGCCGGATCATCCGTCGTCAAGAGTTCCACTGCCAACGGTGCCTGTCCTAATCGACCTGCGGCATTAAGGCGGGGAGCAATCGTAAAGCCGATGTCTTCCCCCCCTAATCTTTTCTTGTCTGATAGACCAGTGATCTTCATAAGTGCTGAAAGTCCAGGCACAGGTTGTCGCAACAGACTTCCCAGGCCATGGTGAACGAGTGATCGATTCTCATCAAGAAGCGGAACAACATCGGCCACCGTACCGATTGCCGCAAGACCAACGGCTTGCAATAAAAATGTTTTTAGCTGAGGAGTGACTCTTTTGCTTTGACTCTTGTGCTGACACAACCCCCAAGCGAGTTTAAAGGCAACTCCTGCACCACACAGTCCAGAAAACGGATAAGGCATGGAGGAAAGCCCTGGATGCATGATAGATACCGCATCGGGTAAACGCTTTCCCGGGTTGTGATGATCGGTAACAATGAGATCCAGGCCGAGTTGCCGGGCCGTTTCTGCTTCTTTGAAGCTGGCGATGCCACAATCTACAGTGATTACCAACGCCACGCCCTCGTCGGTAAATTTCTGTAAACTTTCATCTTTCAATCCGTACCCGTCGGCAAGACGGTTGGGAATGAAGTAGCGAACGTCTCCCCCAAGCAGTTTCAAGCAACGGTAGAGAATCGCAGTCCCCGTGATCCCATCGGCGTCGTAATCGCCGTGGATCATGATGGGTTCTTTTTTTGTAACCGCTTCGACAACGCGGCTAACGGCCTGCTCAATGCCGGGGAAACATTCCGGGTCCCGCATGTCGGCCAGCTTTGGATGTAAAAAGGCCTCTGCAAGTTCTACCCGATCAATGCCTCGAGTGAGCAGTAGCTGGGCGACGATCGCTGGAATTTTTGCGGCTCGTTGCAGCGCCTCTATCTGCTGTTGATCGTGGGGAGCGATCCGCCAATTGCGTTGGGGTGCATCCTGCATGCGTCTCTCAAGTCCAAAGGTCGCTCGGAGTATGGCGAGTACAAACCCTCGCCGCACAACCTATTTCTTTTTCTCTACGTGCAACGTGTGCTTACGTAAACGCGGACTGTACTTCTTCAGCCGAAGTTTTTCACCACCGGATTTTCTGCGGATTGTGTAGTTGTAATCCCCGGTTTCCTCACAGACGAGAAACAGGGTTTCAAGTTTTTTCTTAGCCATCGTCTTTGCTTTTTACTGAGATTCCGAACCGATAAAAAGTACGTTTTGCAAATGCGGCTCCCAGTGGACGAGGGAACCCGCACAGGCGACTCCCATTGTATCGATTCATCCTGTAAGTAGGCCAGTGCCTAGCGTTTCGGCGACAAGGGCAATAATTGAGGCCATAGCCGGAGTTTCCTGGCTATTTCTCCCGGTTGTGCAAGGAACGGTTTGTCATACGGGGTCTATTTTTTTATAATAAAAAAGGTATCGCAATCTCAAAATCGGGGGAAAAATCGCCCCGAACCAGAGCAGCATTCAGAGTAAAAGGCACAGAACCATGGGAACTCCTCCAAAAAAAAATGCGCGGCAGCAAGCCGCAAAGCAAGAGTCTCTCAAAGCCAAGGCAGCAACGGCTGCGGAGTCGGATGCGGATGACGAAGATGAGGAGGGTGAACCGGGTGAAGAGAGTGGCTTTGGGATCTGGATGCGCCAGAGCCCGAGCTGGCTGATCAGTATGGTGGTGCATATGCTCTTACTGATCGTGTTGGGGCTGATCGGACTCGGAATTGAGAAGCAGGAAGAAATTCGAGAATTGGTGATCGGCGACCCGGATGTCACTGAAGAGGAAGAACTAGAAGAAGATGCGGAAGCGCTCAACGAGGAGTTGGAGGAAGAGGAGTCGGAGACGGAGGAGGAGATTGAAGAGGTAACTGCCCCGGTCGATACACAGGTCGAAGCACCGGAGTTTACGATCAATACCCAACAGGACGATGTCAGTCTCGCAGCGGCTCAAGTCGATTTTTCAGATTTTGCGACCGAGTCCGCGTTTTCCGGCGATGTGGCAACCGATATGGGTGGGGCGGCTGCGAGTGGTTTGGGCAGTCGCACGACCGGTGGCCGTGCAGCTGGGGCCCGTAAGGGTGGAGGTACTCCGGGGTCAGAGTCTGCCGTCGAGGCAGCGCTTCGGTGGTTAGCAAACCATCAGAATCGCGATGGCAGTTGGAGTTTTGACCATACTGCGGGAGACAAGTGCAGCGGCTTTGCTAATCCCGGGGATGACATCTCTCCAGGCAATAGTCCTAGGGTAGGTGCCACGGGTATGGCGCTCTTGCCGTTTTTAGCCGCCGGTTACACGCACTTGCCGGCGAAGAATAACAAATACGAATATGTCGTAAAAAAGGGATTAGCCTATCTCGTGGGCAAAATGGATCCCGGTAGCGGCAAGCTCTACGACAGTAAATACTGGCACTACCATATGTACAGCCACGGAATTGCGGCGTGTGCTCTAGTAGAGGCATACGGGATGACCAATGATGCAAAATTGAAAGTCCCTGCACAGAAGTCCATCAACTACATTGCCACGAGTCAGAAACCTCAAACAGGAGGGTGGCACTATACGCCGACCTACAATGGTCCTGGCGACACTTCGGTGGTGTGCTGGCAGATCATGGCGCTCAAGAGTGCAATGATGGCTTATCTGAATGTGCCGGGGCACGTGAAAACCCAAGCGAATAAATGGCTTGATAGCGTGGGTTTTGATAAGTCTGAATATGGTAACGGTTTTTCGCGTTACGGTTACATGGAACCAAGTGCTCGAGGACACGTGGTTGATAATGATGGGGCAATGACTGCATTGGGTTTGCTCTGCCGGACCTATCTAGGCACGAAAAAAGACGACCCGGGTCAACGCAAGGGTGTTCAGTGGCTCGCCTCTATGGGGCCGGCCCGTGACAATGTTTACCATAACTATCATGCGACGATGGTGATGTTTCAAAACGACGGACCAAAAGGACAGCTTTGGAAAAGCTGGAACAGTGTGATGCGGGATATGCTGGTCAACTCGCAGGTGAAACAAGGTCCGGATGCGGGAAGTTGGTACTACGGTGGAAATCATGGGCATACCGGTGGGCGTTTAATGAGCACCTGCATGTGCGCGATGACGCTGGAGGTGTACTACCGCTACCAATCTGCCTATAAACCGGGTGGGGGTAGTGACGAAGAGGAAGATTTCCCCCTCGAGTAAAAAATCTTGCAATCCTTCAGTGCCTCAGTGCGATGGTAGCCGTTGGATGACTGAGCCCACCGTGGTGGTACGATGAGCCGGAGCCCTGTGAGCGGGATTTTGGCGACCGATTCGCATTTCTCGGTTTTTTCCCCGGTTTTACCTCCGTCATCGGCTATTTTTGCGAGCTATAATGGGAAAAGCCGGCGATTTAGAGGTGCGGAATTTCGGAGAAATTGGGCCTTAGCCCCCGCATGCCGTGGGTTTTCATTACGCATAGGCCTCAAGGATTGATTTTCCGATGCCGAGCCGCCTGCCCCACACCACAAATACCACAAATTTCGCCGAGGAACTGCCCGCAGTTGATCAACACGGCAGTATCGAATCGGCTGCGCAACTGAACACGCGTTGGGGCGAACCACGTGTTCAGGAACGGTTGGTTGGTGGGGCGATGAGTTTTCTCATTCATTTGATTCTCATTCTTCTTCTCGGATTTTGCTTTTCAATCTCCTGGAGCGATCAAGAGGCTAGCAGAGAATTGGTTGTTGTGATCCGTGAAACAGAGCACGACCTGACCGAGACCGGAGATTCTCTGCTACCTACTGAAATGGGTGGCGATTCTGCCAGCGAAATAGAACACGGGGTTCCCATTCGTGTTAAGTTTCAGGCAGCCACATCGTTGCATTGGCAGGAAACGCCTGAGGTGGCAACTACCGATCGCATCGATTCTGCAGCCACATCACTTTTGGCAAGCGATCAAATTCTGATGCCGATCGGTGCAGTAACTGGTGGTGGTGTGGANGGACGNCATGGNGGNTTGAAAGGNCATTTANTGGCNACNCGNGGGGGNACAACACAAAGTGAAGAAGCTGTNGAGCGNGGCTTACGNTGGCTTGCTNCNCATCAAGAAGAAAGTGGNCGGATGCAGTTTGATCATACGCAGGGTCCCTGCAGTGGCCACTGTCGCAATCCGGGCACCGCCAATTGCAGTACCGCGGCCACGGCGCTGGCGCTCTTGCCGTTTCTCGGTGCTGGGCAGACCCATCAGCATGGCGAACATCAGGATGTCGTCCATAAGGGACTTCTCTATCTGACAAAACAGATGCATCTGGATAGCCGCGGTGGAGATTTTCGTACACCTGCGGGTAATCTTTACGGGCAAGGATTAGCAACCCTCGCTTTTTGCGAAGCCTATGCGATGACGAGGGACGAGGAACTTAAGAAATTTGCTCAAGCAGGGATCGACTTTATTGTTGCTGCACAACACGAGCGTGGAGGTTGGCGATATGAACCCGGAGAGCCCGGGGATACGACAGTCACCGGTTGGCAATTAATGGCCCTCAAGAGTGGTACCCTTGCTGGACTTGAGGTTCCCCAAAGTGCGATTTATCGAGTCACTTACTTTCTTGACGGTGTGAGTAACCGGAAAGGAGCATTGGCCGGCGCGCTCTATGGCTACCAAGATAACGAGCCTCGAGTTGCTACGACCGCGATCGGGCTCTATTGCCGGATGTTGGCAAGCTGGAATCGTCTGCATCCAAAGTTAGCCAAGGGTGTATCTTATCTTGCCGACCTGGGTCCGTCTGAGACGGATATGTATTTCAATTACTATGCGACGATGGTGTTGCACCACTTTAATGGATCCAGTTGGCCGATTTGGAATAGAAAGCTGCGCGATCGACTGATTGCCGACCAGGCCCATGAGGGACATGAGGCAGGTAGTTGGTATTATCCTCATCAACATAGTGAAGCGGGTGGTCGGCTCTACAACACGTGCATGGCCTTAATGACACTGGAAGTCTATTACCGCTATATGCCACTTTACCAACAATCACCCAGTGTTGCGTTTCGCCAACCCGCGCCTTAAGGAGCTTCACTGTGCGGATCGTTCCAGCCATCGATATCCAGCAGGGAGAAGTGGTGCGAGCGGTCGCCGGAGAGCGGTTGGCATATCTGCCCCTCAAAAGCAAGCTCGCACATTCGACTTGTCCCGAGGACATCGGTCGCGAGTTGATCAAACAACATGGGCTATCGTTAGTCTATCTTGCCGATTTGGATGCCATTTCTGGACAACCTCCCAATTGGGAACTTTATCAACGATTGATCGATTCCGGGCTTTCGCTCTGGATTGATGCCGGACTGGTGGCGGCTGAGGGCTGTCATAAGATGGTGCAGTTCGCCGCAGAACATGCGGAGGTGCAGGGAATTATCGCGGGGATGGAATCGGTTGCCGATCGAGCAACTTTCAATCGGTTTCAGGATCTTATTGATCCCAACTTAATGATCTTCAGCCTCGATCTTAAAGATGGTCATCCGTTAACCAAAGATCCGGCCTGGCAAAAGCAAATTGCCCTTGAAATTGCGATTGCGGTTGCCCAGCAAGGAGTCGAACGGATGATTGTCATCGACCTTGCACGCGTTGGAATGCATGGTGGATCAGGTACGCGAAGACTCTGCACACAATTACACACAAAATTTCCAGAGCTTGCTCTTTACGCCGGTGGCGGAGTGCGAAGTGTTGATGATTTAGTTTCGATGGCTGGTTGGGGTTGCTCAGCGGCGCTAGTCAGTTCGGCTTTACACGACGGCTGGATCACTTCAGATGAACTTAAAAAATTTCAGCAGAAAAACGCAAACCGTTAGGCGAATCGATCAGGATGATGATGCTTTTATTGTGTGTCTGCCTCGCCTGATGTATTCCACACCGGGTCCCGCTTCTCCAAAAATGCCTGAAGTCCCTCTTCGGCAGCAGCTGTTGTTCTCGCCGTTCCACTGACTGCAGCCCCCGCCGCAAGCAACGAAAAAAGTGTGTCTCCGATCGTCTCGTTAAGCATTTTTTTTGTGAGCGTCACTGCCTCCGGCGCACCCTGAGCACACTCTTTTGCTAACTCAAATGCCCGGGCCCAAATTTGCTCACTGTCGACCAACTCATGCACAAATCCTGCGCGATGTGCGTACTGCGCATCAACAATACTTCCGGTTAACAGCATAAAAGCCGTATCTGAAGCACGCGTGCGAAAAGAGAGCAGGGGTGCCACGATACCCGCCACAATCCCCCGTCTTGGTTCGGGAAAGCCGAATCGGGCACTGTGTGCGGCGACCACAAGATCGCAGGCGAGGACCAGTCCACCCCCACCGGCGACCGCTGCGCCATCCACTGCCGCGATCAGTGGCTTTGGAAACCGAAGCATCGTCTCAATGACCGCTAAATAGATTTTTGCATCCGAACTCCACTGCGCCTGCGGATCGGCTTGGTCTGCCGTAGCGGCCATTTCCTTCAAATCCATGCCCGCACAAAATGATGGTCCTGCACCAGAAAGGATCACCGCCCGCACTTTTTTTTCCAGTCCTACATCGTGGAGTGCTTGACCAAGTTCGCTCAACAGGGCGCGACTCAGAGCATTTCGTTTTTCGGCCCGATCCAGGATGATCGTCGCAACGTCTTCGTGGTAATGAATTTTTATCAGTGGATCAGACATGACATTTCGGGTAGAGAGGAGGAAGAGTTAAAAATCGCTTGATCGCATGTTCGATAGGTTATCTGGAATGGGTAACTGCAGTTCAAGGATGGCCGTTCCGAGTAACTTGCCCTGGGTATCGATCCGTAGGGAACGACTCGCTCCGCCTGCCAGAGCATCATAGAGTAGAAAATTAAGGCTTCCCAATTTAGGCAATAAAAATCTTTCGACCTCTCGGATCTCAAGGGTTTCAAAAAAGTCGGCTACCCGCTCCGCAGTCAAAACTTGCTCTAAATATCGGTAACCCAAGTCACAACGAGCAATCACCGCTACGTTTGCATGGTTCCCTTTGTCTCCACTCCGAGCAGAGGCAATATTTCCGAGACAAAACACTTTTTCAGTCATGGAGTGATCTCAATTTGCTTGGGTAGGTGTGGCGGTCGCCCAGTCGCTCGCCGTTTGCACTGCCACATTTGGAGTCACGTCGTCGCGAGAAACCGTTGTAGGCCAGTAAGAATAAATTTTACGAACGATGGGTCTTCCCTGAGCGTAACCGGCCAATCCCGCCGGCCCGTTGGTGATCAAGGGGGCGAGTTGTCTGGAAAACGCTTCCAACGATTCTCGCTTTGAGTCGCAAGCGGAAACTCTTAAAACAACTTCACAAAGCCCCTCCGGTGAGGTCGTGAGACCCGGGACACCATCCCCCGCTCCGAGTAATTCAATATTGATCTTTTCTAATTCCACCCCTTCCTGTCGTAATCGATCAGTGATTAAATCGGCCACGATGCGTGCCTTCACAATGCAGTCTCTTCCATAAACGAGAAGTTGGCCACTTGCCATATATCCATCCGCATAAGCGAGCGAAACTTTCAATGCGTCAGGTCGCGGTTTGCCACTTGCGCCACGAACTGCAACCCGATCATCACCGATAGCCGCCACCTCAAGAGTCGTAAAATCGACCACCACATCCGGTGTGATATAAGCTTCGGGGTCACCAATTTCATAAACAATTTGCTCGATCACCGATTGACGTGTGACCGCGCCACCACTTGCGTCAGGTTTGGTGACTGTAAGTTGACCGTTTTCTGCAATTTCAACGATCGGGTAGCCGATCCTGGCAAGCGATGCTTCGCGCCAATCGGTACGGTAACCCCCCGTTACCTGGGCACCACATTCGATGAGATGTCCTGCGACACTGGCCGCTGCAAGACGGTCCCAGTTGTCCCAATCCCAACCGTAGTGGTACATGGCCGGTCCTACGGTCAGTGATGCATCGGCAACGCGACCGGTGATGACAATCCGGCTGCCTTGCTGAAGTGCCTCGCAAATGGGCAGGGCACCCAGATAGGCATTTGCACTCACTGCCTGCGCAACCCGACCGCCCAAAGGAGCGTGCGTATCAAAGTGAGGCCACTGTGTATCACCCGAGTTTCCGAGTTGATTGAACAAGTCATCCCCTGCGACAACACCGATCGGTATCCCCCCTAGACCGCGATCCGCAAGTAATTGTCCCAAGGCAACCGCACAACTGTGTGGATTGAGTCCGCCGGCATTGGTAACAATTTTTAACGATTCCTGATTGTGTAACGAGGGTGCGATCCGATCAACGACATTGATAAAGTCCTGGGCATATCCACGCGCAGGATTTTTCTCTCGTTGCCGAGCCATAATGGAGAGTGTTAACTCCGCCAGATACTCAAGCGTCAGGAAATCAACCTTAGCGTTGGCCAGAAGGTGTTGCGGTGCGAGCGTCCAATCGCCCCAGAATCCAGCTGCATTGGCAATGCGTAAGGTCATATCCCAATGTGCCCCGTTGCAGATGCGATTGCCACGTCATTCACGTCTGAAAGACTCCCAATTGGAAAGGTCGCTCTTCCACATAGTTTGTAGAAACAGCCAGGGCGGTGGTGAGTACGTCTCTTGTTTTAATCGGATCGATGATCCCGTCGACCCATCCACGAGCGGCTGCGTAGCGGACATCCATTTGTGCCTCGTAATCACCACGGATTTTATCCCGGAGTTTCGCCAATTGCTCTGCATCAACCTGCTCGCCCTGTCGTTCCAGTGAACGAATAGTGACATCGAGTAGCGTAGACGTTGCTTGTTCGCCACCCATCACGGCACAGCGTGCAGTCGGCCAGGCGAAGACAAAGCGTGGATCGTAGGCCTTTCCACACTGAGCATAGTTCCCTGCTCCGAAAGAGCCACCAAGCAGTAGCGTGATCTTGGCAACACGGCTGTTGCTAACGGCATTCACAAGCTTCGCACCTGCTTTAATGATCCCCATCTGTTCGCTATCACGACCCACCATAAATCCGTTAACGTCGTGTAAAAATAGAATGGGTAGCCATTCCTGATTGCAGCTCATTACAAAACGCGCAGCTTTCTCGGCGCTATCGGTATAGATCACTCCACCAAATTGAAGGGGACCATTCGCTGGTCGGACTTGATGATGCTGATTCGCGACAATTCCAACAGGAAATCCACCGATTCGTGCTGTTCCGCATACCAGACTTTGTCCGTATTCGGCTTTGTATTCTTCAAAAGAATCCCGATCGACGATGCACTCCAGTACATCGCGAATTTCATATTCTTTGCGGGGATCGGGATGCACAAGATCCAGCAGATCCGTTGCCGGGCGTGCAGGGGCAATGGAATCAACACGATGATAGGGTTTCATCGGTTGGTCACTGTCCGGTGCGATGTTGGCAACCAATCGACGAATCTTTGCGAGGCAGGCCTCGTCATCTTCCTCGCGGAAGTCGATTGTGCCACTGAGTTGAGCATGCATTTCAGCTCCCCCCAATTCCTCGTGGGTTACCTGCTGGCCAATTGCACTTTTGACCAGGGCGGGACCAGCAAGATACAGTCCAGATCCTTCGGTCATCAGTATCTTGTCGCAGAGTACAGGAAGGTAGCCACCACCTGCAACGCAATTTCCCATGATGGCAGCGATTTGATGAATGCCTACAGCGGACATAATCGCGTTATTTCGAAAGATCCTGCCAAAGTCATCTTCATCAGGAAAGACATCTTCCTGAAGCGGAAGAAAAACACCTGCTGAATCGACCAAATAAATGATCGGTAGATGGTTCTCCATAGCGATGCGTTGCGCTCGGAGTACTTTTTTTGTTGTCGCCGGAAAAAATGCACCTGCTTTCACGGTTGCATCATTTGCAATAATCAAATGTCTTCTTCCGGAGATGATGCCAATCACGCAGACGGCACCGGCTCCGGGTGCACCGCCATACTCCTTATACATTTCCCATCCGGCCCACGCACCGAGTTCCAGCGTAGAGGTCTCTGGATCGACAAGCCTGGAAATGCGCTCACGCGCAGTCAGCCGCCCTTTACTGTGTTGGCGAGCAATGGCCTTTTCACCGCCACCTAATGCCAACTTGTCTTGCGCAGCGAGGATCTCGGTTGTCAGCTCGCTCAGTGAGGTTTGACCTTCGATCACGTTGTATTTTCCAGAGGATGAGGGAAATGAGCACCGATTCCGGCCTCTATTCTGCCGATTTTCGGTGGTCGACAAAGCCCCCGCTTCAACAGCACGGGCGTTGGCCGGTTCTCGGGCTTTCCAGGTGGTTTTCTCGATGTTGCGATGAGGCAACATCTGTTTCGATGCAGTGTTGCCGCATTGCAACATCCTGGTCGTTTTCAGACCCTTTCTGGTCGGGATAGAGTATTCTCTAACCCCTTTTTTAATAGAGTGTTGCGTCGAATTCTGCTGCTCGGAAAAGGGTTTGGCACCCCATCTGCTATTTGATGGTGCGAGCGAAAGTAAACCGGATTTTTTGGTCCACGTCCCCAAAAACGGTTTCCATCCGGTCCCTTGGATACAAAGGAGATTTCCTTGACGCGACAAAAAAAATCAGGCAACAACGGTAAAGGCAAGTCCTTTCCCCATGCAACAAACGGAAAACCGAAAGACAACGGTTCGTTACGCCGGTCGGGGCAAGATGATCGAACCAAAAAAAATAAGGGTACCGGTAGCGACGACGAATATGCAGATCGTCGCCAAATGGCTAAGAATACAGTGATTTCGCTTGATGACCCGATTCGCATGTATTTGATGCAAATGGGTGATATCTCGATGCTTTCTCGCGAAGAGGAACTCAGCGCTGCAAAGCGGATTGAGGGTACGCAAAGTCGCTATCGCAGGCAATTATTGGCCTCCGATTACGTGCTCCGCGGAGCGACGGATCTACTGAAAAAAGTCAAAAATGGCGAATTACGGATCGACCGTACCGTGGAAGTTTCCGTAACGAACATGGCCGAAAAGCGGCGCATTATGCAACAGCTNGGTCCGAATTTGGANACGATTGAATTTNTGCTCAAACAAAATCGCNATGATTTTCAGTCNATGATCAGTAAGCGTCACACGCAAAANATTCGCCNNGCNGCCTGGAAAAAACTTCGGCACAGNCGCTTTAAAATCGTNCGACTCATTGAGGAACTGGGTTTACGCGAAACAAAAATTCTTCCCCTGTTTANAAATCTCGNGAAAATTTGTTCACGGATGCGAGAANTNAAAAATCAATTGGATGAAGTTTCGCNCGGACGAGAGTGCATGCCAGGCAGTTCGGTTTCGCGGATTCGTCAGGAACTGCACTACCTGATGCGAATTACTTTAGAATCGCCGTCTTCCTTGAGTTATCGAGTCCAGAAGGCTGCTGGATGTCGGGTACAGTACGATGAGGCAAAAAAAGTTTTGTCGGCTGGAAACCTTCGCTTGGTTGTTTCGATCGCAAAAAAATATCGGAACCGCGGNTTAAGCTTTTTGGACCTGATTCAAGANGGAAACACGGGNCTGATGCGTGCGGTGGAAAAATTTGAACATGCCCGCGGATANAAATTTTCAACTTACGCGACCTGGTGGATTCGGCAGGCAGTCACCCGAGCGATTGCCGATCATAGTCGGACGATTCGTGTGCCTGTTCATATGATTGATGCAATGAGTCGGATTCGAATCGTTTCACGCGATCTGGTGCAAGAATTTGGGAGGGAACCTTCCGCAGAGGAAATCTCAGAAAAATCAGGAATATCGATTGAGGATACCCGNTGTATCCTCAAAATGTCGAAGCAACCGNTATCGCTTGATCAACCGGTNGGAGACAACGAAGATAATTACTTTGGCGAATTTCTNGAAGATTATCGAGACGATGATCCTCTTTATGACACGAACAACGAAGCACTCAAATCTCGCATCGAAAATTGCCTTCAGGAACTAAACTATCGCGAGCGAGAAATTATTCGCATGCGATATGGTTTAGTGGACGGTTACAGTTACACGCTGGAAGAGGTAGGCCAGATATTTTCTGTGACCCGTGAACGCGTCCGGCAAATCGAAGCAAAGGCCGTTCGNAAACTACAGCAACCGCAATCGAAACACGCACTTGCTTCCTTCATTGACGCCACACCGTTGCTGGAAGGAAGTCCTGAAATGGCATAAAGCNTTGTGCCGCGATGAAGTTTCTCGTTTTGATTGCCAGGAAGAGAGGAAAGNGNCCNCGGTTAAATTCGTGCGGGAACCTTGACCGACTCTAAAATACGNGCAGTGGCATTGGATTTATTGAGTACATAGAAGTGGATTCCGGGCACACCGTGGTCGATTAGTTCCGTAACCTGTTCGATCGCAAAACGGACTCCCACCTCAAATTGTTTTTCCTCATCATCCTCACACTGCTTAAGCGCTGCTTCAAACGCCGGAGGTAGCGTAGCCCCGCAAAGTCCGGAGATCCTCTGGATTTGTGCAAGATTTGTNACGGGGAGGATACCAGGAACGATCGGTACTTGGATTCCNCGGACTTTGCATAATTCTTGAAAGCGAAAAAAGTCAGCATTATCATAGAAGAGTTGGGTGATGACCAAGTCGCCACCCAGTTCAACTTTACGCTGGAGATTTTCCAGGTCTGCCTCGGGACTTTCAGCTTCCCGGTGTGTTTCGGGATAGCCGGCGACGGCAATGCCAAATTCAGGAAACGCATCACAGATGAGCGTTACCAGTTCACTGGCATAACGTAAGCCATCCTCTGGCGGTTCGAAGGAATCNGCGCCCTGCGGGGGATCGCCTCGAAGAGCGACAATATTTGAGATATTTCGCTTATCGGCCTCTTGGAGATAGTGNATNAATTCGTTGCGAGAAAGTCCGACGCAAGTCAGATGNGATGCCACCATNCACGCATAANCANTTTGGACGCGATCAATGATGTCGAGCGTCTTGGCTTGAGTCGATCCACCGGCACCATAGGTACANGTGATGNAGCTTGGGCTGAATTCAATNAATCGATTCANATGTTCAAAAAGNGCTTTCTCTCCGGCNGGTGTTTTGGGAGGAAANAGCTCAAATGAAAGTCCAAAGCGGCCGTCCGCATATACTTCACCTATCTTCATTCTGTCATCTCCATTGATCTACTGATCATCCCGCACATCTCATGGGAGGGTGCTACCAATCTATCTATGCCGTGCTATGCCGTGCCAGCGACGTGTGGCCCAGATTACAGGACGAGAGGCTCCTGCGGTAACTCACCTGCAAAATGCTCTCTGTCTGATTGAGTGATCTTGTAGAGTTCGTTCAAAAGGTGTCGATCTGTTTCGTTTTGCGTTATCCCGCGGCGAGCGTAAGTTCGTGCTTGAATGGTTGATGCCACCTTGGGCGAGACAGACGTCATTTTACCAAATTGTTTCGCGTAGTTTACGAAAGAGGGCACATTTTCAGTAATTGTCCCGTAAAGCATGGCGCACGCTCCGACCATTTTCCCGGTAAAGATGTTTGTTCCAATCGCGGTCTTGCTGTAGTCCCCGATGAGACATCCAAGAAACTGCATGCCTGTCGCAATGCGTTGCCCGCCGTGTTCCAGATTTATTTCGCCGTAGGTGTTTTTGAGATTGCTATTGGTAGTGCCGGCTCCGAGATTCACCCAACTCCCTAAGTAGCTGTGTCCTAAAAATCCAAAATGTGCCTTATTGGAAAAGGCTGAAATAATGGAACAGCTAATTTCACCTCCAAGTTTACAATTGTTTTCAGCCGCGGTATGGGTCCCGATCACGGCTTGGGGCAGCACGCTGGAGTCGGCTCCCACGATCAAAGGCCCCTGCAGATGCGCGTGCGGACCGACTTGAGCGCCGCGTTCAAGTACGATAATCCCTTCGGAAGTATCAATCGTTGCGCTCGAATCAACCGTGGCCCCCGGTCCAAGGAAAAGTCCGGTTATTGGTTGTTCGTACTTGTCACATTGTATCCGGTGGGAAAGATTAGCCGCTAAAAACTCCAGGTGGTACTGGATGATGTGATGGGGGTGTTCAAAAACAGGAAACGAACATTCACGCCTGGGGATTTTTTTCGATTCAATGATTTCGATAAGTGACTCCGCGGAGAAGTCCCACTGTTTGAGTGCGGCTGCCGGCACCAGTGCCGCCAAGAGTGTGTCTTCTTGAAAGACAACTCCCGGTTCTGGATTGGCGACCCATTCCTGCAAAGAATCTAAGGTCGCGATCGCAGGGACAAGTCGCCCGTTGACAAGCAAGTGAAAATCAGCTGTTTCACCCGTTAAAGTTGCGCTATTTACCGTTTCAACAACACCGCGCAGATACGGTCGCGGCGCGTGGGCGATCGGTAAACCCAAGGACTGAATCATGTCACCCAACCGGTATCCACCACAAGGAATCATAGAGACCGGGCGGGCCAAGGATGCTGGGGAAAGGCCTGCAGTCTTTTTATCTTCAAAGAGTATTACGCCCATCGTTTTGATTGACTTCAGGATTGTCTACTGGAGTGGTCAAAGTTGGCCCATATGCGATTTTTCCAACTTAGGGTGATCATAGTTTCCGGTCAACTCGCATTCTCTCCCGCTCGCTGTACAGCCTATTTTTTTGCTGGTAGAATTCTGCTTCGCCCTAGAAGGGTTTGCTTGTCTAAGCACTCCTCCAGGGGAATGGTTGTGCGTTTTGGTAGCACACGTGCCGGAGTGGCGGAATTGGCAGACGCGCTGGATTCAAAATCCAGTGTCCGCAAGGACGTGTGGGTTCGAGTCCCACCTCCGGTACTTCAAGCTTTGACTCGGTTCTCTGGTTTATTGGGTTAGAAAATAAACAAATGAGCAGTTCGGAGATGGTCGTCATTGTAGGCGGCGGGGTTTCCGGTCTTTCCTGCGCACATCGGCTGCATCAGGCCGGAGTCCCGTTCACGCTTTTAGAAGCTTCCGATGTTCCCGGAGGTCGAGTGCAGACCGATCAGCATGAAGGCTTTCTGCTTGATCGCGGATTCCAAGTGCTGCTGACCGCCTATCCCGAGGCAGGTCGAATTTTAAATTACAAGCAACTTGGCTTACGCAAATTTACATCTGGTGCCTTGATCCGTTCGGGCGGTAAATTCCATCGCTTGGTCGATCCTTGGCGACAACCCCTTCAAGCACTGCCATCTGTTTTTTCGCCGATCGGTTCTTTTGCTGACAAACTGAAGATTGCCAAGCTAAGGGCCAGCGTGAGCTCAAAATCGTTACCCAGTATTTTTGATGCCGAAGATCGAACGACCTTGGCAGAGCTCAAAAGGTATAAATTCAGCGATAAGATCATCGATCAATTTTTCAGGCCCTTCTTTGGAGGCGTCTTTCTTGACCCAGAGCTTGTCACATCGAGTCGGATGTTTAATTTCGTCTTTCAGATGTTCAGCAAGGGAGCGGTTACACTGCCCGCCGGGGGAATCGGTCAAATTGCCCAGCAGCTGGCCGCCCGGTTGCCAAGCGACCAAATCCGGTTTGGATGCCGCGTGAAGAAGATTGGCGAAAACGAAGTTCAACTAGAAGACGGATCAAAGGTCAGCAGTCGCGTCATTGTGCTTGCAACAGGTGGCGAGGCAACCGCGCGTCTTCTTGCTCGGCCATTTGGAAGTCATCAACGGCGACAAGTTGTCTGTATGTATTTTAAGGCACCCAAAGCCCCGTTCAATGAACCGTGTTTAGTTCTTAATGGGGAGGGCAGTGGGCCGGTGAATAACCTCTGTGTACCGAGCTTGGTTTCCCCCCGATATGCGCCACCGGGTCAGCATTTAATTTCGGCAACGGTCCTGGACGATTTTATAGAAGAGGACTTGGAGCCAAAAGTTATCGAGCAAATGCACGCTTGGTATGGCAGTCAAGTGAACGACTGGGAGCCACTACGCACGTACCATATTGCCGAGGCGCTCCCGAATCAGGCGGCAGGTGTGCCACCCGCTTTTACGCAAGGGAAATTAAATTCGAGCGTTTACCTCTGCGGAGATTTTTGCACGCAGGGATCACTCAATGCTGCCATGTACTCGGGTCGACTTGTCGCTGAGGAAGTGATGGACAAGGTGCAGCATCACTGAGTGCAAACCGAGCTAGCAGCGATTTCCGTTGAAGTCACTTCATGTGAGATGCCCGAACAGGGCGTTGCGAACTTCCGGTTTGCGAATCTTCCAAATCACGTTATCGATGCAGTAATGGTGGATGTTGATCCCTGAAACGACGCAAGCCGCAATCATCACACGCAGTGCGCTTGAAGTACCGCTGGGATCGCCGATCTCTTTAAACGCAAACCATCCAAATCCGATGAGCAGTGTGTAGTAGATGGTCATGTGGATTGTGCGTTGTGTGCGTTTTGTGCGATGGTGTGTCTCGGCCTGGGTTGCGTGATGCGTGTCGGTGAAATGATTGAGTTCCACGCGTAGCGGAAAAGAGAGATATTGCAGTGCGTGAAAGATCTGAATTGCAGCAATTGCAAAGAGGTCGGCACCCAGGAAGTCAGCCATAAAGTACCACGAATAAGTGGCAACCCAAGGAATCCAACTCCGCTTGGGAACGTTCTGGCCGGTCCGCTCCGCCAGTCGATTAAATCCAATCAGGCCAGCGGCAATGGTGCCCAGCAAGACAACTCTCCAAAAAGGCAGAAGAACCGTATTGCTCAAAGAGACAAACATGGAGGATATTTCTGCCCCGAAAAAAAAGGATGTTTGCAGAAACTCTTCACGACTGAACAAACGGATCACATGAAAGATCATCAGGGCATAAAAACCGCTCCGAATAAGATGTCGTTCGATCGTTTCCATACGGAAGCCCCCAATAAACAGATAAGAGGCCGTCATGCCCCAGGACTGGCCGGTGTAATGCCAGGCCAGTTGAATCGACATCAACGCAAACAGGGCTAATTTAATGCCCGTTATCCATGTGCTTTGAGCCAACTGCTCGGTTCCAGCCAGATAGGCATAACCAGTGATATAAGCAAGTAAAAGAAAGAAGCCGATAGGAAGCCCAATGGCGACAAAGGGATGCTCACGGATTGTTTTCGGTTCTGCATACAGAATGCGATAAGAAGCCATAAAATGCGGCCAGTTGATCAGAAGGTTCAAATAAAAAATGATCAGCAAGCCGATTTCAAGTTGGAGTAGCTGCATTCCGGGATTAAGGATTTTCGCCACAATCAGGGCGACGACCAGGACAATCGAAAGACCACCTCCGAAAAGACCATCGACAAACGGAGTAATCATTGCCCGGCCGGCAGCGGATGTGGGCGGGTTTACTGAAGCCATAATGTTTTGCCTCAACGTGCCCCTCGACGATCCGTAGGCCGAGGATGCCAACAACAGTGCATGTCAGTGCATGTTCTGAATTAACCGAATTTAAAATGCATCCGCACGGTGATGGGTAGATGGGTAGCGAGGTATGCAAAGATCCGAGTTGAATGAAGGTTTTTTATAAAGGAGTCGTACAGGATTGGACAGGGCAAAAAAAAGCACTGCCAGCCGAAGCTGACAGTGCTATACGTTACTTTTAAAGAGCTAAAATCGCCCTTGAGCATCGACTAGCGACGACGTCGCAGCATGCCAAGTGCGAAGAGCCCACCTAGACCCAAAAGAGCGAGGGTCGAAGGTTCGGGCACTGCCCCACCACCGCCACCACCGCCACCGCCGGAACCGACAGTGATTTGCAGGGCTTGCAATGGATCGTAGGCACTACGAACAGCACCATTCCAACCTTGCTGTCCCCATTGGCCCGGTGCCTGGTAGACGTAATCGACATAAGTCGTCGCGCCATCGGCTGCACCAGCATCAACGGTGAAGGTCAGAGTTTCGACGAGACCACCATTCGTGGTAGCCAAGTATGTCGAGGCATCATCAAGGATCAAGCCAGATGTCCCGAAGAAACTATTCGAGGAACCACCAGCACCACTAGTGCCGTTAAAGGCGTGGTAGGAATAATGGTTGCTTGAACCGGAGTAAGTCATTTGCAGGGCACCAGGAGCCGAAGATTCGGTCGGGTTGCTGCCACTTGCGGACTGATAATCTTGGTAGACCTGGTAAGTGTCCTGGTTTACCGATACTCCACTGAGGACGCTTGCGTCCCAGGAGAAAGAACTTGTAGAACCACTCGCATTGTTGCGACCTTGGTTCGATTGATTGTTCACCCACAGTTGAACCGTGAATGATTCGCCAGGGGCGGCTGTGACCTGAGAGTCAACCGGAACTCCAGATTCGTCGAGCCAATAGTACATGACCTGCCCACTATTGTTGTAGGCGGTGTCGGTACTCGTTCGGGCTCCAAAATAGGCTCCCCCATCATAATCCGGGTGGGATGTTTCCCATCCGCCACCGTCAAAGACGGTAGCTTGTACATTATCGCTAACGGCAACAACGGCCACTAGCGCGATGGCTACACAAGCCATCAAGAGCATTTGTTTCTTCATCAGTAGCTCTCCAAAAAAACGTGAAAATAGTAAGAATTACGTAACTCTATGGCCATGAGGGCTTACCCCCATGAAACTCAGGATAGACACTAAGCGTGGAAAGTCAAGGAATTTGCACGAAAAATCCAGGATTGCCGATATATTGTTCCGAAGCAGAAAAGGGCAATCTGAGTGTCGAATTGATAGGGGGTGGGGCAATAGAATACTTAAGTGCAGAAATGTTAATACTTTAGGTATTAAGGCCGCTGTAATGACTGCGGATTTTGCCCGATGTGCTCTTTTGGCTCTTCTGCCCATAGCGGCCGCTTGAGAGGCATCCGGCAGTCATCGAGCAGCGTCCTGTTTGGCCCTGTTCCGATAGAACTGCCGTTGGATTTCTTGCTCCAGCCCACGTGCTTGTGACGTTTTGAAGCGGCTAGAACGGGTGGCCTCTCCCTGCTTATCTTTGGAGTCACAGAATGGGCATACCGGTGGCTGCCCGCTCGCCGGATTGTAAGGGAAGCGGCTCGCTGTGAGCACTTCCCGGCGTCGAGGGCAGTCAACATTTTTGCAGGTGAAGACAAGCACGATATCTTCATTCGCATTGATTCTAGGGTCTTGAAATGATCCTTGGATCACATCCCCCCGACGGATGACCACCTCGCGCGACTTTTCCGTCATAAAAGCATAGGGCAGATCATTAAATGTTAACCGCCGCGTTTCATCAAAATCGAGTCGGAAATTATCCAGCGGTTCAGGCGGGTCGAGCTTGGTGAGTTGTTCACCATCGAGCACCCAGCGGACGTGCGGCCGGCGAGCGAATTCCGGGGCGGGTTTGATTGCGGACCGTTTTTTTTTCGTGCTGCGAGGCTTTAGATGTCCCAGGGGAACTCCATTGAGGCGAGGCAGCCTGTCAATTTCGTCGGCGCTCAACTCTTCGGGCAGTGTGTTTTCTGTTTGCTGATCTGAGGAAGAACAGCTGCCAGTGAAGACCAAAGCAAGAGCAGTCATGCCGTGCAGCAGGATTTGAGCGGGGCCCGGTTTCCGTTGTGTTGCCCCGTTTTTTATCCGATATATTCCCCGCGAGGTCGTGTTGGCCGTCACTCAAGTTCCTCAATTATGATCGCACTGAGTACCACTTGTCCGTTAAAAACATTACCACCCCCGCCTTGGAGAAAAATATCCAACGTTCCATCGGAGACCTCGATAGTGGCTTCCTCCTGCGACGTCGCACCGCCCGGAGAAGGCTGCCAATTACTGATAGCCGATTGATTTTCGAGAGAAATGTTCTGGTTGGGTGCAGGGCAACTCGTTGTGCTAGAAGCGTAGAATGTCACCTTGTAGTTTCCAGGATTTTCGATGGGGATCTGTAGGTTCATCATCACGAATCCGGTGGCTTGATACACGGTTTGCCAGAGCGGATCGTCTTCGGTTCCGGAGATGGTTGTGGTGTCGGCAGATCCGCCACTAGGGGTTGCAAGGCCGGACTCTTGAAACACGAGGCCCCCCACTTCGGAAGAACCTTGATGTTGGCCACCGCCCAGATTGTAACCCTTCCAGGATGCGGTCCCGTCGGGTGGATCCGCTGACGGTGGACCGACATTACAACCGCACTCATCCATGCCTTCAGCAGCCGGCACGACAGTCGAGTAATCGATCACATCGCCCGTTGCCGAGTGACGGAATGGACCCTTCAATGTATTTCCTTGGCCATCCACGATGGTGTGATACACCCAAGAACCATCCCCTTGTTTGAATCCATACTGAAACAGCACATCTCCATTTTCCATGCGTTTCGCTTTTACAAAGCTATCTCCGATCGGTACCCCGTTTTGATCCGTACCGTCTTCGCCAATAGCATTCGAGTCTTCAATTTGAATTTCATAGCTGCAGTTATCATCAGGCTCAACCACATACCACGCTTTTTCATGCGACGCATCATCGAGTGGAATAGTGTGCATCAGAGCGTTCATGTCCGGCCCGCCGGGGCAGCAACCGCTATAGTTATGAATCAGCACGTGCCAGCCAGCGAGTTCGGGAAAGCCGGATCCTGCGTTAAAGCAACCGTTTTCGGCAGTCTCTTCGCCGCCTGTGTCTTCACCGCCTCCTCCCGTGTCTTCGCCTCCGGTATCCTCGCCACCGGTATCCTCACCGCCCGTTTCTTCTTCCTCTTCCTCAGCCGGCTCAC
>NHBP01000044.1 GCA_002168195.1 Planctomycetaceae bacterium TMED10
ATAAACGCGTATAAAACCTCCATGCTATCAACAACGTTGCTTTATGGATTAACACGATGGCAAGCTGGTTTCCCCAGACAGTTACCCCATCCGCAGCTGCGCAGGAAACTACAGCAGCGGCCGAGCCCCTCACGGCAGCGGTTATGCTTTTCTGCCACCAAGATGCACCGTCAACAGCGCCACATCAGCCGGTGTAATCCCGCTGATCCGTCCCGCCTGAGCCAAACTTCCGGGCCGTAACATCGCCAGTTTTTCCTTTGCCTCATTGCGAAGTGACCCGATACTGGCGTAGTCAAAATCCTCGGGAATTGCCTTTTCGGCAAGACGTTTTTGCCGTGCCACCTCTGCCGTTTGCCGCTCCACATAGGGCGCATATTTAACGTCGTATTCCACTTGCCGGGCAATCTCACGCTCAACCTGCTCGAGGGGCGGATGTCGAGCGACCACATCGGTCCAACTCGTTTTGGGACGGCGGAGCATTTTTTCCAGCGATTCACCGTTCGCTTGTTGTTGACCTAAGATCGCCTTGACCTTTCCGATCGCCTCTTCCTTGGATGTGACCCGCTCGTAACGCTCTCGACTCGCTAGTCCTTGCTCGTATGCCAGGGAGGTTAAACGACGGTCGGCATTGTCCTGGCGAAGAAGGAGGCGATACTCAGCGCGACTGGTAAACATGCGGTACGGCTCGTCCACACCACACGTCACCAGATCGTCTATCAGGACGCCCATGTAACTCTGCTCGCGGGAAAGAATCAGCGGATCACTGCCGCGGAGTTTCAGCGCGGCGTTGGCACCCGCCAAAAGCCCCTGAGCCGCCGCCTCTTCATACCCGGTCGTCCCATTGATCTGGCCCGCAAAATAAAGGCCCTGCACCTGGTGGGTCTCTAAGGTCGACCGCAATTGCTCGGGGGGACAAAAATCGTATTCCACCGCGTAACCATACCGCATAATTTGTGCGTGCTTCAGACCCGGAATCATCCGGAACATGGCGTCCTGCACATCCCGCGGCAAACTCGTGGATATTCCATTGACGTAAACTTCCCGCGTCGATCGCCCCTCCGGTTCAAGAAANAATTGATGGCGATCTTTGTCCGCAAACCTTACTACTTTATCCTCAATCGACGGGCAGTACCGAGGACCGCTACCGTGAATCTGGCCAGAATACATCGGCGCCCGCTGAAGGTTATTGCGAATCAACGCATGAACTTCTGGATTCGTGTGGGTGATATGACAGGGCAGTTGTTCAATGTCCAGTTTTTCTGTGAGAAAAGAAAAAGGTTGCGGATCCTGGTCACCCGGTTGTGTCTCAGTCGCCGCATAGTCGATCGTTCGCCCGTTGAGCCGGGGCGGCGTTCCGGTCTTAAAACGACTGGTACGAAAGCCGAGGCGAGCCAAAGCTCCGCTGATTCCGCTGGTGGTGCCCTCCCCTGCCCGACCGCCGGCCGTTTTTGCTTCGCCGGTATGCATCAGGGCCCGCAGAAAAGTGCCCGTGGTGAGCAACACCGCAGGTGCAAGGTAGTGCGCACCACCGGCAACAGATACACCCCGTATTCGCGAATTCCCTTTCTCTGTCTCCACCAACAGATCATCAACGATCTCCTGACGGAGATCCAGATTTTCCTGTTCCTCGACCTGCAACTTTACAAATTGCTGATATGCCTTTTTATCAGCCTGGGCACGGGGGCTGTGCATTGCCGGNCCCTTGCGACAGTTGAGCAAGCGAAACTGGATGCCGGTCGCATCAATTGCTCGGCCCATCACACCACCCAAGGCATCTATTTCGCGCACAATCTGACCCTTTGCAACACCGCCAATTGCCGGATTGCAACTCATTTGTGCAACACTGTCGACATTGGTTGTCAGCAAACAACAGCGGGCACCAAGGCGCGCTGCCGCCAAGGCTGCCTCCGTCCCGGCGTGACCGGCGCCGACGACAAGCACATCATAATGGTAGTGCGGAACGGTCATCGATGGTCCCAATGGATTTACTGTAAGCGGTATAATGCACAAACGATGGGAAACATCGGAAACCATGTTTCCCAATTCGGTTCCCCANTTCGCAAACTGCTTTGTGGGTCCGTCGGCCTTTTGAGCCACAGGATATTTTATGGAGAAAAGGCGCCAAAGATAACCGGGCTTCCGCCACGCGTCAGGCGGCACCGGAGATTGGGCCCCGCGGAGAGTGCAAATTGAAAAGCCCGAAGATCTCTTTTTGGGAGAGTCCCATATTCTTGGGAACCGACCCTTCGGGAGAGAAAACGGTCTCGAATATCTCACGCTTTTGCTCGAGAATCTGATCAATTCGTTCCTCAATCGTCGCTTGTGCAAGAAATCGTGTCACCGTCACGGGACCGGCAACCCCAATGCGATGGGCTCGATTGATTGCCTGGTCTTCGACGGCGGGATTCCACCAGCGATCATATAAAAACACATACTCTGCAACCTGCAAATTCAAACCCACGCTCCCCGCGCCGTAACTCATCAAGATGACGTGCGTGTGCGGATCTTCGCGAAATTGATGCAGAACCTTTTCTCGAATGAGGGGGCGGACCTTCCCGTGATACTGCACAGAACCAATGCGCCCGAGACGCGCGGCTAATTTTTCGATACTTGCAACATACTGGCTGAACACAATTGCCTTTTTACCACTTGCCGCAATCTCTTCGAGCTTCGCACAAAGATGATCGGCTTTGGCACTTTCGTCGGTCAAAGGATCAAAATTGCAGATTTGTTTGAGGCGCAAAATCAACTCGAACACATGCGTAACGCTTGCATGGGACCCCAGTTGACTCAACCGAACAGTGCCTTCTTCCTCCGCCTTGCGATAGCTTTCACGTTGATTCGGAGTCAGATCAATGACGGCATTACGAACCAGCTTAGGCGGCAAATCGGTCAAGACTTGATCTTTTGTTCGTCGCAACACATAGTCGGAAACTCTTTTTGCCATTTGGCTGGCTCGCATCTGATCATCGAGTTGACCGGGAGCAACAAATTCGAAAATTCCTACCAGATCTTCTATACTGTTTTCGACCGGAGTCCCGGTCAGCGCCCAACTACGTATTCTAGGAATAGCCCGTACCGCTTCGGCAGTTGCACCCTTACGATTTTTGATCCTTTGTGCTTCATCCAGTAACACGAGATCGTATGGATGGCCTGCGTCGTGAAGCAACGCATGATCACGCTGGATCAATTCGTAGTTTGCGATTGTTAACACNGCCTGGGGATGATTCCATTTCCAGGCTCTTTGTTCTGCATTTCCAGAAATTACATTCAGGGGTATTTCCGGTGCCCAAACCGAAAATTCTCTCTGCCAATTAGTCACCAATGGCTTTGGGCAGATTAATAGTATGCGGCGAAGTTGTGCCGCATGTAACAGAAGGCGAATAGACGTGATGGCTTGCATCGTTTTACCGAGTCCCATTTCATCTGCAAGCACCGCCGCGTAACGGGGAAACAGGAAGGCGATTCCCGCAATCTGATAGGGAAAAGGATCAAACGGCAGGCGAAGTGATGCTTCAGAGAGGAGTTGCTCGAGTGAAGGTTGCAGTAGGTACCACAGTCGCTCCTCTAGCTTGACCGTATGTGCAGGTGGCGTGACACGGGTTGAAGTCTTGGGCTTATCGCGTCTGACTTTGCGCGACGAGCGATCAATTTTCCTTGCAACCTGCGGCCTCGCAAAATCAATCGCTATCGACGGGTCGGTTGCAAACACGAAGCGGGAGACTTTCGGTAGTTTGTCACGAAGATTCAGCGACACGATACCGGGGACCGCGCCTTGAATTTCATGAGTCTCCACTTCGATCTTCGGCCGTCGGTGCATCGCCGTTTGCCAACCGGTACTGAAAAGTGAAACCGGCAAATCCAGGTCGGTCGGCGTGATGTGGATGTCGCTCTGGTGAGAATGCGTCGCATTGTGCTTGCTGCCGGACATCGAACGTTCTCTTTTCGGGTTGAGCCTGACCGGCCAGGGGCCGGAAGATCAACAGGCATTAGGCAACCTGCTGCTTACGCATTCCACCCTGCGCCTCGGAAATTGCTTCATCAATGCGGCCGAATGGCTCATCAAGATCAAGATTCACTGCCAGCTGATCAAAAATCACTTCGGCAGCAGAGAAGTCTTTTTCGTAAGGTTTTCGGACACAAACTGTGCTTTCACCATAGCCCGACTGCACAAGTTCACTGGGAAACTTCTGAAGTTTGTTTTTCTCGGTAACCACCAGGAGTAAGGGAAACTCAACAAGCGGTCGCAGCGATAAAACCTCAGGAATATCCGTAAGCACCATCGAAGGGTTTTGCTTGATCGCATCGCAAAGCGCCATGCCAATTTGCTCGCCACAAAGATACTCGCCGAGCGTCGGTCCGTAGAGAATTTCCTGGGCACGATTCGGTTTCACCGCTGCCGTGCAATGGAACTCCAAAGGACGGCCGCTAGCATTGACCAGTAGCAGTCCCCCAATTCGAGATTGAGAGCTATCTGTGGCAATGGTTAAAAAACCTAACCTATTTTTATCCATGGGGTTGGATATCTTCATTGACCGGCTCCGCTGGACTAGTTGAGTCCGATTTTCCCGTGCATCTGTGAGTCCCCTCCTGTCTGTATCGGGTTTACCGCGGTCCGGACTTGAGCCCTGAATGACGCCCAAAGGGTAGCAATCGGCAAATGGTGCGTAAAAACAGCAGCTACTGCTCGACACGGCACCAGAGGCGCGTTAGAATCGAGCGTGCTGCTTCGGAGTCTGTCGCTTGCCCCATGTTGTGGTGATTTGGCGGCCCACCGATCCGCAGAGCATAATCCGCTCTGCACAACTGGAGGAGAAACCGCCCTATGTCTCGCGATCCTCAGCAGGCTTCACAACTGTTTTCACAAATTGATATCACCGCCGGGTCCCAGGGGGACAATGCTTCCCAGACCCGCGAGCACGAGAGTGAACAAATCGATTTGCTGCACCAGATTCTGTCCGCTCTCGACCGAAATAATGACCTGCTTGAAGATATTGCTGCCAGTGCCCTAGCCAATCAGCGGCAGCGGGGCGATGAACTGCAAAAGTGGCGTCAAGCGAATCCAGGACTGGCTCAGAGTTGTAGGCATGCGGCTGAATCGCTTGCCCGCGTACAGGCCGAGTTTCTCCAGAATCTCACGCAAGAAGTGGAAGAAAATGCTGAGGCCATGGAAGAAGGCGAATTTGTATTTAACGAATTTGTTGATCGTTTTGGGCCAAGACTTGCGCACCTTAACGGTGTCTTGCAGATGCTCTCCCAGTTAAGCCAAGGTGGCGCAGAAGCCCCTCGGCACGACTGATGCGCTACGGCACGCCACGCTACGGATAGTCGGTTTTTCGCCGAAGCGATGATTCTCTCTGGTCGCCATCCTGCATGAAGCGTGAACCCTCGACTTTTTGACTGTTGGGGCCTATCTTACTTTGTGCCCTCACGGCGCTTAAAAATGCGCCCCTCTGAAGGTTCAATGCGATCGATCACTTGTACGATTTTTTCGTTTGCACGAGGTGAATAATAATGGTTGAGTCAACCGGTCCCATGGCTGAGGCCCAAGCAGCACTGGATGCCCATGTGCGCGAGATCGTACATTGGCATTTTGATCCTGCGACAGGATGCCCCTATTGGCTCGATCGCGCCACAACTTTTGACTTCAATCCCCAGAAAGATGTTCAGTCATTTGCGGATTTAAAGCAATTTCCGCCGTTCGATGATGAAGATCTTCGGGGAGGCCCGATGCGCCGTTGGGTGCCCAAGGCCTATGAAAATTCCCCCGTCTACGTTTTTGAAACGGGCGGAACAACAGGTACTCCCAAATCGCGGATTGTGATTGATGACTTTCGTATCGATTATGAACTCTTCAGTAAAACGATTCCGGACGAACATTTTCCGCCAGGAGCCAACTGGCTGATGTTGGGCCCATCCGGTCCGAGAAGATTGCGGTTGGCCGTTGAACATCTCTGCCAGTACCGCGGGGGGATTTGCTTTTGCATCGATTTGGACCCCCGTTGGGTCATCAAATTGATCAAAAAGGGCTGGATGGAGCATCTGGAAGAATACAAAACGCATTGTATCAATCAGGCCCTCACTATTCTCGATTCCGGTCACGAAATTCGCTGCCTGTTTGCAACGCCAAAATTACTCGAAGCATTGGCGTTAGCCCTTGAGGAACGCGGAAGCAGTATTGCCGATGTAGGCATCCAAGGCATTTTCTCCGGTGGTACAGAATTCACACCGCAGTGGACACGATTTGCAACGGAGGAACTCTTAGGCGGTCCTGCGTCTGAGGGTGGTGTTTACATGACCCCGACTTATGGAAACACACTCATGGGATTGGCCTGCAGTCGACCGGTTGTTGCCGAAGATGGATACAAAATTGCTTACTATGCACCGCAACCTCGTGCTGTGCTGGAAGTCGTGGATCCCGACAATCCCGATCAACTTGTGGACTATGGTGAAACGGGACGCGTGCGACTCACAACACTCACCAAAGAGTTTTTCGTCCCCGGCTTTCTCGAGCGCGATGAGGGCGAGCGCGAAACTCCCTGTTCACTCTATCCGTGGGATGGCGTAAGTGGTGTGCGCCCATTTCATAAACTGGCTGAAGCGACCACAGTGGGCGTTTATTAAAAANTTTTATTCGACGGGCATTCCGAACAATCTCCNCTCAACCACAGTTGCCANCATGCTTGAAATACCTGTTATCCGTTGGGGAAAACCTTACGACTCGTTCGAAAAAAAAGAAATTCGACACTTTGTCACCGGAGAAGCGATTGCAACGGTGGATCAGGCTGGNTCNGGAATTGTNAAACGCGATCTGANAAAATCCCACCTNGCCCGAAAATGCTTGACTGCATTTTCNCCGCAAGAGTTAGTGGACCGCACCGTGGCCGCNGCATCGCTTTTNCGNGACGCAACGCTGCCTATGGGAAACGGNACTCANAGTCCGNGTGAATTTGCCCGGGCACAATCGGCGACCACAGGACTGCCGGAACATATGTGCCGAAGCAACATGGAAAAAAATTGCTTCGTCCTCCAAAATATAAAACAAGTTCTCGACGCTTTGACCCGTGGCTTGGATCTAGAAATCTTGCGGCGTGGCTATGGAGATGAAGGACGTGGAGTGACTGTGAGTTATCAGGCACAGACAGATGCACTGGGCCTTGTGCTCCCCTCCAATTCACCGGGTGTGCATACGCTGTGGCTCCCCGTGATTCCACTGCAAATGGGCCTTGTACTCAAACCGGGTGCCCTTGAGCCGTGGACCCCGTACCGGATGTTTTCTGCATTTTGTGAGGCGGGCATCCCTCCCGAAGTTTTTTCAATCTATCCGGGCGAAGGGGCTGATGTGGGAGCCGCTGTGCTCGCGGATTCTTCGCGTTGCATGATCTTTGGTGGTGAGGCAACCGTGCAGCAGTACGAAGGAAATCCAACCGTTCAGGTACACGGTCCCGGTTACAGTAAAATCATACTCGGTGATGATGTGGTGGACCAATGGGAAGATTATCTTGATCTCATGGTGCAGAGCGTGTTGGCCAATAGTGGGCGCAGTTGCATTAACGCCTCAGGCATTTGGGCATCGCGTCATACCCGGGAAATCGCCGAAGCGTTGGCAGATCGCTTGGGACCGGTCGAACCGCTGCCACCCGAGGATGAACGGGCGCAGTTGGCGGCATTCACAAATCCACAAATGGCTTCTGGGACGTGGAGCATGATTGAAAACGATCTGCAGGAGTCGGGCGTTACCGATTGCACACAAGCATTCGGACCCCGGTTCATTGAACACCCCGGATACGCCTATCTACGCCCGATGGTGGTGCACTGTCGGAATGCCGAACCGGCAATTGCAACAAAGGAATTTATGTTTCCGTTCGTATCGGTGGTCGAATGTCCACAAGCTCAGATGCTTAAAAAGATCGGTCGCACCCTCGTTCTATCAGCAATCACCCAGGATTCGGCCTTCGAGCGGGAATTGATCAACGCAACGCATATTGACCGCTTGAACCTGGGTCCTGTGGGCACGATCAAACTCGATTGGTTGCAACCACACGAGGGCAACTTAGTGGACTTCCTCTACCGCGCACGCGCGCTGCAAACAGCAGACATGAATCGCCGAGCAGGTAGTCCAGCAGTCGCAGAAAGCTCTACCAACACACCCGCCTCATGAAATCGTTTGATCTTTATCCGCAACCCCGTATCGTTTTTGGAAACGGTTCGATTGATCAACTCGGTCAACTGGCTGCAGCATGGTCTCCACAGCGTGCCTTGGTCGTTAGCGATCCGGGCATTGTTGCAACGGGTCATACCGCTCGGGGCATGAAAGCTTTGAAAAATGCCGGCATCGAGCCATACCTGTTTGATGACGTGCATGAAAATCCCACCACAAACGATGTGGAGCGGGGAGTGGTTGCGGCCCAATCCATCGAACCGGAGTTGATTGTTGGAATCGGTGGAGGNAGTTCNATGGATTGCGCNAAAGGNATNAACTTCNTATTTTGCTGTGGTGGNAGCATGGAAGANTATTGGGGTATCGGCAANACGACCGGNCCNCTTTTACCGATGATCGCGGTGCCAACAACGGCAGGNACNGGCAGCGAAACACAAAGCTTTGCTTTGATATCACACCCGACGACCGGNCAGAAAATGGCGTGTGGAGACCGAAGAGCAGCATTTAGGATTGCCGTGCTTGATCCCGAATTAACGGGAACACAGCCCCCGCTTGTTACGGCGCTCACAGGGATAGATGCAATTACGCATGCGCTTGAAACGTTTGTAACAACCAAACGCAATCGGTTCTCAGTGACCTACAGTCGGGAGGCTTGGCGATTGCTTTCAGAAAATTTCCCGCGGGTGCTTGCAACTCCGGAAGAAATCGAAGCACGCGGTGGAATGCAACTAGGCGCCTGCTTCGCCGGACTTGCGATTGAAAATTCCATGCTTGGGGCTGCCCATGCGCTGGCCAATCCTCTCACGGCCAAGTTTGGCGTAACACATGGGCAGGCTGTTGGTGCGATGATGCCTCATGTCGTGCGTTTTAACGCACCGGTTGCTGCGGACGCTTACTGCGAACTGCTCTCGGTCGTTCAGGCTTCATCCGGCATGAGTTTTTCAAGTGGTGTCGATGGGATCGCGGAATTAATATCCGACTGGCTGGAGNTGGCAAACCTNAAAACGCGGCTGAAAGACCTAGGTGTCGAAAAATCGCNCCTCGCCGAATTAGCCGATTTGGCATCCCAGCAGTGGACGGCGGGTTTCAANCCACGTAAAGTGGACGTTGAGCAGTTTCACAANATTTACCTCGCCGCTTTCTGAGAATCCTCTCATGGATTGGCTTCGTCACTCGCACCCANCNCNGTTTAGAGCATGGCTGCTGGTCTGCCTCTACTGGTGTCCGGTCGGCTTTGAACCCGGACTTTACGGACAAGAACCTTCTGCATGGCCTCTCTTTCGCGGCAACTCCGCAGGCACCGGTGTTGCCNCATGTGAACTACCGGAGCNGCTTGAACCTCTATGGACGTTTGATGCNGCTGATACGTTCTTTGCTGCNACGGCCGCCATCGTGGACGGAGTCGTCTATATCGGAGATGCNGAAAATAAATTTTATGCCCTTGCATTNGAAACAGGAAAACAACTCTGGAGCCGTGAAGTTGAACTTGGATTTCTCGGTTCCGCAGCGGTGCGTGACGGGCGGGTGGTTGTAGGCGATAGCGATGGCGTAATCCACTGCATGGACGCACGAACAGGAGCGACTCTTTGGNAACAGAAGACTGAAGCAGAAATTAATTCGAGTCCAAACTTTTTCAANCNGAGTGTGTTAATTGGATCACAAAATGGCACTCTGTATCGGTTGGACCTCAAGGACGGAAAAATAATCTGGGAATACACGATCGAAGCGAGTGGAGGCATCCAGTGCGCACCGAGTCTCGAGGGNAAACATACCTTTGTTTGTGGATGCGATGGAAAGTTGCATGTGATTGATGTGGAAACCGGTTCTCCGCTGGAAACAATCGAAATTGGCGACCCCACACTCTCAACCCCTGCCGTCTACGGGGAGGATGTCTATTTCGGTACCGAGGGGGCGAAGTTACTCGGCATCAACTGGCGGCAGAAAAAAATCATCTGGACNTATCAAAATCCTCGGCGGAAAATTTCATATCGCTCAAGTCCGGCAGTGACCGAAGAGGCTGTTGTGATTGGCGGACGCAACCAACTCATTGAGAAANTCGACCGGGATACGGGAGCGAGCCAGTGGACTTTTCGAACGAAGGGCCGCGTCGATTGTTCGCCCGTGGTTGCGGGAAAACGTGTGTACGTAGGTTCAACCGATGGTCGCCTGTACGGACTCGATATGGAAAGTGGTGATCTGGTATGGTCATTTGACAGCGGCGCCGGCTTTACAGCCTCGCCAGCGGTTGCAGATGGTCGTCTGGTCATCGGCAACAACGATGGTGTGCTCTACTGTTTCGGCAGAAAAAACAAAAAGTAACAGGAGGTTCTTTGCCACGGGAAAGGCAAAAGAAAGTTGATGGCAACCGAGAGTACAAAAACAGATGTTGGCAGCTATTTCATTTCCAACTACCCACCTTTTTCTCAGTGGAGTCGGGAAAACGTAGGTGAGATAGCGACAGTCATGCAGCAGCAACCGACCGATTTGCCCCTCGGTCTCTATCTGCATATCCCGTTCTGCAGAAAACGATGCAAATTCTGTTATTTCAAAGTTTTTACAGAAAAAAGTAGCCGTCAAATCGAAGAATATTTGGCCGCGCTCTGCCGAGAGATTCAAATTGTCAGCCAACTTCCCCTACTGCAAAAGCGTCCATTTCGCTTTGTCNATTTCGGCGGAGGCACGCCGTCGATGCTCAGCAGCAAACAACTTGTACATTTGGTCGACCGCTTGCGCGAGCATATCGGCTGGGAACAAGCCGAGGAAGTCACTTTCGAGTGCGAGCCCGGAACGTTGTCCGAGTCAAAGATTCAAACGCTCAAGGATTTGGGAGTCACACGACTAAGTCTTGGCATTGAAAATTTTGGTGATCAGATACTGAAAGAAAATGGTCGGGCGCATTTGGCCAAAGAGGTTTATCGATCCTGGGATTGGATTGAGCAAGCCAATTTTGACAGCGTCAACATCGACCTGATTTCGGGAATGGTGGGAGAAACGTCGGCCAATTGGCAGGACTGTATCAAACAGACATTGGCCCTTGCACCGGACAGCGTCACGATCTATCAGATGGAACTTCCCTTTAATACCGTTTACTCCAAAGATATCGTCGGCACGGGAACGAACGTTGGTGTGGCCGATTGGGCACAAAAACGACAATGGGTGGCAGAGGCATTTTCGGCGCTGGAGTCGGCCGGCTATGGGGTCTCCAGTGGTTACACCATGGTTCGCGATCCACAGCAGGTGAAATTCAGCTATCGGGATCACCTCTGGCAGGGAAGCGACTTGATCGCTACAGGGATTGCCAGTTTCGGTCATCTCTCGGGAGTCCACTATCAAAACAAAGCTGAATGGGAAGAGTACGTCGGGGATTTAGAGCAGGGAAAATTACCCCTCGGGCGAGCCCTCCGCCCTACACGGCATCAGGCGCTCATTCGAGAAATGATTTTACAGTTGAAAAAAGGGCGAATTGATGCTGATTATTTCAAGCAAAAATTTGATNCCGATATTCTCTCGGAATGGAAAACTGTTTGGTCNCAGTATCANGCCGATGGTTATCTCTCGATTGAAGGCNCGGANATTATNATCTCCCGCAAGGGATTACTGAGGATCGACGGGCTGTTGCCCGCTTTCTTNGAGCCAGAGCANCAGGGGATTCGCTATACATGAATCTCATTTTTAAAATGGGAGAATACGAGGCACTCTTCCCAAATGATCGCAAGTACGCCAAGAATCATATGTGGGCCATTCGCATTGACGACAAATGGCGATTTGGTTTGGCTGCCTACGCGGTNCGNTTGCTCCAAGATGTTTATTTTTTAGACTGGGAAATCTCTCCTGGAACAGAGGTTCGACAAGGTGCACACATCGGCGACATCGAGAGTAGTAAAGCCGAAAGTTCTTTACATGCTCCAATTTCCGGCACCCTGTTGGAGTTCAATCGTCTCCTGCTAAAAGATCCGTCAGCAATTAACGTTGATAAGTACGACGCTGGATGGCTTTTTGAGATGCGCGCGAAACCAGATGCATTGCTGAGCCCCGAAGGTTACCTCGATCATCTGAAAGCCGTCTGGGAGGTCACACAAAAAACGATTAAAGGACAGCTGAATCACTAAACCGGTACATCTAGTTCGACTGTTGCGAAGAACCAAAAATCGTTTACGATAGGGGTTATTCTCCTAGGGCATTTTCCGCCAAAACCCCACCTATAGAGTGCACCGGACATGGCAAGCCACATCTCGGTCGTGGTATCGCAGGGACAAAGTCACCATCCTGCCAAACGCAGGTTGGAAGAAGAGATCGTCGCTCGACTACTGACCGAACCGGCGGTCGAAGTCAACGTGATTCCTCATCTCTATGATTTAAAGGCCGATGGATCGGCAATACTTTGCCTGCAAGGGATTTCACGTGACGTGATCGTACTGGCGTGGATGTTTCCCAGAGCCACACGATGGATTCTCAATCGCAACGGTATTTCTGGCCAAGAGGGGATCACGCTGCTGAAAGAAAATATCGAGGGCGAAGAAGACAGCGTCGACGAACAGGAAGNCTCGGATTCGAAACCCGNACGGGTGATCGAATCGCTTGAAATACCAAATCGCAAAATTTACTGCCTCAATCTTGCCGCGGACACCAACCCCGATACGTTTATCCAGGAGGTTCAACGTATTGCACAAGAGACACAAGTGAAGACGGTCGAGACCATCGGATGGCTGAATGGAAAACCAAAACCGGAGCACGTGCAGCGGATGAATCATCCTCTACCCGGGAATGTGGAACACGCGGTGGGGACGGTGGTANATCCACCACAGCACGATGCAAATATCGTCGATGAAACGACCGAACGACGTTGGTATCCGGTGATTGATATGAGTCGCTGCACAAACTGCATGGAATGCATCGACTTTTGTCTCTTTGGCGTTTACGGGGTCGATCAAAAAGATACGATTCTAGTTGAACAACCGGATAACTGTCGCAAGGGATGCCCCGCCTGCTCGCGCGTTTGTCCGGAAAATGCCATTGTTTTTCCGACCCACAAATCTCCCGCGATTGCCGGCAGTGCAGACGTCGCTGCAGCGCTGAAGATTGATCTATCCAAGCTTTTTGGTGCGCCGGAAGGCGATGCAGTCGATATCGCTGTTCGTGAACGTGACGAACAGCTCTCAATTGCCGGTCGTGACTTGGTGGGCGACGCCGTTGGAATCTCACGACCTAAATTGCCGGCGACCGATACCGAACCTGACGATTTGGATCGCTTGATCGATCAACTCGATGCGCTCGATCTCTAATTCGAACCGTTGTGCACTGCAGACACATCAACGTATGCGGTCGGATCACGGTGCAAAGGCAGTCCTGAATCATAAGCACCAAAATCGTGGTACCAATGTTTTTTTGCAAGCCGGTATAAATAACTTCTCTCTGGTATTTCGTATCCTTCGTCCCACTGAGAAGGCCGGGGCTGCATTTGTGCCAACTCTTCCCTCGCCGTGCCTCGGGCCGTGCTGTCTCGCGCCGAATGCGTCTCAACAAGTTCCTCAATCAGGTCCGGACGTTCCAGCACGATACAGCCACGCGTCGACTGCGAGGCGAGTTTGCGAAAATCACGTAGGAATTCNGATCCGTTAAAAATGTCCCACAGCGATTTTTTATCTTCAATTGATTCGGTAGCAAACTGGACAATCGGACAGGGTTCCACATCACCCCAGGGACCGATGTGATGACTGATTCCTGTCGCTGCAGGACAAAGTGCCTGCCCCTGATGATCATAGTAGGCGTCAATCACACCAATCGGCTTTTCAGCGCGCACGTCAACCACAAATTGGCGTATGCGACGCTGCTGTTCCGGTGTGAGAGCGAGCGCGGGTTCGGCATCAGGGCCCACTGGCCGGTAAGTATGAAACCATACGTACATCGCACCTAATTCAATCAGCCGATCCACCCATGCTTCAGAAACCAAGTCGTCGATATTGGTCTGGCACACACTCGTGGCAACACCTGTCAAAAGCTTGTGACGAATACTGTTTTCCAAACCGGCCATGGTCTTGGAAAGCACCTTTGCTTTTCCTCGCCTCTGGTCACTGACGATTTCATCTCCTTCGACGCTAATTAAGGGAGTAACATTTCCTAACTCGCGTAATTTCCCAGCCACCTCATCGGTAATGAAATGACCGTTCGTAAACACCTGAAAATATGCGTCCGGGTGATTCGACAGGATCTGCAATAATTCCGGATGCATAAAGGGCTCACCACCGAGAATGCCAAAAAAACTATTCCCTAACTGCTTGGCCTCATTGATGACCCGATCCACAGCCTCGACCGAGAGAGCCTGCTGTGGAGCAGAGACGTCAACCCAACAACCCTGGCAGCGGAGGTTGCAACTGTTCACGATGGACAGGTAGATGAACGGCGGGAAGTATTCACCACGACGCAATCGACTTTTGAATCGCTGCACCGANCGGACGCCCTTGAAACCCATGTTCCAGGCAAACTTCCAGACCAAACGCTTGTCCGTTTCTTGCCAAACACGTTTGGCCATCTTTAAATACATAAGCGACTACAATCGAGATAATTATCCATGAATTTGATCAGAGGTATCCACCTCACCGCGACGAATGTTTCCGATTATACCGGTTGGCCTGAGGAGACGTCAGGTATCTGGTATTTCAGACTCTCGACACTGCTGCAGTAACGGTTTAGAGTGGAAGGTCAGTCTCCCTCCAGCATTAGAACAATTGATTGTACGCTGAGTCAGCAATTATGGTCGAACGAATCCAGGCCGCCTATAAAACCGTGTCGGCCGATTTACTGGCTGCCTCCAACGCAACCGGCTTTTGGCCCGGCGAACTGTCAAGTTCCTCGCTCTCGACGGCAACTGCCGTCAGCGCTCTTGTAAGTTGTGAACTGGAAATGCAGCGAAAAGATTGCCTCAAAGAGGAGTGGT
Organism: Planctomycetaceae bacterium TMED10; assembly: GCA_002168195.1. Lineage (GTDB taxonomy): Bacteria > Planctomycetota > Planctomycetia > Pirellulales > UBA7805 > UBA7805. Next base: position 15,096 of record NHBP01000044.1, read on the forward strand.
CGGAAAAAATTCAGCTTTTGATTTTTTCTGGTCTCCATTACCTCGCGAAACAACAGAATGAAGACGGCGGCTGGGGAGATACCGATCGCAGTCGCTCCAACATTGCGACCACGCTGCTTGTGCGGTCCGCATTTCAAATGGCNGGTGCACCTGCACATCCGGCAGAGTTGTTACCCAAAGCCGATGCCTATATTACTCGCGAAGGCGAGGTGCGGGGACTGAAACGCAGGTATGGCCGAGATAAGACTTTCGCTGCGCCTATTTTGGCAAATATGGCAATCGCAGGAATGACCACCTGGAGTCGCGTTCCCTCCCTGCCCTTTGAATTGGCTTGCTTGCCACAGTCAAGTTATCGCCACCTCAGGCTTCCGGTTGTCAGTTATGCCATGCCAGCGTTAGTCGCGGTCGGTCTGGTCAAGTTCAAGCAAGCTCCGCCACTCAATCCGATCACCCGATACATCAGAAAGAAATGTATCGAGAAGGGGCTTCGCCGCGTCGAGGAGATGCAACCGGAAAGCGGTGGATTCTTAGAAGCGATTCCTTTGACAAGTTTCGTCGCGATGAGCCTTGCAGCGGCCGGCTATGCCGATCACCCGATCGTGTTAGCGGCAATTCGTTTTCTCTCCGATACGGTACGGGATAATGGGAGTTGGGCCATCGACACAAACCTTGCGGTTTGGAATACGAGTTTAAGTGTCGCGGCACTCTGTAAAGGGCAACCGGATAGCCACGATACACAAGGTAATCTCAGTGATGAAGGACAAGACGAATTCTCCCCAGCGGCAGTCGGTNAATGGATCTTAGCACGCCAACAGATTAATCAGCATCCTTACACCGGAGCCCTTCCGGGAGGTTGGTCCTGGACTGAACGAAGTGGTGGGGTGCCTGATGTTGACGATACTTCAGCTGCACTGCTCGCGATGCGTGCACTGGTGGAACGAAAAAAAATGAAGCCGTTTTCACCGACGGAAAGCACCGCTGCCGCAGATTTACAAACGACGAGTGACGCAAACGAGCAGATTGGTATGGCGGCCAACTTAGGGGGCGACTGGCTTTTGAAACTCCAGAATGAGAATGGTGGTTGGCCAACATTTTGTCGTGGCTGGGGAAAGCTACCCTTCGACCGCAGTGGAGCAGATCTCACAGCACATGCCATTCGAGCCTTAACAAGTTGGAAAGATTCTTCCATCACGCTCGGTTTAACGGACGCGAGCACAGATCACACGCGCGCAGGTCAAATCGAGACGGCAATTGAAAGAGGTTTCGCATTCTTAGAATCGGCACAGCAAGAAGACGGACGGTGGCTTCCCTTATGGTTTGGAAATCAGGCACAAAAAGATGAAGGGAATCCATTTTATGGTACGGCACGGGTCTTGATGGCATACCGCGACACTGGCAGGCTCGATAGCCCACATGCGCAGCGGGGGTTAGCATGGCTGCTGAAATCACAAGATCTTGGAGGAGGTTGGGGCGGAAGCGGGCGTCACATCGCCAAGGGCCTTCCACACGAACCATCCAGTGTGGAAGAAACCGCTTTGGCCTTGGAGGCGTTATTGTGCCATCCAAGACTCAAAAGTGACCCTTCCGTACAACACATGGTCCATAAAGGACTTGCATGGCTCACCGATAGCATCGAACGAGGCAGCCATGAACAAGCGGCCCCGATTGGGCTCTACTTTGCGAAGCTTTGGTATTATGAGAGACTATATCCGTTGATTTTTGCAACATCGGCACTCGCAACTGCAATTCGCGTATTTGCTGCCGACCCCCTACCCTCCTCGCACCGAGAAAATCGCGTGTTGGAAAAGACACGCGGCTGAGAAATCCATTGAGCGACACCTTGGCACCAACGTCTACTGAATCTGAAACGGCACCCAGTCGTAAGCGTCCCGCGCGGCGCAAGACGAGTCACCTTAAGCTGGTGCCAGCCACACGTGAACTGCGCGAGCAAATTCGTCTCCAATGTCAGAAAATTGCAGATGGCTTGGATAAATCGAACCCGTTAAGCAAAGATGAACTCGAGCGGCATGCACGGCAGGTTCTCACCGAACTCAATCAGCCAGAGAGTTATGTCGGGTGGACGATGGTTTTACTGTCATCCGAGTTTTTCCGGGAGCAGGTTGCGGCAACGCCCTATTCTCGACGTCTCCTCTTATTGCCACATTGCCTCAAACATGCTGAGGGGTGTCCGGCAGATTATGACGAGTTTGGCCTCGACTGTCGTCAATGCGGTGCCTGCAGCATTGCTGACTTTCGTGCCAGAGCGGAAGACCTCGGATATAAGGTGCTTGTGGCGGAAGGTTCTCCGATTGTTCTAAAGATTATTATCGGCGGATATGTCGATGCGATTTTGGGCGTTGCCTGCCTGAATGTTTTGGAAAAAGCGATCGACAAAATCTTACTCGCCGGCATTCCTTGCATGGCAGTTCCACTGCATTCGAGTGATTGCCGCAATACGTCGGTGGATGAAGATTGGGTCTCGGAAATGATTACCATCGAGCAACAAGCCAAACCGACTCAGACACAAAGTTACATCCACTTGATGCGTGCTGCAGGCAAATTACTTCAAAGCACTGAACTGGATCGCATCGCGCCGCGCATGCGTCAGCAACAGTCGCAGGTCGAAGGCTCGACAGAAAAACACGATCCGATTGCGTCAACCGAAGCGATTGCCCACGACTTTCTTGCCCGAGGCGGGAAACATTCGAGGCCTTTTATCACGCTGGCAACGTACGATGCGGTCAGCGGCGGAAAAGCCACCCTCACCGACGGTGCGTCCTATTGCGATGCATTCCCCGATGAAGTTCGCAGAACTGCACTTTCAATTGAAACTTTCCATAAAGCATCTCTAGTGCATGATGACATCGAAGATGATGACCTCTATCGCTATGGAAGTGAAACACTGCATCGGCAATATGGAACTGCCACAGCGATTAACGTGGGCGACTATTTGATAGGACTTGGCTACCGTTTAGTCAGCCGGGATGCAGAAAAATTAGGGCATCAAGTAGCGGCTGAAATTACAGAGGTCCTCTCGGATGCCCATATGCGGCTTTCGGAGGGGCAAGGGGCCGAATTGATGTGGCGCGATCAAAAGCAGCGTAAACTGCAACCGCTTGATGCGTTAAAAATTTATGCCCTTAAGACGGCACCTGCCTTCGAAGCGGCACTCCTGGCGGGATTACGATTGGCAGGCCCCCTCGATGCGTATCGCAAACCGATTCGTCAATTTGCAAGGCACTTGGGAGTCGCCTTTCAAATCCTCAACGACCTGAAGGATTGGTCAGGTGATGAAGATAATAAACTTGCCAGTGGAACTGATATTCTCGGCGGTCGACCGACGGTACTCTGGGCACTGGCACTGGAAACTTTAAGCGAAGAGGAACAGAGTAAGCTATTTGCTTTTCTTGACGAAGAACCGGCTAATGAAATTCTTTTGTCGCGAATTGGCAGCTTGTACAGAGAAGCCGATGTCTTCCATAAGGCATCACAATTGGTCGATAAATATCAGCAACGTGCCGAAGAGATTGTTGGGCAGATGGAAATCGAAAGCTTTCGTCGTCTCCTGTATTATCTGATTGAGACAGTACTGGATCGAGGGAGTACACCGGTGTTTGAACCCGCTGTTGTCGAGTTGCGTACCGATGCCTCCTCCTAAAAGTAAATTCCCTGATTTACTTGACCTGTTTTATGATGATCCTGGTCGGTGTGGAGAACTGCTATCCGTGGATAGCCAGCAAGTACCGAGCGAGTACCGGCGACTTCTAGCACATAACGAACACATGACCGTGGCGATGGAAGCCCATCATGAAAGTCTGGTCGACGTTGAGATTCTTGAATCGCTGCAGGATAAATGCACTTACGCACGTAAAATTCTACTTCGTCGCCAGAAGGATGCGGCAGTCGTTCAATTTGGAATTCTACGATTAGATTTAGCTCTACTTGAAGATGCGGTTCGGGATGAAATCCTTAGTGGCAAACGGCCTCTCGGCCGGATTCTTGTGAGGCATAATGTGATGCGATCGGTTCGCCTGGAGACCCTTTGGCACGTTCAATTGGGACCCGATCTAGCAGCCCTTTTTGAAGCAAGTACGGGAGTCTCAACCTACGGACGAACCGCCACAATTGAACTTAACGGGGAAAAAGCGGTAGAAGTACTCGAAATTGTCCTCCCCGAGTAGAATTTTTATACTTGTCTAAGTGGGAATAGCTGCCTAAAACCACATGGCTGAAGTCTATATCGACCCTCATCCAAGGCGTTGACGATGAAGCGAGAATCTTTTGATTGCATTGTACTTGGGGCCGGACCCGCCGGATCCGCCGCGGCCGCGCTGGTCGCTGAGGCTGGCCTGAGGACCCTGCTTGTCGAACGCGACTCGATGCCAAGATTTCATGTGGGTGAGTCGTTGATGCCCGAAACTTACTGGCCGCTTCAGCGTCTGGGCGTGCTTGATCGCCTCAAGAAAAGCCGCCATACAAAAAAACATAGCGTGCAGTTTGTCAATCATCAGGGCCGAGATTCCGAACCGTTTTATTTCCACAAACATGACCCACGGGAGTGTTCTCAAACCTGGCAAGTGATGCGAGGTGATTTTGATCAGATGCTTTTTGAGAATGCCGCCGAGAAGGGGGCCGATTGCCGCGACAATACAAGAGTTGCGGAAGTCTTATTTGAAGGCACGTCCAAACGATCCAAAGGCGTCCGGCTCGTGGGACAAGATGGTCAAACGAGTGAGGCTGAAGCGGCAGTCATCATGGACGCAACGGGGCAACAATCACTCATTGCTAGCCGTTTAGGCATCCGCAGAGAAAATCCTCACATGCGGAAAGGCGCGATCTGGACTTATTATCGCGGAGCCCATCGCGGAGAAGGCTTGGATGCCGGGGCCACGGTGATTTTGCATACCGCCAAAAAAGATTCCTGGTTTTGGTTTATCCCGCTGAGCGATGGCATCACAAGTGTGGGGGTTGTGGGCGATAGCAGCTATCTGTTTTCGGGAGGACGGAAACCGGAAGAAACTTTTAAGCGGGAACTTGCGATCTGTCCGGCGCTGCAAACACGTTTGGAAGGAAGTGAGCAAGTCCAACCATTCCGGGTGGCCCGCGAGTTTTCTTACAAGGCATCTCAGGCGGCAGGAGATGGCTGGGTATTGATCGGCGATGCATACGGATTTATCGATCCGGTCTACTCCTCCGGGGTTTATTTTGCCCTGAAAATGGGTGAAATGGCTGCCGACTGCGTGATTGAAGGCCTGAAAAAGGCCGATACCTCTGCCACGCAGTTGGGAGCGTGGGCTGAGGAGTTCGATGCGGCGGCAAATCATCTGCGTAAGTTGGTAGCGGCTTTTTATACACGTGAATTCAGCATTGGAAAATTTATCAAAGCCCATCCTGAGCACAGGGAAAATCTCGTTGACTTGCTCATCGGACGTATCTTTCATCCCGAGGCCGGCCGTATCTTCGAAGACATGGACCCCTGGCTGGCAGAAGCAAAACTTGAGCAATCCCAATCGCTGTAGCAGGTTAACGTCGGGTTGAACTCATCTCTGCGGCCGCGACCGACCCTTGCTGTTTCCACTACCTTGGTGCTGCCCGTTGCTATCGCTGCATGCGCCCGATCAGAATTACGCATAATTTCGAGAATGTCTTGATTAGTTAATTTATAACGTTTCGGCAAAATTTGTGCTTTTCAGCAATCGCATTTGATTTATGCCCAAAGGGGCTCCGATGAATATTNCCATGGAACTGATTCTACCGATGCTGTCGGTTTGAGCAGGCCCCGCCCAATCACACACACCCGCATCTTATCCCACCAAAATATTGGAGTTATGTCTCCCATGGTCACTTACAAAACATTTTGCCGTTCACTCGCTTTTCTGGCCTTGGCCGTTACGGCCGTGGGGCAGCCAGTTTACCTCATGGCTGCAGGCCCAGTCAGCAATAGCGGAGTAAGAGTACTCGACGTTGCCCTACAAGGTCAAAACGAACTCCACGGACGCGTACTCAATGCCGAGGGTGAAGTCGCTTCGGGTACCGTCGTCGTGCTAACAGATGCTCAAAACGTGCCGATCGTGCGAACGGTTTCTAATGAAGAAGGCCGTTTTGCGTTTGCCCAAGTGCCAGCCGGTTCAGCAGTTTTGTATGCAGGTGAAAGCCAAACCCCAGTACGAACATGGGCTGCGGAAACTGCCCCTCCCGCTGCCCAGCAGGAAGTTGTTCTTAACGAATCGGGACCTACGGTCCGCGGACAACTCGGTAACATCGATACCCGTAAGGCAGCAATCCTCACCGCATGGGGTGTTGCCCTCGGCATCGGCGTGTACTACGGGACTCGAGACACCCCTTTTTCTTCTTAGTAATTGAGAACGGAAAAAGGTGTTTGTCCGCCTAATCAAAACCAAAATGCGCACATTTAATGTCCGGCCCCCGCGAGGGGAGCCGGACTTTTTTTATGCCTTTATGCCACGGCAGAATTACCATTTCCCTGTGCCCCCTTGTGCAAAGCACAACTTACGGCCTAACGTGTGCCCATTCTATGTGGAACAGGTTGTCCTCATTTGCGAGAAATTCGGATGCGAAAATTCTGGATATGGTCACTGGTCGCATTCCTTTTGATCATTCATCAGGACAATTGGTTTTGGACTGATGATACGCTTGTCTTTGGCTTTATGCCTGTCGGGCTACTCTATCACGCAGGGATCTCCGTTGCCGCCGCATGCCTTTGGTTTGCCGCCGTCTGCCTTATCTGGCCGGAAGGCGTCGAACATACTATGGCGAGTTCAGAGAATCATTCGCCTGACGAAAATAGGGAGGCGTAATGGACGTGCCCTTCCTCGAGCAATTCGGCGAAGTGATCGTTATTGCGATCTATTTGCTGTTGTTACTTGGCCTTGGCCTTGCCGCTAGTCGTCTTTTCCGCGGTACACGAAAAGATTACCTGTTGGCAAGCCACTCCATCGGCCCTTTTCTCCTCTTGATGTCGCTTTTTGGAACAACGATGACCGCTTTTGCCCTGGTCGGTTCCTCCGGCGAAGCCTTCAAGGAAGGAATCGGTGTCTATGGGATGCTTGCCTCCTCGAGTGGAATTATTCACTCGCTCTGTTTCTTCCTCATCGGGATTAAACTCTGGTCGTGGGGACGTCGCCATGGCTATACGACTCAAATCCAATTTTTCCGCGATCGGNTGGAAAGCGACAAAATCGGNATCCTGCTGTTTCCCATCCTCGTAGGACTGGTGATTCCTTATCTGATGATTGGAGTCATTGCCAGCGGAACGGTGATTCAGACCATGACCGCCGGTTCGTTCCCGGATCTTTTTCCGCACGAAGAAATAAAATTTCATGGTGGAATTCCCTATTGGCTCGGTTCGCTGATCATCAGTCTCGTCGTGTTGATTTATGTTTTTTTTGGTGGCATGCGAGGCACTGCGTGGGCCAATGCCTTTCAGACAATCATTTTNATGATCCTAGGNACCATCACGTTTTACGTGATCGCCAATAATTTNGGTAAACAGGATGGNTTTCTGGACAACCTACGTACGGTGGTCAGTGACGTACCACTCGACAAAGTGACGCGCATCGAGATGTCCAAGATGAAATTCTTTACCTATCTACTGATACCACTATCGGTCGGTATGTTTCCTCATCTTTTCCAACACTGGCTAACCGCAAAGAGTGCCCGTAGTTTCAAATTGCCGGTAGTCGCGCACCCAGTCTTTATCATGATTGTCTGGGTTCCGTGTGTGTTGATCGGCATCTGGGCCACTTCAAGCCTCGTGCCCGCAAAGCCCCCCCTGCCCTCTAGTCCCAATGCTATCCTGCCCTTTTTAGTCAAAACACAAACAGGCCCCTTATTGGGCGGACTGCTAACCGCTGGAATTCTGGCGGCCATCATGTCGTCACTCGATAGCCAGTTTCTCTGCCTCGGCACGATCTTTACCAATGACATAGTCACGCATTACGGGAAAAAAGATCGCTTCAGTGACGGTCATCAAGTGTGGCTGGCCCGCGGATTCATCGTGGCGATTGTGATTGTGACCTACCTGTTAAGTTTGTTGAAACCGCCCAGTGTCTTTGCCCTGGGAATCTGGTGTTTCAGTGGATTTGCCGCGCTGTTCCCACTCGTATTCGCGGCAGTCTACTGGCGACGATTAACGATTTGGGGAGGCTATGCCGCTATTCTGGCAGCGATCGTAAGTTGGGGACTTTTCTTCGGTGATGCGGTCTTTGAGGCAATTGCGGCAAACAACCCGGGGCCCATCCGCACCTACACCGTGCCGATCAGCATCGGTGGCGAAACGTATGAGACAATGCCTGTGGCCACTATTTTTCTCTGTTCGCTACTGGCTATGGTCGTTGTCTCGCTGCTGACAAAACCCCCGTCGGCGACCACACTCGAGAAGTTTTTCCCGGCAGTTTCACCCCCCGAGGGCGGCTTGCAGATAGATGGCAAATCGCCGACAATGGGAGAAGATTAACCTGGGTTGTCGGTGCGAGGTGAAAGCCCTCGGCTCAAGTCCCGGACCTATTACTTGTCGCCAAAGAGATTTCATTTCTATGCCGAAGTTTGCTCAAAAAAGCCGTCCTCGCCGGGCCAAGGCGAAACCAAAGACACCGAAAAAAGATCCGATTCTGACCGAAGGTGTGAGGCCTCATCCGCTGCACATCGATTACAAGGATCTTGATCTTTTAGGAAAATTGACGAATCGACACGGGCGTATTGTGGGGCGTCGTAAAAGTGGTTGTGGAGCGGTAAGCCAAAGCGCGGTTGCCCAGGCAATCAAGCGGGCTCGTTTTATGGCGCTCTTGCCATACACGGGTGACTGATCGTTTTGAGATCGGTGAGTTGGTAACCGCCTCCAGAGCATATCCCCTCCAACAGCGTGACAATCATGGCTGACCTTCGATCTATTCTGTGGCTACTCACTTTGCTACTCCTGGTGTCTCTCCCTGGATGCCAGCGGGGAGATCCTTCCACAGCGCAGGACCACATTGAAAAAAAACTCTTTTTTTTTGAGGGCTTTCCACTGCATGCAATGATTTCAGCCAATGCCGATGATGGCACCCTGAGGCTCGTCACCCTCGGTGCGGATGCGGAAACCATTCAACCGGTAAAAGCCAAAGAGATCAAACTTGCGATGAAGCACGGTAATCACGTCGATAAGTTTACCTTCATCGCCCTTCCGGAAGCGAATGACCCGACCGGAACATCGAGTCACTTCTCAGCCAAAAGCATCCATCTTGCCAAAGCGTTTTCCGGAAAAGCGGGACGCTCTGCGGAACTCCTGTTAACACTCGATGGCAAAGAGTTAGTCGGACGCGTTGAACAATCGCATGACGGTCACGACCACGCGCATCATGACCATGACCACGCGCATCATGACCATAACCACGCGGATGACCATGATCACGCACATGGCGCATCCAATGTGCTCATGTGGCACGAAGATATCGCCTTCGAGGGATGTGCTGTGCGTTTGGGTCAGCACGGACTCGTTGTCCAGAGCGGTACAGAATTAGAACCAGCGGTGAGTATCGAACGCGATGGTCAGCCCGTAANCGATGCCAAAATCTCTGTAAGTCTTCTGGACGCAGAAGGCAAAAAAATCATCGCGGAACCACAGCAAGCCGTTTTTGAACCGGCTACCGAAGAAGAACCGGCGCATTATGCACAAGACTTTCTTTTCGTTCCCGAGGAGGCAAAAAAAGTTACCATTCGCTACCGGATCGACCTGGTGAACGGATCGACGACGACACGAGATATACTCATTCAAACTGAATCTCACGCACACTGAATAGCTGCCATGGCCTCACCCTACCGTCATCGACGACGGGTTGAATTCCGCGATACGGATGCCGCGGGAATTGTTCACTTTTCTGTGTTTTTCAATTACATGGAAGAAGCAGAACACGCCTTTCTTAGAAATCTTGGCCTCGACGTTTTTCTGCTCGATAACGAAACGGCTATTAGTTTCCCACGAGTAGCCGCACAATGTGATTACCGGACACCAATACGTTTTGGCGAGTCGGTTACAGTGGAAGTCACCGTGAATAAGATTGGCCGGAGTAGTGTGACCTACCAATTCTTNTTTCGACGTGACGAAACCATCATTGCCGAAGGGCAAGTCACAGCCGCCTGTTGCGAGTTGACCGATGCGGGGGCACCTCGGGCAGTAGCGATTCCNGAGGATGTTCGTNCCAAACTTGAACGTGCGTAAAAACGTGTGCTTTGTCTCTTGTGAANATTGGTTGGTAGCTTGAATTATCTTGAAGAAATGACGATGCAACTTGCAGCCGGCGTTGGGCAATTACCAGACGCAGTCAGAGCATCGCATGCAACATACGTTGCCGACGCCCAACGGGCCGACGGGGGGTATGCAGGACGAGAATCGGGTAGTGATCTCTACTACACGAGTTTTGCGCTTCGTTCGCTCGCGATCAGCGGAATGCTACACGGACCTGCCGCCCAGCGGACTGCTGATTTCCTACGCAATCACCTTGACCAAAAACTGCCCGTCGTTGATTTTATCGCGTTGATATATAGCCAAAAGCTGCTCCAGGCAGCAGCCGGCATTGATGTATTTAACGGACAAGGCTCGGCATGGCGCAATCGCGTTGTCAATTTTCTTAACTCTTGTCGCCGCGCAGACGGTGGCTATGCACGCGGTCCTGAAAATCCCCGAAGCAGTACCTACCAGACATTTCTTACTTTGATTTGCTTTGAGCTACTCGACGCTAGCCCCGCTCAACCTGAAGTAACATCTTGTTTTCTTAAGTCACAGCAGCGGGACGATGGTGGCTTCGTTGAATTTTCCCCGATGCGACGCAGCGGTACAAATCCAACGGCCGCCGCAATCGGAGGATTGAAAATTCTCGGCGAAATTTCTCCGGATTTGCAGAGCAACGCGGCCGAATTTCTTGCTGGCATGCAGACGGCTGAGGGTGGCCTACGGGCCAATACACGTATTCCGATTGCCGACCTGTTAAGCAGTTTTACAGGACTTTTTACTCTATTTGAGTTAGGGGAACATCAGCGGGTGCGACTCGAACCCTTGGCTCGGTTTGCATCGCAACTCGCGGCAAGCGACGGCGGGTTTTGCGCTGCCCTTTGGGATACCGACAAAGACGTGGAATATACTTTTTATGGCCTTGGTACGCTCGCGCTGCTTGCAACCGCGGGCCACACCAGCGACTTTCAACGGGCATCCTAGAATCAATGACTAGTAACTTCTACGATGGCCTGCGCGTCGAGAATCTTTCTAAAGAATATCAGACCCCTGCCGAACCGCTTGTTGTCTTGCAAGACATCGATCTTGAATTGGGTCAAGGTGAGAGCCTCGCGATTTTAGGGCCCAGCGGTTCAGGTAAAAGCACACTTTTACATCTGATCGGTACTCTCGATGAACCAACCTCGGGAAACATTGAACTGAGCGGCATCGATCCTTTCTCTCTGGACGAACAGGACTTAGCGCACTATCGCAATCACAAAATTGGCTTTGTTTTTCAGGAACATTATCTACTCCCACAATGCACGCTGTTAGAAAACATATTACTTCCAACATTAGCCACGGGAAATCCTCAAGCATCAGCCAATGCGCGGGCGCACGATTTGCTTCAACGCGTGGGGCTTGCCGATCGCCATCAGCATCGTCCCGCTGAATGTTCCGGGGGCGAGCGACAACGTGCTGCTTTGGCCCGTGCCCTCATCATGCAACCTCAAGTGCTGTTAGCAGACGAGCCAACTGGAAATCTTGACCGTCAGACGGCGGATCAGGTCGCCGATTTGATGCTTGAGGTCCAAAGGGATGAAAATACGATCCTCATGTTGGCAACCCACAGTCGAGCACTGGCTGAAAAAATGCAGCGAACTGCCGAACTGGTAGACGGCCGCTTGCAATCTAAATAGCCGAATCCGGCTACTACGTCCAATCTTCACGCGAACATGTTTCAAGCAACACGCTTAAAATAAATGCTTGGCCGGTTGCTAGAACATGCGGCCAAGCGATAAAATTGCTTCTTTCCCGCGCGGCAGTGGATAAGCGTGGGATTGTTGTTCACGCGTTGCAGGAGGGCGAAACGATGGCGGAGAGGATGGCGGCCGGAATTATCGGTACCGGTTTTATCGGTCCCGCACATGTGGAAGCAGGCAGACGATTGGGCAACATCGAATTTGTGGCCCTCGCCGAGGCCAACGCTGAATTAGCCCGTAATAAGGCTGATCTCCTATGCATCAAGAAATCCTACGGTGATTACCGAGAATTACTGGCTGACCCGGAGGTTCAAGTTGTCCACAACTGTACGCCAAACCATTTACACTACCAGGTCAACAAAGACATTCTTGCCGCCGGAAAGCATGTGATCAGTGAAAAGCCGCTGGCGATGACCAGTGCAGAGAGTCGTGAACTTGTGCAACTGGCTGAGGATTCGGGTCTCATTCATGCGGTTGACTTCAATTACCGCTATTACCCGCTTGTGCAGCACGCCAGACAAATGGTTCAAAAGGGGGAATTAGGCGAGGTGTTCACACTTCATGGCTCCTACCTGCAAGACTGGCTTTATCTACAAACGGATTGGAATTGGAGACTGCAACCGGAAATGTCCGGCGAGAGCCGAGCCGTTGCCGACGTGGGAAGCCATTGGTGTGATCTCCTCCAATTTATTACCGGCGAAAGTATCACTCGAGTGATGGCNGATCTCCGTACTGTTCATAAAACTCGGATGAAGCCAAAAAAAGAAATCGAGACGTATGCAGGAAAAGAGTTGACGCCGAGTGACTATGAACCGCAAGAAATTCATACCGAGGATTATGCTTCTGTTTTCCTCGAACTTTCCGGTGGNGCACATGGTGTCTTCACCGTCAGTCAGGTCTCCGCCGGTCGGAAGAATCGACTCTCGTTCGAACTTGATGGATCACGNTGTGCCCTGGCGTGGGATCAGGAAAANCCNAACGAGATGTGGATCGGTTATCGAGAAAAACCAAACGAAATCCTTATGAANGATCCNTCACTNTTGCACGANGCGGCAAAAGANTATGCCCATTACCCNGGAGGNCATCCNGAAGCCTATCCGGATGGACCGAAGAATCTNTTCCGAAACGTNTATCGCGCAGTNGAGACCGGCAAAATGCCNGCCGATCCAGATTGGAGNACGTTTGCNGATGGNCATAANGAAATGGCTATNTGCGATGCNATCCTTGAGAGNGATCGACAACAAAAGTGGACTGAAGTGCAGTATTAAGCATTTCATTTTCTAGGCGATTAAATACCCTTTTCCAATTCAGGAGTTTTTAAGATGGCTGCCGAGACCTCGAAAACCAACCTCTGTAATATTGCTCTGATTGGAACGAAATTTATGGGTCGGGCACATTCAAACGCTTATCTCAAAGTTGATAAGTTTTTTGACCTTCCGTGTGCGCCGGTCATGCACACGGTCGCGGCCCGTAACCAAGAAGAACTAAAGAAATTTGCAAACTGTTGGGGATGGCAGCATTGCGCCACTGACTGGCAATCGGCCGTCAGCAACGAGGATATTCATTTGGTTGATGTTGTAACCACCAATAATGTACACGCTGAGCATACGATGGCCGCCTTGGAAGCAGGTAAGCACGTTGCCTGTGAAAAGCCGTTGGCTGGAACCTTGAGTGATGCGCGACAAATGGTTGAAGCAGCGGAGAAGGCGAGTGGCAAAACGTTTGTCTGGTACAACTATCGGCGGTGCCCGGCAGTGGCACTTGCCCATCAACTGTGTGCGCGTGGAAAACTGGGACGGATTTATCAGATCCGAGGCTGTTATCTCCAAGATTGGGCAGGACCAGATACGCCGCTCATGTGGCGGTTTGAGGGAGACGTCGCCGGGTCGGGAGCACTGGGTGATCTCTGTGCACACACGATTGATACCGCCCGCTTCATTACGGGAGATGAAATCAGTGAAGTGATTGGTTCCACCATGGAAACCGTCATTAAGGAACGCGTTATTCTGGAGAGTGGTGGCGGAGAAATTTCAGGGCATGGTGCAGCGACAAGCCAGAAGATGGGAGCAAGCACGGTTGATGACATCGTGTTGTTTGTCGCCAAAATGGAAAGCGGTGCGTTGGCCACGTTTGAAGCAACGCGACTTTCCACCGGATATAAAAATGCCAATCGCCTCGAAATCCACGGCGAACTTGGTGCCATTCGCTTTAATTTTGAACGCATGAACGAGCTCGACTGGTACGATGCCACACTCCCTGCGGAATTGCAGGGATGGAATACCATCAACGTGACCGATGGGAATGCAAACCACCCCTATGCGGCCTCCTGGTGGCCCACAGCACACGTTCTGGGCTACGAGCATAGCTTTATCAATCAGGCGGCAGATATGCTCACCGTGATCGGGGGAGGCCAACCGGTGGTTCCATTGGCTGACTTTGCCGATGCGTATAAAGTCCAGCGGGTACTTTCAGCCGTTGTGGAATCCGACAAACAGCGATCGCCAGTTCCTCTGGATCAAATTCATTGAACATGAAGATTATACTCAATGGTCAGGCGCACCAGGTGGAGTCGTCTATGACTCTTGCCGAACTGCTTAGCACGCTGGAAATTCCCGAACGCGGCTTTGCGGTTGAGGTGAACGGTGAGTTAGTTCCGCGCAAGTCGCACGGCGATTATCGGCTCACTGCAGATGATCGATTGGAGATCGTGACCCTCGTCGGTGGTGGATAAGCACGCTTCTTTTTCGCTCCTTTCGGTCGCTCCTTTCGGTCGCTTGCTTCACCAATTGAGTCTGTTATGATGCCCATGGTGAATGGGATGCCAGATGGAATTGCCATGAAGTCACACGACGAAAATATCGCCTCCTTAGAATCGACGCCACTAGCGGTCCCGCAATTGCGCATCGGGACACACTCTTTTTCCAGCCGTTTGTTTGTCGGCACGGGGAAGTATGCCAGCTATAAATTGATGCAGGAGTGCCTCGATATATCGGGGACAGAGTGCATTACCGTGGCCGTGCGTCGCGAGCGGTTGCTCGATGCTGACGGAAACAACATTCTCGATTTCATCGATACCTCTCGTTACATCTTGCTTCCGAACACGGCTGGATGCTTTTCGGCTGAGGATGCAATACGCACGGCGCGACTCGGTCGAGAAATCCTGGAAAGCCTGGAGAACCCGGGTTATGACTGGGTAAAACTCGAGGTACTCGGAGACACAAAGACCTTATTGCCGGATCCGCTGGCAACGCTCCAGGCGACAGAAAAACTGGTTGCCGAAGGTTTCTCTGTCCTCTGTTACGCCACAGACGATCCCATGCTTTCGTTACGATTGAAGGAGGCCGGTGCGACGAGCGTCATGCCGGCGGGCAGCCCGATCGGTTCAGGGCAAGGCATTTTGAATCCAAACAATCTCCAAATTTGCCTTGAATATCTCAAGGCGAATGATCCCGATTACCCGGTCATTGTTGACGCAGGTGTCGGCACGGCGAGCGATGTGGCCGCTGCGATGGAATTGGGCGTGGATGGTGTGTTGCTCAATACTGGCATTGCGCATGCCGAAGAACCCAAACAGATGGCCGTTGCCATGCGTTTAGCCGCTGAAGCCGGTTGGCACGCAGCACGTGCTGGACGCATTCCTCGAAAACTCTATGCCACGGCGAGCAGCCCAGATTCGGGTCGCATCGCATCTCAGCCCCGCTAAGGGATGCGGTGGTCTTCGACAATGCACTGCTGCTGCATAGCTTCGAGCTTCGCCGAGTTATCGCTCAGGCAATTGGCCGGTCATCGCTAAGAAGGCCGTGGTGCCGATGACCCAGACAAGGGGCATCACAAAAAACAAACCGACACCGCAAGCGAGCGCCCCAAGGAAACCCATAAACGCCAAGACAACTCCTAATAAAAAGAGGGCCCATCGGTTCCCTCGCGTGATCCGAATCGATTGCCGAAGTGCCTCCACGCTGCCCATTCCTCGATCCACGACCAGTATCACCGCTTGAGAAAACATGATGCCCAGTAAGATCATCGGAACAGACACAATAATAAAACCAATCCCGAATCCGGTCATCGCCGCTTCGGCACGCGGACTCTGCTCCAACCGATCTCCGTTTTGAGCCAGGCCATGGTCGGCTTTCGTTACCGCTGGAACTTGATCTACCGGTAATTTCTGATCTGCAGCGTTTTTTCCCTTCGCGGGTGCAATTTCTTNNAATNTTTCTTTTTTGATNACGTNGGCCTGATTCTCNACCTTNGGCGCAGCCACCGCATCGCTTGCGGCCAGATAGCCGATCAGCGCTGGAATNCCACAGCCAAAAAGTATGATCAGGGAAAACANTANAAAGAGAANNAAATTAACACCCAAAATGCGCCANAGNTATTTNCCNCCTAAAAATAAATCTCCAATTNGAGCAAGCTGCCCTCGAGTGAGGTTTAAAAAAAACAGAGTCACTCCGCCACTAAGCCATGTGTCAAAAAGAACCTTGCTGAAAGTTGCGACGAAGACAATACTTATCGGATCTCCTACTAAATGCGCCCATTCCGATAAGGCATTTGCAACCATCCCCCCCGCAAAGCTGAGCAGCAAAAAAAGAGTACTGCCAGCAAGGGCCAAGCTATATCTTTCCGAAGCAATCTTCCAACCTCGGGATAAAACCGCATTGAATGTAATGCGGGCGGGAAGCATGGGGCCTTTGGTAATTTGCGATCCACCCAGGTCGAGTGCCTCGCCACCTCTCTCCAGAGAGACAACCGGTTCTGTCTCGGTCGACTGGGAAGAGGCAACCTCACGAGGAAGTTCTGAAATTTTTCCACATTGAGGACACTGTGCTTTTTTCCCACGTGCCTCATCGCCCACACGTAAGGTCGCACGACATTCGGGACATTCAAATTCGATTGCCATCTATTTTCCGGTGTTCTGTGCCACTACCCTCTATAAGAATCGTAGCAGAATCAGTATTTCCCGACTACTTCGATGTGGGTTGAATGGCTTTCGGGCAATCACTTCAGAGGCTGCTCTCTTTCTGGTAAGGTGTGGACGAACCTTTCTTTTTTCCTTCTGCGAGAAACACGGATGCTTGCTGTTGACGACATTTTAGGCCCTGAAGGACGCATTGCGGCGCGACTCGAAAATTATGAGGAGCGACCCGAACAGCAGGAAATGGCAATTGCGGTGGAAAAAGCCATTCAAGACAAAAAGCATTTGGTCGTTGAGGCAGGAACCGGAGTCGGTAAAAGTTTTGGCTATCTCGTTCCCGCGATTCTGGCGGCTACGGAAGGGGAAATCTCAAAAGATACCTCAGACGAAAAAAGTCGTCCGCCAACTCGGCGGATCATCATTTCGACGCACACGATCAGCCTTCAAGAACAACTGCTCGGCAAAGATATCCCCTTGCTCAATAGCGTAATTCCTCGCGAATTCACCACCGTCTTGGTGAAAGGAAGAAGGAACTACTTAAGCCTGCGGAGACTTCAGACTGCACGCAATAGAGCACCGTCACTGTTTCACGAACCAGGGGAATTCGATCAACTGGAACAGCTCCATCGCTGGAGCCAGCAAACCCAGGACGGTTCACGATCTGATCTTGATTACACCCCGCAGGCCGCCGTCTGGGATGAAGTAGCGAGTGATAGTGGCAATTGTATGGGTAGAAATTGCCCCCGGTACAAAGACTGTTTTTATTATCAGTCGCGTCGCCGGATGGATCATGCCCGAATCCTCGTCGTGAATCACGCCCTTTTTTTCAGTGATCTTGCTCTACGTCGTGCCGGAGCGAGTCTTCTTCCCGATGCGGATGTGGTTATTTTTGACGAAGCACACACGTTGGAAGAAGTTGCCAGTAGTCATCTGGGCCTCAGTGCCAGTAGTGGCCAGGTTCAATATGTCCTCCAAAAACTTTTTAACGACCGGACGAACAAAGGGCTACTTGTACACTACAAAATGCGTTCCGCTCAAGTTGCCGTCGCCGAATGCCTGGTCACCATGGAAAATTTTTTCCAGGATGCAAGTTCCTATCTGGAAAGCCACTCTCGAAAAAGTGGTCGCGTCGATCAAGTACAACCGTTTGCTAATCCACTCAGCCCTCAACTTATTGCCCTTTCGCAAAAAATTCGTCAGGCGGCTGCACCTCTTGAAGAAGATACCCATCGGCAGGATTTTGTTTCCGCTGCAGATCGGCTACTCGCCCTGGCCGGCGAGATTGATCAGTGGTGTGGTCAGACGGTGGATGGAGCCGTCTACTGGATTGAACAAAAACAGTCGCGTCGGGGCCTACCCCGCATTACGCTAGCAGCGGCACCGGTTGATGTGGGTCCCGCATTACGCAGCGAACTCTTTGAACGCGTACCATCGGTTATTCTTACCAGCGCTACACTAGCAGTCGGACAAAACCATTCCTTCGATTTNTTTACCTCGCGNATCGGATTNGTNAAATCGGAAATGTTAAGGCTGGGNAGTCCGTTCAATTATGCNCGCCAGGCCGAATTGATTTTGGTGCAAGGCATGCCCGATCCATCGAGCGAGCGGGACGCTTACGAAGACCGGTTGGTTCCCATGATTCGACGCTACGTTGATCGTACAGACGGTCACGCCTTCGTCCTTTTCACCAGTTATGCTTCCATGCGGCGGGCAGCTAAGGCGCTAACTCCCTGGCTCCAAGAACGGGGACTCGGTTTACTCTGCCAAGCAGATGGGATGCCCCGAACGCAAATGCTCCAAAGGTTTCGGGACGAACCTCGAAGCGTCTTGTTCGGCACCGACAGTTTTTGGCAAGGCGTTGATGTTCCTGGGGATGCGCTCGTCAACGTGATTATCACGAAACTTCCCTTCCGGGTTCCCACTGAGCCCGTACTGGAGGCCCGACTGGAAGCCATCCGCGCTCAGGGAGGAAATCCCTTCGGAGATTATCAACTGCCCGAAGCCGCCCTCAAGTTAAAACAAGGATTTGGACGACTCATACGCTCGTCGAAAGATTCCGGAATGGTCGTTATTTTGGATCCGCGGATTCAGACCAAAAATTACGGCCAGTTTTTTCTTAACTCGCTTCCCGATTGCGATCCAAGTTTTGAACCGGCGGACTGAATTTATCCACCGCGATGGGTAAGCCTCTGCAGGAGAAACCTAGAGGGCTCGACGGATTCGTCGTTTGGGGCGACCGCCTTTTTTCAATTGCGGACCAGGAGGCTTGGCAGGTGTAACCTCCTCTTTTTGCTCAGACTCTTTTACGCGAACCGTTGCAAAATCTACGATCTCATCGCGGATCAATAGTTTATTAATCCGCATTTCGATGTTTGTTAATTCACCACCTTCTTCTGGCGTAACAAAGGTATAGGCGACTCCCTCTGCAATTCCATCTTTGCCCATCCGCCCGGTGCGTCCCACGCGATGGACGTAATCGTCACAGAAAGTTGGGGTATCGTAGTTGATGATGTGCGAAACACCGCTCACATCAATACCTCTCCCCACTACATCGGTTGCAATGAGAATTTGGATCTTACTCTCTCTGAATTGCTGCATGACTCTATCGCGAGCGCCCTGATGCATATCGCCATGAATACAAGCAACACCCGATTGCTTCTTTCCTAACTTTATCGCTAACCGATCTGTCCCTCTCTTCGTTCGGCAGAATACGATGGCTTGTCTTGGCTTCTCTCGGTCTAAAAGTCGCTTCAGAAGTTCATATTTCCGATCTTGATCGACCGTAAAATAAAATTGATCGATCGTCTCTCCGGAGAGTTCTTTGGGTGAAAAATTCAGCGACTCAGGATCATGCATGTAGCGATGCGAGAGTCTCTCCACAGGTCCCGGCACGGTCGCACTGAGCAGAAGTGTCTGGCGATTTTTGGGACACCGTCTGAGTATTTTTTCGATGTCCGGACGAAATCCGATATCGAGCATTCGATCTGCTTCATCGAGTACGACAATCTGCAGACCATCCATTTTGAGCGTTCCCCTTGCCATATGATCCAACACGCGACCCGGCGTGCCGACGACGACCTCCGTACCTCGATTCAACTTTTCCGTCTGGGCACGAATCGGTTTTCCGCCATAGACCGCTAAGACGCGTGTTTTTCGCCCGAAAGCAAGCTTCGTGATTTCACCTCGAACTTGAACTGCCAACTCTCGGGTGGGGACAAGAATCAAGGCCTGGGGCAAACCCTGCTTATTCCGCTCAACACGTTCGAGAATGGGGATCGCGAATGCCGCTGTTTTTCCTGTGCCGGTTCGAGCTTGCCCAAGCAGATCGGAACCTTGAAGCGCCTTGGGTATCAAACCGGCTTGTACGGGGGTCGGTTGGGTATATTCTGCATGNGCAAGGGCACTGAGCATCAGTTCAGAAAGGCCCAAATTGGAAAAATCGCTGTCGAGCGCGGCGGGATCAGACATGCTGGAGCCTAGCAGAGCCAAAACTGTGGGTCAACGCGAGTNGCANCGCGAGAAAAAAAGTAATCTTNCCAGAANGNGNNGCCAACGGGATTCNTCTATTTATTTCTTTTGAAAACACCTAACACCACAGAACATTATCCATCTGCGGCTTCTGTCTGCCCTTTTTCAACTGCCAAAATATAGTCCCGCCAACTGTCCAGTTGTTCCGGAGAGAGACTATTTTCCCGGGTAATTTCGTGGAGCATTTCCTGATCCTCGACATTCACGGTAATTGTGAGTCGCCCATTTTCGAGATAGCGAAAACGAACTTCGATGGGTGTATGCATGGCCATATTTTCCGGTAAATCCCGAACGGTACACTGACCAATTGGCATACAGTCTTCAGGCGAGGAACTTTCTCCCTCAATGATATTGACGAGTACGGTTTTCTGACCTTCGCGATGCGACTTGAATATGCGTTTCGCACTCGCAGGTAATGGCGTATTGCGTGGAATTAAAATTGCGTTGCGCGACCTCGAAGTTTTCGCATCGGTCGCAACCACTCCCAGACTGTGGGAATTTACGTTTTTAATTTTTAACGCCGGCGACTCACCGGCTGCTTGTTGAAGTAGCATTTGGGCCCGCAAAGCAGCGCCATGTGCCACCGCCTCGTCCGCAGAAAGACTACGATTTGGCTTTTTCCCAGAAATATTCGTGAGCATCTTTTCGACCATGGGCATTCGCGTCGATCCACCCACTGTCAGTACAAGATCAATATCGTCCCAGCTTAGCCCGCTCGCCTGAAGCGTTTGCCGCGTCGTGAACTCGGTTCGATCCATCAGATCGCGTGTCAATTCTTGAAATTTCTCTCTGGTCAACTCGACACGCAACGCCTTTCCCTGGTAGTCGCATGTGACAGCGGCTTTTTCTCGGGCCGAAAGCGTTCGTTTGGCATCCTCACACTCTCTCCATAGCCGCCCAGCAGCACAGGGATCTTCCCGAGGATCAATCGCATGTTCTGCCTGGAATTTCTCAACCACAAAATCAAGAATCCGCTGATCCCAATCTCTTCCTCCCAAGAGAACATCGCCATCGGTGGCCAAGGCCGTAAAATCTTTCCCTTCAATTTCCATCACCGTGATATCAAACGTTCCTCCACCCAGATCGTAAACTAAGATACGCTGGCGACGGGCAACTTCATGCTTGTCGTTTAAAATACCTTGTTGATAACCATAGGCGATGGCTGCCGCAGTCGGTTCGTTGATAATATCAAGCACTTCAAGACCCGCCATGTAACCGCCATCTTGCGTTGCCTTGCGTTTCACTTCATCAAAGTATGCAGGAACCGTAATGACGACTTTTTTAAAATCGCCTATCAAGCGTGCGGCATCTTGCTTCAGCTTACGAAGTACGAATCCCTGTATCGCCTCTGGAGGGTATTCCCTGCCCTCGAGCCGTTTGTGATAAATTTTTTGGCCGAGATCGCGTTTGGAACAATCTGCGACGTTCTCTGCGTCGGTTGCCACTGCCTTGATCGCCTCTTTACCAACGATCACATGCTGACCGTCAAATAAGACCGCACTGGGAGTCACAAGATCGCCTTCCGAGTTCACAATCGTTGTGGGGCGACCCGTTTCGTCGATGTGGGCCACGGCCGAATAGGTCGTACCCAGATCGATGCCCACTGCTCTGAATGAATCTTCCATCAAAAAATTCGCTGGATCACGTAAACTGCCCCTACTCTGATGAGAGGGGTCAAATTAAATGGTTGCCTCCCATTTTATGTGATTTACGGTCGTCTCGGAAGTCATCTGTTTCAAACAGATTTCCTATTCTGAGAATCGGTGCAATGGCAACTGACTGGTGGTTGCGTCGTGGACTGGAGGGTTACAATACACTGGATACTGGCTCCACATTGAGTCCTTGCCGTATGCCATTGCGTTGGTAAAGACAAAGCGTTTTCCAGAGTATGGACACCCCTCGACATGCAACTGATTCACGTCGCCGCTGCTTCACTTAATCAAACACCTCTTGCCTGGGATGCCAATAAGCAAAATATCCTCCGGTCCATCTCAATGGCAAAGAAACAAGGTGTCTCGATTTTATGCCTGCCCGAGATGTGCATTACCGGATATGGCTGTGAAGATGCATTTCAAGCCCCGGGATTACTGCACACCGCCGAAGAAATTCTTCAAGAAATCACCCCGCACACCCAGGGAATCATTGTTGCGATTGGCCTTCCTCGAATGCATCGGGGTGGATTATTTAATACCTGTTGTCTCGTGGCAGATGGCCAGATTATTGGGTTTGCGGCAAAACAGAATCTGGCTGGCGCGGGCATCCATTATGAACCCCGGTGGTTTAAAGCGTGGCCATCCGGCACCGAGGGAAAAACTGAAATCGCGGAGGATACTTATCCGATCGGAGATTTACTGTTCGATTGTGGTGGCGTCAAAATTGGTTTCGAAATATGCGAGGACGCATGGACCGCAAAACGCCCCGGAAGAGAATTATCTCAGGCAGGTGCCGATCTCCTACTGAATCCGAGTGCGAGTCACTTTGCTTTTGGTAAACAGGAAGTTCGCCGACGACTCGTCCTGGAGGGGTCACGGGCCTTCGGTGTCGGTTACCTCTACGCCAACCTTCTTGGCAATGAAGCGGGACGCGTGATTTACGACGGCGGGGCCCTTATCGCCAGTGGTGGCAAAATATGTGCCGAGGGCAGTCGGTTTTCGTTTGAAGACGTTCAACTTGCATCAGCCCAAATTAATCTCGAAAGCAATCGAAACGATCAAGCAACGGACACAAATTCGGAAGCAATTCGGACGGCAGATCAGGTGGTTGAATTCGATTTTGAATTTCCAAAACTCTATCCCACCACTCATGACTGGGAGCCGGCAGTATGGGAAAAATCTGCTGATATCAAGGAGGAAGAATTCACCCGAGCGGTCGCCTTGGGGCTGTTTGATTATTTACGGAAGAGCCGTTCCTGTGGCTGCGTTGTCTCACTCAGTGGAGGATGTGATTCATCGAGTGTGGCCATGCTGGTGGCGATGGCCGTGAAGATGGGTGTCGCAGAACTTGGCCACGAAGGTTTTGTTCAAAAATTATCGCATATTGACGCTTTATCGATCGAAGATGATCCGGCAGATTTGATTCACAAGCTGCTGACATGCGTCTATCAGGCGACAAGTAACAGCAGTGAAACAACGCGCAATGCAGCCTATAATCTTAGCGCATCGCTCAACGCAACTTTCTATGAATGGAATATTGATTCTCTTGTTGCGGGCTACAGCACTTGTGTCGAAAACGTGGTCGAACGTCCATTGACTTGGCCTGCGGATGATCTGGCCCTGCAAAACATTCAGGCCCGCGCACGAGCCCCGGGCGTATGGATGCTCGCCAATCTTCAAGGGTCCCTCTTACTCAGCACAAGTAATCGGAGTGAAGCAGCTGTCGGATACGCGACGATGGATGGAGATACGAGTGGGGGTCTGGCTCCGATTGCTGGAATCGATAAAGCATTTCTCCGAAGTTGGCTTGTCTGGATGGAAAAAACCGGGCCCCACGGTTTGACCTCGACCCCCGCACTCGAGCAAATTAATCAGCAACAACCAACCGCCGAACTACGACCACCTGCAGAAGGCCAAACCGATGAATCGGATCTGATGCCTTACGTCCTGCTTGATGTCGTTGAACGCGCGGCAATCCGCGACAAATACATGCCCCTGGAAGTGTATCAACTCCTCAAGATTGAATTTCCACAGCATGGTCGGCATCAACTGGAAAAATGGGTAATGCGATTTTTTCGTCTTTGGTCACGCAATCAATGGAAACGAGAGCGTTATGCCCCGTCTTTTCATCTCGATGATGAGAATCTCGATCCCAAAACTTGGTGTCGGTTTCCCATCCTTTCCGGAGGGTTCGAACGCGAGTTGGATGAACTTCATGCATGGATTACCGTCAACGAACCGGCGAATGAATCGACTGAAAAGAAGTGACAACCTCCTCGTCCGAGCAGAGATCGCTCACACTGAATATTCTCACCGATCGCATCTAGCTATCTAACGCGGGTTCCAAATCTGGTGGAACATCTTCTTTCACCATGCGGTACGCCGTCTTTGCAATCAGAGAAAGCGAAAGAATAGCGACGAACAATCCACCAATCATTAAGACGTAATGCATGGTTCCTTCATGTTCATTCCCTCCCGCCAGTCGACTCACGTGCCTGGCAACATCTCCTGCGTATACGGTGCACAGATTACCAGGAAGCACTCCAATCAAGGCCACTAAGTATCTCCAGAGGCGTACATTACTCACAGCACAGACGTAGTTGAGAAGTGAAAAGTTGGCGGGAGCTAATCGCATTAAAAACATCAAACGCAACCGTTTGTCTGGTGATGCTCGATCAAACATTCCCAAACGCGGGTGTTTTTGAATCCATTGCAGAACTTTCCGACGAAGAAAGTGCCGGCCAATAAAAAAACTTAGCAAAGCGGTAAGACATTCGGAAAGAAACACGAGGAGCAGGCCGGGCCACAGCCCAAAAAGGACGCCTCCGGCTATCGACAACACGCCTTGCGGTATAAAAATAACGCAGAGTAGTGCGGCACCAAAAATGAAGCACACGGGCGCCCAATTTCCCAGATTACGAATTCCCGCTTCAAGAAGCGTGGTGTAGTCCTCGACAAAATAAGCCAATAAGGCGACGGACACCAAAAGTAAAAAGGCCCCGATCAGGCAGAATGCCAAATAAGCCCTGTGATGGCGAAAGCGAAAGGCAAGATGCTGTGAAAGATTTTCTTCGATCATTGTATATTTAAGTTGCGATCAGATAGAAACGTAACTCTGCGCTATCCTAATGTCTCATAATTTTTCTGGCGTTTGTACCGTTTGTGTTTGGTGCATTGTAAACGCGGAACGCACCGTTTGTCACCGCAAGTCGAAAAGACCGACGCAACCCTGGACATACCACTTTAGATTCGCATAATCGGCGAAAGAAAGAGGAATTCGCATGCAGATTAAGACGGAAATTAAGACGGAAGTTGTTTCCATCAAACACGGTACAACAACTCTCAACGGGCATTTGTTCTCAAAAAAAGAATCGAATGACCCACGACCAGCGGTCATCGTCTGTCATGCTTGGGCCGGTTGCGATACGTTTGCTCGCGCTGCTGCCGAGCGGATGGTGGACTTAGGCTACATCGGTTTTGCCGCCGATTTCTACGGTGGGGGACGCGTAGGAACGACAAAGGAAGAGAATGCCAGCCTGATGCAACCCTTGATTGATAATCGTGAATTACTTCGTGAACGCTTGCTTACAACCTTCGATGCAGTTCGTGAACTGCGTGAAGTCGATGCAAGTCGCGTGGCTGTGATTGGATATTGCTTTGGTGGATTGTGTGCTCTCGATTTGGCACGCACCGGCTGCACACTTGCGGCAACCATCAGTTTTCATGGGCTACTCACACCTGCTGATCATTTACAAACCGAACGCATTCCTGGAAAAGTACTTGTCCTTCACGGGCATCTTGATCCCATGGTGTCGGAAGACGAAATTGTTGCGCTCAAGCGTGAACTCACCAACGCAGGTGCAGACTGGCAACTCTATATCTATGGTCGCGCCCTGCACGCGTTTACGAATCCGGGAGCAAACGACCCAAAACTTGGAACAGTCTACGATGCGATCACTGATCGGCGTAGCAAAGATTCGCTCAAAAGCCTTCTTAAAGAAAGTTTTGAGGAGTAGCCAACTGCTAACGCTGCCTGACATCGTAGCAGTGCAACAATTCCTGATCGCGTAAGTAGAGCCTTCCGTCGATGATCACCGGATGGGTCCAGACCCGGCCGGCTGGCTTGCGGAGTTCTGTCTGCGGGCTAAGCGTGAATTCACCTCTTGGTGTCCAGCCGTCTGACGATGCATCAATAAGAACGACACGTCCATCATCTTCTCCGATGCAATAGAAGCGATCATCTGCGTAAGCAATCGCTCCTTTTCCCAACTCGCCCTTCTCGCTCCATACTTTTTTTCCATCCTCAAATTTTTGACACAACCACCCTACTCCATCTGAATAACCGTAAAGATGGCCATCTAGTAAAATCACCCCCCCGTGATGATTTTTCATATTCCGATTCGCATAAACTTCTTCTGCCTGATTTTCTTTATCGAGACGTAAAAGCTTACAACCCACGCCATATCCCGAGGTGATATATACCGCATCGCCTTTTGCAATCGGTGTAGGCACAACGGCAACCCGCCCGGGCCAATCGCTGCTCCAAAGGAGATTGCCGCTTTTCGCGTCGATCCCGACCAAATGCTGTTGGGTCAATTGAATGTATTGCCGCTTGCCACCATTCTCGATGGCAATCATCGAGACGTATTGGGCGCCGTCCGTAAAATCGGTTGATCGCCAGATCACTTCACCGGTCTTTTTGTCGAGGGCGGCCATCGCGCCCTGGGATCCTCCTGGCGTACAGATCAAATGATCTCCGTCAATCAGCACCGATTCACAATATCCCCAATTTGGCACTTCGCCACCAAAATCTTCTGTGAAACTTCGCTTCCAAACTAGCTTCCCATTCGCTTTCTCAAGACAGACAAGATCTCCGAGTGCACCCAGTGCGTAGATAAACTCGCCATCGATCGTTGGGGTGCTGCGAGGTCCGTTTCCCCAATTATTTTGAAAAACATCTCCAACCTCAGAAGACCAGAGCAACTCTCCCGCCTCGGTATCCATCGCAATCACATATTCCTTTGCCTCGGCCACCGCATCCTCGCCACCCTGCTCTTCCAGACCCGACGCAGAGAGCGGCAGCGCACCCATCGTATAAAGCACGCCGTCGACGACAGCAGGCCCGGAGTAGCCGATCCCCGCATCATGAGAAACCCAGAGTTGCTTTGGTCCAGCGTCCCCATCAGGCCACTGCCGAAGTAATCCCGACTCATTGGATATGTCGGTCCGGGATGGTCCACGCCACTGTGGCCAGTTGCTGCTTGGTCGATTAACACGATTCCGATCGGAAACAGAAATAACCAGCGGCCTATCTGTTTCGCGAACTGTTTCGCGGATTTCACTTTTTGTATTTTCTAAACTTACGGCTTGCTGGAGATCCAGCGGAAGAAGGCCTTGTTTGTCTGCTTTTCCGCACCCGCAAATGAATACGCTAATCAGCAAAACTTGAAGCGACAGACTCTTATTAGTCCAATTTTCATTGTTCCACATAGCTTGTTTCCTGTTTCTACCGGCAGGGATGCGACCCTTAAGCCGGAATAAATCGGCCAGCCCTCTCAAGCGAGGCATTCTAACCCCGCTCCGCCCTTGATTCAAACCGGTGATTTTTCACAGCGGAGGCCCCAAGTGAATTGGTTTATAATCCCTAGTGCGTTGAAATAATGCCTCAGGAGACTCAATCCACTCCAAGGAGATTTGAACCGTGACAACTTTCTATCGCTTTCCTTACGCCCTGCTCCTGATTATCGGTGTAGCATCCGCCGAGGAAAATCCTCTCCACGAAAACCATCGGCAGAAGCGCGAAGAAGCATTCGTGGAAATGCTCTCTGAAGTCACGCTCATAGGCACGTATACCGAAGACAAAGAGGGAAAGAAACCTGAAGAGGAAAGGTACACCATTTATCGTGTGGCAAAGATTCCTGGACAAAAACACCTCTGGCGATTTGACGTCCGACTTCAATTTGGCTCCGTGGATCTTCGCGTGCCGCTTCCACTCACAGTGCGTTGGGCAAAAGATACACCGATGGTAATCCTTGACGACTACAAAATACCTGGGCTCGGTTCTTTTTCAGCAAGAGTTCTTTTTGACAAAACGCGGTATGCCGGAACGTGGCAGCATGGCAGCGCGGGTGGCCACCTTTTTGGAACAATGGTCAAAGAAAATCTGAAAAAAAAGTGATTCCCAAGTAACCAATTTCATTGCCCGGTTCGACTCCAGGAACTGATAGAGGCAACCACTGCCAGCGCCGCTGTTTCTACCCGGAGGGTGCGAGGGCCTAATGTGACCAGTTGCCAGTCATGTGCAACGGCAGCACGGACTTCTGCTTCGCTAAATCCGCCTTCCGGGCCAATGGCAATCTTCACCGTTTCTCCAGTCTGACAAGCATCGATGGTGTGCAGTGGGCATCCCGCTTCTTCAGGGTGCGCCATCAATCGCAAAGCATCCCCCTGCGCTTCTTCTAGCCACTGAAAAAAAGAAACCGGTGCACCGAGTTCCATTAGTTGATTACGGCCACACTGTTTACTCGCTTCGATAACCGCTTTACTCAGCCTTGAAATCGATGCTGAACGCATGTGGACAACACTTCGCTCACACTCCAGAGGCACTACTCTATGCACGCCTAACTCTACCGCTTTTTCGATAAGCCATCGACTACGGTCTCCCTTGGGAAGAGCAACCCCCAAGTGAATTTCAACACCAAGTTCTCGGTTAACTGTCTGCTGATCCTCGATCACACAGTCCACTTTTTGTCGTGAAATAGCGTCGATACGCGCTTGGTATTCGACGCCGGTACCATCAAAAAGATTCACCCGATCTCCCACCTCGAGTCGAAGCACATGCAATATATGGTGCGCTTCACTACCGCTAATTTCGATGCGTGGTGATTGAATGGATGCGGAAGAAAAAAAACGGCGTGCCATAAAGAGAAAGTCATTAATAAATTATTTTGAAAAGGGGGAACTATTCCTTCATATATTGCTCGAACCGACGCTTCTCATTCGCTTTCATATAAGCATCAGAACCTTCGATCACTCCAGCGGATGCCATTTTCTCAAGTGCATCATCCAGCAATTGCATACCCTCGCGTTTTCCTGCCTGGATCACTGAGGTGATACGTTCGATTTTGCCTTCCCGGATAATACTAGCCACCGCGTGGTTCCCCGTAAGAATCTCTGTGGCCGCAACCCGACCCTTGCCACCTTTTTTTCTGAGCAGTTGCTGAGCCACGATACCGGCTAACGATTCAGCTAAAACCGTTCTTACTTGAGCCTGCTGCGTGACCGGAAAAATATCGATGATCCGGTCAATCGTTTTGGCGGCACTGTTGGTATGAAGCGTGCCAAAGACGAGTGTGCCCATGGCCGCTGCCGAAAGTGCAAGCGCCATCGTCTCCAAGTCGCGAAGCTCGCCCACGAGTACCACATCTGCATCCTGCCTGGTCACCGCCCGCAACCCGGCTTTAAAGGAATTCGTATGCGTACCCACTTCACGATGGCTGATGATGGATTGCTTATTTGGATGTACAAACTCTACCGGATCCTCAATCGTAATGATCCGGCGACTACTGTCTGTATTGATATGGTCAACCATTGCTGCAAGGGTAGTCGTTTTCCCACTGCCGGTTGGTCCGGTGGCCAAAACCAATCCGGAACGAAGGTCTGCAAGCGACCGAAGCACCGGCGGCATATGGAGTTGATCCAGCGTTAAAATCTCTGAAGGAATCACCCGCATGACAGCGCCATAGCCAGTCCGCTGAAAATAATAATTACAGCGAAATCGCGCGACATCTTTGATTTCATAAGCGAAGTCGATATCCCAATGTGATTCATACGTGGAAATTTGCTCCGCATCTAAAATCGCAAATAAAATTTCTTTCAACTCATCGGATTCGAGAATGCGATCTTTAAATTCAGGAATCGGCGTAACGTGTCCATGCAGCGCAAACTTGGGGGATTGGCCGACAACGAGATGGACGTCAGATGCCCCATGCTCGACCATCGCACGTAAGAAAATATCGATTTCAGCCATAATAATAAAATCAGCCCAATTCTTTTTGGACGTACTCTTCTTCGGTGGCCCTTGAAAACACCTCTTGTTTTGAAATCTTCCCTGCACGAAACAATTCGATGAGCGAATCGTCTAAAAGCTGCATTCCTTGCTTCCGTCCAGTTTGCATCATTCCCCGCAACTGAAAGGTTCGATCTTCACGAATCATATTACCAATTGCA
The DNA here is from genome assembly GCA_002168195.1 of Planctomycetaceae bacterium TMED10. Classification (GTDB taxonomy): domain Bacteria; phylum Planctomycetota; class Planctomycetia; order Pirellulales; family UBA7805; genus UBA7805. The sequence continues at coordinate 45,384 of NHBP01000044.1, forward strand.
GCGGTATTCACGAGAATTTCAAGCGCTAATTCGAGAGAATCGCCTGCGGAATTGGGAATCAATTGCTGCGAGACGATGCCTCGCAGCGACTCGCTCAGCATCGCACGGATCTGGCCTTGTTCTTCGGGGGGGAAAACATCGAGTACCCGACCGATCGTGCGTATGGCATCGGGAGTATGTAGCGTTGCCAGAACCAAGTGCCCGGTCTCCGCTGCACTGATTGCAAGCGAAGTTGTTTCCAAATCGCGCATTTCGCCCACGACGATAATATCTGGGGCCTCGCGTAATGCGGCCCGCAACGCATTCCCAAACGTCTTCGTGTGGGTACCTACTTCTCGCTGATTGATATGACACTTTTTGTTTTTGTGGACATACTCAATCGGATCTTCAATCAGGATCATGTGCTCGTTACGCGTTGAATTCAAAAGGTCCACCATCGCCGCGAGTGTGGTCGTTTTACCTGAACCTTTCGGCCCCGTAATTAAAACAATCCCGACTGCGTATTCCGTAAAACGCTTAACCTGATCCGGTAATCCGAGTTGTTCAAAACTCGGAACTTGCGTGTCNATGAGTCGNAAAACNCCNTCNACNCCCGATTGTTCTCGAAGAAAATTGGTGCGAAAGCGCCCCAGNGANNCACCGCCGTCGTAGCAAAAATCGAGGTCGTTGGTTTCTANNAATTCNGCNCGGCGNCNNTCATCCACCATGGCCANNAAACCGCCNTCAGTCGTTTCGGGTGNCAANGGAGGTCGNTCAAGCNGTTTCAGCGAACCTGCNTGCCGAACCATCGGCACGAGGCCNGCCGTGATATGAACGTCAGATGCNTTTAAATCNCGTGCTTCNNGNANNATNTCGTGGATTAATTCTTTGGCATCCTCATCAACTGCTACCGAGTTATCACCATTTGTGATCGTGGCGTGCGTAGCACCAGAAACGTTTTCTGTATCGCGCTCCAGAACAGGCAGATCCTCTTCCTCCGAGTCATCAATTTGCGATGTTTCCGTGGAATCTGTTCCAAGATCGACTTGTAACGAGGGCGGTTCATTCGAATCCGATGGAGACGCTTGTGGAGTTAGCTCTTCACGCGATTCCTCTTCGGCTTGCTGCGTTATTTCGTGTGTGGACGATTCTATCTCTTCTTCCGCATCGTCTTCCTCAAGGGCCTGCTCGACAAGTGCATCCAATGCCTCCGCGTCATTGAATTCCGCATCCGCACCGGCGGTTGCTGGCCCCTTCGGTGCCGCAACATCCTGTGTCTCGGNAGCAGGTGTCATTTTTTGAATTTGCTTGCGGTAGAGGGCAAGCAACTGCAGACCTTTTTTCTCCGCCAGTTTCTTCGTTTGAAGAAGATTGCGAATAATATCTTCAGGATCAGAAAACTCCTGGAGCAATCGCTCGATCGCTGCAGAATCAAGCAGCTTGTTGTGCAGCACGATCTTCGCAAAAATCTGTTGTTGTTTACTGGCCATAAGATGCAGTGTCTCTCTGCCGATTGCGTAAGCGTGATTGTTAAACCGCTATATTGATACGAAAATCCTGCTAGCAAGGCGGCCCCCTTTATTATCCTTGGCAGCACTTGCATCACAATCCGCCATTATAACAAGTGCAAAGAGGGACCAAACAGGATAATTCGATCAGGCCTGATCGTTCGTCGCATTCTCTTCTGAAATCTGATCCTGCAGTTTGGTTTCAAGCAACGTCAATCTTTTTTCGATTGCCTGTAACTTATCAAGAATAAGTGCATGGACATAAACGGCATCCATTCCCACTGGACTTTCACTCGAGGCAATTTGTTCAATAATTTCTAAAAGCTCTTTTTTGGCTCGCATCAATACTCCTCAGGTACTTACTTCCACCTGACCTGCTCATGCTTTCCGCTGAGCAGATGCGCGTGTCATCATTTATCAAGTAAAGGGACCGTTCTTTTCTCGGATGCACTTATTACGGCCGTATCCACAATCTGCTGACCAATTCTTGAAATAGGCACCGAAAGTGGCCCGTCGATCGGTCGCTCTTTCTCCAGGCAGTCCAGCATGTACTGGACCGGATTTTGATAAGGCATTTGAAGTTCATCCACTGCGAGAACTTCGCCTTCCTGGACTGCTGCCGATTGCACGTAAATCGTTGATTCGTAATCGTAACTGCTGATCGTCCCTTCGGTTCCCACAATGACAAAGCCACACTTTGGTTGTGGTTGATTGGTCCAGGGATCGGTAAATGTGCCCCATCGTGTTTCAAATTTAGAAAGTCCTGTCTCGTAAGTGGCAACGACAATACTATGTTCATCGACTTCCAGGCCTTTAGGGTCGTCTACCGTTGCAGTGACCTCAAGGGGCTTTCGACCATCCAAAAACCATGTTCCGAGCGTCGTGCCATAGCCCAAATAGTCAAGCAGTGAGCCACCACCCTGATCCCGTTTATAGAACCAACTATGTGGCTTTTCACGTTGAACGTCTTCAGCCGTTTTCTCCACCTTATCGGCAGCGTGCCACAAGGGCCCACGATTACCATCATAAAAGTGAACCTCGATAACCTCCCCNATACGTCCCTCTTCAATCAGTCGCCGCGTTGTTCGATGTGGAGGATACCAAGCGAGCGGCCAATTGATTGCAAGCTGCTTTCCCGGTCGCATAGCAGCAACCATTCTGTCTGCCTCTGCAAGAGTGGCTGCAAAAGGTTTTTCCATCAGAACATGCACATTAAAAGGTGCTATTTTTTCCGTCCACTCNGCGTGTCGAGCAGTGGCTGGACAAAGCAAGACAAGATCGGGTTCGGTCTCAGTCAGACAGGCGTTGAAATCGGTAAATAAACGGTCCGGAGAAATTGAAAAGTGCGCGGCTGCTTCAACCATCCGTTCGGGGTGCTCATCGCAAAGGCTGACAATTTCCACATCGGGATGCTCGTGCGCAAAACGTAAATTGTCCCCCATATGAAAATGATCAAAATTCACTCCCGCAATTTTCCAATTCGCCATCCCCATTTTCCTTTGCTAAAAGCCGAGATTCGACAGCCGTTTTTTTACGCTGTGATCATTTCACAAATAACAGGTTTAAGCTCCGGCGCGAAGGACCACAAAAGCCGGTTGCCAGTAAAGGCCTGTGGCAATTAGGATGGGAGCGGAGGGTCCTATGATTCGTATTCGCTGTCCACATTGCCGAGAACCGGTCAAGGCACCTGATTCACTTGCTGGAAAAAAGGGGCGATGCCCGGAATGCCGCGGCGTAATTCCGATCCCGGCAGAGCAACTTGGTACAGAAGGCGTATCAGGCACCGCGAAAGCTTCCAGCGAAGAAGTCGGTTTGACACTTTCGGTGCCGGAAACATTACACCGCAACTGCCATTATCTGATTTGCAANAGCCGCGAGATCGTCGCTCGCTGGGATGATGACGGTAAGGGCTGGATGATTCGCATCAAAGATGGNTTTGTCAAAGCNNCTCAAAACCCCAAGCAGATTCCCTCGATGGGAAATTATNTTTTCATCGAAATTGAAATTTCAAAGAATAGTGCCCGNCAGCAATTGACCGGTGTNCACGGATTTTCGCTGCCCGGAGATTTTGTNCTNAATAAGCTCACNAAGAAAAACGAGAANACCATTTTAGAAGGNGTTGAGGGGACAACTGCATTGAACGATCGACAGCGNGCTTTAGTTCGGCAACGGNTCAACGCNAAATATCTACCNAATATNTGGGATGATGCGATAGACTTTTAAACGCCTCTTTTAAACGCCTACNGAGGTCACGTCCGCAGAGAGGCACCGTGATNNTTGCGNCATGCGGNATCNATCTNCTGACTNATTCNTTCCGCCTCCTCGCCCGTCAGCGTTCCGTCTGCCTTACGCAGCACAACCTTAAGAACCAAACTCTTCCGCCCATCTCCAAGTCGCTTTTCGTCGCGGTAGGTTTCCAGGTGTTCGATCGATTCCAAATGTTCTCCAGCGGCCCCCTCAACGGTAGCTGCAAAATCAGACCAGCGGACTTTTTCTTCAACTTCAAAATTAAAGTCACGATCCACTGTGGGATAGGGTGAAAGCGGTCGCGCTGTGGGAACCAACTTTGCAGCACCCAACAAAAGTGAGAAGGAGAGTTCGGCTACGAAAGCCGGTACCCGAAGGCCAAACGTTTTGCGAGTTGCATCAGAAACTTCCCCTAGGTAGCCGAGGCATTGACCATTTAATTGCAATTGCGCACAACGAACGGGGTGAAAAAATTCGTCCGAAAACTCTTTGAGTTCAAGCGGTGATCGAATACCCAGCGCCACAACCAAAGCTTCGATCACTCCTTTTAACTCAAAGAACCCGCCACCACTACAAAGACCTAAAATTTTCTGTTCGGTATGCCATTTCCCGGGTGCCTCCTCCGGGGTTGCCAGATAAACAGAGGCAAGCTCAAAAATTTCAATCGGATCAACTCCAACATTTTCGTTCGTCCGCCTTACACTGAGCAGACTCGGCACCAGACTGGTGCGCAGTAAATCTGCCCCCCGCAACATGGGGACTTTACTCTGAATGGGAGCATGCGTGGACCAGGGAGAATAAATTAAACCCGTTTGCGCATCGACAGCGCTGGGCGTGATCACCTCGTCAAAACCGCCAGCTGTGAGCGTTTGGTAAAAGCGATCTTTTGCACGATCTTCGAGGGATCGCGATGACGCACAGATTGGAACTTGTCGATCTTCCGGAATCCTATCGTAACCATAAATCCTCGCTACTTCTTCAATCAGATCGACTTCTCGCGAAAGGTCCCGCCTCCAAGTCGGAGGAACCAGAGTGAGTGCCTCTTTTTTCTCACTCTCCAACGCATTCCCTAAAGCAATAAGAATACGCTCCACCTGCGCACGGGGTACTTCGATACCCAAAATTCGCTCAATTTCTGACAGTCGTAAAACGATCGGTTCACGCGTAGCCGGGGGAGCGCCCTCATCAATGGTTCCTTCGGCCAGTTCACCGCCCGCTAATTCAAGAATTAATTCACAACACCGTCGACTCGCCCAGTCGACGCCTCTCGGATCCGGACCCCTCTCGAAACGATAGGACGAGTCACTAAAAAGCGCAAGTTTGCGAGCCGTCGACCGGATCGCCAGCGGCGCAAACATTGCGCTCTCAATGATCAGATCGGTTGTTTCACCGGATACTTCCGTTTCTGCTCCGCCCATGACTCCGCCCAAAGCAATCGGCCGCTTCTGATCTGCGATCACACACATTTCCGCGTCGAGTGTGTAGGTCTTGTGATTGATGGCCAACAGTTGTTCACCTTGCTCGGCACGCCTTACGACAATTTTCCGCCCGTCCACTCGACCAAGATCAAAAGCATGAAGCGGTTGCCCCGACTCAAGGAGGACGTAGTTTGTAATATCAACGACGTTATTGATCGGCTCCCAGTTGACACCCTGCTTGGACTGATAAATCGTCCGTAAGCGATCAACAAGCCATTCAGGACTTGGCCCCACCTGAACGCCCCGAATGACGCGAGCGGTGTAACGCGAACAGAGGTCGGAAGCTTCTAAATGAACCGACGCCTCATTGGCTCCAATCGGCGAACCAACCGTGAGTTCGGCTTCCGGCTCGGTCAACGGCAAATCGTAAAGGACGGCAATCTCACGGGCGACACCCAGATGCCCTAGACAATCCGGTCGATTGCTCGTTACTTCAAGGTCGATTGCCAGGTCTTTACCAACCTTTTTGCTTCCCTCATGGTTGAGACCACATGCCGTTAAGCGTTCCTCGAGCTCGGCCGGAGACATCTCCAGGGGAACGTACTGCTGAAGCCAGTTCCAACTGACAATCATGTTGCCTAATCCCTCACATCGTCCTATGACTTGCCCTCAACATGAGTGCAAATCTGTGAATTCAATAACCCGCTAAAACTGATCCAGAAATCGAATATCATTTTTGAAAAATTCGCGGATGTCGGTAATCCCGAATCTTCGTGCGCAGAGGCGCTCGACCCCGAGCCCGAACGCAAACCCGGTAACTTTGTCCGGGTCATAGCCGACGGCACGAAAAACATTGGGGTCCACCATCCCTGCTCCACCCATCTCGACCCACCCATCGCCCCATTGCATATCGACCTCGACACTTGGCTCCGTAAAAGGGAAAAAAGATGGCCGAAATCGGACATGAACTTCTTCGCCAAGATAACTACTGCAGAAGATTCGCAGAACTGTCTTAAGATCTGCCATCGTAACATCCGTATCGACCAATAGTCCCTCAACCTGGTGAAACATGGGGTAGTGCGTGGCGTCTGCCGTATCCGGACGATAAACCCGACCGAGTGAAACAATTCGTATCGGGGGCGGATTCTCTTCCATCACACGGATCTGAACAGTGCTGGTCTGGCTGCGTAGCAGCCACGGAGATTCCAACCTTCCGTCCGATACCTCGCCCTCACCTTTCGAAGAAGCAGCGGCTGTGCGAGCCGTCTGTAAATAAAAGTTATCGAGCGGATCACGAGCCGGATGCGATCGGTCGATGTTGAGTGCATCAAAGTTGTGCCGCTCATCCTCTATTTCAGGACCCTCAGCCACACTAAAACCGAGTCTGCCAAAAATATCTTTTAACTCCTGGACGGTTTGCGTAATGGGGTGCAGATGGCCGATTCGGGGTCGACAGCCAGGTTCAGTGGCATCAAAACAGGGCGTATCCTGGGTCGAAGGAGCCGAATCCAGTCGCCCCTGAGCCAACGCGTAGGCTGCCTCTATCCGCTGCTTTGTTTGATTAAAGTGCTTTCCTGCGAGCGGCTTATCGGCCGGAGGCATTTTGCCGAGACCCTTTTGAGCACTTTTAAGCTGGCCACTCTTGGCGCCCAAAATCTGCACACGAAGCTCCTCGAGCATCGAAGCATCTATGGCTAGAGAGAAAGAGTCCGCAGCCGCTTCGGCTAATTGATCCAGCTCGGCTANAAATTCNTCAAGTGCCACGGCAGTTCACGCAGCGGTTCCCAGTGCATCCTTCACTCGTTCGACAACCATGTCGAATGCGGCGGGATCATGAACGGCCATTTCTGCAAGGCTTTTACGATCGAGTTCGATCTGAGCCTTGCCCAAACCACAAATAAACTCGCCGTAGCGTAACCCTCGCTGCCGTACCGCAGCATTGATGCGAATAATCCACAGCTTACGAAATTCGCGCTTCTTCGTCCGACGGTCGCGATAAGCAGAGGCGTCTGCCCGCACGATCGTTTCTTTAGCGGTTCGCAGCAGTCGACCACGACCACCGCGGTAACCCTTTACCCGCTTAAACAGACGATTCTTTGCCCGATTACGGGCAGATCCTTTAGTCGTTCTCATCGAATATCAATTACCTACTACAACAGCACACACAACAACAAATCAAAGCGATTAAAAAACGCGTATGTTAATTGCTGTATTTGCCCAGTGCATCTTGAATTTTTCTCGTATCAGTCTCGGAAAGAACTGTCGTCCCCCGGAGATTACGTTTCCTTTTGTGTTCCATNCGCGCTGCCAAATGACTCGTTCCACTTGCGCGGTGCTTCGCCTTACCGCTGGCGGTGAGACGAAATCGCTTTTTGGTTCCCTTGTGAGTCTTTTGTTTTGGCATAAGGCACCTCATATGGCAAAAGGCCGACAGACGGCTCAGCCGACAATGGCGTCAGCCGACTGGTAATTCGCATAAGTCTAAATCAATACACTACAAAGGGAAAGGGGGATGCTGCTGCAGCCAGGGCTGTGATTCGGGCCGTTCAAACCAGANGCTGGCTAAAAATGNCNTCCAGATAANAACGAACAACGAATAACGGCTACTTCGGTACCAGGATACAGACGATGCGGCGACCGTGCTGGGAGGGTGACATTTCCACTTTGGCAATATCATCCAACTTACTGATAAAATTATTCAGCACCCGTCGCCCCTCATCAATATGAGCAAGTTCTCTCCCTCTAAAAATAACCGAAACGGTGACCTTGTCTTTATGCTCTAAAAACTCTCGGGCATGATTAATCTTGAAATCAATATCGTGCTGGCCCGTCTTCGGTCGGATTCGAATTTCTTTTGTCCTTCCGTGATGCGCGTGAGCCTTGCTCTTATTTTTTCTTTTCTTTTGGTCGTACTTAAATTTGCCGTGATCCATAATCCGGCAAACTGGAGGTCGTTCGCTCGGGGCGACCTCCACTAAATCTAGCCCCGTGTTTCGCGCCATCTCAAGNGCTTCCTCAGTTGGCAAGACGCCTAACTGNTCTCCATCATCCGAAACAACCCNCACNGGTGTGACTCGAATCTGGTCATTGATTCGCTGCTGTTTATCGATCGCCAAAACCTCCTCAAATTAAAATGGAACCCTTGTTCACCACCAGGATCGNAAAAACGATCTCGTGACGAATCATCTNCATATTAGTATCGGTAAGCACTCTGCCAGTCGTCAACACCAGGCGCAAATTATTTTGCCGGTTCGGGAAAAACGAAGTCAGTGCAGAAAAGGGGGGAAATCCTAAATGTCTTGAGGCGTTCACCACTATCGCATTAATACTCGTTTTGCATTTTCGTTTCACCGGTCAAATCGATCGATCCGGTGACCTGAACCCCTCGTACAGCCCGTTTTTCCACCTCCTCAAGTAATTTCTTTATTGCCTCAGGAAGCGACAATGTTTCCTGACTGCCATCNATTCGATCNCGNAGNGAGAGNGTCTCCGATGCTTCATCTCGTGGCCCCACCACGGCAACATAAGGTATTTTTTCAAGTTGTGCGGTACGAATTTTGGCCCCCAACTTTTCCGGACGAAAGTCGCCAGTGACCCTCAAGCCGCATTCTTTCAAGCACTGCTCCACATGCCGGCCGTAGACTTCTGTCTTTTCGCTTACTGTACAGACTCGCACCTGCTCGGGTGCAAGCCANAGGGGGAATACNCCGGCAAAATGCTCGATCAGCACACCCACAAAACGCTCCATCGATCCGAAAGGTGCTCGATGAATCATAACCGGTCGGTGAAGGGCATTATCCGATCCCACATAACTGAGGTCAAATCGCTCCGGTAGTTGATAATCGACCTGTACCGTACCAAGTTGCCACTCTCGCCCAATCACATCGCGGACCACAAAGTCAATTTTAGGTCCATAAAANGCGGCCTCACCGGCCTCTTCGGAGAAAGGGACATCCAACTGCGCGGCTGCACGGAGACAGGCGGACTCCGCTTTGCTCCATTGCTCCTGATCTCCCACGTACTTACCACTATCTTCGTCGCGTAAACCAACGCGGACGCGATAGTCTTCCATGCCGAGCGTGCCAAACACGATTTTTACTAGTTCAATGCAGCCGGCTATTTCGGCCTCCAACTGGTCCTCAGTCACAAAAAGGTGGGCATCATCCTGCGTGAAACCGCGTACCCGCGTCAAACCACCAATTTCACCCGATTGCTCCCAGCGATAGACCGTACCAAATTCTGCAAGTCGCACGGGAAGATCTCGGTAGCTATGTTTTTCACTCGCATAGATTTGGATATGGTGCGGACAATTCATCGGCTTAAGCATGTAACCGTCGATATCACCCGCTTTCATCTGACTTGCCAGATCAGCACAGGAGCAATCTTCGTCTGCCAAACGACGGATTTGCTCCGGATCGATCATCGGAGGAAATTGGGACTCTGCATAATACGGATAATGCCCCGAAGTCTTATACAATTCCAAGCGTCCGATATGCGGCGTGAATACCTGGCGATAACCCTGACGCTGCAGGTGACTCAGAATGAAATCCTGTAATTCCTGCCGAATGATTGCCCCTTTTGGCTTCCACAGGACAAGACCCTGTCCAACTTTCTCATCAATTTCGAATAATCCCAACTGACGACCAAGGACGCGATGATCCCGGCGACGCGCCTCCTCAAGCCTCTCGAGATATGCCTCCAAATCGGATCGTTCCCAGAAAGCGGTGGCATATAACCTTTGCAACTGTTGCCGTTTGTGATCACCCTTCCAATATGCACCTGCGATCGACAACAGCTTAAAAGCGCGTCCTATAACCTTCGCCGAACGAACATGAGGCCCGCGGCAAAGGTCAAGGAATTCTCCCTGGCGATAAAAAGAAAGNGTTTCTTCTGCNGCTAGTCCACTTTGAATATGCTCTACCTTGAGCGGTTGATGCATATCCTGACAAATCTGCAATGCTTCAGCCCGTGGTTCCACCAGACGTTCGAATGGCTCATCAAGTGCGATAATCTTTGCCATCTCTGATTCAATCGCATCAAAATCTTCCTCGCGGAGCACATGATCTAATTCGAAGTCGTAGTAGAAACCGTCATCAATTGTTGGGCCGAATGCTAATTGAACTCCATCGAATAGCCGCATTACAGCACGGGCCATGATGTGGGCCGTGCTGTGTCGCATTACATCCAGAGACTCAGAATCTTTTTTTGTCAGCAGTCGAAGTGCCACTTCGCCGTCCGCTGGCAGCACCGTCGGCAAGCCAACAATCTTTCCCTCCANCTCGGCAGCAACAGCCGCCTTCGCTAATCCGGGTCCAATGTCGCTCGCAACGTCCGCGCAGGAGACAGGACTGGAATACTGCCGCGCGGTCCCATCGGGAAGAATTACCTTGAGCATATGGTTCTCTACATAATCGCTTTGAACCGCTTCAGCGCGGATTCAGTGCTAGCACCCATGTGAGCAAGGGGCCACAGAAAAACCAGCAATACCAGTCAATCGTTTTGGCCGCTTGCGATAACGTCTACAAGTTTGGCCAAGTATAAAGTTGGAGCCCGCGAGAATTCAAGGCAATCACGGCGAGTTGGTAAATAGGGTTCTCTTTTCCGGAAATGACGGGAATACCGACCCCGGGGGCAATTATTACCCACTTTCTCATGCTGGCATACAAGCGTTACAATCGGAAGCCGGGTGTCGCGGACGATAATGAGCAAAGGCTGAAATGGTGGGTTTTGTGGCTTTGGCTGGGTATGCTGCAACCTACAGGATTAGCCCGGGGACTCCTGCCGCGGCAAGTCCCCTTTTTTTTTGGGCGATTAGCTCAGTTGGTTTAGAGCACTAGCTCGACAAGCTAGGGGTCACAGGTTCGAGCCCTGTATCGCCCACTTTACTTTTCCCGGCCTCATCGGCCTCAACAGCATTCTTCGGCCCGGCCCGAATGCACGCTACGTTCGGCGACGACGNGTCAGCANAAAGAGGCTTACAAATCCCAGGGCACCGAGGAGGCTGGAAGTTGGTTCGGGTACAACATTCGAACCCGCGTCCAAACCAACGGCAAGCGTACCGCTCCAGGAAATTGACTGTCCCGTCTGGGTCATGGCAAAGTTTAATGTGGCAGGCGTATCGTCCACGGATGTATGGTCGAACAGACCCGTAAGTTCTGCCGTCACAAAATCTGGGGTCCGCGAGACAACGCTACCCGATGTGGCGGTGAATGTGCCAAAGCTTTCGTTCCCGAAAGTGAGGCCGCTGAAGTCGCTGATATCAATAAGCCAGTCTTCAGGCGTGAGTANCATGAAGTACGGNACCGAACCGAAATCACCTGTTCCGGGATTACCAAATACCTGGGTCAAATAGAACTGATCCGTGTTNAGTAAATCGACTCCGGGAGCGACCGTCAGTCCGGTNGATCCCAGCGGGTCGGAACCGTAAAAATCGACAGCTAAACCGCGGCTAGAAAAGAAAGAAAAAATCAATAGCAGGAAGACAGATACCGCGACACCGCGACCGAAAATGCGGCGATTTTGAGGTCCCGAATCGAAAAATAAAATCCGATTCATTTGTCTCAATGGACGCAGTTGTGTTGCTGATTTGCTCTGCATATCCCTGTCACCCGCAAGATGAGGACGCGTGCAAAAACTTTCACACCCGCCAGCGGGTCTCCTGTTAAAACCTGTAAAAGAAGATTGCCTTTCGCTGGTTATTCCGGACACACAACTTTTTTTCATCCAGTAAAACAAAGCTCCAATACCTGCACCTTNTCTGCAATCCGCACTCTGCACTCCGTGCTCTGTACTCTTCAAATTGCAACTCGCATGCCAAAACGCCACCTCCGTGGCCCGCGACCCAAGCCACGGGAAAACATGCGGTCAAACGCAATAATTGGCCAAAAACAAAGGGCCACTAAATCAGGGTCACCAGTCCAGAAACATCCAAAAGCATCGGTTTTGCCTCACGATGTTGCTTAAAAGCATCATCCAGCGAGAAAAACATCATCTTCTCGATATGCCCGCCTTTGTCGCTTTGGGTTTGACCCGTCGCTTCGCTCTCTCTCGCTTAACCTGTGCTGATATTTATTCCCAGCTGAACTTTTCGTGTCGCCACCGCTTATTTACTGGTCCATGAAAAATGCATCGTCAATCTGGCGGAGAACGGCCGCCGCGATATCACCACTGCGATCGCTGCTTGACCCATGCCATCGGTCTACATTTTCAACTTCCGGCATCACTTCTAAAATATCGTTTTTTAAATTCGCAATGAGATTCGTTGTTCGATCTGATTGCGGTTGATCCAAAATGGTTGCAATCGTTTTCATCATGCGAAGCAAACGAGCGCGAAGTTGAATGGGTGCCGAAAGACCCTCGCCTGCCTCGACCAGCAACTCAGCCGCTGGAACACCAAGTGCCTGTTGCCATCGATAGAGGGTGCTGAGCCTTAAGTCAAAATCCGGCTCTTCCTGCATGCGTACCTCACTCGCCGTGACATTCATGCGACGAGATAAGGAACGGATAGAAATGTCTTGCTGATTCCTTATTTCCTGTAACCGGTGCAGTGGCTTTGTCTGCTCTTTTGCTTGGCGCGAGGCCTCGTTGGCACCATTGACTACACCCACACCGTTCTCCGCCGAACGTCTGCCGTTTTCTGTGTCTGTGTGCGTCCGCACACGATCACCTATGTTTTGCTGAACTTGAGCCATTGCGCACCTCCATCGCTCCTTCAAAATTTCTATCCCTTAAATTCAAATGGGGCTTCGTTACAAGCGGCCTGATGGGCCAGTTCAACCAAACACCCTGCCAACCCTCGGGCTAAGAAGTAAGCTTCCACCCCTCCTATGCTGGTACGCAGCACCAGCGGAATTGGTTGCCTAAATCAAGCTATTCTGTTGAAAAATAGCGCCCTAACGGCCGCGCCAAAACACCCTTCTTCTGCCGGAATCGGCAAACCTATCGGGGTGCTCCAACCACTGGACGCGTCAAAAGAAGGGTTGGGGGGCAAAAGAAATAAAGATTAACGCTGCATAAAGCTGCAACGTTTGTCGCAGTAAGAAAATAGGGACATCGAAGCAACGCTCNATTATTCCATCGCCCTGCCCTGGTTNAGCAAAATATGGGTGCCCGATTTACCAGGTGTGATAATATCTGCCCGCCCGTCTCCGTTTAGGTCTGCCACGCGGATTTGAAGCCCGGTACCCACGTGGCCCTCCTCGATCGTGAAGCGGTCAAACCGATTCGTTGCCGGATCCCACTTATAGTAATANATNCATGGCATTTCTGCGGCACCCGGATCTCCGCCCGAATGTGCCCGCACACGTTTACCGGTAATCAACTCCCCGGCNCCNTCNCCNTCCAAATCCGCCCAGGCCAACGCATGNGGTTGCGAATACGATTGATCGATTAAATGTTCCCGCCAAACCGTTTTACCAGCCTGCGGTTCGAGTTGCTCGAGCCAATACAATCCGTAATCGTGACCGTTGCCCCGAATNATATCGGCACGCCCGTCGCGATTAAGATCGCGNACCAAAACAGGACAACTAGCACCGACCCACTGCCAATCCGAATGCAACTTCCACAACNCGTCGGCGGGTGCATCTGCGGAGGGGCATTCATACCACCCCTGCGCAAAGAGAATATCATCGCGACCATCACCATTGACATCACCAAACCCCATGCCATGCCCGTTGACTCCGCGTCCGATTACCCAGGGCACCAATTGCGGCGTGCCATCCTCAGACTCTTCGAACCGCCAGGCCATCAAATCTGCTTGCGTATTCCAACTGTCGACCACCCACTCTGGTTTTTGATCGCCATCCAGGTCATGCAAAAAAGTAATTTCATTGTTGGTGCCGGCCTTCGCCAGAAGATGACGGGACCATAATCGATTCTGCTTCAAACCCTCACTGCCAGGATTGCGGTACCAATAGATTTCTCGTGGCATAAACGAACCTGATACAACATCAACCCACCCATCTCCATCGACATCGAGTACATGGTCGCCATTGTTTTCTAAATAGTCTTTGCCAAATGCTTTCACTTCGCGCAACGGATGCTGGCGAAATTCCGGACCTTCATACCAGGATCTACCGGCAACTACATCCGGGTGCCCATCTCGATTAATGTCGGCCACCGCGCAACCCTCGTTGTTATCAAGCACGAGCCGTTGCGTGCGAAACTGAAGACCTTCTTTTTTGGCGGGCGGATTTCCCCAACCCGATTCGGCAAGCAAAGTAGCGAATAGCGTCACTGCGACCAGAGCAATGAAANNTTTTATCCCNGNTNNTGCNGCTATCCAACTCGACACCCGTTGGGTCTCACANCCAGAGAGACAACCAGACAACGGTGCGGTGGTCCGATTTTTGTTCGCCATCACGAATACCTCTCCTAATAATCAAGTCCCTTGTCACTTCTACCGATCAGACCGGTTCAGAGATCAGCGCCCAGTCGTTACGATAGTGCATCCATCGATTCATCCAGTGTAACGCAGGCTCGAAATATCCCAAGGAACCCCCATGCCGAAGCCTTCCCTTGCAGCCCTATTTACCGGTTCTGACAAACCGTTAGAGATGCGATCTTACCCACTTCCGGAATTGAAACCGGGCGAGGTACTCATTCGTATTACCTGCTGCACGATTTGTGGAAGCGATCTGCATACCTACGAGGGTCGGCGTTCCACTCCCCTGCCAACAATTTTAGGTCACGAAATTCTTGGTGAAGTTGTCGGTTTTGNATCCACCCCTCCACGNGATGTGGCTGGCGATAACTTAGCGATTGGCGATCGCGTGACGTGGTCGATTGCGGCAAGTTGNAACCAATGTTTCTATTGCACACATGGATTGCCCGCGAAATGTGAGCAGCTATTCAAATATGGACACGAAGCCATCAATGAGGAACATCCGCTCAGTGGCGGTTTAGCCGAATACTGTCACTTGGCCGCGGGAACCGCCATCGTCCGCATACCTGAGAGTCTTCCGGATGCGGTCGCTTGCCCTGCCAATTGCGCAACGGCGACGGTTGTTGCTGCGCTTCGTGTGGGCGGAGGATGCGAAGAAGAGACCGTTTTAATTCAAGGTGCGGGTATGCTGGGGCTTTCGGCAACCGCATTAACGGCGTTGCGTGGTGCAAAAAATATTATCGTNAGCGATATCAATCCACAGCGACTCNAGCAAGCAACCCTNTTTGGTGCGACGCATACCGTGTCAGTGGCCGCAGGTGACAAGGAACTTGTCGAGGTGATCCAACAGACAACCGATGGTCGGGGTGTTGATCTTGCCATTGAACTTTCCGGCGCTGCGAGTTCCATTCAGGCTGGACTGCGTGCTCTGCGGATTGGCGGGCGNTATGTTCTCGTAGGATCCGTCTTTCCGGCACCCGATGTGCCTGTTTCTGCCGAATCGATTGTACGTCGATGGCTCACCATTCGTGGTGTACATAATTACGCTCCTGNCGATCTGAGCGAAGCCGTCAAGTTTCTCGAAAAGGCCCATACCCGTTATCCATTAGAAACCCTGGTCTCCAGAAATTTCACGCTCTCTGAAGCGGAGCAAGCCGTACAGCATGCAATCCGAGAACGGCCTCACCGGGTGGCTGTTTTAGCAACGCCGACAAAGGGCAACTGACTCCAGCACATGGATGCTACGCAACCCTCNTTAAATNAGTCNTTTCGCTTTGCCCAGTGGCGCATGCTACTGGTGACCATGTTCTGCTATCTATTTTTCTATACCGGGAGACAAACTTTCGGATTTGCGATTCCCGGAATTGAACGCGAACTTGGTCTCGATAAACAAACACTCGGNTGGTGCAGCACNGCGNTGCTGTGGTCTTATGCGATTGGNCAAGCAATTAATGGNAATTTAGGGGATAAGTTCGGNGGTCGCCGGATGATGAGTCTCGGCGCGGTGCTCTCCTGCGGNCTCAATTGGTTGGTGAGCATGAGCAACGGATTGACTGGACTGCTNGTGGGCTGGGGACTCAACGGCTACGCCCAATCGATGGGCTGGGCACCCGGCGGGCGNGTCCTTTCGAACTGGTGGAGTCCCCGAGAACGGGGTAAAGTTTTTGGATTGTATGTCTTTGCGGCCGGCTGTGCATCAATTCTTTCTTTTGTGACCTCAATTCTGATACTGGAGGTTTTTCAACTGGACTGGAGGTGGATCTTTCGCTTNCCGGTGCTGTTTCTAGGCGGAGCAGGCATTTTATATTTCTTAATCGCTCGAGACCGTCCGCAAGATCTTGGTTTTGATCNGCCAGAAGATACCCCTGACGATGAATCTATCGAATTGCAAGAAGTCACCGGGGAGGAGACAAACGAAACATCGTTTGGTCGGTATCGCAGTGCACTTGGCAACTTTCGATTTATGATTGCATCCCTCTCGATCGGTTTCCAAAATCTGGCACGTTATGGATTACTTATCTGGGTTCCAGTTCACTTCATGGGTGAGGGCTGGAAAAAATCTGACAGCGTTGTCAGCTCCTGGGTCGTGGTTGCCCTACCGATAGGAATGGCATTTGGCGCTTTAGTGAGTGGCTGGCTTTCCGACCGTCTACTCGGCTCCAAGAGATGGCCGATCATAACCATCTTTATGCTGCTCGCAACGGCCACTTCCGGACTAATGTACCTTACGCCAAAAGAAAATATCGTGACCGGCTTGTCACTGTTATTTCTTTCCGGCTTCCTGGTCTATGGACCACAAGCTGTGTTCTGGGCACTCTGCCCCGATTTGCTTGGCCGCGAGCGTTCAGCGACTGGAACGGGTGTCATGAATTGCGTGGCCTATATTTTTGCCGGTCTCGGTGAACCCCTGATTGGCTGGATTATTGATGTTCGTGAAGATACCGCAATCGTATTTTTAATTGTTGCAATTGCCTGTCTGTGCAGCGGAACACTCGGTCCATTTATCCGTCGCTAAAGACCGAAATTATTTTGATTCGGCCCAAAGACACACAAAAACGCAGCAGGGAAAGCATCCGTCAGCGACTGCGACCGGTCTGCATGAAGTCGTCCAGAAGCCCGCTAAGGCTTGTCACGACTTCCGGGTGTTCAAGATAGATGTTTTTTTCTTCACTGATATCTTGTCCTAAGTGATAGAGCTGTCCTGCCGGCTCCCCTTCTTTAGGCGCTATTTCCCACCATGGTTCGGTGAAGCCACCCGTGCCGAGGCCGAGAATTAATTTCCAGTCACCCCTGCGAATTGAAAACATTCCACGCCCCGAATGATGGACAATCGAATTTCGCACCTTTTTATTCTGCTGCCAAACCGGTAACAAATTGAAGCTATCTTCCCCTTCATTCCAAGCCAGAGGTTGACCAGTGACCGAAGCCACCGTCGCAAACATGTCGGTCAAACAACCCAATTGGTCACGCACTGCACCAGCCTCGATTTGACCGGGCCAGCGAACGAGAAAAGGTACGCGGTGCCCGCCTTCATGAATGTCGGCTTTCTGACCTCGGTATTGCAGATTGCTACGGTGGGTAAATTGTTCAATGTCCTGAGTTAACCAATGCCCCCCGTTGTCCGAAGTAAAAACGACGAGCGTGTTGTCAGCGAATTTTTTCTGGTCTAAAGCCTCTAAGATTCTGCCCACACAATCATCAACCATCACGGTAAAGTCACCATAGGTTCCTGCTCCACTCTTCCCCGCATATTGTTCCGTGGGAACCCAAGGAGTATGCGGTGCCGAAAAAGGGACGTACACAAAAAAAGGCTGCGCCGATGTTTGTGCATTTATAAAATCGACCGTCTTATCGGTGGTCACCGGAAGCACATCGGCATGACGAAAATTCGGGGCAATCTTCCCCCCCACGATGTAACCTTTGCCACCAAAGCGAATGTAGTTACTTGTGGGGATTTCTTCGGTCGCGGCTTCGACAACCCGCGTATCCTCCACGAAGACATAAGGTGCCATATCCAAGGAGGCCGGAATTCCGTAGAAGCGGTCAAAGCCGACCGACAGTGGACCGGGCGAAAGCGGTTGGCTGTAGTCCGTCTTTGCGCCTTTCCCGAGTCCCAAGTGCCACTTTCCGAAAACACCTGTCTGATAACCAATCCCCGATAAGAGCGAGGCAAGGGTCGGGCGATCTGATTCGATTAAGGCAGTTCCGTATCCAAACAATACGCTCTCTTTTAACCGGGTACGCCAACAATATTGACCTGTCAGGAGACCGTACCGCGTCGGAGTACAAACGGCCGAGGGCGAATGCATGTCGGTCATCCGTAAACCCTCACGAGCGAGTCGATCAATGTTGGGTGTAGGAATTTTTGATTTCGGGTTATAGCAACCCGCATCGCCGATACCCATATCATCAGCAAGAATTAGCACGATGTTGGGAAGCGATGTTGCGTCCGCGTAGACGGAGAGACACCAGCCACTGAGAAATAAGAAACTCAACACAAACAAAGAAACATTTCGTTGCGTCATTTTATAATTCATCGAACGGAATTTTTTGAACATTTGAAACCTCTCGGCACAACTGTAAGGAAATCGTAGGCCATCGGTCTAGTCCCATGCACAAGCACGCAGAATACCTTACGCCTGTTCCACTTTTATTTTCTATTCCGAATCCAACGGAACGAGGAACAAATTTACGCCCTCACCTGAAAAGCACGTTGTGAACGGACGAGTTTTTGCATTCCAGTGCATAGTTTTTAAAAAAACAAGCAATTTATTTGCAAAACATCACTTATTCACTTAAAATCGCGCGCGGAGAGAAGTCACGGAATTGACTCCAGAAACGGTTGTTGAGGCACTCCCGAAAATGGTCCGTGACGACCACTTTAGCTACCTCCCACCGGAACAGATTGGTTTAGCCAATGTATGACGCCCGCTCTCCCGGACGCGCTTTTCGTTATTTAAAGGGTCGGTTTGTTAGCAAACTCAAGCTTCTCAAGTTGAACACGTTAAAGAAGCCGCTTCCTTTTCGTGAACTATCTCCCAAGTCCCTCAAGCCAACCCCGCATGATGCGGAACGACTCGAACCGCGTATTGTGCTCACCAGTACCCCCTTGGGAACTGAGCAAATTATGGTGGTCGATGCCGATGTGGCTGACACGCNNGATGNAAGTGGCCTCTGGCAATCNATTGANGATTTCCANCTGGCAAACGCCCAAATTGANTCNGCACTCTCCCTCANNGCATATAANAGTTTTACNCTNGANCANAATCTTCTNGCGACCCGATTGGCCGANACNCCNNTNGAATTTTCTGGCGCNNCGGGAAANGTNGTGACGCTGCCATCACCCGGGGGTGGATTTGATCAATTTNCNATCTGGGAGTCGGCAATCATGGCNCCNGAGTTGGCGGCTAAGTTTCCGATGATTGANACCTTTGCCGGTCGCGGGATCGATGANCCAACGGCGTCGGTGCGGATGGATCTCACGCCCCAAGGATTTCATGCTCAGGTGCTCTCGTCACAGGGCACGTACTACGTCGACCCGTTCAGCCATCTGGAAGCGACCGGACCCTATGTCAGCTATTTTAAAACAGACGCACTCCCCGGTGCCGACGATAATTTTTCCTGTCTGGTCGATACGGTCGGTATGGAAAATACCTTGACTGAGGATATCCAAGGCGAACACTCTGGCGGATGTTGCTGTCCCGACTGTGCCATGATCGTGGGGATCGTGGGGCAGGAGAGTTCCGTGCGACCCGGCGGCATGGAGACGAGTGGTTTATCAGAAGCGAGCGGTACGATTCGCCCGTTGCTATCCCACGGCACACAACTTCGAAGCTACGACCTGGCAGTTGCAGCCACGGGAGAATATACCGCGTACCATGGCGGCACTGTTACGGCTGCCATGTCGGCTATCGTCACCACGATGAATCGGGTCAATGGGATTTACGAGACCGATATCGCCACGCGAATGATTCTCGTCGCGAATAACGATCAACTCGTTTACACCGATGGNTCAACGGATCCCTATAGTAATAGCGATGGTTTTTCGATGCTCAGTGAGAACCAGTCGAATGTTGACAGCATCATCGGCGATGCGAATTACGACATCGGCCATGTCTTCAGCACTGGTGGTGGCGGCGTGGCCGGACTCGGCGTGATTGGTGACTCGGGATCCAAGGCGCGGGGCGTGACCGGTCAGGGATCTCCGGTGGGAGATCCGTTCGATGTAGATTATGTGGCACATGAGATGGGCCATCAATTCGGCGCCAACCACACCTTCAACGGGAATAATGGCAACCGCAACGCTAGCACCGCGATGGAGCCGGGTAGTGCTTCAACGATCATGGGCTACGCGGGTATCATGGGCAGCGACAACCTGCAATCAAACAGTGATCCTTACTTCCACTCGGTAAGTCTCGATGAAATGGTTGCCGAAATAACAACAGGAAACGCTAATGCGGCCGCAACCATCACCAATACGGGAAATAGTGTCCCTACAGTAGATGCCGGCTCGGACTATACGATCCCCGCTGCGACGGCATTTGTCCTAACCGCTACAGGCTCCGATCCGGATGCGGGTGATGTGCTGACCTATTGCTGGGAACAGCGCGATTTGGGAGCACAGCAAGGCGTCAACGATGGCGACAATGGCTCGAGCCCTCTGTTCCGTTCGTGGAATCCCACGACCAGTCCAGAACGCGTTTTCCCGCGCTACTCGGACCTTCTCTCGGGTACGACCGTGGTCGGGGAAACGCTTCCTACCACTAGTCGCGATATGAATTTTCGCGTTGTCCTACGCGACAATAGCACGGGGGGCAGTGCCTTTAATACGGATGANATGTTGGTCACCGTTGTCGATACTGGCAGCCCCTTCCAGGTGACCACCGCGAACTCAGCAGTCAGTTGGACCGGTGGAGGCATTGAAACCGTTAGTTGGGACGTTGCAGGAACAGATTCGGGGGCAATTAATGCAGCAACAGTTGATATTTTGCTCTCGACCGATGGAGGAGCCACTTTTTCGACCGTTGCCGGCGGGGTAGCAAACGATGGAACGCAAAACATTACCGTTCCCAATACACCTACCAGTCAGGCTCGCCTGAAAGTACAAGCGGTCGGCAATATCTTTTTCGATATTTCAAACAGCGAATTCACGATTCTTGCCGGTGGGCCCGGCGTGTCGGTCGCTGAAAGTGGCGGAAATACGAGTGTTTCCGAAAGTGGTACCACCGATACCTATGAAATCGCTCTGCAGACCGCGCCGACGGCTGCTGTGGAGATCACCGTGACCGCTGATGCACAAAGTGAGGTGAGCATCGATGGAGTCACCTTCGGCTCGACCGCTGTCTTCAGCCGAACCGACACCACTGCCCAAACGGTGACGATCCGGGCAATTGATGACAGNANGNAGGAAGGAAATCACTCCAGCACGNTTACGCACGCAATTACAAACACGGGGGATGCAACGAATTATCCCACGAGTATGTTGATTGATTCTGTTACTGTCACCGTGGCTGACAACGATGTGCCGGGCGTTACGTTAACGCAGACTGATGGTGGCACATCGGTGAGTGAGGATGGTGCCACTGACACATATTCTATTGCGCTCGATTCGATTCCTGCTGGCACGGTACAGATTACCGTCACCTCCGATGCACAGAGCGAAGTGAGTAGTGACGGCGTGAACTTTGGGTCGAATGCGGTATTTAATTTTAATGACACCACGACACAAACCGTAACGATACGAGCGATTGATGATATCGCAGAAGAAGGAAACCACACCAGTACGATCAGCCATGCTGTAACGAGTACCGCAGATTCGACGAATTACCCGCTTACATTCTCCATTGACGATCTCACCGTAAGCGTCATCGACAATGACCTCACAGCACTTGTCGGCATCGACTTCGACACCACCGGTGGCAGCGCACCGACCAACTGGACTCAAATCAACAGTTTCTCGGTGCCGTTCACCCAAAGTAATCTCGTCAACGAGGATGGCACGACCACCACGATTGACGTGACGCTCACAGTCAGTAATGGAACTGGTTTCACGGCTGCAGTCGTGGCATCCACCTTACCAACGCACGACCAATCATTGAGTGGCCTCGATGGTGAAATCTATACCACATCGAATCCACTCACTGCGACATTTGGTGACCTCACGCCTGGCGGAAATTATGAAATTTACGTTTTCGGTCTCGAAAACTATATGAGCTATACAAATAACCAGAGAGTCACCATCACGGGTGCAGGCACGGCCACTGTGTTTGATCAAACCCTCACCGCAGGCAACATGTATGTCAACGGTGAGCAAGGTGACAGTTCGAGGACGCTCGCATCATTTGCTCAGACAATCATCGCCGATTCCTCTGGTGAAATCGAAGTTGCAGTGACACCCAACGCAGGTACGAACGACCTGAGCCTGGGAGGACTCGCTATTCGACCTCTTAGCGGCGGTGGGCTTCTCACGCTAGCGATCAATGATGATTCAGTCGCTGAAACAGCCGGCGCAGCGGCCACCACTGCCACGGTGACCCGCAGTGGTTCAACTTCAGGTGATTTAACTGTTGCGCTCACCAGCGATGATACGACCGAAGCGACCGTACCATCCACGGTCACTATTCTCGATGGGCAGAGCAGCGCTACGTTTGATATTGCCGCGGTCGACGACATTGATGTCGATGGAACGCAAACGGTGACCATCAGCGCATCGGCAAGCGGGCTTACGGGCGCGAGCGACACGCTCGATGTGACCGACAATGATGTGCCCCTCGTGCTTACCGTATCGATTGCAGATGCATCGGTCTCTGAGGCAGCCGGGGCNGCGGCCACCACNGCGACTGTGACGCGGACCGATACGAGTGGCGACCTGGTGGTCACTCTTTCGAGCGATGATACGACCGAAGCAACTGTTCCGGCCACAGTCACCATTCTCGATGGGCAGAGCAGCGCCACGTTTGACATTGCAGCGGTCGACGATAGTACGGCCGATGGAACGCAGACGGTGACCGTGGCTGT
>NHBP01000045.1 GCA_002168195.1 Planctomycetaceae bacterium TMED10
CTTTTCCTTCTGGCGGTAGTCCCTCATTATCATCGGTAAATTTGCCAGTCGCGGTATCAAAAGCGTTGTTCGTAGCAGTTTTATCGCCGGCATTTTTTTGGGAGTTTTTTGTTTTTTGTAGGCTCCTGGATTCGGCCGATTTATTCGACGCTGTTTTCGACTCGGGCGTTTTGCCCCCACCTCCACTAGTCAGCAAAACAAGGAGCACAATCAAGCCGAGTACAGCAGGAACCGCAGCGGCAACGATCTTGACTTGCATGCTACTCGACTTCTTCCCCGAAGTTTCGCTTGTGGCACGCGTTGCGCCACGGACGGACGAGGTTTTTCTTCGAGAAGAAGATGTTGTTCGCGACCTGCGCGACGAAACTGATTGAATATTTCCGCTGCCGAATGCAACCTGCGCGTCGTCTTCCTTAGTCGTGTTCGCGCCCGCTTCGAGTTTGCTGCTAATCTGGGCATCGTAGCGAGCCTTGCTCTCTTCAGCCAAAAGGCACACNCGNGCNCGNGCTACTTCACCAAGCAANCGCTGCGCTTCGTCGATATGCTCATNNCCNGCNGAAAGCTCCTGCAGATAGGCCATCTGCCGATTGGCCGCCGCTTCAATCACCTCCGCGTTCTGTTCGAGCAGTTGAATGCCCAGTAGGCGATAATGCGTCGGCGGTTGCTCCTCGAGCGGAATCCCCAGCCACTTGTAGTAAGGATCAAAATCACTCATGACGTGCCCGACCAGTTTGTGCAATCAAAGGTCCGAGGGCCATTCTGAAAAGCCCCAGACTNNACNTCATCTTACAATTCGGCCNGCGGTNGTGGCAATCAACAGGGCCGCATTTATCGCNATCCGCAGCACTTGCTCGGACGTAAAATCTTACCCTAACCTAAAATTTCTCGTTTTCGTTCGAGATAATCCCATACCACAAAGCGGTCCAGGNCCGATCCGGCTGTAAAGAACACCCTGCCCTGGGTCGATTCGGCCACGCGATAGGCAAAGCGAATGTCCTCCTCCGACTGTGACCAACTGGGGATCAAAAAGAAATTGATCGTGATCCCCGCTCGCTTGCAGAGCAGCGCCTCGCGGAGCGTGGCCTCTTCAGTGAGTGGATCTGGGGGGTAAAGAAGGTAAAGCCACTCCTGGTCATAGTGCGCGGTCGGCAGCCCGTCAGTGATCAGCACAATCTGCCGATTCGGTGTGTCCTGGTTGGCAAGATTGAGTCGCGCAAGNTGCAACGCATGCTGAATGTTGGTGAAGTGGGGTGGCAATTGCACCTGNCTGACTTCCGGTCGCGACATGTCAACGCGATAGCGGACCACCGGATCGGTGATCGTTACGGGNTTGGGCATGAGATCGATNATCTGGTTCGGCTTGCACGCCGCGGCGTGCGTGAACATNTCAAAAAAGCTGAGCGAGTCGCCGGGATACTCACGGGTGATGAGGCCCTGCAGGGCGANCGCCATTTTTTTGACGTTGATATATTGCCCCTCGTAACGCATGCTCCCGCTCATGTCCATGATCACCGAGGTGGCGCACTTTGGCGTATTGCGCGTGCGATGTACCACAATNTCTTCGCCCGAAAGGCGNAAGGGCTCGTTGCGGCTTTGACTGCGGAGNATNGCATTGGTGAACGANTGCGGAATGTCCATCTGCGTGATGCTGTCGCCAAACGTGTAGGGACACGTGCTCTGCAATTCCACGCTNCCCTCCCCGGCNACCAGGGTTTGATGCCGACCGGTCCGCGATGACTCCAGCTTAGAAAAAATGCGATCCAGTAACTTGCTCTGGAAAATGCGATACGCTTCCGGGCCTAACTCAATCTGCCCTTCACGATTACCGAGTCCCTGCTCCTCGGCCATCTGTTTCAGATAATCGGCCACCTGCTGCTGTAACTGCTCGAGTTCACCCATGTCGGCTTCTTCCACGAACTCAGCGAGCGCTTCGGTATCGATCACATAAATTTGTCCGTTCTCTTCTGCTTCCTCGAGTTGTTTGAGCAGTTCGTCGATTTTTTCNAGCTCTTGTTTGATTTCGATCGCTTTTTCCGGCCCGACCTCTTCGATGCCGGTGAATGCATAACGCGCNTCGAGTTCTTCTATTTGATAAAGCACTCCAAGCGTTTCAATCAAGCTGACCAGTCGGCCTGCGACTGGATGCCCTTCACGATCAAGGCGATACCACAATCGCTCCAGGTCATAGAGCTGTCGCTCCGCCATGGCCGTGTCAAAAAACGTTTGCTGTGCAGACGGTAAGCGAATGTTTTCAGACCCCCGATCACACCGATCAGAGGTGGTGCGCAGCGCTGAGTCGATTTCATAGGTGGAGAGTATTTTTGCCTTGCGTTCTTCAAGCAACCGGCGGAGGGCTTCTAAGCTCGGGCCGAACCCGGCAATTTGACTCGGATCGATTTTGATCGCCCGCGCCAGTTCTTCCTCAGAAAGTCGGCGGCGATTCCCCCAGGCGAGCATGTGTTCAAAGGCGCCNGAGACCATGTCCGGCGGAGGGCTGGTGGGGCTGGGAAACTGACCGGGATCGTACCGCTGGTACGTGTGGATCACACCGCCCGGGCCGCGTTTCCGACTCATGCGTCACCGTCCGATCCGAGCTTGTAGGAAATTTGCCCATGCTGCTGGTGCCTAGAAATTTTATCCATTGCATACAGACCCGCCAAAATGAATTCGACGCAGCTTGCCCGCACCGCTTCGCTTTCNGCCGCATTCACNTCAAATGCCTTTTCCCAAACCGGCGGCACCCGCGTGAGCCTTTCGGCATAGACCGAAGAAGGTANCATGTCGCCGACCTCAATNCGTACACCACGCGANAAGATNTCNGCNATTTCCGCNAGGCCGTGTGTTTCCACATACTCGCCGAACACGGTGCCAATNGCGGTGGCCACGATATGCTCAAGCACTTGNGACTCGCTCATNTGCTGNCTGCCCATCAGATCNAGTTCGAGTTTTCCCAGGCCACTGCTTTCCAGGTGTGCTAAATCACTCATCCGGGGTACTGCCGGTGATTCTCCATGCAGAATCGCCCGCCGTCTCGCACTGGCAATCATCGTGCGATAATTGGCCAGCGAAAATCGAACACTGACTCCCGATTGTTGATCGACATACTTGCTCCGGCGAGCCTCGAGTGTGACCTGCTCNATCAACTCACACATAAACCGGGGAATAATTACCGGATAATCGGTTGTGCCTGTCTCAGCCGTTTCAGCCTGCGTGATCTCAATCGCCAGTTCACGCTCGCGCGGGTAGTGCGTGCGAATGAGAGAGCCGATGCGATCTTTCAATTGCGGNATNACTTTGCCGCTGCGNTTGTAGGTTGCGGGGTTGGCCGAAAACAGCACGCACACGTCCACCTCAAACCGGATCGGGTAACCCCGGATCTGGACGTCTCGCTCTTCTAAGATGTTGAACAGACCGACTTGCACCAGTTCATCCAGTTCTGGTAATTCGTTCATCGCAAAAATGCCGCGGTGCATCCGCGGAATCAGCCCGAAATGCAGCGCATCCTCAGCACCCATGGTCACCCCTGCCACCANCTTTGCCGGATCAATCTCACCAATNACATCGGCAAACTTCGTGCCNGGNGCGAGTCGCTCNGTGTAGCGATCCTCGCGATTCCACCACTTGATCGGCACGGAACTTTCGTCANGCTCNCNTAACCAAGNTTGGGCTGTTTGCGTGATCGGGTGAAATGGATCTTCGTGNACCGGNCATCCGGGAATGTCCAGGTANGGAATCNCNTCGTCCAGNAANCGGACGAGCNTCCGCATGACGCGGCTNTTCGCCTGGCCCTTCTCGCCGAGAAACANCATGTCGTGTCCNGCAAGGATGGCTANCACCACTTCTGGAATCACGGTGTCTTCATAACCGACGATCCCNGGGAAAAGTGCNTCTCCCGACTCAAGNNTGCGGATCATGCCGCGNCGGAGTTCCTCTTTNACNGAGATCGACTGCCAGCCTGAAGNNCGAAGTTCNGCCANNGTTTGCGGAAGTGTCGCTGTCGCCATAGNNTCNNCCTTNTNTGCACTTAAGCACGNTTATTTGCGGCCTGCTTNATTNNNTATCACAAGCAANGNNTNCGNTATTGTTAGTTTAGCAAAGTCGGCTGATTCAGCCAGAAACTATGTTTCCACTTTTGGAGAAAGCGTCTGCAAAAGTCGTTCCGCGACCTCCAGGCCGCTCAAGTACGCCCCTTCGACTCTCGGTCCACCGCACCAGTCACCGCAGGCCGCTAATCGCAATGGCGGATCAATCAAAGATCTCCCGGCAAAAACCGATTCGGCCAGTGCATATCGCCATCGATGTGCTGTCGCAAATGCGGGCTTTCCCGCTTCGATTCCTTGCATGGAGCACCAACGCTGCCAGAGATCAGCGGCAATCGACTCGCGTGAATCTTCCCAGTGCAATTTGCTCCAATCAGCCGCGGCATGTAATACCCATGCTTCGCGNGCCTGATCGCGACCGGGTTTGCTGCTGTTGCGGGCCACCCAGCGCAATGGACCATCGTTGATGAATGCACCATCCAAGGGGATCGACTCCAGCGATTTTTCCGGGGCAACCATCGCCGCCCAGCAAGGAAGCATTTTTACTTGCGCCGCTGCCTCCAGAATGATTGACGAGTGTGGCATGATTGCGGCAGTCTGTTCGGCCGGTGCTGTGCTGATCACCCAGTCGGCTTCGCAAAGCGTGTTTTGGTCGGAAGATATCAATCGCCAGCGGTCTTCATGACGCTCAAGCGTGCGGACTTCCGCTTCGGTTTTTAGCGGTATGTCTTCAATCATTTCTTTGCAGAGGACATTCATCGCAGGCGTCGCTACGTACCTCTCATCATTCGTCTTATCAATCAATCCACCTTCGGTCCACTCAACGATTCGGCCCTTCCAAAGAGCAATCAGTCCTCGGTTTTCCCATTCCTTACCGCAGGCGACAAAACGCGGATCACGTAGCGTGAAGTACTGCGCTCCATGATCGAAGTGCAATTGTTCGGAGTTGCGCCGAGTGGCCATTCTGCCACCTGCGCCACGACTCTTTTCCAGCACGCATACCGAGAACCCCGCGGCCGCCAGCGTGCGTGCTGCAGTCGTTCCGGAAAGCCCGGCTCCGATAATGGCAACGTTCATGGATGCAGTCGGCATGGCTCGAGGTGCCCAAGATTATGGTTGGTTTGGTTCATCCCAGTTTAGTAGAGCAGTATAGGCAGAGTTTCACAGAAAGAAACGCGTCTGCACCGCACCGGTTGTTGAAAACTCCACTGAAAACCGGCACCCGCAATATCCANNACGTCAGCGCACCGCTTGGAGAATGGATCAAAACCGCTTTCTCTAACTTGCCATCTTGGTCGAACCGCCTATAAATTGGCTGGTTTCGGGAGTATCCAAGTAGGAAGGGGTGAGCCTATCATGTTGATCACAAAGTGCTTCAAATTCTATGCGGCACATCGCAACGAGGAGATCGGTGGGAAGTGTGCGAATCTCCACGGTCATCGTTACGGGCTCAAATGCCACTTCGAAGTTCACCGGCAAAATTCCATCTCGACTCCGTTTTCGGCTTTTGACGAACGGGTGGGACGGCTGATCAGTCAGAGCTACGATCATGGGATGCTCATTCATAAGGGCGATCCGCTTTACCATACCTTGAATCAGCACATGCGGGCCCATGATGAGCAATTCAAGTTGAAGGTGCTGGAGGGTCCGACGAGTGTAGAAAATCTGGCTTATACCCTCTTCTCTGAAATTTCAGCGCTCGGCTTTTGTCTGGTGAAGATCGAGATTCAGGAAACCGATACGTCGCACTTGGAGTATTCGCTAAGTGACTGGAAAGCAGACCGGGCAAAGTATGCTTGGCGGTGTGAGGTGGATGAAAAGGATGAGAAAAACCTGGCTCGCATGACGCTCGCCACGGCGTCTTGTGCAGTCGCCCTACAGNCATAGTAGNCAAATAGTAGGCACATAGTAAGNTCAAGGCTGACCTTGCCATTCCTTGCGTTCNTAGCTCCGCGCAAGGATGGCAGTCAGTGGGGAAATCATGCAGTCTTCTGACACCGTCTTGCTCGTTTTTCCGCACCAACTATTCGAGGATCATCCGGGGCTTGCGAAAAAACCCGGACGGGTTGCGCTTATCGAGGACGGACTTTTTTTTGGTGAACCCAATCAGCCCGTTCGCTTTCACCAACAAAAGCTCTGGTTTCATCGGGCCAGCATGAAACGTTATGAGCGGCAACTGAAACAGGCCGGCTGGTCGGTCGATTATGTGGAGCACCAGTCCGATGGCAAAGGTCTGGAACAGTGGTTGGCAACGACCCGTCAAGCGAATGTCTCTTCTATCGTGCTGACCGATCCGCACGACTACCTTCTCGAACGTCGGATTTCTCGTTATGCCAAGCAGTTCTCTCTCAAAGTGACTTATCTTGATACACCCATGTTTTTAAATTCACGGGCAGAGAATCAAGAATATCGTGCCGGAAAAAAACGCTGGTCCATGGCTGATTTTTACAAGTCTCAGCGTCGAAGGTTGGACTTGTTGATGGATGGAGAAGAGCCTGCGGGTGGAAAGTGGAGTTTCGACGGTGAAAATCGAAAAAAGGTGCCAAAAAAGATGTTGGGC
This sequence comes from Planctomycetaceae bacterium TMED10, assembly GCA_002168195.1. GTDB lineage: Bacteria > Planctomycetota > Planctomycetia > Pirellulales > UBA7805 > UBA7805. The sequence goes on from NHBP01000045.1 coordinate 6,601, forward strand.
GAAATCCCAGAACTCTCAACGCCTGTACACGACGCAATGGATCACGCTGCGCGGCGTCACGTGCAAGCCAATTATCGGGACAATCCTGGCAACCTTGATCAGCTTATCTTTCCAACATCCCACGCGGCGGCCTTGGTGTGGCTCGATGACTTTTTAATAACCCGCTTTTCGCTGTTTGGAGATTACGAGGACGCGATAGTGATCGGGCAGAATTGGCTGTGGCATAGTGTGCTGACACCGATGCTCAATGTAGGAATTTTGACCCCTGAATTGGTCATTACGCGGGCGGTGGATTATGCACAAAAGAACAAGATTCCGCTCAATGCACTCGAAGGTTTTGTGCGTCAAATCGTCGGATGGCGGGAATTTATGCGTGCCACCTATCAGGATCTTGGAACCCCGATGCGAACAACCAACCATTGGCAGCATNAGCGCCGCATCCCCGAAAGCTTTTATGATGGAACGACGGGCATTGACCCTGTCGATGACGTCATTCAGCGGATTCTCGCCACCGGTTACTGTCATCACATCGAGCGGTTGATGGTGCTTGGTGGATTTATGTTTCTTTGCGAGTTCAACCCGGATGACATCTACACGTGGTTTATGGAGATGTTCGTGGATAGCTACGATTGGGTTATGGTTCCGAATGTCTATGCGATGAGTCAGCACGCAGACGGCGGTCAAATCACGACCAAGCCTTATTTTTCAGGATCCGCCTACATCCGAAAGATGAGCAACTATTCCAAAGGTGAGTGGGCCACGATTTGGGACGGACTGTACTGGCGGTGGATTTGGGAGCATGCCGATGCGCTTGCAAAAAATCCACGCTGGTCGATGATGTGTGCGATGGCCCGCAAGATGGATCCTGCGAAGCGACAATCGCATCTTGATATTGCCGAAAAATATTTAACAGATTAGTCGATGTCGCGCCGCTTAACGGAAATTTTACCACGAGACTGCTGGCAGTCGATTGGCTGATTCCCCGCACCCGTGCAGCCTCGCCTATCCAATCAATAGGCCTCGATCTTGGGACGTTCTTTTGCAACATCAGTCGTGCTCAGATCGCGATGGCGCCGGGCAGAAATGTAGAGGCTATCGGCCAGTGCGACCAGTGGTGGGAAGCCGCGCGACATGTATCGAAGCAACTCCGACGCATCGATCACTAATTTCTTCGAAAATGACATTATATGTCGGTCCGATGGCTGAATTCCCAAGCCAAAATATCCATCGACCGACAGTTTGCAGGGCCCGAAATAGGTTCCGAACATTTTCTTGAGCATCGAAGGTGAATAATACCGAACTTCAAAACGTTCGGGGCGGCGAAACCGCCTTTTCCATTGGTGNTACAAGCAGCGGATTCCAAATNGATTTGGCATTTGAATCAAAAGTTGCGCTGCCGGCTTGGAGACTTTTTTTGCTTGATCGATGGCGCCTATCGCATTTTCAGTTGAGAAATGCTGTAGCACACTATAAGAAAAAATAGAATCAAACGTCTCGGGGGCGAACGGAAGTTGCAGCGCGTCACCGACGACGAAAGAAACGTTCTCAAGCCCAAGTCTTTTCGCCATCCGTCGGGCCGCCAGTACGGCGCCAAGCGAGGGATCGATGCCGACGACCTGATAGCCTGCTTGGGCGGCGGCGATGCTCCAGCGACCCCAATTACAGCCAATGTCCAGAAGAATATTCTGCCCATCGCAAACCGGTAGTCGCNTTCTGGGGATTGGAATGCTCTTGAGTTTTCCGATTTGTTCGGCATACATTAGGCCGGAAGTCGCACCGACCAGAAAGCTGATAATCGGATCCACTGCGTCGCTGGTCGCTTCATGACGCCTCAATGTTGCTTTAAGCATCTCGAGTTCTTCGGGTGTCACGCCGATCGTGTCTTCTTGCCAGGGGTCGTCCGGATTCTCCTTCGCTGCTTGCAGGGATGCCTCGCGTACCCAGAGGGTGGGATCCTCTTTAGGCGTCAGCAATACGGGAACTTCCTGAATAATGGGATAACTCTGACCCTCTTCCGAGATGTATGCGTTCGATTCGCGACGAAGAGGGGACCCTGTGGCTGGGCAGCGGAGGAGGTTTCCAATTTCAAAAGACATAGCATCTACGCCATAGGGTTNATTTGCGACATGCGGCCACTGAATTTGATCGGGACCCTCGATTTTTTAAACAGGATCTTCGGTATAGCGTAACGATGGTTATCGCAGCAAGTGCTATATCTGCGGGCCCCCGAACTCAGGGNAGCGAGTGAGTGGGCGACACCAATCTTGAGAATTTCATCGGGGATGCTGCAAGACGTACTCCAATACATACTTGATCGGTATCAGAAGAGGCAGGGCGAGGAGGAAGGTGGCTGGAAGGGCAAGCAGATGGTGATTCCATTTCGCGGTTCGGGCAGCCCGCCCCGGAGGGATGCAGTATGCCGGCAGATAGACCATGAGCCCGTAGATGAATATCCACATGGCAAAGCCCACAAGCGCACCTGCTGGGTTGATGGTCGCCTCGCAGATGACACCCGTCAGACCGAAGAGCAGAAAGACCGTAAACGGGGAAAAGTCATACCGCGAGAGTAACACGGCCCAGGCGATGAAAAGAGGGACAAACACCACCACGCTATGAAAAAGGACTAAGTCGAGAAAGTTGGTGGAAGCAGTGATGTAGGCTTCTCCCACCTTGACTCCGAGCAATGGGGCGAGGTTGGTCATCAGGACTGCGATCGCTTCTTCTATGAGGGCAAGGATGGTGGCGAACAGCACGAATTGAACCCGCCAATCAAAAGGCAAATGTTTCATGCATTTGCGCACCTGCTCGCGAAAGTGATACATCAGTGTTCCACCCAGAACGACCCATAACACGATGAGTCCAAGCACCATCATCGCCGTTGCCATCTCNGGGGCACCTGAGTTGAGTGCCACAAGGAAAATAAAACCGGTGGTGAGGACAACCCCGGCAAACAATAGTTTGACGATGAAGCGGGGAAGTCGAGAAAATTGAGGCGATTGGATGGTCATTGCTTCTGGTTTCACAGCGGTTCCCTTGGCTGTAGTGGCTGCAATGGCTTCAATCTGCTTCAGCCTTCTCCATTCATCTTCTGGGCACCCTGCATTGATCGATCGAAAATTCAACGCAACGCAGCACACCACCGCAACGGGTGGAACGGGCTCGCAGTCGAAGGTGCTGGAACGGGAAGAGCCCCTGGATTTACCGGGCGATACGCGGCGGTGCGATCCGGTGCAACATCAAATAGTGGGCGACACTGGATTCGAACCAGTGACCTCTGCGGTGTGAACACAGCGCTCTAACCAACTGAGCTAGCCGCCCGGTTTCGGCGATTGACCGAAGAAGAATATGGGACCACGTCGACNACAGAACGTCAATGGTCCCGGGCACCGCACTACGACGTGCATCGGAGCACGCGTTTTACGAAGTCGCACTCTTTGCGTCTTCGGTGGGTGGTTTGGTGGGTGGTTCAAACTTGGGCACTGCCGGTTCCGGATAATCGTCTGCCAGTTCCTCGTAGTTTGACGACTGCGAGGCCGCATGGTCGACTGCCTGCCGCGCGCCCTGAATCTCTGATTCAATCCCCTGCATGCCTCGCTTGAATTCCATCAGACTTTTGCCGACCGACCGACCAACCTCAGGGAGTCGCTTGCCGAAAAGCAATACACCAATGACCCCGATGATGATCATCTCCTGCATGCCTATTCCAAACATCTGCGCTGCTCCTTTGTCTGTTCTCGTCTGATCGTGTCGCCCGTCAAAATTTCCGCTACGATTCAGGCGAGCAGGCTAAGTTCGGTTGCTGTCAACCGGTGCTGAATGAACCGTATCTTCCGCAACAGTCTGCCCGGCGTCGGCGGGGTTCGACTTCGCCAGATCCGCCTCGGACTTATCTTCGATTCCCTGAACCCCTTTTTTGAATTCGACGATTCCCCGACCCATCGATCGCATGACGCTCGGCAAGCGATTGCCAAAGAGTAAAAGCACAATGCCGGCAACGATGATCAATTCAACGGGGCCGGGTAAACCGAAATAGGCGACGAGTGGAGACATAATTGGGATCCAAAGTTACAAGTTCGAAAAGTAAGCGGACGCACTTTTAGGCAACTGTCGTAACTTCCGTGACTACCATATTTTAGCCTACAGAAACGGTGTGTCAAACGCAGCGTCCGTCCTTGATTTGGTGGAGCAGCAAAACCCACTGTTCTGATAGGCTCTTACCGGCCTTAGCGACAATAAGAATTGTCTAGCGAACGGGCGTTGTTTGTGTCGCTTGTTTTGTTTTTGCCGTCTTGCCCCCATAGATCGGCAAAAATCGATAATAGACTTCCAGGCAAAGTGTCGCCATTGCCGTCGAATAGACACGCCCACCGTGAGGCCCCCATTCGGTATCCGGTGACCAACTTCCCTTGAATGCTCCGCTCTGCTGTTGCGTTGCCAGGAGCGTCGATTGCAGGCTCTGATTCCATTCGTCCCACAGGGTATCCTGGCGTTGATACAGTGCGAGAGTTGCATAGTACCAGGCATATAAATTCATTCGGTCATCGGGCGAGTAGACAGGTCGAGGTGGGTTTGCAAGTAAGAATTCTGCCGCTTCATTCGCGACCGGATCCAAAGGACGTGTGCCCGTGAAGAGTCGACAGAAAAGTGCCTCCGCCGTCATGGCTGCTGTCGGCGGCTTGCCGGGACGATAACTTGCCAGGCCCCCCCGCGAGCCCGAAGAGACGTACGTAAGAAATCGCGTCACGCCCCGCTTTGCGGTCTCCGGAACCGTAACGCCGGCAAGTTCCGCACTTTTAATGGCCATCACTTGCCAGCCCAATTGACTTGTGTCTCCGGTATCTCGTGGACGATACCTCCAGCCGCCGGTCTGTCGATTCTGGCTCTGCAGCGTGTAGGCGATTGCCCGCTCAACGTAGGGTCGCAATCGTAAATCACCCGTCATTCCGTAAGCCTCACTCAAGGCAAAACTGGCCATGCCATGGCAGTACATGGCTGCGAACAGCGTTGAATCTCCAGCCAGCGATCCGGTTTTGTTCTGGTGGCCAGCAAGGTATTCCAAACCTTTGCGGACGTGGCTCTGATAGGGGCCTGCCGTCATATGCGTATGCCCACTGCCGAGAAATGCCAAAAGGGCCAGGGCCGAAATGCCGGTTTTCGCCTTGCCGCCTGCCCGCCGCCGGTGGTGCTCGCTTGCTGGGCGGTCACGGCCGCCTTGCCACCGCACCGGATCCCAACTGCCATCGTCTTCTTGCGCTGTTGCCAGCCAGGCCAGGCCCGCTTCTACGGCCTCTTCTGCCTCCGGGCTGCCTCCGAAGCGTCCCGCCTGCCGCGCACGGTCATCTGCTGAGCGTAACCGATAAAGTTCCGGGAGTTGATGACCACCCGGATTGCGCGGCGGTTGCGCCCCCTCGCCGGCTGGTGGCCGTTCAATTTTTACCAGTTTGGGTCGATCGTCTTCGGGTGACGGAGCATTTTCTTTTTTGTTTTGTAAGTCGGCAAGTTTCAGCGGTGCCGCAATGGGACTCACGGTGGGTCGGAGGGTTGCGGTGAGCGGTGTTTGTTTCGTTAAGGAAGTCTCTTCAGCCGCTGCAATAGGTAAAAATTCGGGAAGTTGCTCTGTGATGCGATCGGGTCGTGCTGTGGTTGTTGGCTTCGGTCGCCGTGCCGCAACAGCGGACGGTCGATTCATTTCTGGTGCAGCGGCGGCAACCGGCGGTGTCGCACCCAGTCGAGCGGGCACCACAGGACCTGTCACTGGACTCGGTTCCGGTGCTGCCGGCACATAATCGGTTTCCGGGATTTTTGCCTCGTCCATCCGTGGCACTTTGAGTGGCGGTATTTCTCCAACGCGACCGGGAAACTGTTCCCAGGGTTTGTCCGGCCGTGCCGGTTCCAATTTCCCTAGAAACGCATCGCCCAGTGCGACCTCAACCACTTCCCCTTCCAGGCCCGTGGCGGTGCCGGCGATTCGAATGGTCGCTGCATAACCAAACAGGAGCAGATGTGCGATCAGGGAAAGAATGACGCAGATCCGCATCGGTCTCGAACGGCCCCAGCGGGTCACCAGGAGTCCGGTCAGCGTCGCTACCGATCCTAAAAGTAAGACGAGCCAGAGTACGATCCAAGCGGCATGGATCGCGCCGGTAGGTAGCGACAGGGCAACCAACGGAATAGGGCTCATCCGAATTCTCTAAGGGGCCTGATTCTTTAACGTCGTAGTCGAGGATCTTTACTGGCGTTGGTGATGCGCACCGAGACGCCCATTTTTCTTACCCCTGCTTTACTGCAGGCGGCCAGCACACTCGCCACACTTTGAAAACGACCGTTCGCATCACCACGGACCAATACACCAATCGCGGGATACTGCGCGACGGCTGCCGATAGCTGGCCCACTAATTCAGTGATCGAGACAGGTTGGTTATCGAGTTCAATCCGACCATCTCGAAACACGTTGACCGTTTTGGCTTCCGGCGCNGCGGAGAGAGCCCCACTATCATTGACCTGTGGCGGCTGGAGACCAATTTTCCGCTCAAGTTCGGAAAATTTCGTTCCCACCATAAAAAAGATGATCAGCAGAAAAACGATATCGATCATCGGTGTCAGATTGAGCGATGGTTGCTCNTCGGTATGCGTTTTAAGTGCCATCGGAAGTTNCCCGGTGTTTCTTTTTGTNCGCGNGAAAAATGCNGTCTTTTATGCGGCTTTCGTCCGCGGCGTCTTTTTCGGACGGTTTCCTGCTTCGGCTGAAATTTCGGCTACGACATCCTGAGAAACAGCATCGATATCCATGACGAGGCGATCGACCCTTGAGAGAAAGAACATGTAGGAAATCAATGCGGGAATAGCGACCGTAAGGCCGCCCGCGGTCGTGATCAGNGCTTGGCCGATTCCGGCTGCCAGAAGTTCCGGTTTCCCCATCGCATCGGCCGTGGCGATATCATTGAATGCCTGAATCATGCCGACGACCGTTCCCAGAAGNCCGAGCAGTGGGGTGACGGTGGCNATTCCATTAATCAGGCGCAGATAGCGGCGCAACCCGGCAGTGACCCGTTCNCCCGAGTCAATGATGCCTTGTTCGACTTCCACAGCAGGCCGCCCCCATTTCTGTACCGCACCGGCGAAAACCTCCGCGACAGGGCTGGCGTTTTTACGACACATCGCCAGCGCTTCTTCTTGGTCAATGGAACGTTCGCGTAACTGATGCAGGAATTGACGAACGAACGGTTTGGGGATGACCCGACGCCGTCGAAGACTGATTAATCGCTCGAAAACAAAAAGGACCAGGATGAAAGAAGCAAACAGAATCGGATACAGCAGAAGACCGCCTTGCTGGATGATGACAAACAGATTTTGTTCGGCAATTTCTCCCGCGTTTACATCGATCGCCTCGGACGACTCGCCCGATTCGGTGATCGATTTTAAAGCCGGAGCTGCCACTTCATTGGTCGGATCAGCCGAGAGACATGCCTGGCTTACAAAGAAGGCAAGTCCACAGAAGATGACGAAAACGCGATATTTATGCACGCGTTGTGATTTTAAAAAGGTTGACATCGACAGTGGTCCTTTACGATTGGGGCCTACGACGAGCAGACGTTACCGCCTTGAGTTGTGTGCGGGCCTGAGAGGCAAAATCACTTTCAGGGTAATTTTTGAGAATTTGACGATAGAGTTGGGCTGCTTCTTCAGGCTGTTGACGACGTTCATAACAGCGACCTGCCTGCAGGAGAGCCGCAGCCTGCCAACGGGGATGCGGATAAAGAGAAACCACTCGGAAATATTCCGCTGCCGCTTCCGCATAGCGCTCCTGGTGCATCCAAGATTCGCCGATCATCCATTGTGCCATTGCAGCCGTTTCGGTCTTTTCCGCCTGATCCCTCTGAGCAGCCCGTAAAAATGCAGCACGCGCCCCCTCAAGATTGGCATCCGCCATGTGGCAGCGACCGAGCAGGTAGTAGAGTTCATCTTCCGGTAGATTTAATGATGAATCGGTAAGCAANGGTGCCACGACATTCCGCGCGGATTTCCAATCTCCGTTTCGCCCGAGTAGTTGTCCACGCCGCAATGCGACAAATGCCNCCCGATCACTCGGGAGCGATCCTTGTGCAAGCTCTGTAAATCGTTTTTCGGCCTCCACNTAGTCGGCTGCCTGGTAATGCGACTCGGCGAGCCAGTACTTGGCTGGTGGAGTGAGTGTGGAATTTGGAAAATTGTCGATTAACGTTGCCAGTGGTTTACAGGCGCGATTCCAGTTGCCCTCGCGCACTGCAAGCTGTCCAGAAAGGTAGAGTGCATGGGGNGCCAACTCCCCTGNCGGTTCGCGNTCAATGAGCTTCGTAAGGTATGCATCNGCTTGTGCTACATCACCCTGACTCGCAGCATAGTCTGCTAAGCGATAGGTTGCGTCACTCCAATAAGTGGACTCGACATGGTCTGCATGGAGTACCTCGAACTGCGTTTTGGCCTGCTNAGGCAGTCCGGCATCGCGCAGTGCCCATCCAAGGCGATAANTAGCTTCGGCACGATCGCTTTGGCCGGGGTCGGTGGCGAGTAATCTTTTGTAAAGAGCGACTGCTNTTTGATAGTCGCCCTGTTCAATCACCATGGCTGCGGCGCGCCGCAACGCAATTTGTGCCGCCAGTGTCGATGGCCAGCGGTCGGCCACGAGAAGATATGTTTTGAGGGTTCGTTGGGGGGCTTCGAGTTGCTGATAGATTTCGGCCAATTGAAGGCCTGCAGCCGCAGCCCCGGGGTGCTTTGTTTCATCGGNAAGCAAAGCCTCGAGNGTTTCAGCGGCCGTCGCTACCCGGCCCGCTTCAACTTGTGCCGCAGCAAGTCGTTGGACGGCAGCCGGTCGACTTTCTTTCGATTCGGAGGCGAGTTGGGCATAGAGTTGCAACGACCAATCAGTCTGCCCCTGTTCGCCTGCGAGCCGCGCCAGGTGACGTATTTGNCCNGCAGNCGGNCCGCCATCTTGGACATTCTGCCAACGAATCATGCTGCGACGAGCCTCATCGAGGTTGTCGGAGACCAGGTGAGCGTGGGTAATTGCACCATATACCTCCTGGGCCCATGGGCTCTCCGGCCATTTTTTTAGCAGTGCTTCCCAGGTCGTCGCTGCCAGTTTTGCATCGCCATTCTCGTTTGCCAGACGCCCCAGGTAGTAATGCGATTGAGCTGCAATGGTCTGCTCGGTATTTTCGAGTAGGCCGCTGTAACTCTCCTTGGCCAAATCTGATTTNCCCATCAGATCATTGCAGCGGGCAAGCCCAAATCGGCACGTATCGGAAAGCGTCCCGGCATCCTTCTCCTCGAGCACCGTGCGAAATAGCTTGCCGGCCCTTTGAAGATTTTGACGTTCTTCCGCATCGAGCGCGTCGTTGGATTTTTTCGATTCCTCGGTTACCGCGAGCAAGGCACCCGCCAAATAGGCCTCGGCCAGTGACCGTCGAGGTCCCCGGGGAGCGGTTGTCANAAAAGGCTCGAAACGCTCAATCGCTTGATGGTGGCGAGCAGCAAGATAAGCCGCTTCGGCCATCCGAAAAGAGGCATCGTCATGCCGCGGGTCATCCTCCTGGGCGACCTCAAGGAATTTTTTGTATTCGTGGACTGCCTTGGGATAACGCTCGAGTTGCAGAAGACTTTCGGCATAGTAAAAGCGTGCGTCCGCAGTGCGGACATCCTGAGGATTTTCCTGGAGGAATGACTTGAAGGAGGTTGCCGCTAGCTCCCAGCGCTGATGCGCATAGTGGTCAGCGGCCAAGATGATTAGATCATCGCCCTCTTCAGCGATTGCGTTTCCTGTCACTCCCGGCAGCACGCTTGCCAGGAACAGCAGGATCATCCCTCTCCGCATTGAAACGCCTCCCCTTCATGATCGCATCAAACCGGTCGAATGGTTTGCGCGACTGAGCCCCTATAAATTCCCGAAAGCCCAGGGAGCGATCTTCGTCTTGGGTGAAGACGAGTCTGTACTCCCTGGGCGAAGTGTGTTGGATGCGACCGTTTCGGCCTCATGTTTTTTCAGGTGCGATAGTACCGTGTGTTTCTTTAATAGTTGGAACCAGCTCCCGTATTCACGTTACCCACCATGTGGAAATGATCCTTATCGATATAGATCACTTCGGCAGCATCGTCATCCCGGAGGGTGTAAGGGATTGGCCAACCGACACGAACCTTTTCGCTGTAGTGCACCGTGCACTTGTAATGCACGTGATGCAATTGGGCTGGTCCGATCAAAGGAATTTGCCGCGGCGGATCGATATAGTCCGCTATTTTTTCTTTGATGATCCGTACGTCATTGACTTGAATGGTGTAAAGCATTGGCCAGTTACCTTCCACCTCTTTGATTTCAAGGAACTTCCGAAAGACCTCATCGTCGCTCGGTGGATCCATGCCAATGTCAGGCGTATCCGCAGTGAGCGGTCCCAGGATGGGTGCCCTGCCATAACGCTCGTGGAACCAATGTTCGTTTTCTTTTTCTTTCTGCCAATAAGGGGAAACGGGAATCGGAATGCCGGCATAGCCGAGAAACGGGCCTTGGCTTGTAATGCAGCCAGTGAACGCAGCCAAGGCGAGGCCGCACGCCACAACCAATCCGCACCCTGCGAAAAGTCTGTATGCCATCGTAAAAGCTCCGCGATAATGTATTTGTCACCTAGTTTCGGGGGCGGTAGAACTTGCTAACGCCAGAAGTACTTATCGTGTTAAAATGGGAAGAACTTGCGGAATTTTCCGGTCCTATCAAAAAAAAGGCCGGATGGTGCCCTGAATGCTGCTAGCAGTCCAGCGCAAAAAAAGACCCTACCTGCCGGAGGTCGGCAGATAGGGTCTTTAGGGTTGACGCAGCCGCACGGAAAACGCCACGTCGATTTTGCACACCAACGCAATGTCAGTGATTTACTTATCCTTGAAGTCGAGGAACCACCAGCCATCATCCCATTCGAGGGTGACTTTTCTCCATCCCAGCGGTACCTGAGGGTACGGATAGAAAGGGCCGATATAAGGCCAAGCGGTGGGTGAATATTGCTTGGGATAGGTCAGCGCCGCATAGTTCGGATACGGTGCATAGCTCGGCCACGCGTATGCCGGTAGTTGCGGTTGGTCGTAGCCTACCGGAGCCACACCGCCCCCTGTTCCGGGCACAAACGACGGTTGGGGGCCGGCCCCTTGCCCTTGCCCGCCAGCCGACAATGCGGCAAACGGAGCGGCGACCACTGCGAGAGGTGCTGCAAGCGCGGCCAACGCTGACCGCTCATGACCCGGGCGAGGTGCTGGAGGTGCTGATTGGGGCATGGCGGGGCCACCCATCGCTTGCGGAGGTGGCATCATCCCGGCC
>NHBP01000046.1 GCA_002168195.1 Planctomycetaceae bacterium TMED10
ACACGCTTATAGCCTATAAAAAAAGGCATAAAAGCCTTCTCTACCGTACCTACGCTTTAGGCACTTTAGAAATTAGGAAACCGTTGCTCTATCCCCTGAGCTACGAGGGCCCTTTCCGAGTGGCACCGTGCTTCGAATGTTACATTCCGGTGAGCGTCATTTTCCCTGAAACCCGAAGTGCCCGACGGCCTGTAAAGGTTTCACCGATGTAAAATTCATTTTAAGACAAACAGGTACTGCAGTAACCCACAATGAGTACACGTGAAAAAGACGGATCAGGCAGTTTGCAATCCGCCTTTCTCTACGATGATGGCCGTATTTTATGTAATCGATCATAAAATTCCTGAGCAGTTGCGATTCGATCAGCAGGATCTTTTTCCATGGCGGACAAGACAAAACGCTCTAGTTCATCAGTGACGTCTTCGTTGAATTCGCGAATCGGTGGTGGAGATGTGGTGAGCGCTCTGGCGAGAATGCCAACGGGGCTGTTCGCTTCGAATGGCGGCTTATTGGCCAGTAGTTGGTAAAGAATTACCCCTAAGCTGTAGATATCCGATTGCGGACTCACCAAACCGTCGGAGGATTCTGGTGCCATATACAGGGGTGTACCCATAATGGTCCCATGAGCGGTGAGTTGTCTTATATTTTCGCCAGCGTAACAAAGCCCAAAGTCCATAAGTTTGACATGGCCCTTGGGGGCTTCGAGCCAGATGTTGCTTGGTTTGATATCACGATGAATGATATTTTTTTCATGGGCTGCCTGTAGTCCATCGGCAATCTGTAGACAGATGTTGATCGAATGCGATACTGAAAATTTATTTCCCTCTTTGAGCCAGGCTCGGAGATCGATGCCAATCAATCGCGGCATCACCATGTAAGGTATATTTCCTTCCTCACCCACATGAAAAACAGGAATGATTCGATCATGTCGCAAGCTGGCGATACTACGCGCCTCGCGCACAAATCGTTCCCGCATGATCGGTTGCGAGGCAACCTCGGGCAGCAACGCTTTAATCGCCACCTCCCGCTTTAAGTTGGCGTCCATGGCCAAATAGACCACACCCATGCCTCCTCGGCCTAACTCTCTTAATACCTGGTAGTTTCCAAAGTGTGTAAATGGATTTGATCCATCGTATTTACTCCGAGAGCTTCGGGTTGAATTTGTTTTCGTCGAGGTTTGCAATTCCCATACACTTGGATTCAGATTTTCTGCAGACGTGTTACTTGTAAGTGTCCTGGTGTCGTCCGTGCTGTTTGACAAAGAGGGTATTGAATCCTCGAGGCTCGAATCGGTAAAACGGAAACTGCAAAAAGGGTCACCGGCATGCATACACGCATCTTCCGTGATATGAATTGTTTCACCGAAGCATTGTGATAGACCACGCACAATGCCCGTTACTAAAGGGCACATTTTTCTTGGTGATGCATAGATCAGTTGAACTTCATGTTTATCGACGTATTGTGCTCGCAAGACGGGTGGATCAGCTTCGGGATCCATGCGGCGCACGAGGTCGTGTAAAACCGTTTCCGTATTGACGAGAAGTTCTAGCGTCCGCCATTTGCTATCAACGTGATCCGGATACAGTGCAAGCAATTCCGGAGCCATGTATTCGCCAAATGACTCAATAATTTCATTTACTGGTCGATCAGCAATTTTCGCCGCCGCGTTAACAAGCTTAAACAACTCTGCATCGTCATGGCTCTGCGCGGGTGAGTATGTTTTGAATGGAATTCCCGCTTCGTCGAAAAGTTGAGTCCACCCATCTGCTCCCAACGCCTGATCTGAAAATCGCTGCAGAATAAAAAATATAATGCCGTGCATAAATTTGCTGACAATCGCTACCGGTTGAATTTTGAATGATTAATTTGTGCGACTGCTTTCCGCATACATAAAGTATAAAAAAAAATGGCGTTCATTGAAATCGGTGAGGATTTTTTGCAGAGGCAACGGCCCGAAATTCCAAGTGATATTGAAAAAGAATACTTCGTTTCCCCTTCAATTTCGCTCAGGTAGTTCGATCGAATTCCGGAATAGCGCCCTCAATCCAAAGCAAGCTTTTCCGTAAATTCTCCCTTGGTAGCCTGCTTCCCACTCCGCCTGAGGTTTACTTCTCGATTCTGCCATCGTAAAAAATCAGATGACGATCCAAATTTAGCGAGTTGAGGAAATATCTTTCTGAGTGCCAATGTATCGCATATTCCGTAGACACTGGGAACGAAGGATTCTTCATTTTCTACCCAAAGACTGCTTACAGACGGTATCGAGTATCTTTAAATCGAGGGTCATGAGATTATGAGTCCCCGATTCTTTGACGCCCCCAATGCAGTAATAATGATGCCCACATGCCTCGCTCAGAGACCAAAAACACGCATTCACATAATTTTCTGGCATGAATTCAATGACCGTACAACCGGGCGGCGAAAAAACCAAATTTGCCAGCCCTGCTCCATGCGGAGCGATTACGACTTCGGCAGAAGCAAATAATCGAATTTGCTCGGAAAAAGAAAGTCGCGACAACAAGACACGCTCAAATCCATAGTGATCCAACTGCGCAAGCAGAGCACGTTCGTTGCGCACACCGCGATATCTGGCATCGTTTCGCGAAATGTAAATGCGACGAGCCGAATCGGACGTTTTCATTTTCTCTTTGACAAGTGAGCGTAGAAAATTAATTGTTTCCTCGCTCACGCTACCGGAATTTGCCAAAGGAGTGACACCCACCAGGGTATCGGCACTCCAGTGCGCGTATTTGCGCGGTGGAAGAATCTGGTCGGCGCCTAAACCGATCAGTTCCAGGGATTCCCGAATAAAAGAATGCTTTCCGTATACGTAAAAGCTATCGACCTGCATTTCTTTTAAAAGATAAAATCTAGGCAGTGTTTCGAGTAGCCAATGGAAGTAGCGTGATGCCATTGGCGCGGCGAAAACCCCCAATCGACCCGGAAAGTGGCGTAACCGCGGGAGTCCTACCAGCCCGGCCAGCGGCTTTGGAGTACTCTCTGAAGATATCTGCGAAGTCTCGGCGATTAACTGCCCCTCGGAAGTGATGACGTTTCCATCGTGGAAAACTCGACCATTTGTTAACTCAAAACCAAAAACATCCACTGCGTCTTTACGCGACTTAAAATATTCCCCTGAAAGTGAACCGAAAATTCGGGGAGGTTTAGGAACCATTGTTCGGGGCGAGCTTAGTTTCTGGATCTGATGGCCCCGATCCTCAGTAATCAGTGTTCGTATCGAAACCGCCTGTTTTGGATTAGGCAGTGGGAAAAAGACCCAGTAGAAAGGCGCAAAAATTAACCGGCGGATTTTAAAAAAGAAATCATTGAAAGACTTCAAGAATGTCAAAAAAATCACCACAACTTGCACTCATAAGGACACGAATTTGATCGCAGTATAGATAAAATAAGTTATCAAACGATAGTCCACACTGTCGNTTGTGAACAATTCAATCAACNAGTACCCATCCACACCGGGCAAGGAAACAATACTCCAACCGTCAGCTTTAAGAAATCGGGTATCCGACTTTTTCGGGAACAGATACACGCCCCTCATGGCTAAATGCATTCAGAGCAACCTTTGAGCGGCGAGAACAAAAAATAGCACCGAAAATTTAACACCTTGGTGTTTAAAAGGTGTTTAAAAGATATTTGAAAGGCGTTTGAAAAACCTCTCTTTTTTCACAACAAAAAACTAGTTAGATATAAGAAGGAGTGCGGAAGAATTTAACCCTCAATCGATAAAATGCTAAAATGTCATGCGCGGAAAAGCCTACCTTAATATTCATGACGGACTCGGTAATCAGCTTTTTCAACTTGCCGCCGGGTACGCGTATGCAAAAAAAAATGGCAAGCAGCTTCATGTTTTGTATAAACCCAAGCCTGACACCTATGGTCGATGTCTACTTGTAGATCAATTATTAAGCGAAGAATTTCGGAAAAAAATTCTATTTCAGTCGAAAAGCGATATGGGCATCGCTTTCAGAGCGAGTCGAAAAATTCGAAGAAAATTGTTTCCTTGGACATACATTGAAGAAGATGTGACATCTCACGATAAAGATAATCAACTAGAGATATTATCTCGCAGAGGCATGGTCGAACTTTTTGGTTTTTGGCAGGACGAAGATTTTTTTCTTCCCGTCGCAAGAGAGTTAAGAGACAATATTAAGATCAATGTTCCACTCGAGGATCAGTATCAGCAAATGCAGGAGAAGATCTGCAATACAAATTCGGTCTGCATTGGTGCCCGACTCTATGAGGATAACGGGCGAGATCATACGACCGAGGCAGAAGATAGCTTCCGCGTTTTAATGCAACGAGCAGAGTGCATGGAGTCAGTACTGCCGGAGGCCCATTTCTTTATATTTTCATCAAGCGAAAACAAAATACTAGAAGAACTTTGCAGCCGACGAAAAAATATGACCCTTGCAAGAACCAAAGACGGGATAACTGAAACCCTTCAGACACTTAAAATTATGTCCCATTGCAAACATCATATTTTTAATCAAAGTACATTTTATTGGTGGGCGGCTTGGTTGAGCGAAACGATTCACGGGGTTGGTCAGTGCATGATTATCCCACCCGAGAGATTGTTTTGTGCCAGTCGCAGCGGGATTCCTGCCAGGTGGATCAAATCGGCAAAAAGTCTCGCATGATACTGAAAGATAGTNGAATCATCTGTGGAATCGGATAGTCCGCGTTGATCGAATCGATTTGTATGTTCTTTCGCCGGCTTGTGATCTAGATCATGAGTGTCCATCAACCAAACGCTCAATCTAAGAAAATCCGATCGACAAATAAGGTTTCTGTAGTTTTTAAATGAGGCACGAATAACGAAAGTTTAGACATCGCATTAAGGCGAAGCAAACGATCCTCCGGACCATTCGCAATCTGTACGAGAGATATTTGGATGTGATTTTTGCCTGGGTGCAACTCAATCGTCGATTCAAAGCGTTCGCTAATGGATTCACTCGGCCCACCATCTTCCAGCTTAATTCTTAATGCAAGGCTGTGCGTTCTACTTTCGATAACCGGCGAAGATTCGTTTTGTGGCGACCACACAACATCAAACTTAAGATGTTTATAAGTTGACCAGTCATTGGCCGGAAGTTCAATTGAAACTCCCGGATAGCGACCCGCACGCAGCACAAGTTTCCCAGAAAAATCTCCACTCGTCGCATGTTGCCTGCTTTGGGCGAAACTGGCGTCTCTAATCTGCCAGCGGAGAAGTTCGTGATTTGATTCAAAGTCAGCGAAAACAGGGAAATCGACTTGCGCTTGTAGCGTATCCAACATGCCACGGAACCCATAGAGGCTGCCAGAAATAATCAATAGTATCCCCAGAATCCGTGTGATCCACTTCGAGTAAAAACGTTGTGTGGAATAACTCACGGAAAATAAAATGCCGGCTGTAATGCCGAGTATATTTGACAGCCCATCATGCCAATTACTGTCGCGGCCCACCCAAGATTGTGCAGTCTCCAAACACACCGCGAGGATTAAAAGAAGCAGCCAAAAAAAGAACAGTTTGTAAANCCTTTCGTTNTGAATCCGCCGACGTTTTTGATCGAGTATAAAAGCGAAGATGGTAAAAAAAGGTGTGTGCAACAAGTCCATGCCATAACGANAGAAACGACTCATTTCTGGCATGGGCCAAAGAAGCAGCAGCAATGCGATCGAAAGAGCAATCACTAAATATCGAAGGAGCGACNTTTGTTTCTCCAATTCGGATTCNGCGGTGCTGTGCATGGGTTGGCTCTCTCCAGGCCTAGACATTTATTTTTTTCCAGCCGCCGTGATAAAACCGGTAGAGGACCATCAGACAGCGNGCAACAAGATCGANCAGCATTGCGTACCACGCTCCAACAACACCCCATTCAAAGACGTCGATCGCAAGATAAGTAAGTGGGATTCGGATACCCAAAAAACCGACAAAAGTAAAAACAAGTGGCCAGCGAGTATCTCCTGCCCCCCGAAGTGCGCCGATCAGAACCATTTCAATTGCCAAGGGAAGCATTGCCAGGCCGGCAATTCTTAAAAGTTGGGAAGACAGTGCAGCGATTGCAGTATCTTCGGGGGCGAGAAAAAATCCTGCTAACTGCGAGCCACCAAAGTAAAAAGCGATTCCTACAGTGGTCATAATTCCACATGCCGTGAAACAGGCATGTAAAACGCTGCGGGCTGCGCGGTGTGGTTCTCCTGCTCCCAGATATTGACCGGCTAAGGTCGTGGCCGCCAGTGAAAATGCCGCGCCAGGTAGAAAGCCCAATGATTCGAGTCGAATGGCCACGTTGTGTGCTGCCGCTGCTTCATTGCCAAGTCGATTAATGAGCGAAACAAACCATAGATTGCAGCCAATAATGGAAAGCACATCGAATCCCCCGGGGATGCCAATTTTTAATAACCGCCCAATCATCGAAAAAATTGGTTTGAGTAGGTGAAGTTCGATTCGTAGTCCACTCCGACCGCGGATCAAGATGATCAGCACAAGTAACGCACCAGTTATATAAGCTGCTGCGGTTCCAATGGCTAATCCATCCCATTGCAGTGATGGAAATGGTCCAAGTCCGATGACCAATGTGCAACTAACGACAATGTTAACCAGGTTAACGATGGTCATCACCCAAAAAGCGGTAACCATATCCCCGGCACCGCGTAAAGCAGCTATGCCAACACGTTGGAACATGATGGCTGGTACGACGGGTAGAATATAATCGAGATAGCGGACAGCCAGCGCTGCGGCTTTGCTTTCGAGACCAAGAATCAATACGGCTGGTTTAGCAATTAAAAACCCAAGCAGGGTAACAATAATTGCCAATGCAATACCGATTAGAATGGCCTGATTCAGTGCAATCTTTGCATCCGCGATCTTTTTCGCACCAACAAATCTAGCAGTGAGCGCAGTGGCACCAATCGTTACGAAATCAAACAGGCTGTTTAGAAACCAGAGGAGATAAGCGATTAAACCGATGGCAGCAAGTTGAGGCGCTTCTCTGAGAAAACGCCCGGTAAGCCAGACATCGGTGAGCATCACCAGAGAAAATAGTAACTGCTCAGCGAGAACCGGTAACGCCAAGCGGAGCATGTGTCGGAAAGCGCCGGGTGATGATGATAGAGTGGGTGTTTGCGACACGCTTGATCCGACAGACGTCAGGTAAGTAATTCCTTGATCGGACTCCCACCACCCGCAATTTTCATCGGTCGCCCATTCGCCGATGTGAAGCGGGTATCAAGTGAGATACCAATACTTTGAAGTACCGTAGCCATGAGGTCCTCGGAAGAGTAGGGGGTTGTCTCCACTTCGGTTCCATCGGCATTGGTTTTGCCGACAGCAATTCCGCGTTTAAAACCAGCTCCGCCTACCATAGCACTCCAACTACGAGCCCAATGATCTCTTCCCGTATTTCCGTTGATTCGAGGGGTTCGGCCGAATTCTCCCATCCAGAGCACCGCAACGTGATCGAGCATTCCCCGATCCGCAAGATCAGTTGTTAAGGCAGCCATTGCCCGATCCATTTCGGGCAGTTTTGTTTGGAGTTGATTAAAGTTGTCACTATGGGTATCCCATCCTCCTAGATCAACTTCGACAAAAGGGACTCCCACCTCGACGAGTCGTCTTGCCATTAAACACCCGCGACCAAAATTCGTGTTGCCATAGTTCGCTCGAACACTTGCGGACTCTTTTGAAATCTGAAAAGCCTCCATTTGTGGACTTGTCAGTAGACGATTTGTTTTTTCTATAATTTTCTTATGTTCCCCGGCGGCCATTCCTCGCTGCTGACCGATAAATCGAGACTCAAGTTTATTGAGAAAATTGATACGGGCTTGCCACCGCTCCGAGGATGTTTCCCTTTCCAGATTACGAATACGACCGTTCGAGTCAACGACAAACGGCGCATAAGCAAGGCCTAAAAAACCGGGTCCAGTGCTATTACCCCCAATAGAAACAAACGGAGGTATCTCAAGATCTGATCGGGTTGCCTCCAGTTGTTGCGCTATCACCGCACCATAACTTGGGTGCTCGACACTTGGATTCGGTACAAAACCGGTGTGCATATAATAGCGGCCTCGAGAATGATCAGCCTCTCGCGTACTCATGGAACGGATGATCGACATTTGATGCATTTGTTTTGCCATTCGAGGCAGGTGTTCACAAATCTGCATATCTCCCGTGGTGTTGATTGGGGAAAAGGGCCCACCGGTAATACTGCCTGGCTTGAGATCCCAGATGTCGATCGTCGATGGACCTCC
This sequence comes from Planctomycetaceae bacterium TMED10, assembly GCA_002168195.1. Lineage (GTDB taxonomy): Bacteria > Planctomycetota > Planctomycetia > Pirellulales > UBA7805 > UBA7805. The sequence continues at coordinate 8,251 of NHBP01000046.1, forward strand.
ACCCATCCATAGTAGAATGACGGACTTCTGATTTTTTTGTAGCTCGGCAGCCTCGCTTTGGAGTGCGGAAAGAAAATGCGCAGCGGGACCCGCCCAAGCAGCGCCAGCCGAAAGGTGTTTGAGAAAATGGCGTCGCGACATACCGTAAAGAGACGAAAAAGTGGAGTGTGTCGCCATGTTTAATTCCTCTTCTTTTCTACGAAAATCGCATCTTTTGGTTTGCAAAATTTTTATTAGTGATTGAGAATAAATTCATTCGTGTTGAGCAGCACCCACCAGACATCTTCCAGAGCAGTTGTGATGTCGGCACTTTTTGAAAATGCCTTGTTTGCCCAGCGACGCTCTTCGGCCGTCGCATTCCTGGCCAACGCCGCGCGAAACAGCCGGTTGAGTTTTTCGCGTGTTTGGATATTTGAATTATTGGAGACCTTTTGCAAAAAGGTTCCCTCGGTTGCCATGGTGGCTTGCCTGACGAGATCTCCGTTAAAAAGAGTGAGAACCTGAGGGATGGTGCCATTAAATGTCGTTGCTTCATCGATTTCATCTGTTCCAAAAGCAATGACAAACTGGCGCAACCATTCATTTCGCTTGCTCTCTTGTTGCTCCGTACCGATGGCGGTTTTATCCACACCCGTGGCGATGATCAGCGAATCGTATAGCTGTTCCGCACGCATTTGCCGCGGATAAAAACGACTGAATAGCGGAGGATTTCCTCTCGCGGGATCATCGATTTTGTTGTCTGAACCAAAGCGACTGGAGGCCGCATACGCATCACTGAGCACGATCCAGCGAATGAGTTGCTTGAGATTATATTGGGAGTCGACGAACAGTTGGCTGAGAGACTCCAGTAGCTCCGGATGCGAAACGATATTGTGTGGCCCCATATCATCGAAGGGTTGTGTGAATCCATAACCAAAGAAATGATCCCAATACCGATTCACCAAGGCAATCGGTAAGTAGTCTGATCNNCGGACTAATTCAGCAAGCTCCCCGCGACGGTCAACATCCTCTAAAAATCCGCTTCGAGAAAGCTTGGTTACGTGACCGCCACGGTCGGTGAACACCGGATATGCGGCCACCCGCACACCATTTCGTTTGTCATAAAAAATTTCGGCTTCCCCCGGTTCGTTCGTTGGGCCCTGAAAATCCTGATTGGTTAACTCAATGAAGGCAATATTACGGCCCCCCTCAAAGCGCCGGAGGGCAACGGTTTGGCGAAAAAACGCATTGAGTTCCCAGAATTGGTTTTGTTTCCAGCGATTAAAAGGATGATCGTGGCANTGCGTACACTGAACGCGTAGGCCCATAAAAATNTGAGATGTTTTAGCCGCGGCCTGTGCACCATAGTCCGCATCATTCGGATCATTNCCTANTTTCATNGCNAAAAAATTGACCGCGCCATTNAATTGGGATGCTTCTTTNACAGCATCCGGCGGTCGACTGGTCCCCTGNGCACTGATCAATTCAAGTGCCATCTGGTCGTAGGGGCGATTTTCGGCAAAGGCCTCTTGGAGATACATTTGCATGCCTTGCCGATTGGTTCGCGAATTGCGTTCGGATCCACCACTTCTGCCTACCAAGATGTTGGTCCAGATGTTTTCCCAGTTTCGCGTATAGGCGTCGGAGTAATCAGTCGACAGCAAACGCTCTACAAGATGCTTCTTTTTTTCTGGCGATGTGTTTTTAAGAAAAGCATCGAGTTCATCCGTTGTAGGAATTCGACCAATAACATCGAGAAATACTCGTCTACACCATTCCCCTTCAGTTGCTGGTGAGGAGGGAGTGATTTCATTTTCTTTCCAACTCGCTTGGAGCAATCGATCAATGGCACGGCTTGGATTATTCTTCTCCGGTGTACCACGAAATTGAGGATCGGCGGCGAGGCTGATTGCAAGGTCCAGTGTCCCGGTCCCGCAAAAGATCAGTAGAAGCACCAAGGAAACTTTTTTAGTAGAAGCTGACCATCCAACGATGGGCCATGTGCGATATTCCCACACAGGCTTCGGTGGGGGAAGCATCGCAGATGTGCGCGGGATATTTTCGGTCATGGATATCGATCGTAGAATTTTTTGAGCACAGCGAGACTTGCCAACCGGGCAACTGCCAAAAGAATAAACCCCGCTCCGGAGCGAAACGACCGCACGGGCATAGAATCAGACGGGTTTCACTGTCGAATTAGGAGATCAAAATTTAGAAAAATATCAGGATTTCGGTCTCGTCTGGGAACTGGGCCGAGAGAGATTCGTATCATTTTGATACAAATGTATCAAAACGATACAAGCAAAATAAAACAGGCGAGCCCAAGACCCTGTGTTCCGCAGGACTCCGACTCGCCTGTTTATGGGCGATAGTATCGCCCGGTTTGCCAACTTCTCTGTCTCTTGTGCCTCTTCTCGTCATCCTTTCCGATTAAACACAACCGACATCGGATGTATATCGAAAAAGACATAAATCCTTAAATAGTATTCGCTTAGTTGCGAAACTCTTTGTGCCTTCTCTCCTCCGCGGTTGCCTCTTCCAGTGGGCCGACCCCGCTTTCAGATCAAAATCCTCTAACTCTTCCCTCACCTCTTCTCCGCTCCGGCCCCGACAGAATCAACACTTCTGTGCGGAACCAACAAGTTCCGCCTATTTACAGGAGCAAAGACCGTGCCATATTTCTCCGGTTCCGTTTTTTCACGGGGCCTGAGCAATGCGGCNTGAGCAATGCGGCCTGAGTTTGAACGTGCAANGCCNGTNGTTTCAACGNGCTNNTNCANCCGCTCGTTTCAACGCGCTCGTTTAAATGACACGACGGAGTTTTTTGATCCGCTTGACGATCTCTTGCTGACCGAGTTGCTTGCCGATGGGAAGCATCAGATAAGTCGCGTTGTCTCCGTGACTGTCGAGTATAATCTGCCTCGAATTTGGAACGTCAAATCCATCTTCCGATGGTTCATGCCCGTGAATCAATACATCCGCTTCGATCGAATTTGCAAAAGCATCGGCATTGGCTTGCCGAAAATCACGGCCCCAGATGAATTGAAAAAGAGGCCCGTTCTCCTCCAAATCACTGTCGGTAATTTCTTTATCTAGGATTTTTGCATCGAATTTTTCCTGGTCCACATTTTCGGGTAATGTATGGCTTATCCAAATGCCTTTTTCCACCCTGACCGCAAGCGGTAGTGTCCGTAAGAACGGAAGATAAGCACTGCGGACCTTATCGGTCGCTGGTCCATACATTTCTTGCATTCCAAAACGAAAAAGAAGATTTAACATCTGTTGATTTTTCAGTATTGGAAAATCCATTAACTCAGACCACTCATGATTGCTCATGAGAAAATGTACTTGCTGCGGAAATTTCACTTTCAGTTTGGCGACATCCTCAAGCATCATATGAGACATGCAACCACCGTTTGACGGATATTTGGGCCCACCGTGACAGACTTCCTGGAGAATGAGATGTCGCCGGGGGTGGTTCTCTAAATCAGCGATTTGTCGGATGGCGTTGAAGTTTGTCCGATGACCATGCAGGTCAGCCGTTACCATCACCTCATCCCCAGCAGCAGCATTTAATTCAATCACGTTGCCTAACCGAGATTCGGTCATGGCATTGGCTTGATGAGCCTTCGCAAAAGTTTCAATGATCTCTTCGATATATTCGATGGTGGCAACCATGGGATTCAACCGTAACAGCCTAAAACGCGTCCAACAAGCAGCCAGAATACTCTGAAAGTGACCGGGTCACGATGCTAGCAGGATGGGTGACACTTGGGGAACCGATGGATTTGGGGTCGTTTGACCAAGCATGGAATCAGAGCCTCTCTACCTGATTCTACCCCATATCATGCCCCATTCATCGTCGAATAAATGGGTTTCATCGCCCACAATTGCTATCAGTTATTGGACGTTGGTTTTTAGCGATTAGCTGGATTCTGTGGGTTATTCCGTCGATATCCATAACGGATGGTTGTCCCGCGGTATCGTGGATCCGTTGTGTCCGGCCCCGACCATTGTGGCAGACCGATCTTCTCTTCATGGTTTCCCGTAAAGGATTCAATTGCAATGAAAAAAATCATGTACAGCCTCCTGCCGTTGATCATTTGCGGATGTTTCATCGGCTGTGCAAATAAGGCAAACCAGGGTTGTCGCGATGGGTGTAACGGTGGCTGCAACCGGTGCGGTGTCTTCGGAGGCAATGCCATGACTGCAAACGGACAACCATGCGGACCTTTAGGTGGTCATTTTATGGGTGGAGGGTGCCCGCAAAATCCGCGAGCATACGTTGGCCCTGCCGGCCCACCGACAGCTGCGGTCACTTATCCCTACTACACGACGCGTGGACCACGTGATTTTCTACTCGATCAACCACAAACAATCGGTCCCTAAAGTCATCTGCAGGGTTCCCCATAGAAGAACCACTTAGCAGGGTGGTCCGAGGATGAGTGAAATATTTTGTCCTCCAAAACCGAAGCTGTTTGATAGTGCGTAGTCGCACTTAGCCTGGCGAGCTTCATTCGGAATGTAGTCGAGATCACACTCGGGATCCGGATTTTCATAATTGATTGTTGGAGGTAAAACTCCATCACGCATTGCCATTAAACAAACGATGACTTCAGTTGCCCCCGCGGCTGCAATCAAGTGGCCCATCATACTTTTTGTGCTTGAAACAGGTATCTTATGGGCGATATCGCCAAGCGCTTTCTTGATGGCGAGAGTTTCTACTTTGTCATTCACACTGGTTCCCGTACCGTGTGCATTGATGTATTGGATTTGTTCCGCAGAAATACCAGCATCTTCCAGTGCGGATTGGATGCAGCGGATCGCTCCCCGACCTTCCGGGTGGGTATCTGTGATTCGAAATGCATCAGCCGTCGAACCGTACCCTTTAATTTCTCCATAAATCTCTGCACCACGTGAGCGTGCATGCTCCAGTTCCTCCAGCACGAGCATGGCGGCCCCTTCACCGAGTACAAAACCGTCACGATCACGATCGAAAGGCCGCGAGGCGGCTTGCGGATTATCATTTCGCGTTGAGAGGGCAGTGAGGAGATTGAATCCCGTAACTCCGAAGGGATGAATCATGCTATGGGTGCCCCCGGAGAGCATCACATCAACATCACCGCGGCGGATTAACTCACGCGCTTCGCCGATGGCTTGGCTACTTGCGGCGCAAGCGGTAAGGCAATTGGTGTTGGGCCCCTGTGCGTCGAACATGCTCGCTAGATGTCCTGCCGGCATATTGGGTTCTTGTTCAAGTTCGTCCACTGGATTGAGTATCTCGATACCCTTTTTTACGAAGGCAGCAACATCCAACGCCTCATCTTCTTCACCGGTTTCACCAACGGCAGCCAAAATCATTTCAGCGAAAGCATCAAAATTTTGTTGTCCTTCTCCACTCCCTAAATAAACNCCAAAGCGTACGGGGTCGACGTTACCTACAATATCGGATGCTAACACGGCTTGTTTGGCCGCACCGGCCGCAAAGTTTGAATGCCTTCCACGGCTATTCCACAAACTCGGGTCTTCTCCTTCATCGGCAATACTCCAGTCGAGAACTTCCGCAGAGAATTTAGTTGGAAACTGGCTCGCATCGAATGCTTGGGTATAACCCACACCGGACTCACCNTTTTGGAGNCGNTCCCAAAGTTGTTCCGGTTTGGTTCCCAGAGGCGTAATGCACCCCATACCTGTGATCACGACACGTCGTTCCATGGATACACTTTCCAGTACGGTTACGAAGATGTTTGCGAGAGAAGATGTTCCGGATAATTCAATTTCGATCCATCGGGATTGCGGCCCACATCAAAAATCCTTAGCGACTTGAGTAGATCGCCAAAATCTTCGCCCGCAAACAGGGGGCGATGCGCAGTCTCACGATCAATGTGGGCGAAGAGGATTTCAGCTTCTGCCTGAATTCGCTCTCCAATGTGACTGGTTGTGATCGCTCGGGCGCCCGTTTCTTCAATTGCCTCTAGTTTTGCGTGGTAGGTCAGCGTGTCACCCGGCACACCGCGACAGTGAAATACGAGNCGAGGAACTTTGGCAAGAATNACCCGCTCTTNAAANGCATTGTANTGGCTTACGAGCATCCCGGCTGTCTGAGCCATACCTTCCAAAATCAANGAATTTGGCATCGTTGGAATGCCAGAAAAGTGATCGTGAAGGTGTTCCTCGGAAAGCGAAATGGTTTTAATCGCCGTTGCCGTTTCGCCACTTACCAACTCAGTGAAACGATCAATCCAAAACCATCGCATATTCTTCGCCCTTGCCTTGGTCGTTAGACCTTGCTCTCCACGTAGTTGCACATATCCTGAACCGTAAGCGATGTTGCAAATTCTTGCACAACCGGATTCTCTTCAAATTTGCTTAAATCAGCAAAGGGCATACGTTTCTTTANTTCGGTAACGCCTTCGGGGTTGATCCGGCCATCGACCACATAGTCCGTGTTGGTGAGAATGTCTTCNGGGAATAGTTCCCCGCGAGGAATCTTAATATCGAAGCTTTTTTCGAGCCGAAATACAATATCAAGGAAATCGATGGACTCAGCACCCAAATCTCCAACCAAGGTTGCTTCTGGTGTAACTTCATCGTCATCAACGCCGAGTGCCTCGACCAGAGATTCTCTCACTTTTTCAAAAACTTCTTCTTTGGACGGCATAGAAAAGGTTCCTCTCCTTGTTTTGAAATAATACTTTTATTTTGATCCCGAGACTGTCTCAAGCAGGTATTCTTAAGCCATCCCGGGTTCATTTTCCAAGACCAATGAATTTCGCTAATTGTGGTTCAACTCGCCAGCTGCTGTAATTCCTCTTGACTGGCGGGCCGGTAAAGTCTGTCAAAAAGCTTGCGCAATTCGTCTATTGTTCGTTGATCGAGCGAAGCATCATCCGAGTTCGTNTCGGCAAGATTGTAACGCTCTAATATCAGTCGGGCACTTACATGCGTTTTGCCATCCACCGAGCCTACCGCTTTGAAGGTCGTCGTCGTTGCGTCCTGTTTGATTTGCTTCGCGTTGACAACCAGCTGGAAACCGGGTTCTACAAAATCGGCATATTTAATGTTTCTCGCCTCCTTCAAAANCACCATGCTGTGAGCAAATTTTTCATCGTGCCGNACCAACCAGGCGCCTGCCTGGGTCATTGCTTCGAGCATTAAAACTCCAGGTAAGACAGGAAAGAGCGGAAAGTGGTCGGCTAAGTACTCTTCAGCGAGCGAGAGATTCTTAACCGCCGTAATTTCTTGTCCTGCCTGAAGTTCCAGTATGCGGTCGACCAACGTGAAACGCATGGCAGTTTATCAGNTGGTTTCGCTCTCACCGACGACTCGCCGGTTCAACGGGTAACCACCAAGGCAGGGATTTCGTCGAATAAACGGGTGAGTATAGAACGCTGGCAGGCAATCCTCAACAGCACTATGGGGAGGCGGTCTGCGGACCACTCCAGTTTTTGACCAGAGTTTGACCAGAGCCAGAGAGTTTGACCANAGATAGGTNCTCCACCGACCGCCCTCCGCATCGATCGCAACACAAGACGCTCTGATGCTTCTATCCATTGCCTTAAATGCTTTAAAACACACATAAATGGGTTAAATCATGCCAAAATGGCATTAAATGGGTGGGCACGGATAAAAGTGTCAAAATGGCAGTNTNCAGGAATCCGACNCGNGCGGGGAAATCACCATAAAACCCTTTTATTTAATGACTTGAGTCATTGGATTCCTGAGAGGCACGGCGATTGCGTAACAGTTAGAGAACGGTAGAGGACCTTGTTCGGCGGCGTGGTGCGGCTTCGCGGCCCGCCACTGAGAAAAACGACCTTTGCAAAGTGCAAAGATTGATAAACCACAACATCCAAGGAGGATTTCAACATGTTACGTATAAATTCCCAATGCCTGACTCCAGCACTCGCCCTTCGTACCGACATGGATCAGTTGATTGCTGACGTGTTCGGACCGCCTCACGATGCCGTGCCCACCATGGGTGGTCGTCGTGGGCATCCAGCGGTGGACGTCTGGGAAGAGAACGATGACTATTTTGTCGCCCTGGATATTCCGGGACTCAGCGAGAGTGACGTGAAGATTACGGCGCTCGGTCGCGAGCTAACGCTTGAGGGTGCCCCGGCGGAAGCTGAGGAAAATGAGACTGAGCAGGCGGATACTTTGAGGGAAAAGGCCGCGGCGACAGAGGTCACCTATTTTCATCGTGAAAGAAATGCTCCCGCTTTTCAAAGAGTCATTCGCTTTCCGTTTGAAATTGATGTCGAGCATGTGGCAGGGCATCTCGAAGCGGGTGTACTTACCATCCGCATACCGAAGGCAGCTTCCGCAAAACCGCGAAAGATTGAAATACAGGCCTGCTGATGCTCCTCGGGTCGCAGGTGGTGGTACCTTCGGGTGCCACCACCTTTTTCAATAGATTGCCCGCAAAGTCTCGACTGCTTTGGATTTTCTTTAGTGCACACGTTGTCCTGGCTGGGCACCAGAGTCCGGACTAAGTAGAAAAACCTCTTCTTTTCCGGGACCGGCTGCAACGACCATTCCCTCGCTGGTCCCGAATTTCATTTTGCGCGGAGCAAGGTTTGCCACGCATACCACCAGACGCCCGACCAACGTCTCTGGGTCATAGGCCGCCTTGATGCCCGCAAACACGGTGCGTTGCTCATCGCCACCCAGACCGAGTGTAAGTTTAAGCAGCTTTCGCGCTTCGGGGATCGATTCTGCGTTCAACACCCGAGCAACCCGTAGATCGACTTTCGCAAAGTCGTCGATCGTGATTTCAGCCGCTAGCGGCTCATCGAGTAGCGGCTGCGAATCATCGCTCGGAGTGGAAGCGGTTTGTGGTTGAGGTTCATCTTCGCGACTTTCTTCAATCATTGCCTGTACCTGTTGTGGTTGGATTCTTTGAATCATATGTTTGAATTTTTGGACGGGGGTGCCAATAAGTGGCCGCTGTGCTTGTTCCCAGTGCTCAACCGGTTCGCCCAGCAGATCGCTGCAGGCATCCGCTAATTGCGGTAACACAGGTGAAAGATAAATTGCCAATTGGCGAAACAAATTCAGGGCGACAGTAGAAACCTCTTGAAGTTCGTGCTTGCGATCGGAATCTTTATTCAATTCCCAGGGTCGTTTTTCTTCCACATAAGGATTCGCCCGGTCGGCAAGCGCTAAAATTCTGCGCATTGCTTGTGCGATGTCGCCTTTTTCATAGGCCTCAGCAATTGCTTGTCCCTCGGCAGCGGCATAGTTAAACAAACCACCATCCTCAGGGTAGCTGGTTGCCAGTCCAGTGGCATGAACAAATTTGGCCGCGCGGCTAGCAAGGTTGACGACCTTGCCGACGAGGTCCGCGTTCACTTTTTGCACAAACTCTTCGAGATTTAAATCGATATCGTCCACTTTAGCGCTCAATTTGGAAGCGTAATAATAGCGGAGGTATGCCGGATCAAGATGCTTCAGATAGGTACTCGCCCGAATAAAAGTACCCTTGCTTTTCGACATCTTTTCACCACCCACGGTAAGAAAACCATGGATATGTACTTTGGTTGGTAGGGTGAAACCTGCCGTCTTGAGCATACCGGGCCAAAACAGCGTGTGAAAATATGCGATGTCCTTACCGATAAAATGGTGGATTTCGCACGCATCGTTTTTCCACCAATCGTCAAAATTTTCATCGTGGCGTGCACACCATTGTCGCGTGGAGGCGATGTAGCCAATCGGTGCATCAAACCACACGTACCAGTAATGGCCGGGATGCCCTGGTATTTCAAAACCAAAATAAGGTGCTGGTCGCGAAATATCCCAATCGCGTAACGGTTTATTTAAAAAATGCCCCCGCAAATAATTAGCAATTTCCAGTTGGAGATGCCCCTCGTTTTGCGTCCACTCTTCGAGAAAGTCATGGAGCTTTTCCAATTCAATGAACAGGTGTTCTGCCGAACGAACTTCCGGTGCTGTTCCTGATAGGGTGCTGACCGGATCCACTAACTCCGTCGGTGAATAGGTATGGCCATTATCGCAACTATCCCCATACTGATTTGAAATGCCACAAACCGGACAGGTACCACGAACAAAACGGTCAGCAAGAAAGGTTTCGGCTTGGGGGTCATAGAGCTGCTGTACGTCTTGCTTTTTTACAAGGTCCGCAGTCAGCATTGCGCCCCATATTTCTTCNCAAAGTTCCTGNTTTTCANGGCAGTGCGTGCTGCCATAATTATCAAACTGAATATCGAACGCCTTAAAATCAGCCTGATGTTGATCATGTATTTGTCCGATGAATTCGGTTTCGGAAACTCCCTGTTCCCGCGCACTGATCATAATAGCGGTGCCATGCGTATCGTCACCACAGATATAAATACAANGGTTTCCGCGCAGTTTCTGAAACCGAACCCAAATATCGGTTTGGATGTATTCCACTAAGTGTCCGAGATGAATCGGACCGTTGGCATAAGGAAGTCCGGCGGTAACAAGGATTTGGCGCATGCAACTAGTAATCGAAAAGGTATTCTTCCTTGGAAAGCCGGGATTGTAGCCGAGTGGCGAGGGAATCGGGAGACCGGAGGAAAAAGACGTTGTCTCGATGACGTACAGGGTGAATCGATCGGAACCGATAATTTCCAAGCTGGATTTGATTTTTTGCTTGCGTTAGTAGCACCGCTGTTGTGATNCAATAAAAACAACCAAATTTTTTCTCTTTGGAACACAATATGTATTTTGTGTTCCCTCAAGATTGCGTCATACTTTTTGCAGATATCCGCTAATACCAATGCTGGAGGGTATTTGCGAGAAGTATGGCTATTACGGATGGGTCCGTGCGGGTGCCATTCGTGTAATTTTGCGCATCAAAAATTGAAGAACTTTCCTGATGCGACGAGATGTAGATTTTGCTAGATAAGCGACCCGTCACAACGCCTCGCTCAGCGGTGGCAAGGATGCCAGCTCGGTTGAGGCGACTTTTTGCGAGTTNATTGTTGCGGTTTATTNCGGGTGAATAACTAAATTGAGGCAACATGGAGGTTGCCTGCAGGTAAGTAGATTGCCGTTTCAGCGGTCAATCGGCACCTGGAGAGACGGATTCCGTCTGATCCTCCTTNGGTTGTCTTGGNAAAAGACCTCAGTTCCAGGGAGGGAACGATGGTACCGATTCAGATAACAGCACTCTTGTTGGCGGCAACGGGAGCAGGTGAAACCGTTCTTTATGATTTTCAGGCGACATGGTGTGGCCCCTGTAAGATGATGGCGCCTGTGGTGCAACAATTGTCTACAGAAGGCTATCCGGTTCGTAAAATCGATGTTGACCAAGAGACCGCCCTGGCTCAGAAATATGGTATTACAAACATTCCCTGTTTTGTTCTGGTTGTTGACGGCAAAGAGCGTGGACGAATCATTGGTGCCACAAATTATCAACGACTATCCGAGTTGCTTTCGGCCGCGGGTGTTCTGCCNGCTTCTGCCCATAGCATGCATGCGCGAGGTCAATCGCCGGAGCGACCACGCAAACTTCTACCGTTAGCGGGAAATCTGTTTTCCAAGCCGTCGCGAAAACAAGAACCAGTGGTCAGCCCCAATGTGCCACAGGTTACATTCGGTCAACCCGTGCAAATGGGCTCACCCGAACAGAACGTCAACGACGTGCAAGCATTGGCGACACCACCACGGCCCTTGACCCCACCAATAAGTCAAACCCCCTCTTTTAATAATCGATCGGTTCAAGCACTGGCGGATCATTTGCTGCGTGCGAGTGTTCGACTCAAGGTATACGATCCGCAGGGCCATTCACTCGGGAGTGGTACGATCATCGATTCATGGAAAGAAACCTCGGGNGCCCATGANGCNCTAATTCTGACCTGCGGCCACATTTTTCGCGATTCAGGTGGCAACGGAAGGATCGAGGTTGATCTTTTTGACCGCGGTGCATCCACAACCGTTGTCGGAGCTTTGATACGCTACGATTTACAAAACGATATTGGACTGGTCTCTATTCGCTCCGATCGCCAACTCCCTTCACTCCCTCTGATCNCGGATCAGCAAACGACGGAAGTCGGAGAGATGGTATTGAGTGTTGGGTGTGATCACGGGAGTGACCCGACGGTACAGCAGAGTACCGTGAAGGCAATTAATAGTTTTGTCGGCCCNCCGAATTTGCAGGTCGAGGGCCAACCGGCGGTTGGTCGAAGTGGAGGTGGGTTATTTAATAAACGTGGTGAATTGATTGGCGTCTGTAATTTTGCAGATCCAACTGACCGTGCTGGACTTTATGGTGCTGCACAGTTAGCCCATGCTATGTTGCGGAAAATGAATCCTGCTTTAAACCAAAAAATAGAGGCCTCGTTGGCAGATGTGAAAACCACACCCCAAAGTCTGGCGATTCTTGCTGAAGCAANTCGAAAAGGCATGGCGTCGCAAGAGTTGATTTGCATCGTACGAACCGGGCAGGGAAGTGATAGTCGTCACCAAGTGTTGGTGATTGATAATGCCTCAAGGGATTTGCTTGACCAGATCACAGCTGAACACTCNCAAAAAGNTCGGCCTTTTCCCACCTCCATGGAGGTGGATGCAAAAAAGAGTCCCCCTGTTTCCAAAGACTCCCGGAGTCCGGGCTTCGGACTTCGCTGAGTTCACGCATTGAGTTTGTCCAGTAATGGATCNGCTGCAGAAAAGTCTTCAAGCACNAAGTGAGCCGATTCGGCGTTTAATTCCGTCGCCGAGTACTTTCCTGTGCAGACGCCCACGGTGTTCGCACCGATAGCCTGCCCGCAGCGAATATCGGCAGGNGTGTCTCCAATCACNAAGATCTGTTCGGCCGCCACTTCTTCCCCCCAACGCTGGTGTGTTTCCAGCAGTGCTTGTTGNGCGACGCGATCGCGCTCAATATGCTGGTCACCAAAGCCGCCAAAATCAAAGTAGTGATCTAATCCATAGTGCTGCAGTTTAATCGACGCACCCTTGGCCATATTTCCCGTGAGCAGTCCTAGTTGAATCTCTGAGTGACGGTTGATTGTTTCGAGAAGTGGTTTGATGCCGGGCAGTACACGGCCGTCACAACTTGTAAGGCACTCAGGGAGTAACTGCAGGTAGACCTCAGTAAAAAGATCCCAATTTTGAGCGGTTTGGGAAATACGNAAGTGGGTGAATAAATCGCTTACAATCCCGCGNTCCGTTCGCCCGGCAAAGGGTACACCGGGATCNACTATGTCNATCCCGAATGCTTTTTGCAGGGTTTGTAGGAAGGCCTGCTTTCCAGCACCACCGGTCGTAATGAGCGTTCCATCGATATCAAAGAGACAGATTTTCATGNGCAAATTTTATCGATTCCAGAAAACTGAATTTNGGTCCATGGTGCATNGTAATGGTTGTAACGGTTATCGGGTCACTGCTAGCAGNNNCCCAATCGGAACAACCCGATATTACAGATGCGTTANCATNAAAAAAATGTGCTACCGAGGGGTCTATTTGCTTGCGGAGACTTCCAAATCAACNTAGAGTGAATCGAGAAGGGCAGCGGAGAGCCAACGGTATCGTAATCATCTCCGCCAGAATTAATTAANGGAAGGTTCAACGATGGTACGTAGTTTGATCGTGTTGGCACTTGGTGTAATTTTTTTAAATACCACTTCAGATCTGAACGCGAATAATAATTTAGTGGGTGGTCAATTCAACACCCCCAAGGTAACCCATTATCGCTATCGGCAGACAGGCCAGATTACTTACTATGGTCCGCGTTGCTGCCCACCCGCGAATAATTGCCGGACAACCAATTATGCACCTGCAGCACAGGTAGCACCGGTAGAAAACACGCCGGTTACATCGTCCGTTTACCAACCCGTACAAGCCGGTCCTGCTTACAATATTCAGTCGAATTATACGCCCTATCAGTTGGGACAGACCGTTTCGAGGCCGCGAGGCTGGCAGTCCTGGTTTACCAACCCATTCACGGCTCCAGTTCCTGTGAGTCGTTAGAAGGGTACCGGGCGTTTAAATTTTCCCCTCACACTGAATATCTATGGTTGTGGNTCGGTCGGTGTTTGGAAAAAAACTTGGTGTTCAGGTTTCCCTTTCCATTTATCTACCAGTTGGATTACCACTTCGGCCGGCAGTGCATAGCTACANGTGCGACCAGCCCGCGCGATGTTGATTCCCGCAACATNCCCATTCATATCCACCACCGGACCCCCGCATTGCTCGGGTTGAAGGACCGTATCATGCGCNAATGCTAAAGGGAAATCNGCTCGACGCAGACTTAATTCCCCGCCCATGCTGTTCATGATGCCAAATCGGGTTTCAAGTGCATCGACTCCTTCCATGCGTCCTAAGCGAGCTTGGATTTCCTGTTCCCGCTGCTCACGAAGAATTTTCAATTTGATTTCTTGAGCGGGCATCATTCTCGCTAATAGGCCCATGAACTTCCTGCGGTTGCTGATTGCATCGCCATTAAGACCGATCACAATATCACCGCGTTTTAGTCCTGCAGCGTGCGCCGCACTATCTGGAAATACAACTTCGATCCGAGGTCCCTGTTCGGCTTGCGTCAGTTGCACACCCAGAAATCCACGTTCGTGTGGTATCGATCTGGAGTTTATGCTCACAATGCCGATCGAGAGCGGGTTGCTACCAATTCCGGGAGTTACAAGCCAACTCCCCACTTGAGGATCTTTGTTGTTTCGCCAACGAATGGAAACAAAGCGACGTTTTTCGGTGTTTTCTAGATGGAGCAACGCTAAATCATGTTTAGCGTCACGCACAAGCACCTTTGCCGGGTATATTGTTCCGTCAGAGAGTCTACAGCGAATCTGTCCTTCCAATTCGCTTGATTTTGAAATAATCAACCCGGCCGAATCAATAATTGCTCCTAATGCAATGTGTTCTTTATCCGCTTCAATCTGAACAGTACTGTTCCGCACATCGGCAATGATGGGAATGAACGCCTGATGAACATCGGGATGATTTTTGATGTGCTCCCACTGCGCATCAACCGTTTGAGAGTAGCAAAAGAAAAAAACCAAGCCAATCAGAGTTAGACGGTGAATAATTTTTGATGAATGCATCAAGAGTCTGCTTTAAAAAGGAATTATGGTTTGGGGATTCGCAGGGGGAAAGTAATTAGTTAAGTCCGAAACTACCAATTTCAATCGCAATAATGATATTTTTTGCATTCCGTCTGACCTCAAGTTGAACGGTTTGCCCCGGATCGCACCCCGCAACTGCCGAAACGAGTTCCGAAAAACTATTGATTGGCTGATCATTAAATTTCAATACAACATCCCCTTCGCGCACTCCCGCCAATGCGGCCGCACCCCCGGGAATCACACGGCCAATTTCAGCCTCCTCACTATTTTCAGCTTCGAGCACTCCTAAAAAAGGCCCGCCTGGAGAAGGCCCCCCCCAAACGTCTCCCCGCGCGAAGCGATCCCAGTCTTGTCGAAAAACATTAACCGGTATGTGGAGGTTTGCTTCAATTCCTTCACCAATGCGACTGTGAATGCCAATCACTTTACCCGCCGCAGATAGAAGTGGTCCCCCTGAATCACCTCCCACAAGTGTGCAATCGGTCACGATAATATTGTTGCCTTTTAAGAGCATTCTCCCCATACGTACAGCGGGTTGCCGATCTTCCTGAAAGCCGCCCGGATGGCCTACCGCAATACACCATTGTCCATGCTTCAGATTTTCTGAATCACCTATAGAAACAAACGGTAATGGTCTATCACTGTCGAGTTCTTCACTGGAAATTTTCAACAAACCGGCATCGACTCGGTGATTTGCCCCGAGGGTTGTTGCAGAAAGTTTTCGACCGTCGGCAAGAAAGACAGTAGCGGGTTTGTTGGATTGTCCGGTAACGTGTCCCGCAGAGAGGACATACCCATCAGGGCTGATAATGACACCGCTTCCCATTCCATTTTTTAAACGGATCCCCACGACGGCTGGAGTCACCGCCTGCGAAAGCTTTTGCAAATGCTCTTGCATTGCACGCAGATCGTCACTGTTGCGTGGGGGAACTAAAAAGAGTTCTTCAATAGCAGGAGATAGTTGTAGGCTATTTTCTGTACTTTTTTCAGGCGATTCCGCTGGAGTCGCATTGACCGCGTTGACAATGATAAGAACGACAAGCAGCCAACCAGCAACCGTGTAACTCAGCAATCGCCTCCGAGACAAATCGGTCTCGAAAGGAAAATACAAACAGGCTTCCTGATTGATAGCTGTCGCTTTATCTCGAATTTGGCTGTCTTGCACGATCATCCAGGTTCTCAGATTTAAGCCGATCGCCCCAGCAGTTGTGGAGGCTGCACGTATTCCGTACAGGCTCCAGGTATATCGTAGCCAGTTCAAGCGAAGCGGCCAATTTTTCGGGGAACAAAGTTTAGGGTGGGAATGTGCCAGTTTTACGGTTTGTAGGATAGTAAAAGGGTCCAAGTAGCCTAAATTTGTTGTTTTTTCCAAATTGCCAAACTAAAATCTGAGCAGGAAACGCTTTTTTATCCCAGAGTATTGCAGGTGAGAAAGGGTTTGTTTTCGGGTGCTTGATTTGGACCCGAAAACACTGAGGCGGCCGGTAGACGAGTTTCCAGAAGAAACATCCACCGGCAATGTGTAACATTCGGAACAACAGGGACTGGCTCAGAGAGGGCGCGCGATGAGAAAGATCAGCAAAAATTTTCTACCCGTTTTACTCCTTGTTACTTGGGCTGTCTGGTTTCCTCAGATCGGTTGGGGACAAGGCGGCGGTGGAGATATAAGTGGTGTCGCCGGTATTCTGGTTGACCCAGAGGGTGTTCTCCAACTTCGGACGTATGAAGATCCGAATGGCGCCTTGATGCGCTCGCGGATTTCAGCTGCGAAGGCTGCCCTGCCTCAAGATATCCGTCAACGAAGTCCCATGCGGAAAGTTTCTTTAAATCGTCTTGAGCGGGCTTTGTCAGACGCTATTGAAAATAACCGGCAACCGGATGACGCCATGCGCTATCTTGCCGGGCTGACCCGCCTGGAATATGTATTTTACTATCCACAAACCCAAGACATTGTTATTGCTGGTCCTGCAGAAGGCTGGGTGAATGATGCCAGCGGTCGTGTGGTAGGCATGAATAGCGGCCAGCCGTGCCTGGAACTCCAGGACCTGATTGTGGCGCTGCGGACCTTTGCGCCCGGATCGCTCGACGATACGGTCATCACCGTTTCGATTGATCCTACACAGGAAGGGCTGCATAAAATGCAGCAATTTTTGGCTAATTTAAGAGGAGTCCGTCCTAGTGATGCCAATCGTATTGCGGTCGGATTACAGAATAGTCTTGGTTTACAGGAAGTCGCTTTCGGTGGCGTGGCGGCAAACACGCATTTTGCTCAGGTGCTTGTGGAGGCAGATTATCGCATGAAGTTGATTGGAATTGGTTTGGAAAAACCTCCTGTTCGTCTCGCCACATACATTGATAAGGCCAATCCCGCGGCGGTTTCACGCAATGCGATGCGTCGTTGGTACTTTGTCCCNGATTACGAACGTGTGATGGTCTCCGACGACGATTTAGCAATGGAGATGGTCGGTGAAGGTGTGAAGTTGATTGGTGAAGATGAAGTGGTCAACGCCGACGGCTCGCGTGCGGGTGTCGAGCAAGTTGATCGAGCGAGCAGAGCATTTACACATTCGTTCACCCGCGCTTATCGAAAGATGGCGCAAAAGTCGCCTATTTGGGCCCAGCTTCGTAACTTAATTGATCTATCGGTAGCAGCCGCTTTTATTCGCGATCAGAATTTCTATGAGATGGCCGATTGGTCGATGCCCGTCTTTTCGGATGAGGGTGCCTATCCAGTGCAGACCTACAACACGCCAGTTCGCGTCGAAACTGCGGTCAACGTTCGTTGGAAAGGCAATACATTGATGACTCCGGTCGGAGGTGGGGTACGGATTGAGGCGACCGAAGCGCTCACCGGGACAAATATGAAGTCGGATGAAAAAGGTAGTGTGAAGGAAGCACACGCCGCCGTCCAACCGGAGAAAATTAATCACAATCGCTGGTGGTGGGATTAACGGCCACTTCCAGCAATTCTTCCGATCGCTTCGTATTTCAACCGTTGCCCATCGCCCATCAAAAAGACAATGGGATCAAGGGTGTTCCGCATCGCGCACAGTATGGATGAGCGTCTCGGCACCCTGCATGAGTAAATGCTCAGCAGTTTCTCGACCCAAGGCCTCTGCCTCATCCATTGATTTTCGATCAGTATGAAAAAGGCGTTGCGTTCCGGATGCATCGAGGACGACAGCGTCGAGTTGTAATTGGTTTGATTCTATCTCGCGTGCCCAGGCTCCAACTGGCGCGAGGCAACCGCCCTGCAACTTGCTCAAAAGTGTACGCTCGGCCAAAACGGCCTGATGTGTGGGCCGATGGTTGATTTGTTCTAAACAGGCATGTAGGTCCGCATCCGCTTCCCGGATTTCGAGTCCTAATGCGGCTTGGCCGACTGCGGGAATCATTTCACTTGTTTGAAAAATCTGGTGAACGTATTTTTGTAGCCCCAGACGAAGTAGTCCGGCATGGGCTAGCACAATTCCATCATATTCTCCATTCTCTAATTTTCTTATACGTGTTTCCACATTGCCCCGAATAGGAACAACTTGCAGATCACTTCGTAGATGCAGGATTTGAGATCGCCTTCTCAGACTACCTGTACCGATCCGGCTTTGCGGCGGCAGGTCGCTAAGAGTATCTCGATTTTGTGTCACTAGGACGTCCTCGCAAGGACCACGGATTGGAACAGCAGCTAACTGGAGTCCTTCGGTTTGTGCGGTCGGCAAATCCTTGAGGCTATGGACTGCCAGATCAACTTGGTTTTCGAGTAGCGCTCGTTGAATTTCTCGAGTGAAAATTCCCACCGACCCAAGCTGTGAAAGTGCGCCCTTATCTTTCCGATCCCCTTCGGTGGAAAGAGGGATAAGCTCTACTTCGATCTTTCGTTTGCAAAGTTTTTCTGCCACCCATTCCGCTTGCCAGCGAGCCAAACGGCTTCCACGCGTTCCAATTCGGATGTGCATTCTCTTTTTCCTTCTCGCACTCTCAATGTTGAATTAGCCGTGGTGAAGACCGTGACGAACTAAATATTTAACAGGTTTCTGATGCATCAGGATCCTCTGCATTATCAACAATGCGTGGCACATCTGGGATTTCATCTCCCTCGGCCAGACTTCGTAATTGTTGTGGGGGAATCACGACTCCACAACTCACAATGAATTGGACAGCCTGGTCAATCGTAATATTCAAATCGATAGCCTCGCTTTTTTTGATCGTTAAGGTGTAGCCGGTAAAGGGCGCTGGTGAAGTTGGAATCAGAACAGAAAGTACAGGTTCTTTTGCAGCGACTGCAATTTCCAGCATGCTTTCACCGGTAACCAATCCTAAAGACCAAATTCCCTTCCGCGGATATTCCACTGCAATGACCCGGGTATATTCAACATTGGTTCCGCTGAAAACAAAATCAGTGATTTGTTTTACGGATCCGTAGACATTTCGAATGAGTGGAAGTCGTTCAATGCCTTTATCAAGTCCGGCGACGGCCATCCCGCCAACACGGGCAGCTAAAAACTTACCTAACAGGTACATGGCTAGGATGAAAATACACGTAAAAACAGGAATCACAATTTGAGGTGTCAAATATCGAAGATCGACATACCGCTCTAAGATTCCCTTACGCGTCGTCGGTATTTTTTTTCCAGCAAGATTCTCAGGATCTGTCACCAATTCATAAACAGATTCAGGCACCCACAGCGGATTGGTCCGCCCGCCCGCCTGTGGTGGTAAGCGGTGATATTTGGTTTCGTCTTTGGTCGCCAAGTAAACGTTCGGGGGAACTCCGGGAAAATTTTTAACGTGATCATCGATTGTCCAGACTAAAATCTGTCGCGTTACATTTTTAACCGGTTGCATCACATATGTGTTGACGGTACTTCCCACCCAAACAAAAATGACGATTGTAAGTAGCGGAGGAAGAATGACCCCGATTCCGCGCACCACCGCCCGCCGGAAAGGACGTAGCGGTTCAGCCCTCTTTTTTTCAGAAGTAGGTGGAGACATGATCTTGGAAACAGGGAATATTTAAGTCTGTGATAGGCGAGNGGGCGTGTCGTGCAAAAGCTGAAAACAAAACGGGTATCCAGCCCTTANGAGGTCAGGGCCTATTATTAGCCGAGTCGGGAGTGCTGCCAATCGGGGGCAAAAAATTAAGAGGCTTTCCTGTGAACGCTCAATCCCTGTCGAGCGACCACGCCAACTGCNACATCGCTTGCACCGTGGAATCGGAGTACTTTAGCTACTTCATTGCAAGTTGCTCCCGTCGTCATCACGTCGTCAATCAAAAGAATCCGTTTACCCGCGATATTTTTTCCCCGTAGACGAAAAGCACTGNCGATGTTTTTTAAACGCTGCGTCTGGGAAAGGTTGACCTGCTGTGCTGTGTAGCGAAAGCGAATGATCGCTCGGTTGGATTTGGGAAGTTCNAGATATTTTGCCACGCTGTTCGCCACTGCATCCGGTCCATTNACACCCCGCGTTAATCGCCGNAACCAATGCATGGGGGTTGCGATGATCAAGTCTGGCTGGAATAAATCGATTTCTTTTTTTCGCACATGTGCTAGCAATCGTCCTAAAGCCACAGCGAGCGGATATCCATGTGGATGTTTTGTTTGCAGTACGGCATGCCGTAAATACTTCTGATAAGGACCAAGCGTAAAAACACGTGAAAACATAAAATGTGTTTGTTTACACTTGGGACAGAATGCACTACTCTTGGTTGCTGCTTCTTGCCGGTATATTTCGGATTGATTTCCACATCGAGAGCAACAGTCATCGCTTGATTCGATAACCAAAGAACAGCACTTGTCGCAGAGGCCGAGCCAGCGACTTTCATCGGTGAGATCGCAGCGACATAAATTGCAAATCGGTGGTATCACAAGATCGACGGAATTGTTCATGAGCGAACGCCCATGATCATAAATGGGTGTCGCAAAACTTAGCCACTGTGACACGAAATTTCCCTTGTTTTAATCTTTACCAATCAGGCTCGATTCAGGTTCAACCTCAAAGATGCAATGACGCATCTTAGCACACCCAGATATTTTTAGTCGCCGATATGGACCTTGACCTGCTTCTTCTAGGTTTTCTATGCTCGCAAGGATCGAGATTCATCGTTTTTCCAAGGTAATTTCATGTCGACTCTTTCACGTCTCTCCCAGAGTACCGTTGAGGCGCCAATTAGTTTTTTAATGCGAGAAGCGTTGGCTCGACCAGAGCTCGTTTCATTGGCCGCCGGTTTCGTAGACCAGGCGAGTTTACCGTTGGAGGAGACATTCCGCGCTGTCGAGGGGTTGCTGGAGTCTTCGGCACTCGGGCGNGCGGCACTTCAATATTCAAGTACCATGGGTGATGCGGCAGTTCGAGACATTTTGCTTACGCGACTTTTGCAAGCCGATGGTGTGTCGGGCAACTCCAGATCTTTCGAGCAGGTCATCATGACCGCAGGTAGCAACGAATTGCTGTATCAGCTAGGACTCGTCCTACTCGACCGAGAAGACATTGTGCTTTGTGGGGCGCCGAGTTATTTCGTATTTTTGGGAGCTCTCCAGGGAATTGGAGCCCGAGCACACGGACTTCCTGTTGATCACAACGGATTGATTCCCGAAGCGCTGGAAGAAGTTCTTCAGAAGGCAAAGGCTACGGGGGATTCGGATCGTATCAAAGCCCTTTACCTGACCACCTATTTTGATAACCCAAGTAGTATCACTACATCGCAAAAACGGCGCGAAGAAATTTTTGAGATCGTCAGCCGATATAATCACCAGCAGCACCGACTCTATATTATTGAGGATGCTGCGTATCGAGATTTGCGATACTTCGGAGAAGATATTCCAAGTTTATTTTCGCTCGATCTGGAGAATAAAACTGTCGTTTACACAAGTTCTTTTTCCAAGTCATTTTCTCCGGGATTACGCGTTGGCTGGGGCGTTTTGCCGAACGACCTTGTTGCGCCACTGAGCCACCATCAGGGAAATATGAATTTTGGGGCACCCCACTTCAGTCAACAGGTCATTCGCCAAGTGATTGAGGGGGGAGATTTCGATCTGCATCTTTCAAAGCTGCGTTTGACCTACCAAAAAAAATTAGAAACGATGGTTTCAGCCGCCGAGGAATATTTAGGTGATTTAACGGAAGTATCCTGGTTACCGGCGGCAGGGGGTTTATATATTTGGCTGAAGCTGGATGGTGTGGATACAGGCACCGAAGGCCCGTTGTTTCCAAGAGCGCTCGAGAAAGGTGTTTTATATGTTCCGGGTTATTATTGTTATCCAACCGAAGGATCTCCTCCGGCACATGATCAAATCCGCTTAAGTTTTGGTGTGCAGTCTGTGGACCGTATCAAACAAGGCATGCAGTTATTGTCGGATGCGATTCGTGAAACACTTGCCCAAAAAGAACCTCAATACCAGTAATTCAAATTAATGGCCATTATTGATCGCTATCTGCTGAAAAACTTTTTAGGTGTATTTGCTGTATTTTTCATCAGCTTTTTTGGCCTTTTTGTGGTCGGAGATACAGTGAATAACTTTAGTGAAATTCTCCGCTACGCTGAGTCAAATGGTGGTTTGCTCCGAGCAGTTTTAAAATACTACGGACTCCGCTCATTGGTTTTTTTTGATTGGATGAATCCGCTGCTGATTCTCGTTGCGACAATGTTTACGATTGCGACGTTCAGGCGGCATAACGAGATGACGGCTCTGATGGCAGCTGGTATTCGGAATGAACGTATGGTCCGCCCGCTTTTGATTATGTCATGCATCCTGGTATTACTCGCCGTCGTGAATCGAGAGTGCATCTTGCCGTCTTTTCGTCAAGATTTAAGTACAAACATTCAGAATATACGGAACGATAAAACGGATGCGATTGTGCCGGTCTATGACAATCAGACAGATATTCTTTTAAGTGGAGAAGGTATCGTTTTAGTAGATGAGCGGATCGTTGAACCGAATTTTTTTCTGCCCCGAACTCTCGATCAGTATGGGGTTCAATTGCTTGGTCGCGAGGCGACTTTTCAGCCTTCCACCAACGAGCATCCTCAGGGTTATCTCTTTTCGGGAATTCGACAACCGGAGGAACTGGTTACGGAATCAAGCCTTAAACTCAACGGGGTGCCAATTCTCTATACGCCACAGGACACGTTATGGCTTAAGTCAGATCAATGCTTTGTTGTGAGTTCTGTAGAGCCGAAACTTTTGATTGGAGGTGGAAATTGGCAACAATTTTCCTCTACTCTAGAATTGATGGGAGCCCTGGAGAATCCAAGTGTGAAACACAATCCGGGCATTGAGGTGGAACTTCATTCACGTTTTGTGCAGCCTTTTTTAGACCTGAATCTCCTGCTGCTGGGATTACCGTTGGTCTTAACACGCCAATCGCGCAGTCTGTTCTTCTCCGTCGGCTTATGTGTACTGCTGATCGTTGTTTTTATGGGTGTGATCATGCTTTGCCATAATCTGGGGAGTTCGTCGCTGCTCAGCCCGGCTCTGTCCGTTTGGTTGCCACTGATGGTGTTTGTTCCCATGGCCGTTGCTTCAAGCCTTCCGCTATACGAATAACGCGATGCATCACACGTGAGAATCGCAATCTCGATAAATTTATTCGCTGTACCGCAAATTCAATGTCGTGCAAAATATTTATTCAGCGACTGTTGTGACAATTGTCAGTGAAAGGTACCGTTTTAAGTTATGGAACAAGATCTCATTTACAAAGAAGCAATTATTCGCTTCCAAGAACTTTTTGCACGTGTGGCCGAAGGTTCGGTGGCTGAACCTGCAGCAGTGACTCTTGCAACGGCGGATCTTAATGGGCGGCCTTCATCACGCGTGGTATTGTTGCGGGGGTTGGATGATAGAGGATTTGTTTTTTTTACTAATTCACTGAGTCGAAAGGGGCGCCAGTTGGAGGCCAATCCACAAGCGGCACTCTCTTTCTATTGGGATTTTTTGGGCCAGCAGGTGCGGATTGAAGGCGATACAGAAAAAGTCGATGACAAAGAGTCGGATAATTACTGGGTCCTCAGACCCAGAGAGAGTCGCATTGGTGCATGGGCTTCTCGTCAATCAGAGCGACTTGCAGATCGCGCTGAGCTCGATTCAAGGATCGAAAAATATACAGAGAATTATGTAAACCAAGAAGTGCCGCGACCACCTCACTGGTACGGCTATCGGGTAGTTCCCCGGCGAATTGAATTTTGGCAAGAGGGAGCCAGTCGACTTCATACACGAACGATCTATGAAGAAGACTCGGCAGGCTGGAAAAAATTTCTTATCTACCCGTAAAAATAGATCCAGCTTGCGTTGGAAATTTTTTCCTTCTTGTTCATAAGACACCGCTCACAACGACCGAAAAATTGTGCAGATTCGCGCGGCAGCACCCGGTTGCTGGAGGATGTGTATTGCCAGCAACTAGAAGGGAATAAACTCCCGTTGTCGGAAAATTTAACGTTCTCTAAAATTTTGTCATCCGCCTTGTGCGGTTCGTTGTTTCTGATTGAGTCTTCATCGCCAGATGTATCGAGTATTCATGCGAACTATCGGTCGCGATCTTTGCTTGCTTTTAGCCGTCGCGCTATTGGCCCTGTTTGTCCGGCTAGATGGCACACGCCTATGGGACCGTGATGAAACACGTAACGCCCGTTGTGCTTTGGAAATGCATGAGCGAGACGATTGGGTGGTGCCAACGTTCAATGAGCATTTGCGCACTCAAAAACCGGTGTTACTCTATTGGCTTATTCGATGTTCTTATGCTGCGTTCGGTGTCAATGAGTTTGCTGCCCGATTTCCTTCAGCTTTACTTGGCCTTGGTACAATTTTAGCCACTTTTATGATTGGGCGACGGCTTTTCAGTCCTGAAGTCGGCCTGCTTGCGGGAGTTATTTTGGCCACCAGCGTAATGTTTGAAATGGTAAGCCATGCGGCGACTCCCGATGCATCACTGATTTTCTGTTCGACTGCGGGTTTGATGGTTTTTGTATTGACCACTTTCAAATCGCGCACAGATGCTACAGTCCGGACTGCACCAGCACCGCGATTCGCAGGCTACTATTTTTGTCCGACTTGGTTATCTGCGGCAGCGCTTTATGCGGTTTTTGGGGTCGGCCTCTTAGCCAAGGGACCCGTCGGATTAATTTTGCCTACTGCGGTGATTGGCATGTATCTTTTGATTGTCAATCTACCGGCCT
>NHBP01000047.1 GCA_002168195.1 Planctomycetaceae bacterium TMED10
GGTGTGGATGGGTGCCTGNTTNATTGAATTGTTCACAAACGANAGTNTNGACTATCGTTTGATAACTTANTTTATCTATACTGCGATCAAATTCGTGTCNTTNTGAGTNCAAGTTGTGGTGATTTTTTTGACATTCTTGAAGTCTTTCAATGATTTCTTTTTTAAAATCCGCCGGTTAATTTTTGCGCCTTTCTACTGGGTCTTTTTCCCACTGCCTAATCCAAAACAGGCGGTTTCGATACGAACACTGATTACTGAGGANCGGGGCCATCAGATCCAGAAACTAAGCTCGCCCCGAACAATGGTTCCTAAACCTCCCCGAATTTTCGGTTCACTTTCAGGGGAATATTTTAAGTCGCGTAAAGACGCAGTGGATGTTTTTGGTTTTGAGTTAACAAATGGTCGAGTTTTCCACGATGGAAACGTCATCACTTCCGAGGGGCAGTTGATCGCCGAGACTTCGCATATATCTNCAGAGAGTGCTCCAAAGCCGCTGGCCGGNCTGGTAGGACTCCCGCGGTTACGCCACTTTCCGGGTCGATTGGGGGTTTTCGCCGCGCCAATGGCATCACGCTACTTCCATTGGCTACTCGAAACANTGCCTAGATTTTATCTTTTAAAAGAAATGCAGGTCGATAGCTTTTACGTATACGGAAAGCATTCTTTTATTCGGGAATCCCTGGAACTGATCGGTTTAGGCGCCGACCAGATTCTTCCACCGCGCAAATACGCGCACTGGAGTGCCGATACCCTGGTGGGTGTCACTCCTTTGGCAAATTCCGGTAGCGTGAGCGAGGAAACAATTAATTTTCTACGCTCACTTGTCAAAGAGAANATGAAAACGTCCGATTCGGCTCGTCGCATTTACATTTCGCGAAACGATGCCAGATATCGCGGTGTGCGCAACGAACGTGCTCTGCTTGCGCAGTTGGATCACTATGGATTTGAGCGTGTNTTGTTNTCGCGACTTTCTTTTTCNGAGCAAATTCGATTATTTNCTTCTGCCGAAGTCGTAATCGCTCCGCATGGAGCAGGGCTGGCAAATTTGGTTTTTTCGCCGCCCGGTTGTACGGTCATTGAATTCATGCCAGAAAATTATGTGAATGCGTGTTTTTGGTCTCTGAGCGAGGCATGTGGGCATCATTATTACTGCATTGGGGGCGTCAAAGAATCGGGGACTCATAATCTCATGACCCTCGATTTAAAGATACTCGATACCGTCTGTAAGCAGTCTTTGGGTAGAAAATGAAGAATCCTTCGTTCCCAGTGTCTACGGAATATGCGATACATTGGCACTCAGAAAGATATTTCCTCAACTCGCTAAATTTGGATCGNCATCTNATTTTTTTACGATGGCAGAATCGAGAAGTAAACCTCAGGCGGAGTGGGGAGCAGGCTACCAAGGGAGAATTTACGGNAAAGCTTGCTTTGGATTGAGGGCGCNATTCCGGAATTCGATCGAACTACCTGAGCGAAATTGAAGGGGAAACGNANTATTCTTTTTCAATATCACTTGGAATTTCGGGCCGTTGCCGCTGCAAAAAATCCTCGCCAATTTCAATGAACGCCATTTTTTTTTATACTTTATGTATGCGGAAAGCAGTCGCACAAATTAATCATTCAAAATTCAACCGGTAGCGATTGTCAGCAAATTTATGCACGGCATTATATTTTTTATTCTGCAGCGATTTTCAGATCAGGCGTTGGGAGCAGATGGGTGGACTCAACTTTTCGACGAAGCGGGAATTCCATTCAAAACATACTCACCCGCGCAGAGCCATGACGATGCAGAGTTGTTTAAGCTTGTTAACGCGGCGGCGAAAATTGCTGATCGACCAGTAAATGAAATTATTGAGTCATTNGGCGAATACATGGCTCCGGAATTGCTTGCACTGTATCCGGATCACGTTGATAGCAAATGGCGGACGCTAGAACTTCTCGTCAATACGGAAACGGTTTTACACGACCTCGTGCGCCGCATGGATCCCGAAGCTGATCCACCCGTCTTGCGAGCACAATACGTCGATAAACATGAAGTTCAACTGATCTATGCATCACCAAGAAAAATGTGCCCTTTAGTAACGGGCATTGTGCGTGGTCTATCACAATGCTTCGGTGAAACAATTCATATCACGGAAGATGCGTGTATGCATGCCGGTGATCCTTTTTGCAGTTTCCGTTTTACCGATTCGAGCCTCGAGGATTCAATACCCTCTTTGTCAAACAGCACGGACGACACCAGGACACTTACAAGTAACACGTCTGCAGAAAATCTGAATCCAAGTGTATGGGAATTGCAAACCTCGACGAAAACAAATTCAACCCGAAGCTCTCGGAGTAAATACGATGGATCAAATCNATTTACACACTTTGGAAACTACCAGGTATTAAGAGAGTTAGGCCGAGGAGGCATGGGTGTGGTCTATTTGGCCATGGACGCCAACTTAAAGCGGGAGGTGGCGATTAAAGCGTTGCTGCCCGAGGTTGCCTCGCAACCGATCATGCGGGAACGATTTGTNCGCGAGGCGCGNAGTATCGCCAGCTTGCGACATGATCGAATCATTCCTNTTTTTCATGTGGGNGAGGAAGGAAATATACCTTACATGGTGATGCCGCGATTGATTGGCATCGATCTCCGAGCCTGGCTCAAAGAGGGAAATAAATTTTCNGTATCGCATTCGATCAACATCTGTCTACAGATTGCCGATGGACTNCAGGCAGCCCATGAAAAAAANATCATTCATCGTGATATCAAACCAAGCAACATCTGGCTCGAAGCCCCCAAGGGCCATGTCAAACTTATGGANTTTGGGCTTTGTTACGCTGGCGAAAATATAAGACAACTCACCGCTCATGGGACCATTATGGGTACACCCCTGTATATGGCACCAGAATCCTCCGACGGTTTGGTGAGTCCGCAATCGGATATCTACAGCTTAGGGGTAATTCTTTACCAACTACTNGCCAATAAGCCGCCATTCGAAGCGAACAGCCCNGTTGGCATTCTCGCCAGAGCGCTCACCACATCTCCACCACCTATTCGCGAATTCAACGAAGACGTCACTGATGAACTAGAGCGTTTTGTCTTGTCCGCCATGGAAAAAGATCCTGCTGATCGAATTGCAACTGCTCAGGAATTTTATGATCGATTACATAAAATACGGCCATCATCGTAGAGAAAGGCGGATTGCAAACTGCCTGATCCGTCTTTTTCACGTGCACTCATTGTGGGTTACTGCAGTCCCTGTTTGTCTTAAAATGAAGTTTGCATCGGTGAAACCTTTACAGGCCGTCGGGCACTTCGGGTTTCAGGGAAAATGACGCTCACCGGAATGTAACATTCGAAGCACGGTGCCACTCGGAAAGGGCCCTCGTAGCTCAGGGGATAGAGCAACGGTTTCCTAAACCGTAGGTCGCAGGTTCGAATCCTGCCGAGGGTATTTCGGCGAACAAACTAGCAACCGCACGCTTCGACTTGGAAAAGACAATGCAAAAAATTCTGATCACCGGGGGATCCGGTTTTATCGGCAGTTGCTTTGTGCACCGCTGGATTGAAAAACAGAATNTGGAAGTGGTGAATTTTGATGCGCTAACTTACGCCGGTCATTTGGAATCGATCGGCTTGGCGGCTCAGAGTTCGCGCTATACGTTTATCCATGCAGATATTCGNTCGTCTACCGATGTCGAAAANGCAATCANCAAGCATCGCCCTTCGATGATTCTACATTTAGCGGCCGAAACCCACGTCGATCGATCGATTGACAAGCCAGTTGACTTTATGACAACCAATGTCATGGGAACTTCCATTCTGCTGGAGGCAACGCTGCAATATTGGAAAACACTATCGGAAGCGGAGCAGGAAACATTTCGATTTTTACATGTGTCCACCGACGAGGTCTATGGTCCTCTTCAAGGTAATAATGTGGCAACTGAAGGGGACACCTATGCCCCCACATCACCCTATGCTGCCTCGAAAGCGGCAGCGGACCACATTGTCCGGTCGTATTACCTCACATACGGATTACCGGTGATTCTTGCTCACCCAACCAATAATTATGGTCCCCGGCAGTTTCCTGAAAAACTGATTCCTCACTTCATTTTTAAAACCATACGCGGAGAAACATTGCCGCTTTACGGTGACGGAATGCAGCAGCGGGATTGGCTGTTTGTGGAGGACCACTGTGAAGCCCTGGAAACACTTTTGTTTGAAGGCATTCCAGGTGAAAGTTATCATCTCGGGAGCCAAACCTTACGGACGAATCTGGACGTGGCGGAGCAGGTATGCGCACAAATTGATCACCAGCAACCGACAAACGGCCAGAACAGTAAAAAAAGTAAAGATCGCATCACCTTTGTCAAAGACCGCCCCGCACACGATAATCGNTATGCACTCGACTGCATGAAAATGGAACGCGTCTTCGGATGGCGNTCNACGACAGCGTTTGAGGACGGNATTACCACAACCGTAGAGTGGTACTTAAACAATCCTCAATGGATTGANACCGTNTGCNGNGAATACGAAGGGCGTCGTATCGGCTTACGGTAATGCACGCACCAACGATTCTGACGTCTCGCACCGTTCACTATGCTTAATTCATCGCAAAACATGAAAGGCATTCTATTAGCCGGGGGTCGTGGATCCAGACTGGCACCTATGACAAATGTTGTGAGCAAGCAACTCTTGCCTGTCTATGACAAACCGATGATTTACTATCCGCTTGTTACTTTAATGCAGGCAAATATAAGAGATGTGCTCCTCATCGCTACACCGGAANATCTNNCCGGCTATCAGCAACTGCTNGGCACNGGAAAGCAATGGGGNATTCAATTGCANTATGCTGAGCAACCATCACCAGATGGTCTACCGCAAGCTTTTAAGATCGGCGCAGATTTTCTTGATCAAGCGTCNGTGATGCTCTTGCTCGGTGATAATGTTTTTTTTGGTAATGCATTTCAAAATCGCCTTGCGCAANTGGCGCAGTCCCCAAGTGGCGCGACCGTATTTTCTACACCACATAGTCAACCAAGTAACTATGGTGTTGTCGAACTGGGTCCAAGTCAAGAAATTNTCTCGCTCGAGGAAAAACCACCGCAGCCAAAATCAAATCAGGTGATTACGGGCGCATACATTTTTGATTCCCGAGTAGTCGAATTTGCAAAAACGCTCCGTCCTTCGGTTCGAGGTGAAACCGAAATGATCGATCTGCTCCGCTGTTATCAGAAGCAGGGTGAACTNNACGTGGAATCTTTGGCGGATGGAACCAACTGGTTTGATGCAGGAACTCCCCAGATGTTGCTCGAGGCATCTCTTGCCATTGCCACCACCCAACGTGAACAGGGACTTATTGGCTGTCCACACCGCACGGCGAAGTCGAAGGAATGGGTTTAAAAACAAAAGAGGCCGGCAACGGCAAAGCAAACAAGGCACCCAGATACCACAAGTCGGTTGACAGTCTTCTGGCCGTTTGATGACAATGCGTCCTCGGTCCACGCA
Source organism: Planctomycetaceae bacterium TMED10 (assembly GCA_002168195.1). GTDB lineage: Bacteria > Planctomycetota > Planctomycetia > Pirellulales > UBA7805 > UBA7805. The sequence continues at coordinate 5,495 of NHBP01000047.1, forward strand.
ACATGGAGATTGAATTGATGCTTTTTCGACGTACCGTCATCCTGCTGACGATTGTGGCAATTACCGGGTGTGGTGGTAGCCACTATGAGGAGAGATTTGAGTCGTCGCTTACAAATCTTCGCAAGGAAGCTCCCTTTTCCAGTCTTTGGCCAGACCCGATTCGCATTCCACTCTCGATAGCTGGGCAGAATATCTTACTTCAGGTGAGGATCCCTCGCGTCTTTGACACCAAAACAAAAGAAGCCTACGCACTCGATCAAAACACCCCTGAGCCTCGTAATCCGAAAGTTGAGGTGTATGCTGAGCGATTGCGGCCAAGCTTTCTTCAATTCGGAACGCATCTTCGTACCTATGAAGTCACACTCAATTTTAAAGATCGAGCGGGTAAAGATAAACGTTCATCGATTCGCTGTTTTTTATCGGTGATGCCGCGGAACAAAGAGGTGGACTCCCACGGTATCTTAAGTAAACGTATCACTGAAAAACTCAAGGAAGCATTTAATGAAAATACCGTGCTTACCACACGTCAAACAAAGGCCAACCCCACGCTGAAATCTGGAGTGGGTGAATGGATTGCTTTATCGGTACCGACACCCAATGGGGAACAACGTGAAGTTGAACGCATCGAAGCCTTTGGGAATATTCAGCTTCCGTCGTATATAGCACCTGGAAAACCGGCCACTCAAAATAAGACAATCCTTGCTACCTGTCTGCTTTACATTGTCAGAATCGCGGAAGAAACCGTTGTACTATCCTGGTTGTTACCGGTAGATTTAGCATCGCAAAAAAATATTGATGTGCCAGCGGTCCGTGTTCCAATCGCACAACTTCCCGTTGCGCGGGCAATGGCCGGAACCGTGCAAGCGAAGATCGTGGCTCCCAATGCAAACGAAGATACGAACGAAGATGCGAACCAAAAGCGCGATTAAAACTCTGCGCTGCCGGGTGTCCGCGGGAAAGGAATCACGTCGCGAATATTTGCCATTCCGGTCGTGAATTGCACAATCCGTTCAAGTCCCAATCCAAACCCAGCGTGCGGCACTGTCCCGAAGCGACGAAGATCGAGATACCACCAGTAGGTTTCAGGATCTAAATCTTGTTGTTGCATCCGTTGGGTGAGCACGTCGAGTCGATCCTCCCGCTGCGAACCACCAATAATTTCGCCAACCTTGGGCACCAACACATCCATGGCGGCAACGGTTTTTTCGTCGTCACTGAGCCGCATATAAAATGGTTTGATCGTACTGGGATAATCACTGACGATCACCGGCCTTCCAATCGCTTCTTCGGTAAGATACCGCTCGTGTTCCGATTGCAGATCCTGTCCCCACTCCGGAGTGAATTCGAATTGAGTCTTTGCCCGCTCCAGCAAATTAATCGCTTCGGTATAGCTGATCCGCTCAAATTGGCTACTGCCGATGCTCTCAAGCGTTTCGATCACTGTGTTATCGATTCGATCGTTAAAAAATTGCATGTCCTCGGCACTGTCTTGCAGCACGTCGTTAAAAATTCGTTTAATCAGGCCCTCTGCCAGATCCATATTCTGTGGCAGCTCGGCGAAAGCCACTTCCGGTTCAACCATCCAGAATTCGGCTAAGTGTCGCGATGTGTTTGAATTTTCCGCCCGAAACGTGGGGCCGAACGTGTAAATTTTCCCAAGAGCCGTTGCATAAATTTCGCCCTCTAATTGTCCGCTCACGGTAAGGTAAGCTGGGCGATCAAAAAAATCGAAGGCATAGTTGACCGTGGTTTCTTTCTTGGCAAGCTGTTCCAAATCGAGCGTAGTGACGCGGAACATCTCCCCTGCCCCTTCACAGTCGCTGGCTGTGATGATCGGCGTATTGACGTAAAGAAACTGTTGCTCCTGAAAATAATTATGGATTGAGCGGGCAATGGTGTTGCGGACGCGGGCAACGGCGCCGAACGTGTTGGTCCGGGGCCGTAGATGTGCCCACTCGCGAAGTTTTTCGAATGAGTGTCGTTTTTTCTGCAGCGGATACTGCTCTGGGTCAGCCCAGCCGTGCACTGTCACAGCGCTTGCGTGCAACTCTGTCGCTTGGCCTTTCCCGCCCGAAGGTTTTACTTCTCCAGTAACGGTCACACTGCAACCGGCAGAGAGTTTTTTGATCTCGGCTTCATAATTCTCCAGATCCCCATCGCAAATAATCTGAATATTGGCCAGGCAACTACCGTCATTAATCTCCAAGAAACTGAAGCCGGCTTTTGAATCTCGGCGCGTACGGACCCAGCCCTGCAACATGGCCTGCTGACCAATCGAAGACTCTTCACGCGCCACAGCGACTGAAAGCGTATCCATACGATTTTCTTTCCGAACCCAAATTTTACGTTGTTTTCTGCCGCGCTTTAACAATAAATCCAATGACGACCAGGGCGAGATAAAGAACACTGACGGCCATCACGAGCGGACCCGCCGTAGGATGACTCGCCTTATCCCAAATTGCCGTACCAGCCGCTGCAAGCGCACCCAACACTGAAATGATCATCAAGATATTCCAGAGCAGCATTTTGACACCCTGCGGTTTTTCATCACCGAGCAAACTCTTGCTGTTCATCATCATCAAGAACGTAAAATAGGCGATCGGCAACAGCATCATCCCGAAACTAGAAGTTAAAATGGCTAGCCAAAGTTTTGCCGGTCCGTCCCAAAGAAGTGGCCAACTAGCCCCTGCCAAACCCGCGACGATGCAGCCAACCAAGTGTGCCTTTCCTCCTTGGGGAGCACCCACCAACTCGCAGAAAGCGTATCCGTTAATCAGCATCAGAATCACAATCGTTGAAAAGCCCATAGCAAGTACACCGATACCGAAAATTAAATTCGCTATCTTCGGTCCCAACAGGGGAGCAAGCGCCTGNGAAAGTTCAAACGCATTGCGACGCACNAGTGAGGCGGCCAAACGTTTTTCACTATCCGGAAGTGCTGCGATTGCGCCTAATTGCTCATTCTCGCCAAGTGCAGCAAATGGTTCGGCCCCCTGCTGATATTCAAGGCGCTGAACTAAAACCTTGCTTGCACCAGCATAAAGGGGGCTTTGCTGCATCTCCGCCGGATCCGTACTCATCAGTGCTGGATCGACCTTTGCATGGAACGTTGCTGCAGAAGCAATCACAACACAACTTGTCACCAACACATAGGGAATAGCCATTCCCGTTGCTAAATCGAATCGGGCTAACCCTCGGAACGGTTTATTCCAACCGCGATTGAGCATCGAATAAGGCAGAAGAAAGGTCATATTGATTCCTACTGCGGTCGCTGCCGCCCCGATCATTACAGCGCGTTGNTCTTTGACGAGTCGCTCAGACCAGAAACTCTGTAAATTTTCAGGGAGACCTTGGAGCAGCGCTGTCACCTGACCGGTCGGCTGATTCCACTGACGCAGATCGGGAATAAAGCCTGCAAAGATTTGCCCCCAATCAAGACGACCATCGAGGCTCANATAGACCACGACACCAAAAAAACAAAGGACGATCATACCCACTAAAGCTTTAAGCAAGCCGTCGAAAACTTTCGCTGCTGCACCCCGTCGACCATTGAGCAGCACCACCACCAGGGCCGCGCTGAAGAGAATNACCGAAAGAGCAATTTTGACACCCAGTGTATCGCCAACCGTATTNGGGAATAAATTCTTTTGAAGCGCTGCAAACGAAACGCTAAATTGNGGCATNCACCAGATCATGTTGGCCATGCAGGTGGCGATCAGCCAACCCCAACCTAAGACCGGATTAATGTGCTTATTGATNGCGCGGAAAGGTCTCTCGCCGGTCGAAAGTGTGACATAACTTATTGCCGAGAGCATAATTACGCCCATCACAATCGCGACCAACTGTAACCATAAGAGACTGGTGCCTCCCAGCACGCCGAGAAAGAGAGCGCCTGCCAGAGAACCGCTGCCGAGCGTAATTGCGCTCTGCAGCCACCCGGGGCCGGACAGCCGAAAATAAGTTTTAAAAATCGCCGAAGACCCGTCACGCTGCGCATCAATCAGCGCCTGCCGATCGCGCTCTACACTGGTTTCCGCCTGACTCATCGCTGCATTCCCTTCATTTGTTTTATGCTACGCCTCGTGCGCAGCCAAATATCGNTCGGCATCCANCGCTGCCATGCAGCCTGTCCCCGAAGAAGTGATCGCCTGTCGGTAATAATCATCCGCCACATCCCCAGCGGCAAAAACTCCCTCGGCACTGGTGAGCGTGCGGAACGGTTCCTGCCACGTGATATATCCCTTCTCGTTCATATCGAGCTTGCCGTGCAAGAATGATGTATTGGGGGTATGTCCGATCGCTACAAACATTCCACCGANAGCCAACTCGCGTTCAGAATCATCAACNGTACTTTTGAGCTTGATGCCTGTAACCAGTTCNCCATCACCTAAAACNTCTTCCACCACGCTGTTCCAGACGAGTTCAATATTGGGATGCTCAAGCGCTCGCTGCTGCATGATCTTGGAGGCCCGTAATTTATCACGGCGGTGCACCAGATAGATGGTGGCCGCATCTTTNAGATTTGCCAAATAGGTCGCCTCTTCCACTGCTGAATCACCACCGCCTATTACGGCCAATGGCTTACTGCGATAGATCGGTAGTGCGCCATCACAAACAGCGCACGCACTCACGCCTTTGTTTTTGTAGGTCTCTTCTGAATCGAGGCCNAAATAANTGGCCCGCGCGCCGGTGGCAACGATNACCGTCTGACTTTCGATCGCCTCACCATTGGCAGGAGTCACCCGTAAGGGCTGCCCACTGAAATCAACATCCAAAATATCATCACTNACGACCCGAGTCTGAAAATTAAGTGCCTGCTGTTTCATCAATTCCATCAGTTCNACNCCCTGCACCGCATAGTGCGGTTTCCCGTCACGCTCTTCGCTCGGCAGCGGAGGTAAATTCCACTGGCGATCTTTGTCGACGGAGGTTTCTACAAACTCGCGCACGTTTCCGAAAGGGAAACCCGGATAATTTTCGACTTCGGTCGTAAAAGCCAACTGGCCGAGGGGAATCATTTCTGGCTTCACGGTTCCTTCAAACAACAGAGGGTTTAAATTGGCACGTGCCGCATAGATGGCGGCTGACCANCCGGCCGGACCACTGCCAATAATTACAACTTTTTCAGCCAAAATTGTCTCCTCTTCTCCGCAAATGGCGGACTACATTTGGTTTCGAACTCAGCCTGAGGCCAAGGATATCGGGCTCATTATAAGGGCTGTCTCTAAGGCGTCTACTGACTCAGGGGCCGCTTTCAGGTTGCCCACGCACAATCGGTGGGNTATCGTGTGGCAACTCTTCGCGNAGGCGGATTTTAGTATGAGTACAATTCTGATTGCCGGTGGCGCCTTTCTTGCGTATCTCATCGCATACCATACGTACGGTCGCTGGGTNTCACATAAAATCTTTGGTCTCGACCCTNAAGCNGCAGTGCCAAGTCAGCAATTGCGGGACGATGTTGATTTTTTACCCACGCGTAAAGAGGTGATCTTCGGGCATCACTTCACAAGCATCGCCGGAACCGGCCCGATCGTGGGGCCGGCGATCGCCGTCTTCTGGGGATGGCTTCCCGCACTCTTATGGGTTGTGCTGGGTGCTATCTTTATCGGAGCAGTGCATGATTTTGGTGCGCTCGTTATCAGCCTGCGTAATCGTGGGCAAACGATCGGTGAGATCGCCGGAAGAATCATCTCTCCTCGAGCGAAATTATTTTTCCTGACCGTCCTGTTTCTAGCCCTTTCGATCGTGCTTGCCATCTTCGGGCTTGTGATTGCGGGAATTTTTAAAATGTTCCCCGAATCGGTCCTTTCGGTATGGATTGAAGTCCCTCTTGCTGCGGTGATCGGTTTTTATGTTTATCGCCGTGGTGGCCGTTTACTAGGGCCTTCGATTGCCGCACTTGTTTTGATGTATGTGGCAATCTACTTAGGGGCTTATTATTTTCCTATTCCGATCACCAATACATTTTGT
>NHBP01000048.1 GCA_002168195.1 Planctomycetaceae bacterium TMED10
GGTTGGGGGGCTACCCAACCGCCATGTTAAAATGTTTCATGGCTCCAAAACCAAGGAACTTGGTCAAAGCACCGTGGACCTTGTGCCCGGGCTGTACGAGGGAAGGCTCGAGGACCTCGTTTTATGGCAAGTCGTAAACTCCCAAACTCCTATATAACCCTTTCATCCTTTGATAATGGCCCATGGCCCTTCGCTGGGCGCCCGGCGCCCGCGGGACAAACTCCAAGCTCAAACTCCTGTTAACCGCAGAAGTCCGCCATTTTATTTACCAGCCCGGGATCCAGGAGCTGCTGGTGCAGCCAGGAAGCAGGATGCAAACTCTGAAACTCCCGCAGTTTTCCTAGGTTTCTTGGGGGATACCTCATGCTTCAGGACTGGCCGGGCCCGCTGCGCAAACGCTGATGCTTTAGGGTAAAAGTTATCCACAACAAATTTTGTGGAGAGGTTGCATGTGATGTAATTAGGTGTTATATTATAGGTAGAAATATAATAAAGGAGTTAAATATGGTATTACCAGAAGATAGCAACAACGCAATAGTTGACGCATTAAATAGAATCAACGAATCATTAGAAGAAAACAACCAAGTATTAAGCAGAATACTTAATCATTATGATAGTGTCGTGCCTGTTATGAAGAAGAACCAAGAGGCAGTAGCTTCTGCTAACGAGGACAATAGGAGTACACTAGACATGATGTACGATAAAGTGTTTAATAACTAAAACTCCAAAACTCCCTTGGGTTATCCACATTAAATTGTGGATAACCTGTGGATAAGTCTCGCCCGGGCGCTGCGCGCCTAAACTCCCAAACTCCCTTATAAAATACCAAGCCTTTCTGCCATTTTTGTGAGCTGGTGTACGCACCGGGCGCGCGCCGGGAGTTCCTGTGGAAGTTGAAAAATTTTGTGGCTGTTTTGCTTGTGTCCCGGGACTTAAAAAGAAAGTTCAGGATCCTATTGACGCCTGGATGCAGGTGTATTATATAAGAACCAGGAAGAGAAAGAGAAAGAAAATGGGACATTTCCTAGTATTATTACTACTATTACCACTGAAACTGGCTGCCATCGTGTTAGCTGGTTGGACGCTGCTGCAGCTGCTGCAACTCCTGTAACTCCCATCAATGTCATCATGCATTTGATTGGACCATCCTGCTTCGCCCAGCTGCCCGGGCGCCCGCTGAGTTGCTGAAGTCAGGGTTTGACATGGGATTGGATTCGTGATATAACTGCAGACAGAAAGAGAAAGGATTACTATGATTCGTTGGAACAAATGGACTAGAGATTATACATATACTTATGAATGGCATGANGGNGTNTGGCGACTTATCCACAAGAAAAGTAATCGACCNNTTGTNCATTGGNTNAAGTCATGGTATACTAANNCAGTTAAATTAACAGAGTATGGTCAGCGACCTAGTTGCTAACAGTAGAAACAAGTACTCGANGAGGCATGGTAGTTATATCTGTAAGCCCTCAACACAAACTCCCATAACTCCCATCAACGTTAATATCGCCATGATACTTACTGCTCGTTGCCCGGGCGCCCGCTGCNTCNNNCACGCTGAGANGCAGACGTAAAAAAAGGGTAGCTCGGAAGATACTACCCTTTGTAATAACTATGTAAGGAAGGTCACATAGTTAAACCCATTCGCTTTAAGATATAACCCACATCTGATTGCAGTCTGTGGATTAGTTCTACCCTATCCTCTTTATCTTCAGCTACCCACTCGACAAGTGAGTTCATTAATACACCACTAATTAGTTTCCAATCCATGCTATCTTTTGCAGGGACTTTGCTTATTAGTTGTTCAAGGTCGCCAAGACTTGCTTGGTCTTTGCTGTACTCTATTACTTCTTTCATTACTGGAGTAATATCTACATTGTTAATTGATTTAGTTGTAGTCACTTCATTTGGCATAATTACCTTCCTTTCTTATAGGTTATTAGTATCATGGATTAAGTGCAGTTAATATAGCTACTTGCATTAAGTTGTGGATAACCTGTGGATAACTCTGCCCGGGTGCGACACTATGTCACATTGACATTGGATGCGGCGGCCCGGGACTTAAACGCGACCCCCAGCCCCCCCTTTTTCGTCTACCTCCTCTAGAGTTTTCCGTATGCATGATTGAGAGTGACAATACTCACCAAAAACGTTATACTGTGTTTTCAAAAAAATTTTTAAAATGGAAAACGTTTCAAATCTAGAATCATTAGATACGCATACTTTAAAATTACTTCTTAGAAATGAAATTGCTAAAAAGCAAGAAGACGCTCAAGGTGATTTTATGAAATTTGTGAAAACTGTTTGGCCTGAATTTATTGAAGGTAAGCATCACAAAATTTATGCAGAAAAATTAAATCGTATTGCAAACGGTGAGCTTAAAAGACTTATTGTCAATATGCCACCANGACATACAAANTCAGAATTTGCGTCGCATTTATTTCCGGCGTTTTACATGGGTCGTCATCCTAATTCTAAATTAATACAAACTACGCACACAGGAGAACTAGCTATCAGGTTTGGACGTAANGCAAAAAATTTGATAGAGTCAGAAGAATATGCACAAGTATTTCCTGAAGTTACTTTGGCCGCAGATTCGAAAGCTGCGGGACGATGGGAGTCAAACCACAAGGGTGAGTATTTTGCTGCTGGAGTTGGCGGTGCTATTACCGGTCGTGGGGCTGACTTACTTATTATCGACGATCCTCACTCAGAGCAAGATGCACTATCTCCTCATGTTCTTGATGCTCATTATGAGTGGTATACTTCTGGCCCTCGCCAAAGGCTTCAGCCAGGGGGCGCTATAGTATTAGTAATGACTAGGTGGTCTATTAAAGACCTAACTGGTAAATTGCTCGAGGCCCAAGGAAAAAGTGATGCAGCAGATAAATGGGAAGTTGTAGAGTTTCCTGCTGTTATAAATGACAAACCTATGTGGGGTAATTTTTGGTCCATGGACGGTCTGAATTCTGTTAAAGCTTCCATACCTTTAACCAAGTGGCAAGCACAATGGATGCAGCAACCTACGTCCGAGGAAGGCGCCCTTATAAAACGTGAGTGGTGGCAAGTTTGGGAATCAGAAAAAATTCCTAATTTAGAGTTTATTATACAATCCTACGATACAGCATTTTCAAAAAAAGAGTCTGCCGATTTTAGTGCTATAACAACATGGGGTATATTTGATCCTGATAATGGTAAAGGTAAAGCATTAATTTTGTTGGATGCTAAGAAGGAAAGATGGAACTTTCCAGAGCTAAAAGCAGAGGCAATGGAGCAATACAAGTACTGGGAACCAGAGATGGTTATCATAGAAGCCAAGGCTTCTGGTATGCCACTTACTCATGAGTTGCAAAAAATGGGAATACCTGTTATAAATTTTACACCCTCAAAAGGAAATGACAAACATACGAGGGTAAACAGCGTGGCTCCACTATTCGAAGCAGGAGCCGTTTGGGCGCCCAAAAAAGATTTNGCTGAAGAAGTCATAGAAGAGTGTGCAGCTTTTCCCTTCGGTGATAATGATGATTACGTGGATTCGACCACGCAAGCCTTAATGAAATATAGACAAGGCTACCATGTTACGTTAAAAGATGACTATGAAGATGATGTGAGTGAACCAACTCAGGGGAGAGTTTATTATTAATGGCAAGTGCACTAGATATTCTAAATAGCTTAGATGANCCAGTAGAAGATATATTAGAAGAAGAAAATTATAATTTTAATACTGATGCTTTTAATGATCCAGCAGAAATGCCTTTGGAACCTTACGATCCGAATATAGGTGAAATTGGTTTTGGAATTCCAGGATCAGGAGAAGGTTTAGAATTATTATATAACACTGCTAAAGATTTATTTAATAGAGGTTTTATAACTGAAACAGCAGGAGGTGAATCAGATCTTTTACCTGCTAATTCTTATCAACCCATGGTCCCTGACGAACGAAACGTCTTACAAGAACTTCCAGAAATTTTATCTAATTTAGAATATAGAAACATTGCTGCAAATTCAGTTCTTAACACCCCAGACATGTTATTAGATATGCTTAGCACTGGCATTCAACTAGGTAGTGACGTGATAACTGGATATAAAAACAATGACATTCTTAGTGCATTAGATACAAGTTTTTTTGAGGAAAATGTAATCATGCCAAAATTTGATGAATTACAATATGATGATAAATTTGCAGAGGGAGAAAAAGCTTTAGAAGCAATGGGATCAGGAATTATGGCTTTTCCTCTTTACAAATATTTAAAAGGTAAATTACCACAGTTGGCACAAAAAGCTGTAGCTGCGTGGGCACCTTACACAGATAAAGTAGCTACTAGTAAAAATGCAGGAAACTTTATTAAAAATTTATTTACGGGAATGGGCGGAAGAACTTTTCCACAACTTTTAGGTACAACAGGCGCTACAGCAGGATTAGGAACTTTATTGTATTCTCCACCTCTTAATGCAGGTGAAGCAGAAATGTTTAATAACACTCCTCAGTATGATTTTACATACAATCCTAATCCAAACATAAACACGGGAATTCAAGATAGCGACCCAGTAGTATTTGATAGCTACATGCAAGACAAGATTGATAACTTTGAACCAAGACCCAAGGCCCCAGGACCTCGAAACAACTACCAAGGAATGTAATGGCTGTCGCTGGAATTGGTAGAGCTTTATTAAAATCTGTTATTAAAAGATCAAAAAATCTTCAAGAAAAAGCAATTAATAAACCTTTTTCAGAAAACTATCTTCAAAGAGCAGCACGTTATCCAGATAGAAACATACAAGCAGGAAAAAGAAAAACACCTAAATACAAAGATTCTATATCACCAAAAGCTTATGATAANCTTGTAAAAGATTTTTCTAAAGTATACAAANCTGCAGATTACGAAGGAATAGGATCATTNAAAGAAGGAATGAACACATTTGGTTCAAACTTTTTTGAAAATATAAAAAAGACAGCAAAGAAAAAAAATTTACTAGATAANAAAGATACNNNTAGNGTACAAAATTTATGGAAATCANNTCAACTAACTGGAATTNATTTTACTGATCCACGTTATTTTAATGCCCAAAATTTAGCNAATCAAAAACGTGCAGCGGTAAAAGATATTTACGATGAGATTATTAAAAAGGCACCAAAAGATGCTATTACTGGTAAGCCTATTTTACAAGGNGCAANAGAATTATATCCAGTCAGTATAATACCTAAACTAAAAAAGAAATACCCTGATTTATTTAAAGATATTGAAAATGACATTGCAGGAAGAAGAAGTATTGGTAAAGTACTTGGACCAGCAAAAAGTGGGTCGCGCGNGCNAGTACCATATCCAGATTTTCAAAAAGTTAACACAAATATTTTTGAAGAGGCAATGTATAAGCAAGTACCTAATTTTACAGATGAAGCAAAGCTTGGTAAAATACCTCGTCAATATTTAATTGATGTTTTTAGATCAAGACCTGCTGAATTTGTCACAGGTAATCCTAAAAAAGATGCTAATAGATATTTACGTTTTTTACGTGACCAAGAATTTTTTGATCCTCAAAGTGATTATTTTTATAAAAAGAATCCAGAGTTTTTAGATTATTCTTTAATGAGACAACAACCAGATGCTNNAANAGGTNNAGATTTNTCNCATGATGTNCCAACTCTAATGACAACAGGAAGTANAAAATTTCCTACTCAAACNCAAACANTNCCTTTTTCAGGAGGGGAAGTAGGTAGAACACATTATTTACCAGAAAGTATAAATAGAAGATTACAACCAAGTTTAGAAACACAAGCAATTAATGCATTGAAAACAGGAAACTATAAAAAATTTGNAGAACTTGATGAACAAATGATGGAAAATAATATTANAACAACAATATTAGATCCTGATACAGGAGAGCTATATCCTATGGGTGGTTATGCTGAATTAGGATTTAACAGAGGAGGCAAGGTAGACGGACTCGTAGCTGGTGGCATAGCTAATATTTCGCGTAGACTTTTTTTAAAAGGCTTAGGTGCAGTTGCTGGTAAAGCAGCGTTACCTAAAACAGTCACTAATCTTTTACCCGATGTAAAAGAAGCCGTAAAAATGGATAGTGCGCCATGGATTAANAGCATGGTTAACACAGTAAAAAAAGCTGCCGACACAGGTCAAAGTTTTTCTTTAGGAAATGGNGCTAAGATAAGTTACCTTAAAGCACCAAAAAATAAATACGAACCGCACCAACTTAGTATTAAAACGGTAGANGGTTTTGAAGACAGNATTAATTTTAAAGAANGTAAAAACGACATTGANATAGAGTTTGANATACGTGATGACTTTANCAATAACCAACACATTTACGTGGATAAAAAANCGGGGACCACGGAACTTGTAGATGACAACTATTACATGACATCCCCAGAAGACTTTGCCAAAGATGATCCAATTATTTGGGATGTAAATAAGAAAGACATACGTAAAAACATGATGCTTGCTGATGAAACACCTNATGATTATATGTATGACTATATGTCTGTACCAGATGATTCAGACTATTCTTTTATGTGGGAGCGATATGTTGATTCTTTTTCTCCTTATGGTAATATATTTAAAACAAAACAATTAGCTGATAAAGAAAAAGCTAAAAAACTGTTGCAAGAAGAAATGGATGAAATGCGTTTTGAAGAACAGTTTAGAGGAGGAGACATGCACGGGTTTAATAGAGGCGGTATAATGAAAGACGTTGTGCCACCACTTGATGAGTACGCAGCTGGAGGTGTAGGTAGATTAATACTTAAACAAGCACCAAAAGTTATTAATAAACTTCGTGAGTTTGCTCCACAGATTACAGGCAAGCCTGGAAAACCAGCAGACCTAAAAGCTGTTAAATCTGGTGATACTTATTACACTGTTTTCGATGAAGATGGTTTAGCAATTAAAGACTTCCCTAATGAAAAAGTAGCAAGAGATTTTATTAGAAATAATGAATTTGCTGACATGTACACAATGGGTAAGTCTACGGATACACCCACTGCAGCTACTCAACCAGATGCACCAGCAATGTTTTTCCGTTCGCGCGAAGAAATTATACAAGGACCTCCAATTATGAAAGGAGAAGAGTGGTTAAACTTTTTACAAAAACGTGGCATACGTGAAGGTGAACTAAGCGACACATCTCTTGGACCATGGCTTAATGCTAACAAAGGAAATAAGATTTCTAAAAATGACCTTGTAGAAAAATTTGATGGAATGGTTCCAGATTTTGATGTTGATGTTACAGGAGAAGCTTTTAAATTAAGTCAAAATATTAGTGGTGTGTTAAAAAAGATTGATACTAGTGTTTATGATCCTGAATCAGCAGGCGTTCTTCGTTTCTTACAAACACGTATGACTGACATTGTTGATGAAAAATCAGGTGCAAAAGCATTAAATGATTTAGATAATGTTTTTGAAAAAGCTTATGGTATTAAAAACGTAAGCCAACAAGGTATACCAGCTGATAATATAAATGTGCCTTATGAAGTAAAACAATTAATGGCAGAAGCTATGAGTGGTGCAGGTAAACGTGGAGTAAACTTGCAAGGATCAGCTTTTGTAGATAGACCAGCACATGCAGGATCACAGACTTTAAGTGGTGGACAAAACCACCGTGAATTCATATTTAGATACAATCCAAAAGGCCCACGTAAAAATGAACCAATTTACAATTATGCACATAGTTTTGGTAGAGCTAAAACAGACAATGCTTTCATGCACGCACGTATCAGTGATCGTGTAGATGAGTATGGTAACAAATTACTTTTTGTTGAAGAGTTCCAATCAGACATGCACCAACCTATTTCTGCTGCTGTAAGGGAAGCAACTAAAGCAGGTAAAGCAATTCCTAAAGCAGGTAAATATGCACCACGTTTAGATAAAGAAGTAGCTAAATTAAATAAAGATAATTTAGAACAAATGGCAAATATTCAACGTCAAATTGATAGACTATTAGAAACTAAACCAGACTCACCTAAACTAGCTAAACTCTATGAGCAAAAAGAAATTATACGTAATATAGAAAGAGATAAAGCAAGTAAGTTATCAGAAAACACAAGTAATATTCCAGAGGGTCCATTTAAAAATTCTCAAGATTACATGGAATTTGCGATTAAGTACTTGCTGCGTGTGGCAAAAGATGGTAATTACGATGGCGTGGCGTTTTCAACACCCGCAATTAAAAACAGAAGTATAGGTCCTGATAACAAGGATTATAAAGGAAA
>NHBP01000049.1:0-31162 GCA_002168195.1 Planctomycetaceae bacterium TMED10
CTGGGGGTGGAGAAGCTCCCAAGGGTTTGGCTGTTCGCCAATGAAAGTGGTACGTGAGCTGGGTTCAGACCGTCGTGAGACAGGTCGGTCCCTATCTGCCGTGGGCGTTCGAAACTTGAGGAGATTCATCTTTAGTACGAGAGGATTTGGATGGACGGACCTCTGGTGTTCCAGTTGTCGCGCTAGCGGCACGGCTGGATAGCTAAGTTCGGAAAGGATAAACGCTGAAAGCATCTAAGCGTGAAGCCCGCTCCGAGATAAGGTTTCGTTGGGCTATGCCCGAAAGTCCCCTGGAAGACGACCAGGTTGATAGGCTGGGTGTGTAAGCACAGTAATGTGTTCAGCTAACCAGTACTAATGGACGAATGCTTGACCATATATATCAAACGCTGTTGCGTTCTGTTGGATGGATCAAGCCAAGACGCGTATCGACTAAGAGAAAAAAAGAGTCACTTTTGCTAAACGCCAAACAAGTGCCGGTGGATCTAACGGTCCCCGGCCCTTCTTCCGGTGAACATATCTGAAAGGTCACACCCGATCCATTCCGAACTCGGTAGTTAAGCTTTCAGAGCCGATGATAGTACTACAAGTGCGAAAGTAGGTATCGCCGGATTTATTTTTTATACCCGCCACGGGACCAATGGCCCCGCGGGCGGGTTTTTTTGCGCCCTGCCCGTCGGCGTGTTGTTCCTCGGGCCGCATTGGGCTATTCTTCCATGCTCCGGGGCCTTCAGGGGCCTGGCCGCTGTGCATTGCCGAAGAAAACATCAAGCCAACCTGTGAGCATCAGGCATGACAGAATGGATTTTGACATTGATCGGTCCCGATCGACCGGGCCTAGTCGAGGCGGTCGCTGAGCAGGTGGTGGCGTCTGGAGGCAATTGGATGGCCAGCCGGATGGCCCGTCTGGGCGGAAAGTTTGCAGGCATTGCCCAGGTGGCCGTTCTCGAAACACAGATTGCCGAGCTCAAGCAAAAGCTGGCTGCCCTCGAGTCCGATGGTTTGGTCGTTCATATCGAATCGGCAAGTAGTTCCTTGATCGACCCACAAGCGGCAGAGTTTGCTACGGCGAGCGGCAAAACGCCGGAGCAATTTCTGCTCCAGGTGGTGGGCAGTGATCGACCGGGTATTGTTCGCGAACTTTCGGGCGTGCTGGCGGCAGCGGGAATCAACGTCGAGTCATTGGCGACCGAATATACGGCAGCTCCGATGAGTGGTGGCCCGCTGTTTCGCGCGGAAGTTCAGTTTGCGCTCCCCGCAGCCATTACGCTCGACCGGTTAAGGAGCGAGATGGAAGCGGTTGCGGGCGATCTGATGGTTGATTTTTCCCCGGTCTCCCCGCTTCAGCCCTAATTAAATACCCTTTTTTGTTCTCCATGATCGCGCAGGGAGGTTTTCCATGCTCGTACTACTTTCCCCTTCCAAGACGCTCGATACGGCACCGAAGCCTTATGCGGGAAAAACGACGCTCCCTGAGTTTTTGCCACAAGCCTCCGAGTTAGCCGGAGTGCTGGGCAAAAAATCGCGTCCGCAACTGGCCAAGCTGATGGCGATCAGCCCGAAACTTGCCGAACAGGTGGCGGGGTATTACCAGAACTGGAAAACCCCATTCACCGAAAAAAATGCGCACCCCGCCCTGCTCACCTTCCGCGGTGATGTGTACGAAGGTCTGGCGGCGGAAGATTTCAATGCGGCTGACCGGAACTTCGCCCAAAAGCACTTGCGCATTCTTTCAGGACTCTACGGGGTGCTTCGCCCCTTCGATCGCATGCAGCCTTACCGGTTGGAAATGGGTTGCCGGTTGGCGAGTGGTGGTACGAGCGGAGGTAAAAGTGGCTTTAAAAACNTGTATGANTTCTGGGGCGANCGCATNGGCGANAATCTGACGATNGCCGCAAAAAGAAAACAACAACCGCTGGTGAATTTGGCCTCGGGCGAATATTTCAAGGTCGTGCAGCCAAGGAAGATCGACCTGCGGGTTGTCACACCCTCTTTCAAAGAGAAAAAGGGGAAGACTTACAAAGTCGTCAGTTTCTTTGCCAAAAAAGCGCGTGGGCAGATGGCACGGTACATCATCAAAAAACGCCTCGAGGAGCCTGAAGCAATGCAGGCGTTCTGTGAGGATGGCTATCGATTCAACGGCAGCCTTTCCGGTGAAGATGAACTCATCTTCACACGGGGGTAATCGCGGCAAGCATTGTTTGAAGCAGTTCCAGTGGCAGCCCGATCACATTCGACTCGCTGCCCTCTGTGATCTGTAGCCAATCGGGCCCGTCTTGGTAACCGAAGGCGCCAGCCTTGCCTCGCCAGAGATCGGTTTCCAGGTAGTCCTCCAGGGCATCTTCGCTAAGCGTATCCATCTGCAGGTGGGTGACTGCAACCTCGGTCTTGGGAACTCCGGTGGCCAACGGCCAGATGCAGAGTCCGCTGTAGACCCGGTGCGGCTGCCCGCTGAGCCGGGTGAGCATGCGGGACGCGTGGTCGCGATCCTGTGGTTTGCCGAGAATCTCGCCACCGCATTCGGCAACCGTGTCGCAGCCGATGATTACCGGCAACACCTCATCTTGGGCCGCCTTCACTCTTCGCGCGACATCGGCCGCCTTGCGAAATGCGAGACTGGCGACCAATTCCGCCGGTCCACACCCGCTGCAGATCCCCTCGGTTTCATCGATCTGCGGATCGATCCGCTCGAAATCGTAGCCGGTTTCGGCCAGCAGCGTTCGCCTTTGGGGCGAGCTACTGGCGAGAATCAGAGGCAGCGTTTTTCTTTCTGATGGCATGAAACAAAATTTGATTATTACTTTTCCTGNCCTTGCGCAACGACTGACCGTTTTGCAATGGCTGTGATACGATAAACCGCTGCTGCGACCCTTGAATGCCAGTGAATGCCAGTTCTTCCAACAGGCCGCCCTGATGAAAGCCCCTTTTCCCATTCTCTATGAGGATAATCACTTATTAGTAATCAATAAACCGGCCCAATTGGCGACCATGGGCGTGCGGCCACCGCGGCCTAGCGCTCTGGAAATGGCCAGAGCGTATATCAAACAGCAGTACCAGAAACCAGGAAATGTCTACCTGGGTGTGGTCAGTCGTCTCGACGCACCGGCGACCGGAATCCTCGTATTTGCCCGCACCAGTAAAGCTGCAGCGAGGCTCACCGCACAGTATCGCAACCGTGAGGTGACCAAGATCTACCACATCCTGATTGAGGGAGCGATGCAGCGAACCGCGGGCACATTCGAGGATTGGGTCCGAAAGGATGAGCGACACCGGAGGATGCATGTTGTATCGGAAGAGGCAGAGGGTAGCCGTCACGCCACGCTTTCATACCGCGTTCTAAAAAGTCTGGGCCAATATCAACTCGTTGAAGTGGAGCTTGAAACGGGTCGCAAGCATCAAATTCGTTTGCAGTTTTCCAGCCGGGGTACCCCGATCCTGGGAGATCGAAAGTATGGCGCGCAGCAAACGCTGCCGAGCGGAATTGCGCTGCATGCCCGGCGGCTCAAACTCTTGCATCCGGTTCGTCGCGAGTGGCTCACCTGGGAAGCGGCCGTTCCTGGGGTGTGGAAACCGTATCTCTGAATCGGCTCGGGAAAACGGCATGCCAGATGATTTCCAGGGGCGAAATCTATGCAGAATCGATCAAACCAAGTGAAAATCGGTGTTTCAACTTGGCGCATGCGATAGGTTCGTTAAGGTGGAGAGACGGGTGATGGTATCGAACTTTCGTGGGCGTGAACAATGACTGGTTCAGAAGCAGTATTTCGCCAAGCGGCATTAAAAAGCCAATTAATCGGCAAACAGGACCTCGAGGAAGCGGTACGCGTGCTTCGTGCCGGAGACTCTGGTCAGGCGAATACAACAGTCGAGATACCGGACGAAAAACTAGCGTATCAACTGGTGAAAATGGGGCTTGTCAATCGTTGGCAGGCGGAACAGCTCAAACTCGGCCGTACGCGTTTTCACCTCAAAGACTATCAGATCATCGATTCGATCGGTCAGGGTGGAATGGGGCAGGTGTTCAAGGCCGAACATTCGATGATGGGCCGTGTCGTCGCGATTAAAGTATTGCCCAAAAGCAGATCGACAGACGATGCGATCGCTAATTTTCAGCGAGAAATTCGCACGCTTGCGAATCTTGATCATCCGAATCTTGTGAGGGCTTATGATGCAGGGCTCGATGGAAATGTGCATTTTCTGGTGACAGAATTTGTACCGGGCACCGACCTGCGGCATCTGGTTCGTCAGGGTGGCGGGATGCATGAGCAGGACGCGGCAACACTGGTGCGCGATGTGGCACGTGGTCTGGGACATGCGCATCAATGCGGACTTGTGCACCGCGATGTGAAACCGGGCAATATCATGGTGACCCCAGAGGGCATGGTGAAAGTCCTCGATTTGGGTTTAGCCGGTTTTCTGCAAGAGGAACTCGACTTGCATGGTTCGGCAGCGAATGATTCAAAAAAAGGGCGTATTGTGGGCACCGCAGATTATCTGGCCCCCGAAGTGATTGAAGGGAATCCAGCCACGGCTGCGAGTGATATTTATGGACTCGGCTGCACGCTTTATTACGCCGTCACGCGTAAAGTACCGTTTCCGGGGGGCAATTCTGTGCAGAAATGCCATCGGCATCTCTCCGAACGGCCGATGGATCCGCGCCGATTCCGCCAGGACATATCGGACGAATTTCTGGGTATTTTAAGCGACATGATGGCAAAGGATCCCCTGCAAAGGATTCAAACAGCGGAAGAAGTGGTTGAACGATTCGCCCCCTGGAGTGGCAGTCGCCTCAGTGGCGCGGTCGAAAGTCATGCCGCCTCCGGGAGTCATTCTCAGTTTGCGCGGGTGCCGCCGCCGGGCAAGGATGAGATGCCCAGTGATTCCCGGATTTTTCCCGAGATGGAGCCGCCCCTTTCAGGCAGCGGATCACTGCGAGATACCGATCAGCCGACCGGTGGCTCTCAGATGACGGCCCCCCTGCCCCCACCGAGAAAAGCCCGCAGATCGCAAAAACTGGGCGGACTTTTGCAGGCGATCGCTGGATGGATTGGAGCAATGAGCGAAATCCAGTTTTACTCCTTGATCGGCGGCCTCAGCCTGCTTGTTGTCATCCTCTTGATCCTGCTGTTTTCATTTTAGAGCGGCGGTGGAAACGCAGCGAAATGCCCTGCCGAGCGGGTTTATTGACAGAAGGCGTCTCGGGCCTTTAGCATGTCAGCGTTCCTGGTCGCCAGCGGCGTTTTGGTTTCCGTCGGTTCACGAGGACAGGTGGCGTAGCTCAGTTGGTAGAGCAGCGGACTGAAAATCCGCGTGTCGCTGGTTCGATCCCGGCCGCCACCACTGACTCTTTCTCATCGGCCCACGAGAGTGACACGTGTTTAAGAAGGAATTTGAGGGCCCCAATGGGGCCGAATTTCTTGTCCGCTGTCTCGAGAATGCGGGCATCACGCACGCTTTCGGAATTCCAGGCGCGAAGATCGATCCGGTCTTTGAAGCACTTCACGATTCCTCGATCGAGTTGATTGTCTGCCGCCACGAGCAGAACGCCGGATTCATGGCGGCTGCCATGGGGCGGATCACAGGCCACATCGGGTTGTGCATCGGTACCTCTGGTCCGGGGACTTCTAATTTTTGCACCGCTTTGATTACCGCGACCACCGAAGGCGATCCGGTACTTTGTCTCTCCGGAGCGGTGCCTCTAAGGATGCGACACCAGCAAACGCACCAATCGATGGACAATGTCTCTTTGATGCGTCCGGTGACCAAGTGTGCCCTTGAAGCAAGCAGCCCCGATGCGATCGGTGAATTGGTGGCTGCGGCCTGTCGTTCGGCGAAGACCGCGCGGCCAGGAGCTGGTTATCTCAGCTTGCCCTATGACGTGATGCTTGCCCAGGCGAAGGGAGAACCCCTACGCGATGATCCTCCGGAACGCGGTGCAGCGCCGGATGCCGCCATTTTGCAGGCTGCCGAACGTATCGCCATGGCGAAGGTACCAGTGCTCCTGGCGGGTGCCGCCTCGACGGCNTCGGCCGCTGCAGAGGCCATCCGTTCACTCTTGCGGCATCGGCCACTTCCGATCGTGGGTACCTGGGAAGCTGCTGGGCTCATCCCCCGGGATGCGTTGGATTGTTTTTTTGGTCGCGTCGGCTTGTTTCACAATCAGCCGGGAGATCGACTTCTCGCTCAAGCCGATCTCGTGGTAACGCTCGGATATGAACAAGTGGAATACGACCCGGCGACGTGGAATGTGGGGCAGCGTGCGGACATCATCCATGTCCACGATCGAGCTGCAGACTTTGATCAATCGTATCAGCCTGAGATTGAACTGGTGGGAGATCTGGCCGCCACGGTAACAGCCCTCTCCAGGGCATTGCCGCCGCTTCCGGAGGTGAGTCAGAGATCGGGGATCGCCGATTTGCGGACGGAAGTGGAATCGAGCCATAAGGTTCCAGAACATAGTGGNNAATTGCCATTACATCCCCTAAACGTCATTGCACAGATTCAAGAAGTGGCCAATGAAGATTCGCGGACCACTGTCGTCTGTGACGTGGGTTCGCACTACATCTGGATGGGGCGACATTTCTATTGTTACGAGCCAAGAAGGCTTCTTTTCAGCAACGGACAACAGACCTTAGGTGTTGCGCTTCCCTGGGCCATTGCGACCTGTCTTGCACGACCGGGGGAACCGGTGATTTCCATGTCGGGAGACGGTGGATTTCTTTTCTCTGCCCAGGAACTGGAGACCGCCGTGCGTTTGGGCTGTAACTTCACGCATTTAATTTGGCGCGATGGCAGCTACGACATGGTCGCTTTTCAGCAGGAGGCAAAATATGGGCGATCCACTGCGGTCCGCTTCGGGGAGGTCGATCCGATTTTGTACGCGGAGGCGTTTGGTGCGACCGGTTTTCGCGTCGAGCATCCTGACCAGCTTGCAAAACTGATGCGTGTCGCGCAGGAGACACCGGGGCCGGTACTGATCGACGTCCCGGTCGACTATTCCGAGAACGAAGCACTGATGGCGACGCTCCAGGATGATCCGCGGTCGCATTAAGCCTGGAATGTGCCTGTGGTGATTGGCAACCGCGTTGTGCGCGTTGTGCGCGTTGTGCGTACTGTGGCCTCTAGGAAAGCCACAAAAAAAACCGCCCGAGCAGGTCCGCGGCACCGGTGGGTGCCGCATCAACTGCCCATGAGCGGTTGTTGGCAAGTGGGACGGACCTCTCAGGTTTAGGTCGACCGCTTGACTTTCGTGAACACGTCCGCAGTTAAACCATATCTTTCAGGTTTTTCAGCGGTCGCACCTTGATTACGTTACGAGCCGGTTTGGCTTTAAAAATGGTCGGTTCGCCCGTAAAGGGATTGGTTCCCTCGCGCTCTTTGGTCGCCGGCTTNCGCTGCACAACAATCTTGCAGAGTCCCGGGATGGTNAATAGTCCGGGACCTCTTGAGCCAACGGACTTGCGAATTTGTTCGCCAAGGGCTTCAAAAACACCGGCCACGTCTTTTTTCGTCAGTCCTGTTGCCTCCGCGATTCCGTTGAACACTTCGGTTTTCGTCGGGGCCTTTTTTCCAGTGGCTTTTGCCATAGTGCTCGGTTCCTCCTAGCAAAGAGATAAATGAAGTAAGTTCGTCCGTCTGTCACCAATCTGCTTAAAAACAAGGTAAAACAGAGGCGACCGGATGATTGAAAGGCAACGGGATAGAAAATACAAGCGGTATTTCACGAAAAAGACTAAAAAAACCCCCAGAAATTAAAAAAAATGGCCCGAGTTCGCGCTATTGGTTTATACAGAACTGTAGATGCTTTGATTGCTCGTTGTGTTGTGGGACCTGTGCTTCGCCCCGAAGANGGGCGGTTACAATCGGTCAATCGAGCGAAGATCGGGCGAAGGTTTTTCTTGTCAGCCACTCGCCTGTTCTTTAAAATGCTTGTGGGGAAAGAAGTTACAGCGGAGATTGCTTGCCAGGTCATTGGGGCCGGGTGGCAATGCAAGGAGGTCAGCCGCGGGCTTGCTGCGACTGAAGACCTCGGTTTGGAACAGTGGTGTCTGAGGTGATCATGATACGCTCCATCGCGATGCGACTCAGTTCGCTCTTCTTCGTGCCTGTGATCGCGGTTGTCATCGTGCTTGTCTTCGCGGATGTCATTGCGACTGTCTGCGTCGCACAACCACGGCCCCCGAGGGAACATGGCGAGGAAGTCGATCCCTCTTATCGCCGCCCTGTTTTTCTTCCACCCGACAGGCAAACGTTGCGGATTCTCTCGACCGCAAAANTCCTTAGCGANCAGGGGCGNTANAGTCAGGCGGTNCGACTGTTGCAAAAAATTCTTGGTGAAGCNCCGAACGACGGNCNGACTGAAGATAGCTTTATTTCCAATGATGGAAATAAGCGTGTGGAGGGTGATGGGGCACAAAGTTTGAAACGAGCCGCGCGGCGGATGCTTGGCAGTTTGCCACAGGCCGCAAGAGATTCGTATGAATTACAGTATGGCGGCCGTGCAGAGCAAATGCTCGACCGGGCGGTCGCACAGGGCGATATCGATGCAGTGGCTGACGTGCAAAGACGCTATTTTCACACGCGTGCCGGTTATCGTGCGATGCTTTTGCTTGCGTATGACCATCTGATGCGGGGTAACCCCCACCGGGCCGCACTCTGTTTTGAGAAGGTGGCAAATGCGCCGGTGGCCGACCAATACGAACCTGAACTTTCCTTGCTTTACGCCACAGCACTTTATCGAGCTGGCGATACGTTGGCTGCCGAGGGAGTTCTGTCAGCGCTTTTGGTTGCCCGCAAAGCAGTGACATGGAAGATCGGTGATGCGGTGGTCGCGTTGCCCCGAGACAAAGAGACATGGTCCGCATGGTTGGACCGTTGGGCGGTGAATGTACTTCCGACACCTCTGGACGCTGACTGGGTCATGTTCCGTGGCAATGCAACGCGAACGCAATCAAGCAGCCCGAGTCGACCGTTGATGCTCCGACCGCTCTGGCAGCAACGCGTGGCGATGGATGCTCAGAATGAGGAAATGATTGCCGACCTTGCAACGTCGCATCTCGATCAGGCGGTCGCCGCAATTCCCGCGATGCAGCCATTGGCAGTGGGCGATCTGGTCCTGATGCGGACCCCAGAGCGGGTGGTCGCTGTTGATTTCAAGACAGGAAAGATCATCTGGCAGATCGAGACACGTGCAACCGAAATCGGCTTCTCNGGGATTGAGGGCCGTCGGNTACGAGTTCCCGGGCAGGGCCTGCAGGTTATCATCCCTGGCAGGCCGGCGCATGTGGCGCCGAAGTCGATGGCTGCCATACTGCTCAATGAGCAAATCTGGTTGGATAAAACGCTGGGCTCGATGAGTAGCGATGGGGATCGTTTGTTTCTACTTGAAGAATTTAATAATTCAAACGAATTGCGTTACATTGATCCGCAAGGAAGAAAAAGAATTGCGATGGGATACCAGTACAATGTGCTGCGTGCCCGATCGATTTCTGCGGCACAGGGAAAGCTTCTCTGGAGCCTGGGAGGACCGCACGATCCGGACCCGGAAATGCAGAAGGCGTTTTTTCTTGGACCCCCACTGCCGCTTGACGGTAGGCTCTATCAGATCGCAGAAATCGAAGAAGAAGTTTGTCTNCTTGTGCTTGATGCAANGACGGGCGAAAAAATNTGGCGACAGCAACTGGCCGTGATCGGCCAGTCGTCCGGGCATGGACGCCGTCGAAGGATTGGTGGAATCAGCCCCTCCTATGCCAATGGCGTCCTTGTTTGTCCCACGGGAGTTGGCGCTTTNGTNGGGGTGGACCTGACCTCGCAAAATTTGCGTTGGGGTTATGCGTATGGCAAATGGGTGNCATCCAAAGTCNCGCGAGGAAANCCNGTGTGGGAGCGGCAAAGTTTGTCTGGCGCACCGCGGGTGGAAGATGTCTGGGCAGATGCATGCGCCGTGATTGCCGATGACAAAGTGTTGATTACGCCAACCGAATCCGATCAATTGTATTGTGTGACGCTTCAAGAGGGGCAACCTTTGTGGCGGCGAGCCCGCGGAAAAGATGTGTATTTGGCGTGCGTCTACGGTGAGAAGGCGTTCCTCGTAGGTCCCGAATCGGTCACTGCTCTCTCGATGGATTCAGGAGAGGTCGTTGATACCGTGTCTTTTGCGAAAGACTTGGGAGGGAAATATCCACTTCTCGCCAATGGGGCTGTGCCGAGCGGTCGGGGTTATGACGCCGACGGTCGTTACTATTTGCCGGTAAGGCTTCCTGATGGCGGTAGTGTGCTTACGGTGAACCTCGATACATTGGAAATCGANGATGTGACGGGAGTNCGTGGAGATCAAATTCCCGGTAACCTGATCTGCCACCGAGATTGTGTTCTTTCACAAAACAGTGATCGACTTCAATGTTTTTATCAGCATCGTTCTATTGAAGCTCAAATCGCCCAAGCCCTCAAGGAAAATGCCGCCGACCCCGAAGCCTTGTTNAGGCAGGGAGAAATTCTTTTCGACCGCGGAGATGCGGTCGACGCGGTGCAGTTGTTTCGCCGTTCCACCGCCGCCTTTTCACAGCAGGCGGAAAACTTTTTAAATACAGGCGACACCAGTCGATATGGTGAAGCTTTAGCCACCGCGCTTTATGCACGGGGTCTATTGCGAGAGGGATTGCTTGAGGGGCTCAAAAATGATTTTGTATCGCAGGCCAGCACGATTCCCGAAATCGAGTCCCTGATTGATTCACCGATCGATCGGGTTGAATTTCTGCGGGTTCTTGCCGCAGGTCAGGAGCAGGCGCAAAAGTGGGATCTTGCGTTGGATGCCTATTTAAACCTTGTGAAAATCGTTCGTGAAGATGATCTGCTGTTGCCACTCGAAATGGGATGGAGTGCCCGCTTGAGTTATTTGGTTCGCAGTAAACTCGATGCCTTNCAGCGCCAGCTTTCNCCGACCGGTCAGGAGAAATGGCAATCTTGGATTGCTGACGAAGAGTCGGCGCTACAGGCGTTGGTCGATGGTGCGCCGCGAGAAAGTTTTGCGGATTTCTGTTTTTTCTTTTCGGATAGCCCCGCTGCCCAGCGATTAAAACGCGATCGGATTGCTGGTTTACCAGCCGAGGTTGCTTCGCTGTGGGCCATGCAAGAATTAGACAAGATGCGATTGAGTGCGAATGACGATTTGGCCCGCTGGGCAACGGCTGAAGCAGCCTATCGCTACGACCAGTTGGGCATGTATGCCGAGGCGTTGGCATGCTCGCAAGATTTAATCAGGCGTTGGCCAGATGGGGTTTGTTGGAACGAGAAGACGGCTCGGGAGTGTATTGAAAACTTGTCGGTCAAGAGTCGTCCTGCGAAGGCGCCTGTAAGTTGGCCCACCGGAAAAGCAGTGGTCCAAAAAAAGCAGAAGAAGCGCGGTCTTCAGTCTGGCTATCAGTTGCCGCTCCCGGTTCGATTTTTCCCCGCAGTCGCTTCGTCGGATCGAACCCCTCAGCTATGGGTTCAGCAACGACCACAAATGCGGATTTACGAGGTCGATCAAGATGGCCGTGAACAATGGAGCGTATCCCTGACGCCGCCTGGCTCCAGTCAACGTCGTTCTTCGCCCTTTTATCCATCGCTGAATTGTGCCCGTATTCAAGGGCATTTGCTGATCCTGTCTGTTGGCGGCGAAGTGCTGGCGATCGATATGCTGCAAGCACGCCTTGCGGCGAACGCCATGGGGCGGCCAGGAATTGCTGATGCAGAATCGCCGATTCTCTGGCGTACCGACGTGCTACCCACCGATCCAGGCTTACGCAATCAGTGGTCGCATGCGTTGCGGCGCGGAAGATCGAAGCCACGATGGTTTGATGGGGCTCCCAATCAGTCGCAAATTACCAACCAGATTTCACGTATTGGGCCAATTACCCGAGGTGGCGTTACCTTCATAAGAAACCGGGAACTTGTTTCGGTTGATCCGTTTACAGGTAAGGAAAACTGGGTGCATAAAGGGATGCACCCGCTGTCGGAAATCTTTGGCGATTCAGGGCATATTTTTGTTTTACCACCGCAGTCCGATAAGGTGGAGGTTTATTCGCCGATCGACGGTCGTCGCGAAGGAACGCGGGTTGTGCCGACCTCAGAAGAACGATGGACGACGGCAGGCGCGCAAATGCTTTGTTGGCGTAAGGCAACTACGTCAGAGCTTGGAAATGGTGCTTGGGAATTGACGCTTTACGATCCTTGGACGGAGAGCGATCTTTGGGTGCATCCGGTCTCCGAGAGTGCAAAAGCATCGCTGGTCGATCAGGATGCAGTTGCGGTGTTTGAAAAAGCTTCGGGAAGTTTTGTAGTACTCGATCGCGGCAACGGTCAGAAGTTGATTGAACACCATTTCAAACCCGATTTGGGTGTGCGGGGCATTTATGTTTTATCGAGCGAAGATAGCTATTTTCTTATTACCAATCGTGGAGCGCCATACAATAAGGGTAAGACGACAAAGATACAGCCGATGCCCCAGGGTGCGGGGAATATCTTTTTCACTGGACAAATTCTGGCGATTGATCGTAGTACAGGAAATCCTCGCTGGTCCCGACCGCTTGATGTCGAGCAATGGGGATTGTCGCTCAGTCAACCTCAGGATTTGCCGCTGTTGGTTCTCGCCCGCCGCGTGACGCATCGACCCCCAGGGAATCGCTCGATCAGTTACGTGGAGATGGCACTCATTGATAAGCGAAGTGGTCGCGAGATTGTCCCNAAAATGAAATTATCGCATCGCGAATACTANTACACGGTACGCGGNGACAAAAATTCAGAGGTCGTGGATGTCTTCTTTAAAAATTCTGATTCCAACTTTGCGATTCAGTTCAGCGAGACACCGCTTGGACCGGATACTGCAACGGAACCTGCGCAACTTGTACATGAGTCATCCTCCTGGCTGGAGTCCGCGGCCCAGTCAGTACTCAGAGAAATCGAGCGTGCTAAAAAACTGGCGGCTGAAACGGCTCGTCAGATGGCGGAGGAAAAAGTAAAACGCGAAAGGCAGCAGGCGAAGCAGAAAGAAAGAGAAGTTCTGCCTCGCAAAGCCCANAAGGAAGATGTCCCAGAAAAATGACTTACATGGCATTAATTTTACGGCGAGTGCGGTGGTACGGCATAGTAATAGGCCTGTTGCTTATGCCAGGTGTTGCGAGCGCCGATGCCGACAGTGCGGCAGATGCTGTCGACCGGGGGTTGCGCTGGCTCGCTTCGGCGCAGTCACGGGTCGGTCACTGGGAAGCCCGGGAAGGCCGCTATCCGACCGCAATGACAGCGCTCGCAGGCATGGCGCTTTTAGCAGAGGGATCAACGACAACGCAGGGCCCGTATGCCCGCAACATTCGGATGGCAGTCGACTATCTGGTCGGTCAGAGCAACCCGAATGGATTAATCGGTGACCCGAGTCGGGATGACCGCTACACCTATGGTCATGGTTTTTCAATGCTATTTCTCTCGCAGTTGCTGGGTGAAGAAGAAGATTTGGCTCGACGCGAACAGTTGGTCGACGTGCTTACGCGGGCGGTTATGTTTACAGGCCGAGCGCAGACAGAAGATGGGGGTTGGGGCTATTTGAGTGCGAAAGATGGGAATGGGTTTGATGAGGGTTCGACAACCGTGACTCAGGTTCAGGGGTTACGCGGGTGTCGTAATGCGGGGGTCGATGTGCCAAGAGAAATTATCGATAAAGCAATTGCCTACATTCACAAGTGNACTACGCGGGATGGTGGGGTGCAGTACAGCAGTAAAGGTGGTGGTGGCCGACCCGCTATTACTGCGGCTGCAGTCGCCTGCTTGTTCAATGCAGGTGAGTACGATGGCGATTACGTGCCTCGCCTGTTAGAGTATTGCAANCGCAANTTNCAAAANATTGACAACAAAAGTTTNGGGCATTGGCACTACGCNCACTACTACTANGCCCAGGTGATGTATCGCGAAGGAGGAGCNANNTGGGATGCGTATCGCGACGAGGTCTNCCAGAAACTGATCAATCAAATAGAGGCAGTCCCGGGCGATGAATCGATGGCGTATTGGCCGCAAGGGTTTATTGGCCCGGTCTACACGACGGCGATTAATTTGACGATTTTACAGTTGGGAAACGGCACGCTACCGATTTACCAGCGTTAAGTGGTACGCAGGGTCCCCGGTCCGGGGCACTTCACTGCTAAAAAGGTGACACGAAGGCAACAGGAATGAGGTTTTGGTATTTATGAATAGTGCGCACGAGGAAACGATCCGGAAGCTTGCAAGTGCTCGCGAAATGATCCAGGAGCGGCTGGCAGAAAGGATTGTGGGTCAGGATGGAGTTGTTGAAGAATTATTGATTACGCTTTTCAGTCGTGGTCACTGTCTTTTGGAAGGTGTTCCTGGTCTGGCAAAAACCCTGATGATCAGCACGCTTGCTGACGCACTTGATTTGTCCTTCAATCGCATTCAGTTTACGCCGGATCTCATGCCTGCCGATATCACGGGTACGGAAATCATTGAAGAAAACAAAGTCTCTGGCGCCCGCGAGGTCCGCTTTTTGCAGGGGCCTCTCTTCAGNCATGTGGTGTTGGCCGATGAAATTAATCGGACGCCACCGAAAACACAAGCGGCGTTGCTCGAGGCCATGCAAGAGCGACAGGTCTCCATCGGCCGGATTCAGCACCCACTGTCGGACCCGTTTTTCGTACTTGCTACCCAGAATCCGATTGAACAAGAAGGAACCTATCCGTTACCCGAAGCGCAGCAGGATCGGTTCATGTTTAAGGTATTTGTAGATTATCCGAATTTCGATGAAGAGTTTGAAATCGCACGGAGAACGACCGGCGAATTTGAAGTTAAGATCGAACCGGTTCTTTCGGCCGAACAAATCCTGGAGTTGCAGCAGCAGGTTCGCCGTGTGCCCGTTTCAGACCATGTGGTCCGCTATGCACTTTCGCTGGTGCGTCAGACACGCATTGGTGAAGTGGGCGTCCCCGAATTTGTGGCCGATCAAGTCAGTTGGGGAGCAGGTCCGCGGGCCGTCCAGTTTTTGATTCTCGGTGGAAAAGCAAGGGCGCTGATGCATGGTCGCGCTCACGTTTCGACCGATGATATTCAGGCGTTGGCCAAGCCCGTCTTGAGGCATCGTCTCGTGGTGAACTTTACCGCACAGAGTGAAGGCGTCAATGAAGACGACATTGTTGATCGCTTAATTCAGGAAACGCCCGCCAAAGAGGATGAACTGACTAGTCATGCCCGATTCCAGGAAATATTTGCATCCTGAGTCGATTGCCCGAATCAGTCGCCTCGAATTGCGTGCCCATCGTGTTGTGGAGGGATTCCTTTCCGGAATTCATCGCAGTCCGCGTTTCGGGCAATCGGTCGAATTTTTACAGCATCGCCAGTATGTGCCGGGCGATGACCTGCGACACGTCGATTGGAAAGTTTGGGCAAAACAGGATCGTTTCTACGTTAAACAGTTTGAAGACGATACCAATATGCCGGTCACGATGCTCGTCGATGTGTCGGCGAGTATGCAATATGGATCCGGGCCACTTTCTAAATACGATTATGGGTGTACCGCCGCAGCCAGCCTGGCTTATCTTTTATTGCGTCAGCAGGATATGGTGGGGTGTGTTGCGTTTGATCAGAGTATCCGTTTTCAAGTACCACAGCGTAGTAAAAGAAATCATCTTGAGGCCATTACGCAGGCCCTCGTTACGGGTGCGCCGAGTGAGAAGACAGAATTTTATCCAATCCTTCGTAAAGTCGCCGAAGAAATTCCTCGCCGTGGCATGACCATTCTGATTTCCGACCTGCTTGCTGACACCGATGGCCTTTTTCGCGGGCTGAAGCTTTTACGCAAACGTGGTCATGACATTATGGTGTTGCATGTACTTGATGATGATGAAATCGATTTTCCGTTTAACGGGCCAACACGGTTTGAGGGGCTGGAGAGTGCTTCGGCACTTTCGTGCAACCCGCGGGCACTCCGCGATGGCTATCTGGACGCGATGGCTGATTTTTTAAAGCGCGTACGACGTGGATGCACCAGTAATGCTTGCGACTATGATTTAATCCGAACCAGNCAGCCATTAAGTGCGGTCCTGGCTGCCTATTTGCACCGTCGGATGGGAATGCAGCGACGCTCGTAGAGTTTTGTTCAAAANGCGATANTGAAATAAATATGTCCTTCACCTTTCCTGCTCTGATTTCAGTTTTCCTGCTGCCATTTCTGGCGCTGGTGCTGGCAATTCACCTGATTCACCTTTTACGTCACCGTAAGGTTCGCTGGGCGGCGATGGACTTTCTGCTTGAGAGCAAGAAGAAGAATCAGACTTCGGTGCGACTGAAGCAACTCTTGTTGCTACTGCTTCGTTTGTTTGCCGTCGCAGCCATCGCGTTTTTGCTTGCGGGACCCATCTTACAGAATGCTTGGAGCCGGTTGTTGGGTGGCTCGAAGGTGCATCACGTGATTTTACTCGATGACAGTGGATCGATGACCGATCAAAAGTCCAACACGTCTGCATTCGCGCGCGGTCAGCGCGTCATACAGTCTGTTGTGGAACTTGCCAGCGGCACAAAAAACGAGCAAGCGATCACGCTCTTTACATTTTCGTCGGCGATCGATGGACGCTCTCCAGAAATTATGCGGGAAGCAGCGAATCGCAAGACGCCACAGCAGTGGACACAGGTTGTCGACGAACTTGAGCCCACGTCCGCTGGTGTGGAGCCTCTCGAGGCCATCGAGGCGGTTGAGAAGATTATGGAGCCGATCAAAGGTGAGAAGATGATTCTGTACGTCATTTCCGATTTCCGCACCGCGCAATGGCAGAAAGGTGGCGCGTTNAGTCAGCAACTGGAGCGATTGGCTGGAAATGAAGTCCAACTTGAATTAATCCAGTGCGTGGACGGGCCGCATGAGAATCTGACCGTTACGGAACTGGCACCTTTGCCAGGCCCTCAGGTCACCGGCGTTGCGCTGCGGATGCGTGTGCAAGTTACAAACTACGGGCAGGTGCCGGTAAAGAATATTCCGGTGCAGTTGACGCAGCGGGCGGTCGCTGCTGAGGATCAAGACGCTTTGGTCTCGCTGGGAGCAATTCGGCTTGAAAAGATTGCGNCGGGAGAGTCTGTNGAAGGTTTCTTCGACGTTGTTTTTCAAAAACCAGGCAGTCATGTCGTGAGTGCGAGTATNCCAGGTGATGCGCTTGCGCTCGACAATCAGCGATGGGCGGTGGTCGATGTGGCTGCCGCTGTTCCTGTTCTGATTATCGATGATGGTGGCGATGACGAATCCTTGTTTTTGCGTTTAGCGCTCTCGCCTTCTCCAAAAGTGAGTACGGGGGCTGAGGTGCAAGTTGAACGGTCCATCTTTCTGCGCGAGGCGAACCTCGATCGCTACCACGCCATTTTTTTGATGAACGTTGCGAGACTCGACGAAATAGAAGTTGAACGACTTGAGCAATACGCTCGTGCTGGTGGTGGAGTGGTCTTTTTTGCGGGACCTCAATCCGATCGCGAATTTATTAATCAAGATCTCTACAAAGAAGGGAAAGGTCTTTTCCCGCTACCTCTTCAGTCACCGGCAACACTTCTNGCCGATCGTTTGGAAGAAGTTCCGGCGCTGACGGTCGATGCAGAACATCCAATCTTTGCACGCATTTTCGGAGGGACAGCCAATAACTGGCTGCAAGCAATCGATGTTTCTCGTTACTATGCGACAACCCCGACATGGGATGCGTCTGCAGATCCGGATGTGAGTGTGCTTGCGCGGCTTCGTAACGGTGCTCCATGGATCGTTGAAAAAAAGATCGGCCGGGGGAAAGTTCTTGCGATGCTTTCAACCGCGGCACCCCAGTGGCACAACTGGGGATTAGCCGATCCGAGTTTTGTGCTTTGGGCACTCGATACACTTGTCTATCTGGGTGCAACAAAAACAGAGCAAGATCAGCCGGAAGCGGGCGAGACGCTCGAGGCCGATGTGCCCGCTGGTACGTTCCGGCCCTTGGTCAGTTTCACCGCTCCCACAGGCAGACAGCAGGGCCGTTCGCGGTTGGTTCAAGTTGCCAGTACTGCCAATGGACCGGATCCCACAAAAAGACAGGCGGAATTTGGAAAAACCGAGATCCCGGGTGTTTACGAAGTGCGACGAAGTCGACTCAATGGCGAGGTTGAACTTGCGTGTACGGCGTTCAATTCGCCGCGTGGTGAAAGTAATCTTCGCGTCGTCGGCGAAGGGCAAATGCGAGGCTTGCTCGGGGATATACCGTATCAATATCGAGCAGCAGAAACGCTTCTCGTAGCTGATACAAGCGAGGCAGGCTTTCCCATCGCGGAGCAATGGTGGTTTTTTGTTCTCCTGGCTGCGGTTTTGGTTATCGAGCAATGGATTGCCTATCAGGCCAGCTATCACAGGTCGAAAAAAGCACACGCGTTGGGGTCACGATGATCTTCAGTCTCTTGTTAGCAACAACCGGTCGCCTGCAAACTTATTTCGAGTTTGGTCGTGTCCTCTCTGGACCGTGGGATTGGATTCTCCCACTGGTCGTATTGTTTTTATTGATCTGGAATACCGTGGTAATGGTTCGTCGCGATTGTGAAGAGCTAGGCGGACAACGGGCGGCGTTGTTGATCGCACTACGCACCTTTGCCCTCTTCGGATTATTTATGGTTTATCTCCAACCGCAATGGCGCACGACGCGGGAAGTGACCGACCGCTCCCAAGTATTTGTGCTGGTGGACACCAGTCAGAGTATGGGCCGCGAAGATGTTTCCGTGGTCGCCGGAGCGTCGGGGCAATCGGCAGGATTGACTCCCCCCCAGGAAGGTCGACTTGCCCGCATTACTCGGGCGTTGGCAGAGGGGGGATTTCTTGAGTCGCTCCGGAAAGTCCACGATGTTTTTGTCTATCGCTTCGATGAGGAGGAGACGCCACTGGCGGTTGCCTCGCTACCCTGGTTGGATCCGGCATCGGCAGAAACGTCCGAGAAGGTCGCTTCAGCCGACCAGATTTCGGGAGGCGAAAATGCTGAAGAAAATGCGGCGATTTCGACAGACTGGCCGGGAACTTTACGCGCCACCGGTGGCGACACCCGATTGGGAGATGCACTCGGAAAACTGCGCACCCGCGGTCGTGGGGCTCCCCTGGCTGGAGTGATTGTCCTTAGCGATGGTGTGCA
Organism: Planctomycetaceae bacterium TMED10; assembly: GCA_002168195.1. Classification (GTDB taxonomy): domain Bacteria; phylum Planctomycetota; class Planctomycetia; order Pirellulales; family UBA7805; genus UBA7805. The sequence continues at coordinate 19,152 of NHBP01000049.1, forward strand.
GACGGCTGGAAGTGATTTAGCGATTGCAGCAGAGGCACTTCAAGAAGCGAACGTCCCGGTGTATTCGGTCGGGTTTGGCCAGGTGCAACCACCTGCCGAACTGCTGCTCGTCGATTATGCGGCACCGGAAAGGGCTTACCCGTACGATCCGTTGGAGGTGACCGCTTATATCCGCAGTCGCGGTTTGGATGGACGCCGGGCGACGTTGCGGTTGCGACAATTGGCTTCGGAGAGTGACGCAGCGGAAACCGATGCATCGCTGTTTGAAGATCAAGTGGAAGTTTTGCTCGGCCGTGATGAAGGCCAAATTCTTCCCGTGACCATGGAAATAGAGCCTCTCGAAGCACCAGGGCGGTATACGTATGAGTGGGAACTTTCACTGCGTGGTGAGGCGCTGGAAGGTGAGCGTGGCGGCGAGAACGAAAATACAAACGGTCGACGCCGGAGGTTTCAAATTGAAGTCGAAGGCAAACCCACACGCGTTCTTCTGGTTGCCGGCGGGCCTTCCCGCGAATATCAGTTCTTGCGCAATCTCCTGAAACGCGATACGAAACAAATTCAACTGGATGTGCTGCTACAAAGTCGCTTAAAAGACGGATTGGATGACCCGGCGTATCTCCAGAACTTTCCGGATCGTGAAACACTGGCGGACTACGATGTGGTGGTCGCCATGGACCCGGAATGGGATCGCTTGGGCCCGGAAGTTGCCGAATCGCTTGAACAATGGGTTGCCGATGAGGCGGGTGGGTTGATCCTAGTTCCCGGAGTTGTCAACGCGGGCAGTCTGATTCAAAACTGGAGTCATGCGCCGGAATACCAGTCGCTCCGCGATCTTTTCCCTGTGGTTTTTGAAGACGAATTTGAAATGTTCAACGACGATGTGCAAGATGCAGGTCGCGTACGTTCGGTCGAGTTTACCCGCGATGGACAAGACGCGGCTTTTCTTCAATTGGATGATAGTCCTCTGGCAAGCCAGCAGGTTTGGGAAGCATTCGGGGGTGTCTACGGACCGCGACCGGTCAAAGCAAAAAAGTATGGTGCAACCGTCTACGCCCGCTACGACGACGAATTGGCTGAATCGCTGGGACAGGAACCCATCTATATTGCAGGACAGTTCTATGGAAAAGGACGCGTCTTCTATCAGGCAAGTGGGGAGATGTGGCGAATACGTCGCTTGGATGCGGCGCACTTTGAGAAATGGTACACCCATCTCATTCGGCACGTGTCCTCGGGTCGTCTGCATCGTGGGTCACCGCGGGGTGACGTCTTACTTGTAGAGAAAGAAACATCGCGAGTGGGTGATACAATACCGGTTGTTGCCCATTTAAAGAATGCATCCCGCCAACCGTATCAAGCGGATGAGGTGACGCTCTATGTCTTTTCCGCGTCGTCTCCGACCGAAGGGCAACCGCTCAAACTTTTTCCAGATCGTGCCCGCGCAGGTACATTCCGCGGCGAATGGACGGCGGGTGGCCCCGATGTCTATCGGTTGGAGTTGGCCGTTCCCCAAAGCGATTACGAGCCACTTAGTCGCACGGTGAAAGTGCTTGCTTCGGATCGGGAACGCGTCCGGCCCGAGCAGGATCGATCGGCATTNCAGCAATTGGCNGCGACGACCGGTGGACGCTATTTTGCGTCCATTGAGGCNGCNCGCGGCGAGACNGGTGAGCCGCCNCTTNCGGGGGCACTGNTCGANCAGACGCGCATNACNCCNGTTCAGGGCGATATNGANCGNGTNTGGAAAGCGCANTTCAGTCGCTGGATGCTGCTNNGTATTTGCGGAGCGCTTTGTTTCGAGTGGTTTCTGCGACGCCTTTTTCGTCTCGCATAATGTGGTGTAGTAAATTTTTTGGAATACAGTGATGGCGACTATCGTCGAAAAATATGATCACCCGCCNTCCTGGGCAGCGCAGATTGTGCAACTGCGTCGAAGGATTCGCGGCTACATCATGCTTAAAGGGTTGGCTATTTTATGCATCATCGCCGCGATTGGATTTTGGGCATCNTTTGCAGTGGACTGGCTGTGGGAGCCAACGGTCAACATGCGGATTGCCATGTTGGTTGGTTTTATCCCGCTGGCCATGTGGATTGTCTGGCGACTTTCGCTGAGTCGTCTACGCGTGCCGCTCCCTGATAGCAGTATGGCCCTGCTCCTCGAACGCAGCTATCCCATGCTGGGAGAACGGCTACTGACGATGGTCCAATTGGCGGGTGGAAAGGAAAAGGTTGCGGGTGGAACGGAAAGGGACGATACGTTTGATCCTCGCCTTCTCGCCCAAGTTGGTGATGAACTGGAACCGCTGTTCCCGCTTACAAATCCGCAAAAAGTCTTGGATTCCNGNCCNCTCGCACGATCATTTCTCGGGGCTTTTTTCCTCGTACTGACGNTCCTACTTTTTTATCTGGCGCAAACCACAGAGGTGCAAATCTGGGCAGCACGCAACCTCGCTTTTCAGGACGTGCGGTGGCCTCGGGCTACACGGATTCGGATCGAAGGATTCGTCGCCGNTGATGACGGAATACGGCTTAAAAAAGTGGCTCGTGGTGGCGAAGTGAACGTTCGCGTGCGTGCCGACCTCGAATACGAACTGCCTCAGCGGGTGGAGATCCATTTCGCTACCGATGAAGGTCGAGATCGAAGAATCGGTATGACGCGATTAAAGGGCGCGATTCCCGGTCGCGATACCGATCAAGAATATGAGTATGTATTTAAGAATATTCGTGCCTCGACTCCGCTTGCGGTCGTCGCGCATAGCAACCGACTCTTCAGTAAAGCAGATCGAATTGATGATTTGAGAATTGATGCGGTCGAAAGTCCGGCTCTGGTCGACATCCAACTGCATTACACCTATCCCGCTTACCTGCAGATGCCAACAGCAACCGGTTCGGTTCGGCTGAATGAACCGATTCCTCAAGGCACTCAGGTTCGAATCGTCGGTCGATCCAACAAGCCGCTTTCAAGCGCGTCCTTTCAGCAGACGGGCCGCGATGCTGANGTCGTCGATAAANAAATCCGCATCGATGNGGGAGATGCGGAAAAGATCGAAGTAGAAATTCCCGCTGTCGCGGCTGATACCCAGCTTGATTTCCGATTGTTCGATATGGATCGGATTGAAAATGTAGAACCCGTTCGACTCGTTCTCCGTACGCTCGAAGACCAACTTCCAGAAGTCAAAGTAGGCCTTGAGGGTGTCGGTAAATCGATTACACCACTGGCAATGATTCCTATGCGAGGCATCGTGAGTGACGATTATGGAGTTGCTGAGACCCGGGTCGCGTATGCAGTGGACGGCGGTCCTGAGACGTTCTTGCCCGTCGCACTTTCAGCACAGGGTGAGCTTGGAGACTCCGGTCCCTATGCATTTGATATCGAATCGCTGCAGCTGAAACCGGGGCAAAATTTGAGTGTGCAATTGCAAGCCCGCGATTTTTGTGATCTCCGCGAAGCGCCGACATATGGGGAAGGATCGAAATATACCTTAAAAATTGTGACCGAAAGTCAGTTGCGAGCGGAACTTGAAAGGCGGGAGAAAATTCTTCGTCGTCGGATGGAGACGATTTTGTCGGAGGCCCAGCGAATGGAAGACTCGCTGGAGCGAATGCAGTCGAAATCTTCGGAAAGTGAGGAAGTTGATGAACCCAAGGTGGAGGGTTCGGGTGGTCGAAGGAATTCAATTCGTATGGTGCGGATTGAATCCGCGCTGGAGTCAGCAGATCGAATGCGCCATGAAACTGCAAATATAGCGATCGAATTTGAACGGATTTTGATTGAACTCCGAAATAACCGTGTTGCATTTCTCGCGGAACTTGAGCAGCGTATCGGAGGGCGAATTATTGACCCACTGAATGGTATTTCAACCAATGCATTTCCTGTACTGGAGGAATCTTTGCGGCAGGTTCGCGAAAAGATTGCGGTTGTCGCGTCGTTTGCGACGCCACTCTCAGTCGCCCGTGAAAACCTGCGTTCGATTTTACGGCAAATGCAGGGAGTGCTAGAAAACATGCTGAAGCTGCAGCGTTTCAATGAAGTTTTGACAGATTTGCGTAAAATTATTGATGCACAGCAACGGGTGTCACAGCAGACTCTCGAGGAAAGACAGCGATTAGAAAAGCAGTTGAAAGACCAGTTGAAAAAAGATCTGCTCGATTGAGCGGTCAGATCGCTATAATGGGACATAACGTCGTCTCAGAGGAACTGAGGCCATGCGAGGGGATCAGGAGTCGTGGAGCATGTGTAAAGAACAGACATATTTTCGTTTGCTGCTTAGGATCGTCATTCTGCTGATCGTNCCCCATGCCCTATTTGCCGATTCCCCGACTGCTGAGGAACAGGCGGATCGGCTCATCGTCGAACAGACAAAAGTGGCGGATCAATACGAGCGCTTTAAGAAAAATATTACCGATCTAGCCGACTTTTTGCGGGAGACCGACCCCGAACGGGCAGAGGTCTTAGAGAAAGCCGTNGAGCAGATGAATCGGGGTGATGCGGTTGAGCGTTTTACGCAGGTTGTCGAGTTGTTGGGCCAGGATGCGATTCTCATATCCGATGTCGATGAGATACTCTCCAGTCAGACTGCACTGGAAACTGAATTGCAAGCGCTTCTCGCGCTGCTCCTGACCGAAAACCGACAAAGTCAAAGTCAATCTGAAAAGCAGAAGATTACCCGCTATCTCAAAGAAATCGGCCGCTTAATACGAATGCAAAAGGCAGTTCAAGCCGAAACTGAAAGAGTGGGCCGCACAGAAGACTTAGTTCCTCGGCAGACAAAGCTTGAAAAACAAGCCAAATCCCTCGCCGAGAAAATGCAAGCTGGTCAACAAACGAAGGATCCATCGGCCGGCAAAAAAAATCTCGAATCATCTCCGGAATCAGAAAGTGAAAATCCGCCTGATGATCCAGCCTCGGGCGATGAAAATTCAAAGCAAGCGGACAAAAATCAATCCGGAAAAAAGCAATCCGGAAAACCGAGCAACAGTGATGCGAAGGACGCCGGTGCGCCGCCCGAAAAACCTTCTCCCCAGCAGGCGATCGAGCAGGCACGCGAGCAGATGCGTGCAGCCATTGAGGACCTGCAGCAGGCTCGGAAAGAGAATGCAAAAGAAAAACAGTATGCTGCGATTGCGGCGTTGGAAAAAGCAAAGGCCGAGTTGGCCAAGATTTTGCGGCAGCTTCGTGAAGAAGAAATTGAAAGAGTTTTGGCGTTACTCGAAGCACGATTCCGGAAAATTCTCCGGCTGCAAAAACGTGTTTACGAAGAGACCATCACACTCGATCAGACCCCCGAAAAAGAGCGTGATCGCAGTTTTGAGATTGAAGCGAGTCGNNTGAGTGANAAACAGTCNAAANTNGTAGGATTGGTTGATGCCACNCTGGTGNTGTTCANGAATGAGGGGTCTGCAGTGGCGCTTCCTGAGGCATCNNTNCAGTTGCGCGAGGATATGGAGTTAGTGATGGTGCGTCTCGATCGAGCAGATACGGGAACCCTAACGCAGCAGATCATGGAAGATATTCTTGAGTCGCTCGAAGAAATTATCGGAGCGATTGAGCAATCACAGCAGGATCAGGAACAGCGGAAAAAAGCAGAAGCTTCCGGTCAAGGTCAGGCAGGAAATTCCNATCCCCCGTTGGTGGATATGTTGGCTGAACTTAAGATGATCCGCTCGCTTCAATGGCGCGTCAATCGACGGACTGCCCGTTATCAGGAAGTTGTTCTTACGGGTCGTTCCTCGCGAGAAAATCTGCTCCCGGAATTAAAAAAACTTTCAATGCGGCAGGCGCGGATTGAAAAAATTGCACGAGATATTGTGTTAGAGAATAATCGGTGAAGTGGTTCCAGAACGATTGAGCTTGGTAAATCAGGATGACAAATACGCAGCGTAAAACGANTCCCGGCTACTGCCTGGCAGCGATGTTGCTGTTGCTTGCACCAGCCTTCGCCGTGGAAGATTTGCAGCAAGAGCCGGTGAACCCGGTGAACAATGTTTTGGCTTCGCTCTCTATTCCCCCTGCGGTAGACGACATTCGTTTGCGATGGACGGAGTACCTTGAAAATAATCAGGCTACAGAGGAACAGACCAAAAATGTGCTGGCGATTTGGGCCTCGGATGACGGGCAAGCGATATCTCGCGAGCGGCTAGGTAAAATTATGGCGTCTCTTGTTGTCCTGCATCCGGAAACAGTTTTATTGGCTGAGGNAGTTCGACGTGGCGATACGCAAGGTGCGGACGATGAGTCGTGGCTTCAACAGGAAGAGATTTCAGTCTTTTTGCAAGATCACTTAAAGTTATGGGTTGCACAAGGATGGGTTCAACAAGGTCGCTACAGCGAGGCACTCACGTTGCTGGAAGGGATTCGCCCGTCGGAGCTACTCGATCCGGTATCCTACGCGTTTGCACTTGCTGCGATCCATCATCAGCGGGCGGATAAAAAACGAGGAATACCATTGCTTGAGTGGTTGCGCGTGCATCGAGACGTGATTCCCGAACGATACGCNGTGCTTGGCGATTTAATGCACGACGATCTTCGGCAGTTGAAGGCGGGGTCGCTTGATGACATCTCACGTCGTATGAAGCAGATACGTCAGCAGTTAGATTTGGGTCGCACGGGAGATCACGTACTTGAGACCGAAGACGAAGTGCTACGCATGCTTGATAAATTGATTGAAGACGAGTCAAAAAAACAATCAAGCCAGTCCCAGTTGGCAGGCCAAGGAGGTGCGCCATCGCGTCCAGCCGAAGCAAGCCGTCCGATGGGTGGGAAAGGGGCCGGACAAGTGACAAAAAAGAAGATCGGTCAATCAGCTGGTTGGGGAGATTTGCCNCCGAAGGAGCGGGAGCAAGCGATGCAGGAATTGAGTCGCGAATTTCCGGCACATTATCGGGAGGTTATCGAAGCCTACTTTCGGGAACTGGCACGGCAGCAAAAGTAAAATAGCCAGAAAGGCAANATGCTTTTTTTCTTAATGACACTCACCTGTGAAGCGATGNTCGTCGGTGCCGTAGCACCTGAGGTCACCGTCCAGTCACTGGATGGCGATTCGATTGCAGGAAAAATNGTTGACTGGACAAATGATGCAGTCGTCGTGGATGGCGAGCATGGCAGGCGAGAGNTCCCATTTGCAGAACTTGGCAAGATCGCCTTCTCGCCCTCCCCTGCCCCTACTCCGGCGCAATCGCCTGCGGAGGTCGGGTTTCAGGTGCAATTGATCGACCGCTCAGAGTTAAACGTCAGATCTTTTCTTGTACAAGGAGACGAAGCAAAGGTTGTCTGGGATTCTGGCGAAGCACAGCCGATCCCGCTATCGCTGATTCGCTCGGTGAATCTTGTTGCNGGGGATGATCGNCTCGAGGCTGCATGGAANAGATTGCGCGATAAGCCACGTCGGGGTGATCGCTTGGCAGTCCGGAAAGGCGAAGAAATCGACTATGTTGAGGGTGTGGTTTCGCAAGTCACCAAAGATCACGTGGAGTTTGATCTTGATGGTGAATTGATACCGGTTAAGTGGAGCAAACTCGCCGGAGTGTTGTTTGCCGATCGACCGAGCATCAGCATGGATCCGGTCAAATGCCAATTGACGATGCATAGTGGTACGGAAATTCCTTTGGCTGCGTGGAAATCCATGCCGGAAGGATTGGCCGTGCAGTTGCCTTGTGGTTTGATGCTGGATATTGGCTATCAGCAATTGCGTAGTATCGATTTTTCGCAAGACAAAGTTATTTATTTGTCGAAAATGAAGCCGCTCATTGCTGAGTGGTCGCCCTACCTGGCGGCTGGAAAACTCAGTCCGTTGCTTGCACGTTTTTATGGACCCCGGCAGGATCGTTCTAGCGATCTTGCGGAAAAAGTCGCCAGCGATCGACTTGAAATTGTGACACTCGCTCAGCAGGACCAGGCAAATGAATCGGGCGGACCACCCTCGATCGAATCCTATGCAGACGGTCTTTCGCTTCAGAGTAAATCGCGATTGGTGTACGAACTTCCTCCGGAGGCTCGTCGGTTTGAGACGCGTGTCGGGATTGATGTCGGAACCATCGAGATCGGTAATGTGTANTTCGAGGTTCGAGGTGACGGNCGTTTGCTCTATGGAGAAGAGATTTCAGGCAGTACTGGACCTCGCGATGTGAGCGTCGACGTCACGGGCCTCCAGAGAATCGAACTCATTGTCGATTATGGTAAGAATCAAGATACGGGGGATCGTTTGAATCTTTGTAATGCACGGATTGTAAAATGAAACAGCGATGGATCGGTTTAGCATTCAANAAAAGGCGCACCGTTATTTCTCGGGCGATATCGCATTTGGCGTGCGCAAGCTTTTTTTTCTTGTTGATTAGCGTGCTAACTGAATCGACAGCAGAAGTTCCAGACGCNGTGCTTGAAGCTCAAGCTGCCAGGATTGAAGCGGTGCGTAAGGCATCGGCCAGCACACTTGCCGTTTTCGGGCCGGCAGGTGGAGGAGGCGGTTCAGGCGTTGTGATTTCTCAAGATGGATACGCGTTGACCAATTTCCACGTCTCTCAGCCGTTAGGGAATGCATTGAAATGTGGAATGAATGACGGTGTGCTTTACGACGCCGTGATCGTGGGGATTGATCCCACAGGGGATGTGGCTTTGATTAAATTGTTTGGTCGCGAAGACTTTCCAGCGGCCGAATTGGGTGATAGTGATCAAGTGCGAGCCGGCGATTGGGCACTGGTTGTCGGGAACCCTTTTCTGTTGGCGACCGATTTCAGGCCCACCGTGAGCTATGGTCTTATTTCCGGCGTCCACCGGTATCAGTACCCAGCGGGGACGCTCCTAGAGTATGCNGATTGCTTACAGACCGATGCTGCCATCAATCCCGGGAATTCGGGCGGGCCCCTGTTCGATGCAACCGGTGCATTAATCGGGATCAATGGTCGCGGGTCATTTGAAAAGCGTGGCCGAGTGAACGTGGGCGTGGGGTACGCGATTTCGATTAATCAAATCAAGAAATTTCTGAGCTATCTTCGTAGTGGCCGGATCGCAGATCATGCAACGCTCGGGGCGTTGGTGAGTAGTGATGAAGATGGTCGCGTGGTGATCAGTGATATTTTAGAGACGAGTGATGCCTATCGGCGTGGATTGCGGATCGATGACGAAGTGATTCAATTCGCGGGACGGCCCGTGCGATCGGTGAATAATTTTAAAAACATTTTGGGCACGCTTCCACGTCTTTGGCAGGTTCCGCTCGCGTATCGGCGGAATGGAGAGGCCAACACCATCCGTGTCCGTCTTGCCGGGGTTCACGGAGCGGGTGAATTGGCCGATCGTCTCAAAAAGCGGTCACCGGAGAATGATCGCGAGCGGCCCGATCCACGACCGCAACCAACAGTAAAAATGCCTGCGATCGTCAAATCGCATTTTGAGGCCAAGGAAGGATATGCGAACTACTACTTTAATCGAATGGAACAAGAACGGATCGCCCGGGCATTTGCCCCTTATCGGGAGGGTTTGACTGAACCGGGGAATTGGCAAATCCGAGGAGCGTTTATTGCCAAGGGAAAACGAGATCCGTTCGATATCGAATTGGGTGACGCAATGGGTGTGGCAAATCTACCGCTCTACCAGGGCCGTGCCGACTTTCGCGAATCACTCTTTGAATATATTGATCCTCCAGGAACTGGTGGGTTGTTAGTTGCCTTGCACCTCTGGAAGCGATTATCGCGACAAGGGATTGAAGGTTTCGGTGGCCTGGAATATATCGGTCGAGTGCCGACGAAGGAAACGGGCTCAGAAATGGATTTGTTGCAGGGATTTTATGGAGGTGTGGAAGTAAGATTTTTCTTCAACCCAGAGGGCGGACAACTTGTGGGTATGGAGATGTTTGCCGACGAAGATCTCGATCCGTGCGAAATACGGTTTGATGATTATCGACGTTTGGCCGGAAAGTTTTTTCCGCATCAGTGGAAGGTCCGCCATGGGGATCAGGACTATGGAACGTTTGAAATAGACAAGCTGAAGATCACTGAGGCAGGCCAGCCATGAATGCAAGTGTCAGCACAATCAGGACAATGGGGTTTCGGGGGCTTTGGATTGCAACCCTCATTTTCTCTGCCTCGTCGATCCATGCCGCCACCGGGTCCTTTGCCGATAAGGTGAATCAAGTTCAACCCAAGATTGTGAAGCTCTATGGCGCCGGTGGCCTCAGAGGTCTTGAAGCCTACCAGACCGGAATCTTGATTTCCGCAGATGGACACATCCTTACGGCGTGGAGTTACGTGCTGGATACGGAGGGCATTCGGGCAACGCTGCACGATGGTCGCAGTTATGAAGCAGAAGTCGTGGGCGTGGACCCATGGTTGGAAATTGCAATTCTCAAAATCCCCGGCGAAGATTTGAGCTATTTCACGCTCCAGAAAGCGGTGCGTGGCCGGGTGGGAGAGCGGGTCCTCGCATTCAGTAATCTCTTTGGTGTCGCCACCGGATCGGAGCCTGTGAGTGTCCAGCGAGGAGTGATTTCTGCAGTCACCAATCTTACCGCCCGACGAGGGGTTTTTCAGACCGAATACGAAGGACCTGTCTATGTGCTTGACGCGATGACCAACAATCCGGGCGCTGCCGGAGGTGGACTCACAAACATCGATGGAGATTTGCTCGGTCTTTTGGGCAATGAATTAAAAAATAGGCAGGATAATACATGGCTGAATTTTGCCCTGCCGGTAGAGGCTATTCGTGAGTCGGTCGAAGCAATGATTGCTGGAAGGCCTCAGTCAGCGGAAAAAAATAACCGGCTTCGGGTGCGTCAGCCGGTAGATCTTGAAAAGCTTGGCCTGAGTCTGGTTCCCAATGTTGTCGACGCCACNCCGCCGTTTGTCGATGTGGTCACCACCGGATCTCCCGCTGCGACTGCAGGTTTTTCCCCCGACGATCTGATATTGTTTGTGGGTGATGTGCTGGTTCAATCGATTGTTTCATTGCAAAGAGAGTGTGGACGTGTCGAAAGTGGCGGCACGCTGCGTGTGCTGGTGCGACGCGGAGAGCGTCTNNANAAATTNGAACTGGAAACAGTGATTCCTGCCTCAAAACGCACCGGTCCGGGAGAGACCTCGCCATGAGTGTTTGGCCCGTTTTAAAAAAAAATCGTCCGAATAAAATGCACTTTCTTTTGCTGGCTCTTCTCTGGGCCGGGCAACAGATGCCCGCTGCGTTTGCCGACGATCTACCGCGACTTGAAGAACAAGCGATTCAGGCCGCGGCAACAGCAGTGGCTGACTCCCTGGTACAGATTCAATGTGTGGGAGGTAAAAAGCGGGTTGAGGGAATGTCTTTGGGCGATGGGCCGGGAACCGGATTGATCGTCTCGCCCGACGGTTTAATTCTTACGAGTCGATTTCACTTCGCGCGNGAGCCCAATGCNATCCTGNTCACGCTNCCCGATGGAGAGCGGNTATCTGCCCGNCGANTTGCNACCGATAGNAGTCGCGGTCTGGTCCTNCTGAAAGTTGATTTGCCTACCGATCACCCACCGCTCAGCGTGCCTAAAGTAGCCAGTGTTGCTTCTGCGCAACCGGGAGCATGGGCTTTAGCAGTCGGGCGAACGTTTGATCCTGCAGCAGTGAATATTTCGGTGGGAGTGATCAGCGCCACGAATCGCATTTGGGGCAAGGCGATTCAGACGGATGCCAAAATTTCCCCGAGTAATTACGGGGGACCACTTGTCGATATTCATGGACGCGTGTGGGGATTGCTTGTGCCACTCTCTCCGAGTCGCGATGGCAAAGTGGCCGGTGCGGCATGGTACGATTCGGGTATCGGTTTTGCGATTCCCTACGAANCAATCCGTGCGATTCTTCCTCGACTCGCNCGCGGAGAAGATTTGCAAAGCGGCTTTCTGGGTGTGAGTCTTGTNCATGAGCAGAATNTGTTTGGAATCGTACCGCAAATTCAGNNTGTGCATCCCGATTCNCCAGCCGCAGCCGTNGGNNTGCAGCAGGGAGATCGTCTTNTGGCNGTGGANCGTCAGGCGGTTGNNAACGATTGCNGAGNTNANNTA